>CAYFNE010000013.1:0-58731 GCA_964344355.1 uncultured Magnetococcales bacterium
TGTCTTATAATAAAACCAACTAGCAGTATCCAAACTGTTGCTGGCCGTTTCAGTTGAATCCAAAAATTCCCATAAGATTTCAAATTTATCGATCAAAGCATTGAAGGCTTGCTTTGTTGCAGGAATGATTTTATTTGATAAATTTTCAACCTCTTTTTGAGTGGCTACTTTTGCCTCAATACAAGCCTGAACTTCCTTTTGGTTATCCACATGCCTTAGAAACTCACTCAAATAAAACCATGTTAGATTGTTCGCAATGATAGGCTCCTCTTTTCGGCCAAGAACTTTTTCTGGCTCTTTTATTAACTTAAATGTAATTTCTGCTTCCGATATTTTTTCAAGTGCCAGCCTATCATAATCGCGACCCATTTGCCAAAAAGTAATTGCAAGCTTGTTTAAAATTCTATATTTATTAGCAGCCACTTCATTTGGCATATGTTTCTTATACATACTGTCGAGAATAGTTTCTGCACGATCAAAACAAACCAAAGCATCCTCCATATCACCAAGCAAGTAATGAATCTCCCCTTTCCTGAACATTGGAACGTATTTATCTCTATTTGAATTCGATATCTGTTCATACAAATCTAGAGCTTCATCAAACTTTCTCTCTAAAAACATCCAAAAAGCATTTTCTACATTCTTGAAATAGAGGTGCTGGCCTGGGTCAACATTTTTTGTCTCACTAAGCTTCCTCAGGAGGTTGCTTAAAATTGATTTGCCATTTTTAATCAGTTCATTTCGAACTGCTATTTTTTCCTCCTTTTGAGCTTTAACTGCTTCCTGACGATATTCCGTAACTAGTCTAGACAAATCTCCTTCACTAGAAAACACCGAAGGAAGCAATTCGCTTTCATACCAAAACACCCCTATTGGCCTGGCGGTTGAGCGCATCTGCAATCGTGCCAACTCTCGATCTTTAATGGTTATTGCTTTCAATCCATCCAACAACCTTCCAATATTATCCAAATCACCCTGCAGAAAATTGAAACTATCACGGATTTGACTATTTATCATCCCTTGTTTATAGGCCAAAGCATGTTCTAACTCCGCCCAAACATCTTGCAGTACTGTACGTAACTGCATCTCGACCTTTACAACACGACTGCCTGCAGTATAGTTAAAAACAAAGTGTATAGACTGGTATTTTGATTCTTTTGTCGTAACGGAGCCAATGAATTCATCAGCTTTTTTTTCCTTTAACCCGTCATACTCCAAATAAATTATTTTTGCTGCCATTAACAAAGATCTTTGAGTATATACTTTTAATTCAATTAGAGTTTCATCAACTAAAACTTCGTCTACCAAGAATTTATACACCTTTTCAAGATCTTGATCAAACAAACATATCACCCGTATCCCAAGCAAATCAGTAGCAATCCCTTCCACGTCATCCATGAATTCATTTTTTCTTTTGTCTTTTTTCCGCTTATATTTTCCAAAAAGGCTTCTTGCACTTTTAACACGATATTTTGTCAAATGAATTGGGACAGGATCATCCTCTCGCTCTCGCCCTTTTATAATCCTTTCTTCCAATCCACCCAATATTCCTTCAAAAAGGGACTTATTTTCATCCATGTACCCCTTAATCTTATCTTTTACAGTAGATCTGCCTGCGGACTTTTTTGTTTTTTTGCCCATTTTTCCTTACTCCTGTTTCTGATTTTTTATACATTGCTTTTCAGTTGCAAGCAATACACTAACCTTTGATCCTGTTAAATTATTTTACTTGTCAATTTTACCGAATATTTCTGAACAGCAAACGAACTCACAATCCGAAGAGTTCCTTCTTATTGAAGAGGATAATGGCTACTTGAACGACTGCACCAACGATCCCACCACCAGCGACCAGCCGTCCACCAGCACGAACAGGATCAATTTGACCGGCATGGAGATGACCAGGGGCGGCAACATCATCATACCCATGGACATGACAACGCTGGCCACCACCATGTCGACGATCAGGAAGGGCAGATAGATCATGAAACCGATCTGAAAGGCGGTTTTCAGTTCGGAAATCATGAAGGCGGGGATGACCAGCCGGGTCGGTACGTCGGCGGGACTTTGGGTTTTTTCGATGCCGGACAGGCGCATGAACAGGGCCAAGTCCTTTTCCCGGGTTTGCCGCATCATGAAACTGCGGATGGGCGCCACCGCCCGGTCGAAGGCCACCTCCTCGTTGATCTGTTTGTCCAGATAGGGACGGATGGCATCGTCGTAGACCCGATCGAACACCGGCCCCATGACGAAAAAGGTGATGAACATGGCCAGGGAGATCAACACCTGGTTCGGGGGTTGGCCCTGGAGTCCCATGGCCTGACGGACGAAGGACATCACCACGATCACGCGGGTGAAGGAGGTGACCATGATGAGCAGACCCGGGGCCAGGGAGAAGAGGGTCATCAGGGCCAGGATCTGCAGGCCGATGCCCACCTGTTCCGGATCGGCGGTGCCGACCTTTTCACCAGTGGAAAAACTGACGCCGGGCAGGGTGATCTCCGCGGCCACCGCCCACTCCAGACCGAAGCAAAGGATCACCGGGAGGAGCAGTGCTCCCCAGACCAACCCCCGCTTCAGCCGTGGGCTCAAGTCGCGGTTTCCTTCGGTGGTGGGGTGGGTTCCGGGGGGGCTTGCGACGCGGTGGCGGTGGCCAGTTCCCGGGCCGACAGTTCCGCCAGCAGGGAGACCCGGTCCTTGGTCACCCCCAACAACCAGGCGCGACCGCCGACCCGGACCAGGCGCAGGCCGATGCCCGGGGCCAGGTTCCGGCCATCCTCGATGCGGATGGGTCCCAGACCGCCGAGGCCGGGTTGATAGCGTTTGCCGAGATGGACCACCAGGGCGGCCAGGACGATGAAAATCAGCAGATAGCCGGCCACCTGCGCCGCTTCGCTCATCAGGTCGATGGGCGGTTCGGCCCCCTCTTCAGCGGCATGAAGCGGGGAGAGACCGGTAAAACAACCGGCCAGGAGCGCCAACGGCGGCAACCACCGGGCGTTGAAACGGTATGGCGATTCGTTGTGAATTCCGCTTGACACAGGCGTCATCAGCGCAAATGCTCCAGCCGCTCGGCCAGGGAGACGATATCGGTGATGCGGATACCCAGTTTATCCTTGATCATCACCACCTCGCCGTAGGCGAGCAGGCGATCGTTGACATGGATCTCCAGGGGATCGTCCGCCTCTTTTTCCAGTTCGATCAGGGAGCCCTTGTTGAGTTTGAGCAGATCGCGGATCTGCATCCGCACGTGGCCCAGACGCACGGAGACGTCCAGGGGCACATCCATCAGCAGTTCCATGTTTTTGGGCAGTTCGCCCTCGACATCACCGCCTTTCGGCATCATTTCGGACATGTCCATATCCATGTCACCGAGGGGTCCGTCAACCATCAAAGCACCTCATCTGTCATCTTCCGCATCCACACCCACGGCGTCCCCAAGCCACGCCCAACCCGTTTGATTTTACATCATCATCCCGTGAATGAAAGGGTGTTAGGACCCTTCACGGTCAATTTCGGTCACCCGAACCGCCCGTTTGCCATCGACCACTCCGGCCAAACCGTGATATTTGACCAATCCTTCCACTTCGATCGGCATTTCGTGGGCCAGATCGCGACTGAGATGGATCACGTCGCCGACCTTGAGATTGAACATCTCCCGCACGGTCATGCTTTCCCGGGAGACCACCGGCGACACCTTCAGCGAGACCAGTCCCAGTTGTTCGTGGACCGAGGCCTGCCAGGTCGAGGAGCCCTCCACCTGGTCTTTTTGCTGGAAGCCCACCTTGAGCTGTTGTTTGAACAGTTCCAGGATGACGGCCGGATAACAGACGGTGAGGGTTCCCTCCACGTCGCCGACCTCGATGGCGAAGGTGATCAGGAACACCGTTTCATCCAGGGGCATCACCGCCGCGAACTGGGGTTGGTTTTCCCAACGGGTCAGGACCAGTTTGAACGAGGAGTCGAGTTTTTGCCAGGAGAGGGCGATCTGCTCCCGGGTCACATCCATGATCCGGTCGATCACCTTCATTTCGAAGGGCGAAAAATTGCGGAAAGGCCGTTCCGAGTCGCCATCGCCGCCAAAAAATCCCTCCAGGATATGATACATCACATCGCCGTCGATGGAGATCAGGCTCATCGACTGGGAGGGCTCCACCCGCAGGATGGAGATGAAGATCGGCGGATCCAGGGCGTGGAGAAAACGGCCGAAGATCTGGTTGGTGGTCGATTTGGGTTGAATATGGACCTCCCGCCCCACCTTTTGGCTCAACTTGAAGGAGAGCTGGGAGGCGAGATGTTCATTGATCAGGTCCAGGCCCGGCAGGGCGCCGACACGGATGACGGTTTTTTGTCCGAAGAAAAAGGAGCTGACCTTTTTTTCCTCCTCGGGCGCCGGAATGTCGCCGTCCACCCCGTCCAGATCGATGGATCCCTCCTCCAATCCCTGCATGAGGGCATTGATCTCTTCCTCTGACAAAATTTGCGTCATGGCGGACCGTCGGTTACTGGATTACGAATTCGGTGAAATAGACGCGGGTGATGGCGCCGTTGACCAGCAGGGCGTTGATGCGGGAGAGCAACTCCTCGCGCAGGCGGAACTTCCCTTCCAGGGCCTGCAACTCCTTGGAGGATTTGGAGGTCAGCAAGGCCAGGATCACATCCTGCAGTTGCGCCTGGCGCCGATCCAGTTCACCGCGCAGTTCCGGGCTGTCCATCTCCAGTTGGATGGTGGTTTTGAGATAGCGGTTGCCGCGTGGTTCGTTGAGGTTGACCACGAACGGATCGAGGGCGAACATGTCGCCGACCATGGCGTTGGGGTCCTTGGCCACCTCGCCCCGCTCCTCGGCCGGATCGGCCGCCTGTTGTTCAATGAAGCGGTTGGCCGTCATGGTGCTGCCGGCGAAATAGCCACCCCCGCCGCCGATCAGCAGGGCGACCACCGGCAGGATGATCTTCATTAAACCGCCGCCACCACCTTCTTCCTGTTCCACATCTTCGGCCATGGTTCCGTTCTCTTTTCGAAAGTCAGTAGTCGATTGATTCCATCAGTGTTTTCAATTTAACAGCGTCCGCCGCCACATACAACATTCCACCGTCGGCAACCCGGTGGAAACGTCGTCGTCAATGGTGGTGATCAACCGTGGAGGTCTTACCGTTTGAGGGCCAGCAACTCCTCCATCATGCCATCGGTCACCGTCACGATGCGGGAGTTGGCCTGGAAACCGCGCTGCGTGGTGATCATGCGCACGAACTCGGCGGACATGTCGACGTTGGATTGTTCCAGGGCATAGGCCTGGATTTCACCGAACTGGCCGACATTGGGAAATTCCATGATCGGATCGCCGGAAACCCGGGTTTGCCGGAACAGGTTGGCGCCATCCTGTTCCAGGCCGGTCACATCCTTGAAATTGGCCAGCCGGATTCGATAAAGCTCGCGATCGTTGCCGTTGGTATAGTTGCCGATGATCTCGCCGTCGGTGTTGACCGACAGTTTGTCCAGGACGCCGAGGGGATACCCGTCCTGGACCAGGGTGAAGGTGGTGGAGTTGCCGGCCACCTGCATGGTGCCGTTTTCCACCAGGTCGCTGTCGGAGTTGCGGACACCCGCGGCATAGAGCGGCACGAACACCCCCTCCTCATTGAAATTTTTCGGATCGATGACAAAATCGTTGGTCGAGTCGCCATAGATGTCCGAGGCGGCGCCGAAATTGAACAGGATTTCCTGTTTGCCGGAATCCTTGTCGGTGAAATTGAAGGTCAGCGGTGTCGAACCCTCCTGTTTCAGGCGGCCATAACCGTCGAACACCAGTTTGCCGACGGTGTAATCGGCCCCTTCTGCGGCCGCCTTGACCGCCCCGGTTACCTGATCGATGGCGGTCAACTCACCGGTCCCCTGTTGCGCCTGATCCAACTCGCTGGTCTTGGTGGCGGCGTGCCACTCCCAGACACTGTCGCTGGATTCACCGACCTTCTCCACTTCGCCATCGTCACCGGTCACCTTGCTGATGGTACCGGTATCGGTGGTATAGCTGATGGTATACCGGGTGTCGGCGGTCAAGGAGGCGTCGACGGTGTTGCCGCCGGCGGCCATGGTGGTCAGATCCAGGGTGTTGTTGCCGGCGGTCACGGCAATGGCGTCGGAGACGATGGCATCGCCGCCGGCCACCGGGGTGAAGGTAAAGGTGACGTTGGCCGCTTCACTGGCGCTCAGGGAAATTTCGTTGTTGCCGTCCTGGCCGATGACCGTGGCCGGCACGTTGTTTTGCAGCTTGCGGAACTGCAATTCCACATTGTGACTTTTGCCCTGGGTGTCGAAAATACGCGCAGCGGTGGAAAAATTGTAGGTGGTCGGATCGTTGGGATCGTAGGCGATATCGGAACTGATCGGCGTGGCCGTGGCATCCAGATTGACCTTGATGTCCACCTTGCTGGTGGACCGGGGCGGATCCTGTTCGAACTCTTCCAGGTTGATGTTGACATCACCGGCGACCAACTCCCCGTTGAGGTCGTATTTCCGTCCCTGCAACACCAGGCCGCCCGGATTGACCAGGTCCCCTTTCAGGTCCTTCTTGAAGCTGCCGGCACGGGTGAAGAAGGTATCCAGGGGTTGCCCGGTCTCGTCCACCCGGTCCTGGTCGGCGAGGGTGACATCCTTGACGATGAAAAAACCCTGGCCATCGATGGAAAGATCGGTGACATTGCTGGTGGCGGTGAAAGAGCCCTGCTCCATATTTTGCGACACGTCGGACAACCCGACGCCGGTACCGACCTGGGCAGTGTTGCCGGGACCGCCACCACCCACCGACTGGATCAGCACATCCTCGAAAGAGGCGGTACTGGCCTTGAACGCCGTGGTGTTGGCGTTGGCCAGGTTGTTGCCGATCACGGTCATGGCGTCACCCATATTTTTCAGGGCGCTGGATCCCGCGAACATGGCTTGAATAATAGACATATCGTTCTCCTGATGGTGCCGTCGGGCCTAACCCGTACTATTATGATCCGTTGACCTGCTCGACCCGACGTACTTCCGTCAACTCGACCTGACGTCCATTCATTTCCAGCGTTACACCGTCCCGGCCATTGACGACGCCGGTGACGATACCCTTCTCGTAGGTCGTCACCGCCCGTTCGGCCCCCTCCTCGCCCGGGATCACCACCGAGAAGGTATGCAGACCATCGGCCAGGGTGTCGCCTTCGATATCCACCCACTGTTCACCGGCCTGGAAAATTTGGGAATCCAGGCTTTTCACCAAACGCCCGGAGGCGTCATACAGATGGACGGCGGCGGCGGTCTCCTGGGGCAGATCGAAATGGACCCGGGTCTTGCCATCGGTCACCATGGTCCGATTGCCATCGGTCACCACCTGTTTGCCAATGTAGGAAACGGCGTTGTTCAACTGATTGACACCCTGAGCGGTCAGCAGATCTTCCAGGATCTTGTTGCTGCGCTGCTGTTCACTCAAACTGGAAAACTGTGCCATCTGGCTGGTGAACTCGGTGTTTTCCAGCGGCTCCAGGGGATCCTGGTACTCCAACTGCGCGGTCAACAGTTTGAGAAAATCGAGGCGCAACTTTTCCGCATCGGCACCCGCTTCGGTAAATTTTCCGGCTCCCGTCTCCGTTTGGGGAATGGAACCGAACGCTCCCGTCACGTCCATTGACATTTCTCCTTAATTGGCACGGCCAAAATCCCTGGGATCTGTTTTGAGGCCACGACCGAATCCGCTCTCTTCTTCAACCAAATCAACCGGCTCATCCGTATCCGAACCCTTTGTGGCGCTGCCGGTCCCCCCAAAAACGAGGGACTCGGCATTAAATTCAATCAAGCTTCGTGCCTACATTGAATAAAATCGGCAACATACTGATATTTCATGTATTTTAAACTTCTATACGACAATATTCAATCGACCGTCATCGGCAGGGATTGCCGGTAGCGGCTTTCCTTGCCCGGCAGGGGATTTTTCTTCCCCCCGGGAAAAGGCGCGCCGCCCGGCGCCACCATCGCCGCCGGAACGCCAATGGGCGCCCTGTTGCCACGGATGCTCATCATCCACCTGCACGGTCACTTCGCCGAACATCAAATTTTGCCGGGCCAGGGCCTCCCGCAACTGCGACATCTGCCGGTTCAACATATCCTTGGCCGCTTCGGATTCGGCGGTGATCAACAGATGTACCCGACTTTCGTCATCCACCTGCAGACGCATGTCCAAAGAGCCCAACTCCCGGGGTTCCAACTGGATACGCACCTGTTCCGGCTGACCGGCCCGGGCGATGACCCGCATGCGGCCGACCCGTTCCATCAACTCCTCGCCGAAAGTGGCGGCCCGGGTGTTCAACGGCGCGCCGTTGCGCGGGGCGTTGGCGGCGCTGGTCTTGCCGCTCCGGGCGGCGGTTTGACGCATGGCCATGTTGAAAGGATCGGACTCCGCCTTGCCGGCCTTGGTGGTGGCGGCCTCCTTGGCGCCTTCAACGCCCGGGAACGGACCGGCTTCCGGTTTGAACGATGGATTCATCCCCGGACCCGGCAGGACCGGAGCGCCCCCGTCCCCACCGGTACCGCTCCCCGACATCTCCTCCGAACCCGCCATCACCACACCGGTTTGGGCAGTACCGGCCGGGACCATCGGCACCGGAGCGGTCGGGGTGGCGGATTGTTGCGGTTGGGCGACGCTGGCCACCGGCTCTTCGCCATCGGTGTCACCCTCCCGGGAACGGGCCTTTTTTTCCTCGACAGCGGCCTTTTTTACCTTGGCCGCAGCCTTTTTTTCCTCGGCAGCGGTCCGTTTCACCCCCTTGGCCGGCTGTTCCTTCTCCGACGACGATTCGGCCGCCCCGGCCGCCGTCCCTTTTTCCGACGGGACCTGCCGGCTTTCGGTCTTGATTTTGGCTTTGGACTCGGCATCGGCCCGGGCACTGGCCCGCGCCTTGCTCACCGCCGTATCATCGGCATCGAGCCGCTGACTCAACAGATCATCGAAAGCGGGATGTCCCCCATCCTTTTCGGGCTCCGGCGGCGGTTTGGCAGCACCGGTTTTGTCGGCACCGATGGAAAAAACGGACAGGGTGAATGGGGTCATGGGTTCCTCGCGCTGCGTCCTGGTGGAGAACGGGTTTGCCCTTTCGCTTACAATCAACGTGCCATGTTCGTAACATTATGAAACAACAGCCCTTTAAAGCCGTTACCAACCGATCTGAACGGCAAAAATGTCCCAAGTGCGGTATTTTTTTCCAGGCGGGGCGGCGAATGAAAAATGGCCTTGCCGGAAACCAGGTCTACCTTTTCGGGTATTCATTCGGTAGAGTGGCCTTCTCGGAGGACGGGACCTTGTCAATCGTGCCCCGGTTCCTTGAGAAAACCGGCATCACAACCTGGAGATCGGCATGATCTGGAACTCCATTTTCGCCATGACGGTGATCGATCTGCTCATCATCGCCGCCACCGGCCTGGCCAGTTGGCAATTTTACCAAAATCGGCAGCTCCTGAAGCAACTGCGGGCCACCCTGCCCGTATTGACCATGCTGGCCGGCCTGTCCATCATCGCCCTGTTCTACCTGGCCGACCTCTGTACCATGTACCTCCTGCCGCTGTGGATACCCATGAAAGAGGCCATGGCGACCATGCGCGACCTGCATCTGAACCTCAAGTGGATCGTCTCCGTCGGCGGCGTCGGACTCATTATCCTCGGGCTCTTCCAGTTGATCCGCAGCCAGTTCCCGCACCTGGTCCATGTTCAATCCCAGTTGACGGAAAAGGAGAACTATCTGGACAGCATCCTCCACTCCGCCCTGGATCAGGCCATCATCGCCACCGACCAACGGTTCATCATCCGCTACTACAATCACATGGCCGAACAACTATTTGAAATGCCACGCAAAAAAGCCCTTGGACGGTCGGTCGTAGACATCCATGCCGAGGAAAAGGTCGACCCGGTCCGGTTCGAGGCCGGCATCCGCGCCGTCCGTGAAACCGGTGAACATCGCTATTCGTTCCAAAAAAACGATGGCAAAACCGTTCGTTATCTGGAATCGCGGGTTTCCGGGATCCGGGACCGGGACAAAAGATTGATCGGTTATGTGTTGAACACCGTCGAGATGACCGAACGGCAGGTCATCATGCACTCGCTGCGTGAAGCCCTGGAAGAGGCGGAGGCGGCCAATCGCGCCAAGAGTGCTTTCCTGGCGACGATGAGCCATGAAATCCGCACGCCGATGAATGCCATCCTCGGCATGGCCGAAGTCCTGGACGGCACCGACCTGAATGATGAACAACGACACTATGTGCAGGTATTCGACAAGGCGGGACGCACCTTGCTGGCCTTGATCAACGATATCCTCGACCTGTCCAAGATCGAGGCCGGTCAGATCGAGCTGGAGGATGTCGACTTTGAACTGGGCAACACCATCGACAAGGTGGTGCAGATATTCCAGGGACCGGCCATGGACAAGGGGTTGACCCTGACCTGCCGGATCGATCCGGAAACCCCGCGGCAGTTGGTCGGCGACGAACTGCGCCTGCAACAGATCCTGTTCAATCTGGTCAGCAATGCCATCAAGTTCACCCAGCAGGGAGAGGTGCGCATCGAGGTGCGCAACAGCCATCGTTCCGGTGAAGAGGGATCATTGCTGTTTTCGGTAACCGATACCGGTATCGGCGTGCCGACCGACAAACAAAAACTCATTTTTTCCGCTTTTACCCAGGCCGATGTTTCCACGACGCGAAAATTTGGCGGCACCGGTCTGGGCCTGGCCATCTGCAACAAACTGGTCGGGCTCATGTGCGGGCAACTCAGCCTGAAAAGCCAACCGGGAAAAGGCAGCACCTTCTCCTTCACCACCCGGTTCACCGTCCGCCGGTCGGTGCGGGACGGACCGGCCCTGCCAGCCAGGCAAGCGGAACCGGGTTTTTGGGAAACCGATGGTCAACACGCCCGCAGCGCCATCCGTCCCCTGAAAATTTTGCTGGTGGATGATGCCGAGGATAACCTACTGGTCCTGAAGGCCTTCCTGAAAAAGGAACCCCACGACATCACCATCGCCGAAAACGGTCAGGAAGCCTTGGAATTCATGATGAAATCCCGTTTCGATCTGGTGTTCATGGACATGCAGATGCCGGTGATGGACGGTTATGCCGCCACCCGGCGTTTTCGGCAGTGGGAACAGGAGAACAACCGGGAAGCGGTGATCATCATCGCCCTGTCGGCCTTTGCCATGAAAGAGGACATCAAACGGGTGATGGAGGTCGGTTGCGATCTGCACCTGTCCAAACCGATCCGCAAACAGTGCCTGCTGGACACCATTTCCCGCTGTAGTTGAACGGTTGCCGGGAGAAGTTGTTCGACGACCGCCCATCCATGACCGAAGAGACCATTTAAACCTGTTTTCGACGGTCTCTCAAGGATGACAACGGGCCGGAAGACCGGAGAGACCGTTTGCCAGGACGGAAAAAAGGCATGGTGGGGAAAAGACCGTTTGGCAACGGTCGGTCGGACCCACGACGGGATGGCGGAGCGAAACGACCACCGCCCCGCCGTCGTTACAGGGCCGAGACCAGTTCGTTGATGATTTCACGGACCGGCTGGATCGATTTGACCAGGCCGACACTCTGTCCGGCCATGACCGAACCATGTTCGATATCGCCATCGATGGCGGCCCGTTTCAGGGCGCCGACCCAAAAATGTTCCAACTCCAGTTGGGCATCCTTGCGCTCCTTGGCGCCGGATTTGACCGCCTGCACCAGTTGCAGTTGCAGGGCGTTGAAATCCTCGGTGCCCTTGTTGGCCAGGGCGCGGACCGGGATGACCGGCAGGGCCGGATCATACTGGACGGTGACCACGGCATCCCGGGCCTGGGCGCGGATGAAGGCCTTTTTGAAATTGGGGTGGGCCACGCACTCCTCGGCGCAGACGAAGCGGGTGCCGAGCTGACAACCGGCGGCGCCCATGGCGACATAACCGGCCACCATGGCGCCATTGGCGATACCGCCGGCGACGAAGATCGGTACGCTGTCGATCTGATGGAGGATCTCCTGGACCAGGACGCCGGTGGCGATGGGTCCCACATGACCGCCGGCCTCGTGTCCTTCGATGACCAGGGCATCGGCCCCCTGGCGGATCAACCGTTTGGCCAGGGCCAACACCGGGGCGAAAAGGATGACCTTGATGCCGGCATCCTTGAGGGTGCGGATGGTATCCCGTTCCGGCACGCCGCCGGCCAGCACACAATGGCTGACCCCCTCATCGACCACCACCCGGACCAGATCGGCCAACTCGGGATTCATGGTGATGAGGTTGACGCCGAACGGATTGGCGGTCCTTTCGCGGGTGGCCCGGATCTCCGAGCGCAGCAACTCCGGGGGCATGTTGCCGGAGGCGATCACCCCGAAACCGCCGGCTTCGGAGATGGCCGAAACCAGTTTGTGTTCCGAGAGCCAGGACATGGCGCCGCCGAGTATGGCATGGCGGGTACCCAGAAAGGCCCGTCCCCTTTCCCAGGATGCGGGAGCGGCCATGTTTCCGTCAGGCCGCGGCGGCGGCTGTGGAGGTATTGAACCCTTTGGCTTTGTTCCTGTTGCGGGATTCGGGCACCAGGCAGACCTGCAGACGCTCTTCCAGCCGGTTCAGCGCCCATTTGGGATCGATGTTGACCAGGGAACAGATCCAGTTGAAGGAACCGGGCTCCATGGAGGTGGAATGAAACCATTTTTTCAGGGTGCGGTAATCATAACGGAACACCGGGTCTTCCATGACGGCCGGATCCTGTCGATAGCGCTCCAACGCCACCAAATCGCGAACGGCCCGATCCATGACGGCCATCCACAGGTGGGTATCGTTGTTGTCGCAGACGGGATCACTCATGATTTCCGACACCATCGATTTTTTCATGCGTCATTCTCCCTGCCTAGAATAGGTGGTAGCGCTCCAAACGGTGCCCCCCGACACCGATCCATAACCAACCGTTTCCCATCTCATTACTGGAGCGGTTCATGTCATACATTCGTCTTGACCGCCCCCCGGCGGAAAAGTCCCGGCATCGGAGCCGGGACAAACGGAAGCGGTTGCTTTGTTTTTTGCGAATGCGGACGTAACTGTAACGAAATTTTTCGCAAAATGGTACATAGAATTTCCCAATCCGGTCCCGGAAGGCGCTTGATTGTCAAATTGCAATCGAACATAATGTTTTTACAGTATATTTTTCTCATTCATACCGTACATTTCCCGTGAAGGTCCGGCCATGACCGAAAAAACCGCTTCACAACCCCGCCCCGAGCCGGCCACCGCTGCCGATTCCGGCCATCTCGACCTGCAGGAATACCCGGACACCGTCGACAAGGCGGCCACTCTGGGTCACCGGTTTTTCCGGCTCTCCCTGACCCGGTCCGATGTAACCGACTGGCGCCGTTTCGAGGAGATTCGCGATCTCCTCCTCTCCATGGGGACCCTGGTGGCCATGGAGCCGCGAATAACCGGCAAGGCCGATCTGGAAAATTTTCAGGGCGCCAGCATCGATTTTCTGTTTTCCACCGTTTTGGACCAGGAGCTGTTGATCTCCCTGTTCCCCCTGGATCCCGAGCAGTTGCAACTGGTGCCGATCCCGGCAAATTTCGTCCACGCCACCCCCCCCAACCGGGTCCCGGCCCAGGTGGCCACCCTGAGCAAGGCCCCGACCGGTCCGGAAAGCGATTCCACCCCGTACGCCTTTCCGGTGCTCCTCGTCCAGATCGGCCCCTACCGGTGCGCCCTGCCGCCGGCCGGCCTGCGGGAAGCGGTCGGCCTGATACCGGACCCGCCCAACGGGACCGGAGCGGCCGACGAGGAGGGGATCCCCGGTCGGGAATGGTTTTCACACCAGCGGGAAACCCTGCCGTTGATCCATCTGCCCGATCTCCTGGGGCGGAGCGGCCACCGGCATTCGGCGCGGCTGGTCTTGATCATCCAGGCGGCCGGCAACCGGTTCGCCCTGCTGGTCGATGAGGTCCTGGAACGGACGGAAATCGTCGTCCAACCGTTGCCGCCCCTGTTCCGCCGGCCCGGTCCCATCACCGCCGCGGCATTGCCGGCCCGGGGCGGAGCGGCCCTGCTGGTGGATTATCCCTCGTTGCTGGAAAAGGCCGGACTGCCGCTGGGCGAGGAGGAACCGTTCACCCGGCCGGCCCCGGATCCCGACCGGCCACCACCCCGCGACCATTTGAAACTGGCCACCTTCACCCTGGGTTCGGCCCATTTCGCCATCGACATCCGCCTGATCCGGGAAATCAACCACTCCGCCGCCATTCCGCCCCTGCCCGGCTCCGACGAATTCGTCCATGGCCTGTTGAACATACGCGGCCAGGCGGTCGCTCTCTGCGACCTGAATCAGCGACTGGGTTTGCCGAAAAACGACATTGGCGACCGTCACGGCCGGCCCGGCCATAACATCATTCTCAAATCGCGGGATCAGATAGGCCGTTTCGACCGCGCCCTGGCGGAACGGATCCGACCCGCCAACGAGCCCATCGGGCTGACCGTGGAACGGCTGGGAAAACTGCGCAGCGCCCCCCCGGAAGCGATTCAACCCGTTGCCGACGATCTGTCCGGCATCCCGAAATCGTTCATCCAGGGGGCGCTGCCGGACGGCCCGAATCCCCTGATCCTCTTGAACCTACCGGCCATTTTGGCGCCGATACCCGGCTGACCGTTCAACGGCCAGCCGGGACGAATCGAATCATCGATATTTTCCCGGTATTGACATGGCGAATGGATTCTCTATTCTTTTGCTGTTATCCTACTGTACCCTTTTTGTTCCGAAATTCTTCAGACTCAGGAGCCATCCATGTCCGGATCGATTTCCGTCTCCCGCGACGACAATGAAACCGTCATCAATATCAAGGGCCGGTTCAACTTTGAAATGCATTCCCAGTTCCGCGCCGCCTACCAGGGTGACACCTCCGGTGGTTCCAAGGGCCGGCGCTTCGTCATCAACCTGACCGGTACCGAATACATCGACTCCTCGGCCCTGGGCATGCTGTTGCTGCTCCGGGAAGAAGCCGGTACCAATGAATCGGATATCGAAATCACCAATGCCCGACCGGAAATTCGAAAAATTCTGGAAACCGCCAACTTTCAGCGGCTGTTCAAAATCGTCTGACGGCGATCGCCGGCGTGGTTCCCCACGCCGACCGGCCGGTGGCCGTTCCCGGGAATCCAATGGCGGAAAGGGGCGGTCCGGCCGCCCCGGCGGGCGGATTCGGCACCACCTGCCGGTGAAGGGGCGACCCGGTGGAAACGGCCATCGGCAATAAACGGCCGTTGTCATCCCGATCGTCCCGGACCCGGGGACCAGTCACCATCGAATCGACGGGACAAACGGGTGGTAGCCGCGAAAACCGCCGGAAAGTTTGACGGACCAACGGTGAAATTCCCATTTTCACCATCCCATGAACCCTCAACAAAAGGATCAACGGCGATTTTTCCGCCTTCCCGAAGGATAAAAAATCGTTTTCCACCGTGGTTCCAGCATGAAAATATTGATTGTTGATGATGACCGCATCAACAGCACCATCCTGAACCGACTGCTGACCCGAGAGGGCCATCAGGTGATCATCGCCCACAATGGCCAGGATGGTGTGGACATGTGCGCCGACGAGCAGCCGGACCTGGTGCTGATGGACATCCGCATGCCGCAGATGAACGGCTATGAAGCGGCCAGGGAGATCAAACGCAACAATCCGGGCCGTTTCGTCCCCATCATTTTTCTCACCGCCGTCACCGATGAAGAAGGTCTGGCACAGTGTGTCAATGCCGGCGGCGACGATTTTCTCACCAAACCGTTCAATCGCACCATCCTCCAGGCCAAGATCGAGGCCATGGAACGCATCCGCCGGCTGCATTTCGAGTTGAGTCAGCAAAAGGAGCAGTTGGAGCGGCATCAGGAGCAGGTCCATCAGGAGCTGGAGGTCGGCAAACACCTTTTTTCCAACATCGTCCTGGCCGGCAGCCTGTTGGACGCCCCCTGCCTGCGTCACTGGTCCAACCCCATGTCGCTGTTCAACGGCGATCTGCTGGTGGCCTGTTACAATCCCGCCGGCGGCCTGCACATCATGCTGGGCGATTTTACCGGTCACGGCCTGTCGGCGGCGGTCGGCGCCCTGCCGTTGTCGGAAATTTTTTATGACATGACCGCCCAGGGTTTTTCCATCGGCGATCTGGCGGCGGAGATGAACACCAAACTGCTGGCGGTGATGCCGACCCGCATGTTTTGCGCCGCCTGCCTGATCGAGGTGGACCCCCGGCAAAAAAGTATGATGATCTGGAACGGCGGCCTGCCGGACGTCCTGCTGGTGGATGGCGCCGGCAAACTGGTCCAGCGCATCCCCTCCAACCACCTGCCGCTGGGCGTGGTGCCGATGACCCGGGAGGACCGCAAGGTGGAGATCATCGAGATGCAGGAGGACCACCGCGTTTTCCTCTACTCCGACGGTCTCACCGAGGCCACCGGCAGCGACGGGAGCATGTATGGCCCCGAACGGTTGGAGGCCCATTTCTCCGGTGAACAGCCGGCCGACCGGTTGTTCGACAATATCCTGACCTCCCTGAAAACCTTCCGCGCCGGCGCCTCGCAATCGGACGATATCAGCCTGCTGGAGATCCAATGTTCCCGCACCGGCGAAGAACCTCCGGGCGGCCGGCCCTTTGCCAATGCCAAGATCATCCCCCCGGCCCCTTGGGAGGTTTCCTTCTCCTTCAGCGCCGAGATCCTGCGCACCGTCGACCCCCTGCCGACCATCATCAACTCGGTGATGAGCCTGCAGGCCCCCGAGGGACACCGGGAACGGATCTACACCATCCTGGCGGAGCTGTTTTCCAACGCCCTGGATCACGGCCTCCTGGGGCTGGACACCCGCACCAAAAAAACCCCGGAGGGTTTTCTACGCTACTATACCCAACGGGAGGAGCGTTTGGCGGTACTGGAAAAAGGCCACATCCGCCTGCACCTCTCCCACACCCCGGATGATCCAACGTCCAGCGGCGGGGCCGGGGGAAAAATTCGCATCGTCATGGAGGACAGCGGTCCCGGTTTCGACCATGTGCGGGTCCATTCACAACTGGAAGGCAACGTCGGGCATGGCGGCCGGGGCATCGCCCTGGTACGTTCCCTCTGCTCGGCCTTGATCTATCACGATCCCGGCAACCGGGCCGAAGCCTTTTACCGCTGGAAAATGCCCTGACCCGTCCCCGGACCGATCGCCCCGGAGATCCGCTTCGCTCCCATTTCCACATTCCCGGCCCGGGCCAAAACCCCGGTCGCAAAGGATCGACGCTCCGACCCCCGGTCGGCTTTCCAGATTCAAGGGGTTGCCCATCCATGAACCGCACGAGGCTGTCGAAAGGTTTTTGACAGCCTCCAAACAACCGACCCCCGTTCATCCGGATCGTCGACACCGGATGACCCCGCCGTATTGGGCGCCTTGTCATGAGATTGGTCATACCGGATTCCCCACCCTCCTCCTGATTTTCGAACCATCGACGGCGACCACGGAATTTTCAGGCCAAAAAATGGCCATACCCTTGCCAATGGCTTGATATTTGCAGAGCATTTGGCACCCGATATGTCCCGTACAGGTCACCGCCCCCGGCGGTCGATCCCTGTGGTTGAGTGGTGTCCGCTAGCGAGCGAGCAAGGATCGCATGGAAACTCCAGAACTGATCGTCAAAAAATCCAGACCGTTCTTTTTGAACTATTTCAATAATCTGGCCAATGACCTGAATACCCTGACAGCGGCACCGGTCGTCTGCACCCTGAAGGACATCTCCCTGATGCGCGGTGAGTTGGACCTGATGGACCTGTTCGAGCAGGACCGCAGTGTCGCTTTCGTGCGCGAGGATGGACACGACACCGGCGATGTCCATCTGATCTTTGACATCACCACCTCCATCGCCCTGACCGGTTTGATGATGATGATGGGCGAGGCGGTCATTCAGAGCCAGGTCAAAAACCGGGAGTACAATGAAGAGATCCAGGAGGGTTTCCAGGAGGTTTCCAACCAGGTGGTCGGCGCCCTGAACGACCTGGTGGAAAAAAAGATGCCGGACGGCAGCCACATGTTTTTGGAGTCGACCGTCTACACCGACATCGGTGAGATCCCCGGTACCCTCAACATGGAAGCCACCTACCTGTGCGCCCAGGTGGAAATCCAGGTGGCCGACTTTTCCCCCGCCATCGCCAGTTGGATCTTTTCCCGCGGGGTGGCATCGGTCCTGACCAAAACCGATATTCCCGGCACCCCCGAAGAGGAGGCGGCCAGCCAGGGGGCCAGTGCCGCCAAGGCCGAAGAGGAAGCGGCCGCCAAGGCCGCCGCTGAAAAAGCCGAAGCGGAAGCCAAGGCCAAGGCCGAAGAGGAAGCCAGGGCCAAGGCGGAAGAGGAAGCCCGGGCAAAGGCGGAAGCGGAAGCCGCCGCCGCGGCCACCGCTGAAGAAACAGCCGGCGCCGATGCCGCCGGTGGGGTGGCCATGGCGGGTGAGGATGGCATCGGCACCCTGGACAGCTATGAATATTCCGGTGAGGAGCGGGAGCTGCTGGATGGTTTCACCCCGGACAAATCCGGGCAACGAGGGGTCCTGGATCCAACCCTGGCGGCCAACGCCGATGCCCCGGGTAGTGTACGCAAGGTCATGACCATCCAGCCTTTTTCCCTGAAGGAAACCCACAAGGTGATCGAGGCCATCACCGCCATGCGCCAGGACGGACACCGGTATATCGGCATCGAGAGCCATGGCAAACTGATCCGCGTCATCAGTCAGAGCGATCTGCGTCAGATCATGGGCCCCTTTTTCGGCACCAAGGCCATGAGCCCCCGCGACAAGGCCATCTGCACCATTCCCCTGGGCAAGATCAACGAAAGCCAACAACTGGTGCGCATCCCGCAAAACGGCACCGTCAATCAGGCGGCCAACCTGATGACCGAATTCGGCCTCTATGCCCTGCCGGTCATCAGTGATACCGGCGGATTGCGGGGATTCGTGCCGATCCACGCCGTTTTGGATTTTTTCCGTGGCCGATTGATGACCCCGTAACCGGCAACGCCACCGCTCAGGCCGATTTCGACCGGCCGCCGACGAACGGGTTGTCACCGCCGCCACGAAACAGGATGCGCACCGGCACCCCGGAAAATCCGAACCGTTCCCGAAGCTGTTTTTCCAGATAGCGTTTGTAGGTGGCGTGAATTTTTTCCGGTCGATTGCAAAACAACAGCAGGGTTGGCGGTGAACCACCGACCTGGGTGGCGAAACGGATTTTTACCGGCCGGCCACCACTGCGCGGCGGCGGATGTTTTTCCGTCACCCCCTGCAACCACTGGTTGACGCGGCCGGTGGGGATGCGTTGGCGGCTCTGTTCGTGAACCCGGAACACCTCCGGCAATAATTTCCCCACCCCCTGGCCGCTATGGGCGGAAAGAAATACCACCGGCGCATGGGAAAAAAAGGGAAAGGCGTCGGTGACCCGCTCCCGGAACGCCTTTTTCGCCGCCCCCCCCCCTTTGACCAGGTCCCACTTGTTGGCCGCCAACACCAGTCCGCAGCCGTTGTCCAGGGCCAGGTTGGCAATTTTTTTATCCTGGTCGGAAATCTCCCGGCCCGGATCAAGGGTCAATACCGCCACCTGGGCGCGATCCAGGGCCTTGAGGGCGGCCATGACGGAAAACTTTTCAATTTTCAATGAAATACGACTTTTTCGGCGAATGCCGGCCGTATCCACCAGGATAAAACGCCGCCCCCCGGCATCGGTGATGGGCACGTCGATGGTGTCGCGGGTGGTTCCGGGTTGCTCCGATACCACCAACTGTTCCCGGCCCAACAACCGGTTGATGAGGGTGCTCTTGCCGGCATTGGGGCAACCGATCACCGCCGTGCGTATCCCCTCCCCCTCGGCCGATTCATCCATCGCCGCGCCTTTGCCGGCCCCGGCCAGGGCTTCATGCACGGCCTCCTGCAGGTCATCCACCCCCATGCCATGGGCGGCGGAGAGGGGCAACACCGGCTCCAGGCCCAATTGATAAAACTCCAAGGCCGCTTCGGCACCCCCCTTCCCTTCGGCCTTGTTGACAGCGCAAAAGACCGGTTTGCCGGCTCGCCGCAGCAGGTCGGCCACCTGCCAATCATCGGCCAGGATGCCGGTTCGGGCATCGGTGACGAACACCACCGCATCGGCCTCCTCCACCGCCAACCGGGTCTGCAACCGCACCGGGGCGGCGGCCGGCTCCTCGGAGGTCTGTTCGAAACCACCAGTATCCACCAGGCGATAGCTCCAGCCACGCCAGGTGACCCGGCCATATTGACGATCGCGCGTCAATCCCGGCGTGGCATCCACCAACGCCTCGCGGCTTTTGGTCAACCGGTTGAAGAGAGAGGATTTTCCAACATTTGGCCGCCCCACCAGGGCGACGATGGGCAGGAAAGGGGTGTGATTCATTGGGCGTTCCAGTCGGGCCGAACGGTGAAAGGTCCTGGATTTTGCCGCAAAACCGGCGTCACCGCACGGGTTGCCTGGACTCCTCCCTGGAAATCCGCCCCATAAAGAGGGATAGTTTGCCGCCACCATTCATCCAACCAGGACCGATTCCAATCGAATGTCTGCTTCCGCGCCGGTCAAACCCCTCGCCATTCCCCTGGTCCGCGCCGATCTGACCGGTGCCGATCAACGGGCCCTGGCGCATCACTGGCAACGGAACCCTTTTGCCGATGATGGATCACCGGATGGGCTGGAAGCCGATTTTTCCCATCTCTGGCAACGACCGGCGGTGGCCTTTGCCGAACCGGTGGAGTTGGTGGCGGCCCTCAAATCGGTCCTCGGCTGGCCCAGCGGCCGGCGTCTCCACGGTCACCCGTTGCTCGCCCCGGCTTGGCGAGAGGCCTTTGCCGCCGCCTGGTTGCACCTCGATTTTTTCGATATCGATGCCATCAGTGGCCGTGGCCGGCGGCCTCCGGCGACGGATACCAGCCCGCCGCGGTTGATGGTCCACCCGTTCGGCCTGCCGGATCCGGCCATCAGTCGGGATGGTTTCGTACTCGAAGAGGTTTCGTCGCTGGTCAAACCCTGGCCGGGCAGCGGCGACGGTTCCCTGCAACTGTTGCAGCTGGACGGCAACCGTATCCTTCAGGCCGGCGGTTGCTGTCTGGCCCTGAGCCGGGATGCGGCCCTGATCCGAGCCCTGAAAAAATGCCGCCGCCACTCCCCCGGTCCCGCCGCCCGTATCCTCGGCCGGTCGCAACTGGCGCAACTGGATCGTTTCCTGGCGCGGCGTCAACGCCTTGCCGATCGTTATCTGGCCCTGCACCATCGGCAAATGGTGACCTGGCCATCCCCACCGGGGACCGTCCGCGCCTGGGACGGTTTTTTCCTCCATCTGGCCGATGCGCCGGCGCGGATGGAACTGGCCGCATTTTTGAATCAATCCGGTATCGGCGCCGCCTCACCGGTCTGGTTCACCCCGCCCGGGGATCGAACCCGGCCCGGTTTGCGCCGTTTCATGGACACCGCCCTGGCCCTGCCGTTGTATGCCGCCCTGGGCGACCATGAACAAAAACGGATCATCAACCGCCTGCACCGCTGGCTGCAACGGACCACCAAACGACGATGACTGAACCCACCGAAATGCCACCGACCGACAGTGAAAAAAAACGCGCCGCCGAGTTGCGCGCCCGGTTACACCGTCACAATCATCTCTATCATGCCCTGGACCGTCCGGAGATCACCGACGCCGACTATGACGCCCTGTTTCAGGAACTGAAAAACCTGGAAAAACGCCATCCGCCGTTGATCACCCCGGATTCGCCGACACAACGGGTGGGAACGGCGCCACTGGCGGCCTTCGAAAAAGTCCGGCACCGGGTGCCGATGCTCTCCCTGGACAATCTGTTCAGCGATGCGGAGACCGAGGAGTTCAACCAGCGGGTGGAAAAAGGGTTGGGCGGCGAGACCGGGATCGACTATTTCGCCGAACCGAAACTGGACGGAGTGGCGGTCTCCCTGCGCTATGAAAACGGTCTGTTGCAGCGGGCCGCCACCCGTGGCGACGGTCAGGTGGGCGAGGCGGTCACCCTGCAGGTGCGCACCATCCACGCCATCCCCCTGCGACTGATGGGCAGCGATCCGCATCCACCCGTTTTGGAGGTACGCGGCGAGGTTTACATGCCGCTGGACGGTTTCGAGGCCTTCAACCGGGCCGCCCGGGAGCGGGATGAAAAAACCCTGGCCAATCCGCGCAACGCCGCCGCCGGCAGCCTGCGGCAACTGGATCCGCGCATCACCGCCCGGAGACCGTTGGCCTTTTTCGCCCATGGCATCGGCGAGGTCAGCGCCGGCGCCCTGCCCGACCAGCACGACCAAATCATTGAATGGTTCAAACGGTGGGGCCTGCCGGTCTGTCCCTTGGGCCGAACCGTACACGGATTGGCGGGCTGCCGGGACTATTATCACCGGTTGCTGGAAAAACGGCATGATCTGAACTATGAGATCGACGGCGTGGTGTTCAAGGTCAACCGGCTCGATTGGCGGCAACGGTTGGGTTTCGTGGCCCGCGCCCCACGCTGGGCAGCGGCGCGAAAATTTCCGGCCCGGGAGGTGGCCACCCGGGTGTTGGCCATCGACATCCAGGTGGGCCGCACCGGTGTTTTAACCCCGGTGGCCCGTCTGCAACCGGTCAATGTCAACGGCGTCCTGGTCGGCAACGCCACCCTGCACAATTTTCGCGAACTGGAACGAAAGGATGTGCGGATCGGTGATCAGGTGATGGTCCGGCGGGCCGGCGATGTCATCCCGGAGGTGGTGGCGACCGTTGTCAAGGAGCGCCCGGCGGACACCCGTCCTTTTCCGGTTCCCGAACGATGCCCGGCCTGTGGGGCCCCGGTGACGGCGACCGCCGATGAGGTGGCGATCCGCTGTCCGGCCGGATTGAGCTGTCCACCGCAGCGCAAGGAGGGCATCAAACATTTCATCTCCCGCCGCGCCATGAACATCGACGGCATGGGCGACAAGCTGGTGGAAAAACTCATTGGCGAAAACCTGTTGAACGACATCGCCGATCTGTTTTCCCTGCATGAGCATCGATCCGAGTTGGTGAAGCTGGAGCGATTGGGGGTGCAGTCGGTGGACAACCTGCTGTCGGCCATCGACGGGGCCAAGGAGCGAAACATGGCGCACTTTTTGTTCGGTTTGGGCATTCGCGATGTCGGAGAGGCCACGGCCGGCAATCTGGCCCGCCATTTCGGCGATTTCGATCAACTGGCCGCAGCCGATGTAGCGGCCTTGGAAGGGGTGGCGGATGTGGGACCCCGGGTGGCGGTGCGCATTCACACCTTTTTGCGTGACCCCGACAATCAACGGGTGATCGACGCCCTGCGGCGGGTGGCGGGCAGCCGCTGGTGGCGGTTGGAGAGCAACGGGGAAAAAGACGGCGATCAACGCCCGTTGCTGGGCCGGACGGTGGTGATCACCGGCACCCTGGAAACCATGGGCCGGCAGGAGGCCAAGGTTCGTCTGGAAAACCTGGGGGCCAAGGTGTCCGGCTCGGTGTCCAAACGAACCTTTTTCCTCGTTGCCGGCGCCTCACCCGGATCCAAGCGGACCAAGGCGGAAACGTTGAACATTCCGATTTTGGACGAAGCGGCCCTGAACCGGTTGCTGGAAACGGGAAAATTGCCGGAAGGCCTCTCCTGAATGGCCATCGGCGGGTTGAGCCCATCGGTTCGGGCAACAGGCCTGGATTTCAACTCCGACGCCTCCCATACTGATCGGTCCGAACGATCCACCCCCTTGACGGAAAAACATGAGTTCCCATAGCCCACAAACGACCGCCGGCCTGCCCCTGGACCATATCGGTTTCGTCATGCCCGACCTGGAAACGGGCGTGGCGGTGTTCGCCGCCTTGAGCGGTTTTCGGGCCACGCCGGTGGTCGAGGATCCCCATCACGGGGCATCCATCCGTTTTCTGGAACCCCCTGAAGCGGGCGGTGTCCGGCTGGAAATTCTCGTACCCATGGGAGACGACTCCCGGATACTGGGCGCCCTCAAACGGGGTGGGGGTATCCATCACCTCTGTTTCGGTATCGCCTCCCTGGATCCCATTGCCGGCTGGTGCGCGGCCCGGGGCGTGCATCTGGTATCGGGTCCGCTGCCCGCCCCGGCCATGGGGACCGGTCGCCGGGTGGCCTTTATCGTCAGTCCCGGCCTGGGGTTGGTGGAGTTGGCGGAGACCGCCGGCGCCCCTGGCCTGGAGTCGTTGCCGGAGATTCCCCTGCGCCAACTGCGAGGTACCATGCTGAAATGGTTGACCTGACCCCCATCGACCGTTTCCAGGCGCTGGTCCGTGACCGTTTTCCGATGATTTCCGGATCCCTGGAGGAAAACCTGCACCAAGGCGGCGAACGGGTCCGGGATCTGGCCAACACCCTGCTGCCCTTCTATGCACGGGTGATGTCCTGGGACCTGGAACGGATGGCCGGGGCCTTCGCCCGCATGACCCTGGAGGTCAACCGGCTGCAATTACGCTATGAAATGAGCGGTCGTTATGCGGTGGACGATTATGAAACCGCCCGCCGGACGGTTTATGATCAACGGACGGCGATGGAAAATTACATGATCGGCCTGGTTTGCAGCCAGTTCGCCTGGAGCAACCATTTTTCCCAATGGTGTTTTTTCGAGGACCGGTTTTTAACGCGCCGCCCCCTGCAACGCATCCTGGAAATGGCCCCGGGCCACGGTTGGTTCGGACTCAGCGCCCTGAAACATCATGCAGGGGCAACCCTGCTCGGCATCGACATCAGCGCCACCTCAGTGGAGATGTCCCGCCGGGTTTGCCAGGCGGCCGCCACGCCCGGGGCCGAATATCGGCTCATGGATGCCATGAATCCCGCCGAAGAGATGCGGGAGGCCTTCGATGCGGTCCTCTGCGGCGAGCTTTTGGAACACGTTCCGGAACCGGAGCGGATCCTGGCGGCCATCGCCCGGACCTTGAAAGCGGACGGCATCGCCTATGTCACGGTGGCCATCACCGCCGCGGCGCCCGATCACATCTATGAATTCGAGGACCTGGCGCAGGTGACGACGATGGTCACCGCCGCCGGTCTGGCCATCGTCGAGCAACACCTGTCGGCAACCTGGACCCTCACCCCCCGGGCCAAGGGTCCTCCGCGCACCCTGGCGATGATTTTGCAAAAAACCTGACCGCAACCCCCGGAGAAACACCGTTCATGGATCCCCTGCTCAAAACCATCGCCTCCTTCCTCTCCCTGGACCCGGAATCCCTCCAGGAGAGTGACGGCCCCGCCACCCTGCCGGCCTGGGACAGCCTGAAACATGTGATGCTCCTCTCCCTGCTGGAAGAGCGGTTCTCCGTGAGTTTCAGCACCGATGACATGCTGGCGCTCAAGGATATCGGCACCATCCGCAAACTCCTGCGGGACAAAGGGGTCACCCTCCGGGCTCCCTAGCCGGACGGGCCAAGGCCGCCAGGCCGGCATCCCCGAAAGACTATCCCCGGCAATCCTTCTTAATGTAATACTTGTACAGTTCTTCGCCACTGGCGGGAATGCCCAACAACTCCGGATGCTTGTGATAGAATGTGGTACACAGTTTGGTTTTTGACAGATAGGAGAAACTGAAGGGAAACTCCTGACACATGCCTCGGCGCAGGATGTGCGTCCGCTCCTGCACATACCGGGCATGGACCTGTATTCGATTGTCCTCGGTATGGATGAAACTGCCATCCAGCCGACCGAGCATCTCCCTGGTGGCATCCTGGATATCCTCGGGGTCGTTTTCCAACAGCTCGATGTTGGCCCGCTCGTAATCCTCCTTGTTGCGAAAATTGAGGATGTGCGACAGCATGATCTCTTCGTAGGTCAACGGCCGACCGAGTTTTTTGGAAAACAGGGTTTTGAAAAGCAGTAAATCATTTTTTTGTCCCATCACGGTGGCGGAGAGAATGGTATTGGTCCAGAGCACCGGCACTTCGAAGGCCATGGCGATGCTGGCCGGACCGGAGGTCATGCCCAGGTGGAAATGGCTGGTGGCGCCGAAATAGAGGTCCACCAACGGTTCATAGTCGGGATGAAAGGGGGTATCCACCACGCCGGGCAGCGCCGGCAGGGGTTTCATGGTCTTGTCGCCGAGACGGATGACGAAAAAACCACGACCGGTCAAATACTCGATGGCGGGAAGATAGTTGTCAATGTCGGCATTGCGATAATCATGATAACTGAAATCACTTTTCGCTTTGAGAAACTCCTTGAAATAGTTGGCCTCCCGAACATGCAGGGTAACGGTACGGGCCTCTTCGGGAATGGCGAATTTTCGTCTCAACGCCTGTCCGCCGGCCCGCTCTTCTTCTGAGAGAGTGCCTTTGAACACATAGGGCTTGTCGGCGAAATAGAGCTGAAATTCACTGCGCAAATGGTCGGTGCGATAGGGGGGATAAAGCTGGTACGGCTCCTCCAGTGATTTGAGATATTTTTTCAGTTCCGCCTTGAAGTTCGTCTGTGGCAATCTCACCACGTCCACCCCGCGGAAGGTGTTGTCCAATACCGCCCGGTTGGCGATCACGTCTTCCGGCGCCTCCTGGGTGACCACCGTAAACGATTTTTTCTGGGATTCGCACAAATTGCGCAAACGATAGATTTGGGCGACCATTTCACCGACACGGGAGACCTGTATGAACAGGTAGATAATGCGCATTCACTCTTCCTTTGACGAACGGTGGACGGGATTCCGACGGGGACCGGACTCCCGGTGTTTTTGAATGAGGGGGGGACGATGGGACCGGTCGAACAGATGGCGGTGGCAGGCCCGGAGCGTCAAGGCCACCCGTCTGCCATAATCCCCCAGGGAAAACAGCACCGATCCCCCGTAACGGAACCATCGATCGAACAGATGGAACCACCGGGCGCCCGCCAGGAGCAGCCGGGAAACGGTCCCGGGCCGGTTCCGCAGCCGTTCCCGGGCCATTTTCAACCCGGTGACGCTCCAGCGCGGTCTCCAGAGCCGTAGATCCGCATGGGTCCATTTGTGACGATAGTAGGCGTTGAACCCATAATCCTTGAAGGGAACCACGCCGTCGGCCTCGTCCATCGACTGCCGCCAATACGCTTTCAACCCCCGCCAGGAGAGCCGCTCCAGGAAATCGCGCCGCTCATCGCCAAAAGGCAGAAAAAGGAACAGGCACAGGAGCAGCCGTTCCACCTGGTTGTCGTGCCGATATCGGTAACAGATATAGCCATAATCCCGGAAATGTCTGAAAAACAGACCTTCAAAGACAAACCATTGCAAAAAACCGAGACTGTTTTTCCAATCCTGGGAAAGCACATCGGGGTTGAACCCTTTGGTGGGCCGGCGTTTGTATATCCCGGCGTTCCACCAGGCGAAACCGCCAAAGGTGAGGGTTTCGAAACAGGGATGGTCGTCAATGCCCATGAAACGGGCGGTGGCGGCCATCACCTGCGACCGCAAAGAATGAAAATCCTCCATGCGCACCGCCATGACCCGGCCCGGCGGCAGCCGCCGCAGATGTTCCAGGCCCTCCAGCATCGCTTCCAGGACCAGCCGGAAGGTTCGACGCCGGTAGAGGGTGGCATCGGTGGCATTGAGTTTGTCCCGGTCCACCGCCTGGTGGCTGTTGCGATAGCCGCCGTCATAGTTGGCCCGGGGATCCCGGATCATGGCCAAAACCAGCAGTTCGGGAAAGTCGGTCAGCAGGTACCGTTCCACATAGTGGGGCAGATGGATGTGATAGAGCAGCGCTTTTTTCTCCAGGAGATCCTGGCCGTTGCAGAAGGCGTGGGCATAGTGGACCGCCAGCAGGAAGGTGCGCGAGGTGACCGGCTTTCCGGTCAACAGATGGCCGAGGAAACGGCGGAACAGCTTCTCGTCGATGGCCAGATGACCATCCCGGGATTCCCCCAGGGAACGCAACCCGTCATGACCGGGAATACGCCGGCTGTCGATCACCGAGGCATGTTTTTCACAAAACAGATCGATGATGGCCGGCCAGCTCCAGCGGTCCCCCCTCTCCCGGCGCCACTGTTGCCAATGGGGGTAGAAATACATGAGGGGATAGCCGGGCACCATGTACATCTGCGGGTGGCCGTCCAGGTACCCCTGGTACAACTTGGTGCCCCGGCCGATACCGAAGCAGAGCGCCACCATCCGGGGTTCGGGAATCTCCTCGAATTTCGGCCAGCGCGCTTCGGGAACCGGAGCGGCCATCGGCTGCGACCAGGAATCCTCTCCCCGGGGGTCCAGAGCCTTCATCGTTACTTCTTCACCACCTTGGAAAACGTTCAGGACGACACCACTGTCTCCCATAAAGGGCATGGGAAATGCAGGTTCTGCCTATGACCGTTTGTCGAGCAAAATAAATGCCACATCCAATTTTCCCCTGGGGACAAAAGGAACCGCCACCATGTCCATGGACCGGGTGCTTGAACATCGCAAAACACGGTATGATCACTATACTCCCCTCAACCGGTTGCTGCCCCTTTCCACCCCCCTGACCGTCATGGTGGAGCCGGGCAATGTCTGCAATTTTGCCTGCGTTTTTTGCCCCACAGGGGATCGGAACCTGTTGAAAAAGATCGGCCGGCCCAAGGGGATCATGCCTTTCGATCTGTTCAAAAATATCATCGATGGCATCCGGGAGTTCGATCAGCCGGTCAAAACCCTCAACCTTTACAAGGATGGGGAACCGCTGCTCAACCCCGATCTGGAACGTATGGTGGCCCACGCCCGGCAACGGGAGGCCGCCGGGACCATTTTCACCACCACCAACGGTTCTCTGTTGACACGGGAACGGGCCATCGGCCTCATCGAGGCAGGACTGGACCATGTGCGCATCTCCATCGAACACCTGCACGATGCCGGATATCGGCAGGTGACCCGCCGTTTCGATGATTTCGCGACGGTGCGAAAAAATGTCGAAACCCTGTTCGAAGAGAAACAAAAACGCCGCTCCGGACTGCACGTACATGTCAAGATCCTGGACATCGGTTTCCCCCCGGAGATCATCGATCGGTTTTTCAAGGAGTTCGGGACCATTTCCGACAGTTTGAACATCGACACCCTGTGCGGCTGGAGCCACTCCGACCAGAGTGATTTCCTGTTGGGCCGGACGGTGACCCGCTCCCTCAACAGTTCCGCCCCCCTCAAACCCCAGCGGCGGGTTTGTCCGGAGATTTTCAAGACCATCGCTTTTCATTTCAACGGCCAGGCCGCCCTGTGCCAGGTGGACTGGTCCCATGCGTGGATCCTGGGCGATATTCGTCACCAGTCGATCAAGGAGATTTGGCAGGGGGAACCATTCCGCCAGCTGCGGGTCGCCATGCTCGAAGAGGGCAAAAGTTGCCTGCCGGCCTGCAACAGCTGTCAATTCATGCAGGGATTCCCAGCGGTGAGTGACCTGGATGACCATGTGCAGCGGTTGTTGCCGGTCTATCGGGCGGCGTGCGGTTTGCCGGCCAAGGGGACGGAAGCGGTGGCCTGACCCGTTCAACGGCCACACGGCGGCCGGGGGTTACCGTTTGAATCGATCCAGGTCCCCATCGCCGCGGGTGATGTACCAATCCCCCGCCGTCAGCGGGGGGGTCAGCTCCTGGTCGCCGGCGCCGAAGGCCAGGGGGATGCCGCCGGAGTGGTTGAGGGGCCGGAATTGATCCGGAATCGGCGTCGAGGTGGCCCGTTCCGGAAACAGACCCACCCCTTCGAGCACCCGCCCGACCACCGGGGCCGAACAAAAAAAATCGACCAGGACCACCCCCTGCCGGGACCACTGCCGGCAGAGCAGCGCCATGGCCGCCTCCGCTCCATCGCGAAAGGTCCACTCCACCAGGCGCGCCACCTGATGGGGGGCGTCCATGACCGGCTCCAGGCGGTAAATCGCCATCTGCCCACGATCATCTTCGATCATGTGATAGTCATGATGGGGAATCCGCCCATAGCGCCAGGCCAGGAACGTTTCGGTGCGCCGCCCATGGGCGCGGATCTCCGGCCACTGGGCGAAGGAAATTTCGCCACCGGCCCGTTCGGGGTGGGAGTGGGCCACCGCAGGGGAGGTGGAGAGGCCGGACAACCGTTGTCGGCTCCAGTGCAGCCGCTCCCGGTCCCCGGGCGTGGGACCGGTCATCATGCCGGCCACCGCCGCCGGGTCCAGCACCCCCACCCACCGGGGCATCCGTTCCTGAAAAGAGAGCCGATACCGTTCATAAACCGGACGCGATTGTGGGTTGGGGGCCATGAAAACCATCGGCCGGCGCCGTTTCATCAGATGATCGAACAAAACCAGGCCGCCGAAACCGTTTGACGCCGAGGCCCAGGTCATCGGCCAGAGACCGGTTCCGCTCCAATCGCCGATCCGCATCGCCAGGGGCACGAAACCGAGACAGGCGCCGATCCGGCCTTCTTCCTCGAACAAATGCAACCGGATGCCATCGTCACCATTCAACGCCGGATCGTTGAACTGCCAATCGAGATAGTCCGGGCGTTGCAGAAGGGGATTGAAACGGAAAAACCGGCTGAATAGCCGACGCACCCCGGGCCAGTCCGCCGCAACCGCCTGTCTGATGTCCGCCATGACCATGCCTTTGAGATGGAAGGAAACTACCGCCCGGACCGGATCCGCGTCGGCAGGGGGGCGGGCCGGTCACCGGTCACCGGACAATGCCAGATCTCCGGACCCCCCGCGCCCATTCGTTGAAACCCACTTTGACGGTACAGATCGCGCACCACCCCGTTGCGTTCGGAAGGAATGTATCGCCCCTCGATGCCGTTCAGGCCCAGCGCCCGGACCCGTTCGAACAGTCCGTTGAAGATAAAGGCTTCGGCGGTGCGGGAAAACACCCGGCAGCTCATCACCCAGTTGTCCAGGCGCATCAAGGCGTTGTCACGGTCCAGGGTAACGGTCACCAGGGAAACCAGCCCATAATCGGCAAAACGGTCCCGCAGACGGAACCCCAGCAGTTGCCCATCGGCCCGCTGGAGGTACCCGGCCAGTTCTTCCCGGGAAAGTCGGGCGGTGGTCATGTTGAACTGGTTGGTGCGGGCCTCCATCTGCGCCAACCGGTCCAGGTCCGTTTCGCCGGCGCTGAACAGGTCGCCGACCATCTCCAGGGAGTCGAGGAAGCCGTCGGTATCGGTGCCGGTTTCACGCAGGGCTTCGATCCGCCGCAGGGCGGCATAGGAGTCGGCGCGATGTTTATCGGCCAGGGTGAGATGACGGCTGGGAAAAAATTGACGCCGGTCCAACAGCCGGGAAAAGTCTCCCGGGTCCCCTTGCAGATGCACCGACGCCACCTCCGGCAGTTCCCGGGCCACCTGGGCGATCTCCACCGGGTTGTCATCGACGAAGACCAGGGCGTCCAACCCCAGGTTCAACTGCCGGGCGATGGTGCGCAAACCGGACACCTTGTCGGTCCAGGCGCAATGGAATACCGCGAAATCGTCCCGTTTCAGGGGCATGTGCGGATGGCGCTGAAACACCTGGCCGGCAATTTCCGCATCGTTGCGGCTGCAGACCGCCAACACCACCCCCCGTTGCCGGAGGTCGCGCAAATATCGGCAAAAGGCCTGGTGGCCCTCGCCGGTCGGTGTGGGCGGTCCCAGGCCGATGCCCTCCAGGCCGTCATCGCCGATCACCCCCCGCCAGAGGGTGTTGTCCAGGTCCAGGACCAGACATTTGCGCACCCGGTTGGCGGCAAGACGCCAGGCGGACAAAAACAGGTGGGCATAGTCCGGCAGATGGCGGGGATCGAAAGCCAGTTTGGCGAAATGGTACATCTTGTCCGCCCACCAGCTTTCCCGTCCGACGCGGTTGGCCAGCCACTCCAGGTCCAGGGGGATGACCCAATCGGGGGCCTGCCGGCGCAACCGTTGGTTGAGTTCGGACAGGAACCGTTCCGGGGCGGCCGGCAGGGTTCGCTCGCCGGGACCGCTGAAACCGAATGGCGGCAGGGGGTGGAGATGCGGCAACACCAGGCACCCGCTCCGCTCCCGCAACCGACTCCAGAGTTGTTTTTCAAAGTCGACGAGCCGTTCCAGGAGTCCTTCCACCGTTTGCCGGTCGGCCAGCGGGGATTCGGGCCGCTCAATCAGGCGGCTGTCCCGGATCAAAACCACCAGTTCGGGCTTGAATCGGTACAGGGCCGAATCGGCATCGAGGATCTCCTGGACGCCGGCGCCGAAGAGCCCTTCATACGGTACCGCCACCCGGCCCTCGCTGAGCAGGGCGGTGACGATGGCGTGAACGATGGGGGTCAGGGTGGTCTCCCCGACCACGGCGACACGAACCCGGGGCAATGGTTGGTGGCTCGCGGCCAGGGTGACGGTCAGGGCGGCCATCCGCTCCAGCCAGTCGTTGCGCAGACCATGGGCGGCCAGAAACCGCCTGACCTCCAACAGGGCCCGGTCGGCCCGGCCCTCTTCCCGGAGCCGGGCCGACCGGGACAGACAGTGGTTCAATTCGTCATCCCGGGGAAACACATCACCCTCCTGGAAAAATGACCGCAACGATGGAACGGGGACGGATCCCGTCTCACCGCCCGCGGACCGCTTTAACGTGAATCGGCTGGATCCGGCCATTTCATGAGACGAATTTCCCCACCACCGACCGGCGGTGGATGAATGATGATGATTTTTTCCGGAATCCCCCATTGGAAAGGCCGGATCCCTTGTGTCATGATCCTCTCCCGCCGATGGGGAAAATGGATGACGAATCCCGCCAAACCCGCTCCCCGATTCCCCGGGAGAGCCGGGTCATTGGCCCCGTTCAACAATTGTTGGCAAATGGAATGGCAATGAGCATACAGATTTGGGTCACCCTGGGGCCGGCATCGCTGTCGGAAACATTCATTCGATACTGTGAAGAGAAACGGGTCACCCTTTTTCGCATCAATCTTTCCCATACCCCGCTCGAAGAGGTGGCCCCGACCATCGAAAAAATTCAACGATGGACCGACATTCCCATCAGTCTCGACTCCGAAGGGGCGCAAATTCGCAGCCAGGCGATGAAAAACCGGGAGAGGGTCCAGTTCCGCCTGGGGGAAACGGTCACCATCCACCATGGGGACATGCCCGGCGACCGCCACAACATCTCCTTCACACCGAAAGGGATCGCCCGGGAGTTCGTGGCCGGTGATCGTATCCATGTCGATTTTGACTCGGTCTGTTTTGAAATCATGGAAATCAAGGCCGACCGTTGCATCGCCCGGGTGGTGGTCGACGGACAGGTGTGCTGCAACAAGGCCGCCGACCTGGAACGGGACATCCCCCTGGTACCGATCACCGACAAGGATCGGCGGGCGATCGCCATCGGCAAACGGCTCGGCATCAAAAATTATGCCCTCTCCTTCGCCGGTTGCCGCGAGGATGTGGAAACGATGCGGCAGTTGACCGGTGCGGATGCCATCATCACTTCGAAAATCGAATCACCCCGGGGATTGGCCAACCTGGAGGGCATTCTCGCCGCCACCGATCAAATATTGATCGACCGGGGCGATCTCTCCCGGCGGATCCCCCTGCACAAAATTCCCTTTTTGCAACGCCGCATCGTTTCCATCGCCCGGTCGCGCCGGGTTCCGGTCATGGTGGCCACCAACCTGTTGGAATCCATGGTCCACAGCCGACAACCGACCCGCGCCGAAGTCAATGATGTCATCAGTACCCTGCTGATGGGCGCCCAGGGTCTGGTATTGGCGGCGGAGACCGCCGTCGGCCGGTTTCCGGAGTTGGCTGTCGGCATGATCAACGATCTGGTGAGGGAATTCGACCGCTGGACCCCCAACAGCGGTTTCAAGGAGATCCTGTCGGACTGAAAATGGTTCGATCGACTGGAAAATGAGGTTTGGCCGATGCACTCAACCCCTGAAACCCCAGGACGGTTCGTGTTGTGGCTGCTCGGACCCACATCGAGCGGCAAGACCACCATCGCCGATCATCTGGTTAACAAATTGAAACGGGAGCGGCGTCCCATCATCCACTATGATGGCGATGAAATTCGCGATCTCCTGGGAACGAACCATGGATTTTCCAGTGAAGACCGTCTGCGCGTCGTCAACATATTGGTTCACTTGGCCAACAAAAATTTGCAGGCCGGTTGCAACGTCATCGTTTCGGCCCTGACCGCCCATGAGGATGCCCGGCGCCTGGTTCGCGACCGGGTCAAAAACCTGCTCATCGGTCATGTCACCTGTTCTCTGGACACCTGTATCCGCCGCGACCCGAAAGGACTCTACAAACGGGCCATCGATGGTGAGATCAATACCCTGATCGGTTACAACACCCCTTATGCGGCACCGGAAAACCCGGATTTGATTTTGCAAACCGAACGGTCGACACCGGAGGGAACCGCCAATCGCATCTATGATTTTTTACGGCAAAAGGCGTTGTTATCCCACTGAAAAAGATGCCTCATCCAGCCTTTTCCCCCACCCTCGCCTGGTATCGGCGCCACGTTTGACACGTTGAAGTGATATCGAGTCCGGCAACTTCCTTCAGTACACGAACAGGTTCCTGGACATGGATTCCCGCCTTTGCCGGAATGGCTGAACAAAAAACACTCGAACGGTCGTCATTCCTGCGTAAGGGGGAATCCAGGGATGCTGAAGCACATTACCGGACATCGAATAATTTCTTGACCGTTGGGACGACCGATCCTTTTCAGATCCTTGTCGAGATCATAAAAATAACGGGTTTTGAGGTTGCCTTCATCCACTGATGGCAACTTGGCTGTGGTGGACAATCAAAATTTTTATTGATTCACAAGGAAAAAAGGTCAGCTGTCCCCCGATTTCAGGACTGGCAGCACCACTTGACACGGCAAGATACCTCAGGAACCATAAACACAATTTATTAAACACAAATAAAATAGGTAAGGTGTCCCCCGATTTAATTAAACACAAATAAAATAGGTAAGGTGTCCCCCGATTTACAGTTGTTTTTCGACAGGGGTTGGCAAGGAACGGTTGATTCCGTAAACCGGTTCATCCGGTGATTTTTTCAATAAATGGCGCGTTTGCCTCCCAGTGTCCCCTGCCCGGGAAAAGAGGTGGTGGATTCCGGGTTCAGGAAGCGGTTGCCCTTTGCCGGATAATTGTCTAAAGTTCGCGTTTACCGTTTTTCCCGATCCACCTTTAACACTGGCCCCGGACAAATCCCCATGGCCCCCTCGGCGGAACCCGCCAGCGACCCCACTCTGGAACAGTTGCGGCAACAGATCGACCGGATCGACGATCAAATCCATGATCTGCTCATGGAGCGGTCCAAGCGCGTGCGCCAGGTGGGACACCTCAAGGATCGCAGCCCCGACGCCGTCTATTACCGGCCGGAACGGGAAGCGCGCATCCATCGGCGCCTGGAACAACGCCATCGGGGCGAGCTGCCCCTGGCCAGTCTGCATCGCATCTTCCGGGAGATCATCTCCGCCTCCCTGAATCTGGAAAAAAAACTGTCCGTCGCCTATCTGGGTCCCGAAGCCACCTTCACCCATCAGGCGGCCATCAAACAGTTCGGCTCCTCCTCCAACATGCAATCGGTGCGTTCCATCGCCGAGGTGTTTCAGGAAGTGGAGGTCAAGCGGGCCGATTTCGGCGTCACGCCGGTGGAAAATTCCGCCGAAGGGGTGGTCAACCACACCCTGGACTGTTTCGTTGATTCACCCTTGCAGATTTGGGGGGAAATCTACCTGCCGGCCACGCACAACCTGCTCTCCCGGGAGATGGACATTCAACGGGTATCGGTGGTCTTCGGACAGCACCATGCCAACCGCCAGTGCCGCAACTGGCTTTCCGAACATCTGCCCCGGACCCGCATCGAAGAGACCGCCTCCACCGCCGAGGCGACCCGGCTGATGCGGGAAACGCCACGCAGCGCCGCCATCGCCGGCGTCTATGCCGCCGACCAGTATGGACTGACGGTCCTGGCGGAACATATTGAGGATCAACCCGACAGCGAAAACCGGTTTTTGGTCATCGGCCACAAGGGATTGGCCCGCTCCGGACGGGACAAGACCAGTTTGATGTTCTCCTTTCGGGACAAACCCGGCTTTTTGCACCGGGTCCTCGGCATCTTTGCGCATCATGGGGTCAATCTGACCCTGATCGAATCACGGCCATCGCGCAAAAAAGCCTGGGATTATCTGTTTTTCGTCGATTTCGAGGGACATCGGGCCGACCCGCCGGTGGCGGCGGCCCTGGAAGAACTGGCGGCCCTGCCGGGAATGGCCATCAAAATATTGGGGTCCTATCCACGCCGGGTCCTGTAAAATCACATCGAATACACTCTGGACGAAAAGATAAAGGCCCATGTCCTTTTTCATCAAACGGTTGACCGTCGTCGGCGTCGGACTGATCGGCGGCTCCCTGGCCCGGGCGCTCAAGGAGCGGGAAATGGTCGGCGAGGTGGTGGGCGTCAACCGCAGCCGCGCCTCCCTGGAAAAGGCCCTGGACCTGGGGGTCATCGACCGGGGCACCACCAACGCCCGAGAAGGGGTTGACGGGGCCAACCTGGTTTTCGTGGCGACGCCGGTCCGGGCCATCCCCCGGGTGGTGGCCGATTTCGCCCCGGTCCTCAGCCCCGGCGCCGTGGTCACCGATGCCGGCAGCGTCAAGGGTTCAGTGGTGTGGCCCTGCGAAAAATTGATGCCGGAACGGGTCCATTTCGTCGGCGGCCACCCCATCGCCGGACGGGAACATGCCGGGGTCGAGGCCTCCTTCGCCGAACTATTCGAGGGCAGCCGCACCATCCTAACCCCCACCGACGACACCCCCCCCGACGCCCTGGAGCGGGTGCGGCTGGTCTGGGAGGCGGTGGGCAGCCGGGTTGAGACCATGGGGGTGGAGTATCACGACCGCGTCCTGGCCGCCACCAGCCATCTGCCCCACCTGATGGCCTACAACATCATCAATACCCTGTCCGACCTGGAGGATCACATTCGCGCCGAGGTGTTCCGCTATGCCGCCGGCGGTTTTCGCGATTTTACCCGCATCGCCTCCTCCGATCCGAGCATGTGGCGGGATATCTGCCTGGAAAACCGCACGGCGATCCTCGATATCCTCGGGCGGTTCCGCCAGGACCTGGACACGTTGACCAAACAGGTGGATGAGGGCAACGCCGACGCCTTGTACGGCATTTTTTCACGCTCCAAGAGCACCCGCGACCGGGTGATCCACGAAAACAGGATATTGACCGGGGCCAGCCGCCGATGAGCACTTCCGACCAAACACACGGCATCACCCTGACCAGCCGGTCGGGATCCCCCCTGAAGGGACGGCTGACCGTGCCCGGGGACAAGTCGATCTCCCACCGCAGCATCATCCTCGGCGGCATCGCCGATGGCGAAACGGTGGTGGAACATCTGCTGGAAGGGGAGGATGTGCTGCGCACCGTGGCGGCCCTGCGCCTGCTGGGCGTCGATATCCACCGGCAGGAAAACGGCACCTACCACATTCAGGGGGTGGGACTGGACGGTCTCACGGAGCCGGCGGGGGTGCTCGACATGGGCAACTCCGGCACCGCCATGCGGTTGTTGGCCGGTCTGCTGGCCAGTCAACCGTTCCTGTCGGTACTCACCGGCGATGAAAGCCTGTTGCGCCGGCCGATGAGCCGCATCGTCACCCCCCTGCGACGCATGGGGGCGCAAATCGATGGCCGTGACGGCGGTCGTCTGGCGCCGCTGGTGATCCGCGGTACCGAACTGTTGCCGATGGAATATCCGAGCCCGGTGGCCTCGGCGCAGGTGAAGAGCGCCGTCCTGCTGGCCGGCCTCAACACACCGGGTGAAACGGTGGTCATCGAACCGGGCCTCTCCCGGGATCATACCGAGCGGATGCTCACCGCTTTCGGCGCCGAAGTGGTCCGCGACGGGCTCAAGGTGACCCTGGACGGCTGGCCGGCCTTGAGCGGACAACGGATCCGGGTACCCGGTGATATTTCCTCGGCCGCCTTCCCCATGGTGGCGGCCCTGCTGGTTCCGGATTCCGATCTGCTGCTGGAACGGGTCGGCATCAACCCCACCCGCACCGGCCTGCTCGACCTGTTGCGGGAAATGGGCGGTCGCATCGATATTCTCGACCAGGGGGAATATGGCGGCGAACCGGTGGCCGATCTGCGGGTGCGCCATTCCGAACTGAATGGCATCACCGTGCCACCCGAGGTGATCCCCCGGGCCATCGATGAATTTCCGGTCTTTTTCGCCGCCGCCGCCCTGGCACACGGGGAAACGGTCCTGGCCGGCGCCACGGAACTGCGGGTCAAGGAGAGCGACCGCATCCACGCCATGTGCCTGGGACTGGACGCATTGGGCGCCCGGGTCAAGGAGCTGGAAGACGGTCTGCACCTGACCGGCCGTCCGGACGGATTGGCCGGCGGCGCCCGGGTGGACTCCCACACCGACCACCGCGTGGCCATGAGCCTGCTGGTGGCCGGCCTGGCCTGTCAGGAACCGGTGACCGTCACCCGCTGCGACAACATCAACACCTCCTTTCCCGGATTCATGGAGACCATGAACGGATTGGGCGCGGACATCACGGGGATGGCGCCATGACCGGCGACACCACAATCGGCGAACGGGAAATGACCGACCGGTTCCCCAAGGGATCCCGGCTGGTGGTGGCCGTCGATGGACCGGCCGGGGCCGGCAAGGGCGCCGTCTGCCGCGCCGTGGCCAACCGGTTGTCCCTCACCTATCTGGAAACCGGCGCCCTCTACCGCGCCGTGGCCCTGATCACCCTGCGGGAAGGGATCGACGACGACGCCGCCGCCATCGCCGACCGGGCCGCCACCATGCCTTTCTCCTACCGCGCCACCGGCGACGGCGGCTTCGGCGCCTTTCTCGGCGGCGAGGACGTCAGCGCCGGCCTGCGTGAGGAGCGGGTGGGCCAGACCGCCTCCCGGGTGGCCGCCATCCCGGCGGTGCGGACCGCCCTGCTCGGTTTTCAACGCCGCTACGGCGGCACAACCAATCTCATTCTCGATGGACGCGATGTCGGCACCATGGTCTGGCCGGATGCCGATTTGAAAATATTTTTGACCGCCAGCCTGGAGGCACGGGCAAAACGACGGGCTTTGGAGTTGCAAGAACGGGGAGAAGCTGTTAGATTCGCCGAAATACGCCAAGCAATGGCCCAACGCGACGCCAAGGACTCCGGGCGCACCCATGCGCCGATGGCCGCAGCGGCGGATGCCGTTCTGGTGGACACCACCCATCTCACACTCGATCAAAGCATTGAAACGGTGGAGAACCTGGTGGCACGTCACCAACGATGAAACGATCCCCACCGGGAGGACCGGCGGGTGGTATCAGCACGTCGCATGCGTTTACAGCATGACGTGCGATAATGGTTGTTGTGAAGTTTTGTTTATTTTTGTTGAAGTTTATTTTAACGGGAATGGTCCCTATCAACTCCAGAACAGTAAGGTGCCGTAAGTGTCAGCAGAGCGGATACCGGAAGATGAAATAGCCGACGAGGATTTTGCCGCCTTGTTGGATGAGTCCTTTGAAGCGGGTGTGGGCAAGGAGGGTCAGGTCGTTGCCGGCACCATCATTCAGAGGGAGGGTGAAGAGTTCGTCATCGATGTCGGCCTCAAGTCCGAGGGACGCCTGAACATTCAGGAGTTCAAGGATGCCGAGGGCACCGTCACGGTGACGGTCGGCGATCGGGTGGACGTGTTCGTCGAACGCAGCGAGGACCAGAATGGTCAGGCGGTGCTGTCCCGCGAAAAAGCCAAGCGGGAAGAGGCCTGGGTCAAGCTGGAAAAGGCGTTCAAGAGCGAAGAGACGGTCCACGGCCGCATCATGGGCAAGGTCAAGGGGGGATACACGGTCGACATCAACTCCCTGGCGGCCTTCCTGCCCGGTTCGCAGGTCGATGTGCGTCCGGTCCACGACATTTCGCGACTCCAGGACGACGATCAACCCTTCGACATCCTGAAGATGGACCGCCGCCGCGGCAATATCGTCGTGTCGCGCCGTTCGGTCATCGAAAAACAGCGTGAGAGCGCCCGCAGCGCCCTGCTGGAAACGCTGCATGAAGGCATGATCCTCGACGGCGTGGTGAAAAACATCACCGATTACGGCGCCTTCGTCGATCTCGGCGGTCTCGACGGACTGTTGCACATCACCGACATGTCCTGGAAACGGGTCAAGCACCCCTCCAGCGTCGTCGCCGTCGGCGACACGGTGGCGGTGCAGGTGATCAAATTCAACCCGGAAACCCAACGCATCTCCCTGGGCATCAAGCAACTGCAGACCGATCCCTGGGAAGGCATCGGCGCCAAATATCCCTCCGGTACCCGTTTCAAGGGTGTGGTCACCAATATCACCGATTATGGCGCCTTCGTCGAACTGGAATCGGGCGTCGAGGGACTGGCGCACGTCTCCGAGTTGACCTGGACCAAGAAAAACCTCCACCCGTCCAAGGTGTTGGAAGTGGGCCAGGAAGTGGAAGTCATGGTCCTGGACGTGGACGCCGAGCGGCGCCGCATCTCCCTGGGCCTGAAACAGTGCCAGGAGAACCCCTGGACCGCCTTCGCCGAGAAATTTCCCATTGGCTGCACGGTCAAGGGCGAGATCAAGAACATCACCGAGTTCGGCCTGTTCGTCGGCCTGGACGGGGACATCGACGGCTTGGTCCATCTTTCGGACGTCTCCTGGGATACCAGTTCCGGCGACGAGGTCTTGAAAAATTATCAGCGCGGCCAGGAGGTGGAAGCCATCGTCCTCTCCCTGGATCCGGAGAAGGAACGGATCTCCCTGGGACTCAAGCAGGCCACCGCCGACGCTTGGTCACTGTGGGCCGATACCAATCCCAAAGGCAGCGAAGTGAACGGCACCATCAAGGAAGCCATCAATGTCGGTTTCGTGATCTCCCTGGCGGAAGGTGTGGAAGGGTTGCTGCGGCGTTCGGAACTGTCCCGGGATGATCGGGACGGCTCCAACCTGTCGGTCGGCTCCGAAGTCGCCGCACAGGTCATCCAGATCGATCGACAAAAACGAAAAATCGCTCTTTCGATCAAGGCTTTGGAAACGACTCAGGAACAGAAGAGTCTCAAGGAATACACCTCTGCCTCTTCCGAGCCCGGCGGTTTGACCAGCAGTCTCGGTGAAGCCCTCTCCCAGGCCCTGGAAAAAAAGGCGGGCGGCGGATCGTAAGCTCGACGAAATAAACCCAATCGATCTTCCGGAGACACGGAGCCATGACCAAGTCAGCGCTGATCAATGCAATAGCCCAACGGATGGATCTCTCCCGCAAAGAGGCCGAGATCGCGGTTAATACGGTTTTTGAAACCATCAGTCAGTCCCTGGAACAGGGCTCCCGGGTGGAGTTGCGTGGATTTGGCAGCTTCGGATTGAAGGAGCGCCGTTCCCGTGAGGGACGCAACCCCAAAACCGGCGAGCGGGTGACGGTGGATGCCAAACGGGTCCTGTTTTTCAAGGCTGGAAAGGCGTTGCGCGAACGCGTCGACAACTGACACGCCCGACCGTCCCTTGTCATGTAATCGACCATTCGGGGTCCCGACCCCGAATGGTCGATTCGTTGATACCCCCGCTGACCGTGTGACCCTTGCCGTTGGTTGACGGTCGGCTGATCGATACCATCCACGACCCCTGTGACCCACCCGCCGCGAAACTTCGGTCGTGGTTCATGAATGGCTCGGTTGACCAGTGGCGCCGACGCTGTTCATCTCTTCCACCCCCGGGTGATCCCTCCCGTGGGAATGATGCCGCGAGGTATGCGCATGCCTTTCATCAACCGCTGCACTTTTTCGCTGGATTCGTCATGCAAGGCTGGCTCAGTCTGATCCTGATCCTGGCGCTCGCGGCCCTGGCGGTATCGTTCGGCACCGCCAACCAGACCGAGGTGACGGTCTACCTGCCCGGCGGCGCCGTTCATCCCCGGGTACCGTTGTTCGTCCTGGCCTTCGTGCCGCTGCTGTTCGGATTTCTCATCGGCGCCATCTCCGGATGGAGCGGTGTTTTGAAATATCACAAACGGGTCAGCGAGATGAAGGCGCAAATCCGTCGACTGGAGGAGGAGTTGAACAACCTCCGTAACCTGCCACTGGACAACGACCTGCAACTGTGACAACACCCTGTCAAACGCGATGGAACTCCCTGATCTGATCGGCTGGTCGGCACTGGCCATCACCGTCGGCGCGGTGGTGTTCCGCTCCGGTTTCCGCCTGGGCGCGGAAACCGAGGCACAGCGGCGCCAACAACAGCAACGGGACAACGAGGCCGCCTTCTACTACCGCGGACTCAATTTTCTCCTCACCGACCAGCCGGACAAGGCCATCGAAGCGTTTATCCAGGCGGTGCGCATCAACTCCGATACCGTGGAGATCCATCTCTCCCTGGGCAATCTGTTCCGGGCCCGGGGCGAAGTGGGGCGGGCCATCCGCATCCATCAAAATTTGATCGCCCGTCCCGACCTGTCGACCGAAAACCGTACCGATGCCCTGTTCGCCCTGGCCGAGGATTATCGTCAGGGGGGATTCGTCGACCGGGCCATCGACGGCTACCGCCGTGTCTTGGCGGTCAACCCCGACCACCGCAAGGCCTTGGAGGGGTTGCAGACCCTGCACGAAAGCGAGGGCCGCTGGGACCTGGCCCTGGAGGTGCTGCAACGGTTGCGCACGGTCACCAGGCAGCCGGATCCCCGCCGGGAGGCCCATTTGATCATCCGTGGCGGGTTGGAACCGGCCGGAAACGGTGGCACCGGCCGCGCCGAACTCCCCCACCAGCCCTCCACCGAGGCATTGCAAACCGCCATCAAGGTGTTTCCCGGCTGTGTCGAGGCCTATCGGCTCCTGGGTGAGAGCCAACTGGCGGCCGGAAAAACCCGCAGCGCCGTAAAAAGTTTCGGCACCCTGAAAAAAACCCGTCCCAGCCACTTTTTTCTCCTGGTCAACTCCCTGCGCAAGGCTTATGAACGTCTTGGAGATGAAAAGGGCTTTGAAAAATGCATGATCGATGCGGTCAACGCCCCGGGCGCCCCGGCGCGTCTGTTGACCCGTTGGAGCCAACACCTGGAGGAACGGGGCCGTCTGGAGGAGGCCGCCGAGGTATTGCGCCGGGGTGCCGCCCAATACCCGGCCTCCGCCGCCATCGCCCGGCAGCTGACCCTGGTCCTGTCCCGCCTGCAACAGTGGCCGGAGGCGGTGGCGGTGGCCGACCGGTTTTTGGACCGGTTGACATCCCGGCAACCGGTGTTCCAATGTACCCAGTGTGGATTCAAGTCCCAGGACATCTATTGGAAGTGCCCACAATGTTTGCAGTGGGATACCTTGGAACCGTTGTGACCGGACGATTTCACACCATGAAGAGGGGATCCTGCCGTGGCTTCTGAAGAGAAAAAGCGGGATATCAAACATTTTTTCCGTCTCCAGTTGATTCGCCTGCACCGTCTGGCCGAACATCCGCACGACATATCCCTGGGGGTGGCCTTCGGCGTGTTCATCTCCTTCACGCCGTTGATCGGTTTCCACCTGATATTGGCCACAGTGCTCTGCATCATTTTCGGTGGTTCCAAGGTGGCCTCCTGGATCGGCACCATCGTCGGCAATCCGGCCACCTTTCCGATCTTCTACTGGGCCGATCACAAGATCGGCTCCTGGTTGATGGAACGGTTCGGCATGAACACGGCGCCGGTTGACGCCAATCTGTTCAACGCCGAAAATTTGAGTTTTCAGACCCTGTTTCAGGATTTTACCCACTATCTGTTGCCCATCGGCATCGGTTCCATCATTCTCGGTCCGCTGGCGGCGGCGATTTTTTACTATGCCACCTACGCCTTCGTCGACATGACCCGCCGCCGCCGTCAGGAACGCATGGCCCGGGCGCGCCATTATCACCTGGACCGGCTCAAGCAATATCCACTGTCGGAGAAGGTCGACCTGGAACGGCACTTCGAACAACCCTGAGCGACCGATGACGACACGGATCAACCCCCTGTTTTTCACCCTTTGGACGGACAAGGCCTCATGCGAATACTGGTAGCCTGCGATCATGGCGCGCTGGATCTGAAAAATCATCTCGTGAACCGGCTGAAAACCCGGGACGGCGTGACCGTGACCGATCTCGGTGTACACGAAAGCGGATCGGTGGACTATCCCGACCTTGCCGGACGCCTGTGCCGGGCGTTGTTGGCCGGAGAGGCCGAGCGGGGGCTGTTGTTGTGCGGCACCGGACTGGGCATGTCCATGACCGCCAACCGGTTCGCCGGCATCCGCGCCGCCATGTGCCACGATGAATACACCGCCCGTCTCTCCCGGCAACACAATGACGCCAATGTGTTGGTCCTGGGCGGTCGTGTCACCGGTCCGGCGGTGGCCGAGGCCATGCTGGATGTCTGGTTGCGGGAACCTTTCGAAGGGGGACGGCACCAACGGCGTATCGATAAAATTGAACAACAGGCCGGTTGAAACGCCCCATCCCCTCTACCGACCCTTTTCCGTGGCCGCCCCGGCAACCCACCGCGTGGCGCCTTGTCAACAACCGTTGCAACGAACAACCCCGTCCCATCCATCAGCGATAAAGGTGCCCCATGCGCGCAGTAGCCATGCTCCCCCTGCAGGAGAGCGATCCGGAAATTCATTCCGCCATCGGTGAAGAGTTGTCCCGACAACAGGACCAGATCGAACTGATCGCCTCGGAAAATATCGTCAGCCGCGCGGTTCTGGAGGCCCAGGGCAGCGTCATGACCAACAAATATGCCGAAGGTTACCCCCACAAACGGTATTATGGCGGTTGCGATTTCGTCGACAAGGCCGAAGACCTGGCCATCAGCCGTGCCAAGGAGCTGTTTTCCTGCGGCTATGCCAATGTACAGCCCCACTCCGGTTCCCAGGCCAACATGGCCGCCTACATGGCCCTGGCGGCGCCCGGAGCAACCCTCCTGGGCATGTCCCTGGCCGATGGCGGCCATCTGACCCATGGCGCCAAGCCGAGTTTTTCCGGACAGGTGTTCAAAGCGGTCCAATACGGTCTCGATGCCGAAACCGAACACATCGACCATGATCAGGTGGCGCGCCTGGCGCGGGAACACCAACCGGCCATCATCGTCGCCGGCGCCTCCGCCTACAGCCGCATCATCGATTTCGCCAGATTCCGGCAAATTTGCGATGAAACCGGCGCCGCCCTGGTGGTGGACATGGCCCATTTCGCCGGTCTGGTGGCCGCCGGCGAACATCCATCGCCGTTTCCTTATGCCGACATCGTCACCACCACCACCCACAAAACCCTGCGCGGTCCCCGGGGCGGCATGATCCTGACCAATCGGGAGGATTTGGCCAAAAAGATCAACTCGAAAATTTTTCCCGGCATCCAGGGCGGTCCGTTGATGCATGTCATCGCCGCCAAGGCGGTGGCCTTCCGCGAGGCGCTCTCCCCCGAATTCAAGGAGTATGCCCGGCAGGTGCGGCGCAATGCCGTGGCACTGGCCGAAACCCTGGTGGCCGGCGGCCTGCGCATCGTCTCCGGCGGTACCGACAACCATTTGATGTTGGTGGACCTCACCTCCCGGGACATCACCGGCAAGGCGGCCGAGGCGCACCTGGAGGCGGCCGGTCTGACCTGTAACAAGAATGCCATCCCCAACGATCCCCGCAGTCCGTTCATCACTTCGGGCATTCGTCTCGGCACGCCCGCCGCCACCAGCCGCGGTTTCGGCGAAACGGAATTCCGCACCATCGGCGGCATGATCGTCGAGGTGGTCGATGCCCTGTCGAAAAGGACCGAGGGCGATCCGGAGTTGGAACAGCGGATCCGGAGCGAAGTCCTCGACCTCTGCCGCCGTTTTCCCATCTATGGCCGGCGCTGAGTCCGGCGGCCGATCCCCATCCCCCATTCTGGAGGAGGTGGATCCCCGTCCCATGGACCGCGCCCTGCGGCTGGCGGCCCGCGCCGCCGGACGCACCCGGCCCAACCCCCTGGTGGGTTGTGTCATCGTCCGCGACGACCGGGTGGTCGGCCGGGGCCACCACCCCCGGGCCGGGGAGCCCCACGCCGAGGTTTTCGCCCTGCGCGAGGCCGGGGAGTTGGCCCGGGGGGCCACGGTTTACGTCACCCTGGAACCGTGCAGCCATCAGGGACGCACCCCGCCCTGCGCCGACGCCCTGATCCGGGCCGGGGTGGCACGGGTGGTGGTGGCCATGACCGACCCCAATCCCCGGGTATCGGGCCGGGGTCTGCAACGGTTGCGCGATGCCGGCATCACCGTGATCACCGGCCTCCGCGAAGCGGAGGCGCGTCGACTCAACGGACCGTTCATCTCGTGGATCTCGCGGAAACGGCCCCTGGTCACCCTGAAGATGGCCGCCTCCCTGGACGGCAAAATCGCCACCCGTACCGGCGAAAGCCAATGGATCACCGGTCCCCTGGCCCGGCGACGGGTACAACGGATGCGCGATACCCACGATGTGGTGATGGTGGGCATCGGTACGGTGGCGGCGGATGACCCGCGGCTCAACTGCCGGCTCCCCGGCGGCCGGGATCCCATCCGCCTGGTGGTCGATTCCACCCTGAAAATTCCGGAAACGGCGGCGGTTTTTCAGTCATCGTCGCGGGCGCCGTTGTGGATAGCCACGACAAACCGCGCTTCTTCTGCTAGGGTGGAAAGGTTGAACCGGCTGCACCGGGAACGGTTGCGGATCATCGGCTGCCGTGCCGACGAGCGGGGACGGGTGGATCTCACCGATCTGATGACCCGTCTCGGCGAACTGGAGATCACCAGTGTCCTCAGTGAGGCCGGGGGCATTCTGAGCGATGCCCTGCTCACCGCCGGTTTGGCGGACCGGCTGGCGCTGTTTTTCGCCCCCAAACTGATCGGCGGCCGGTCGGCACCGGGGCTGCTGGATGGCACCGGTGTGGCCCGACTGGCAGAGGTTCCGGTGTTGACGGCCATGCGCCTGTCCCGGATCGGTGCCGATCTGTTGCTGGAAGGGGATATCGAACGACCGGCACCGGCCGTCGGCGATGCGGAGCCGGCCACGGGATGATGATGGTCCGAAATCCTCTTTCTTGAACCGGAGATCGGCGAACATTTTTTCGACGGCCCGTCAAACCGCGCCGCCGCGACTTCCAGCCCGCTGCCGGCGGTCGAGGCGCCGGTTGGCCACATTTGACCCTTTTATCGTGAGTGACGAAACGCGAGACCATGTTTACCGGCCTGATCGAAGAGATGGGCACCATCATCACCAAGGAACGCGCCGGCGGGGATCGGCTGCTGCGGATCCGTTGCCGGTTCGACCTGGAACGGGTGGCCCTGGGGGATTCCATCGCCATCAACGGCGTCTGTTTGACGGTGGTCGAAAAAGGGGCCGATTTTTTTTCCGTTCAGGTTTCCAAAGAGACCGTCGCCCGCAGTACACTGGATGAATTGATGCCCGGGTCAGGGGTCAACCTGGAACGGGCGCTGGCCCTGGGTGGCCGCCTGGACGGACATCTGGTGCAGGGACACGTCGACGCCATCGGCCGAGTGGAACGGATGGCGCCACGGGGCAAATCGTTGGAAATATGGTTCCGTGTGCCGGCCGATGTGGGACGCTATATTATCGCCAAGGGTTCCATCGCCATCAACGGCGTGAGCCTGACGGTGAATGAGGTGGCCGACAGTGGCGGCGCCACCCGTTTTTCCGTCAACATCATCCCGCACACGCGCCAAAAGACCACACTGGCCGATCTGGCACCGGGCCGGACGGTCAACATCGAGACCGATCTGCTGGGACGCTACGTGGAACGCCTGCTCAAACGGGGCGTGAAACCGGGCGGAACGGTGGATGCGGCCTATCTGCGAGAAAGAGGTTTTTGACAGCATGACCTTCCAGTTCAACACCATCGAAGAGGTGATCGCCGATTTTCGCGCCGGGCGCATGGTGATCCTGGTGGATGACGAAGATCGGGAAAACGAGGGGGATCTGGTTATTCCGGCTCAACACTGCACCGCGGAAGCGGTCAACTTCATGGCCAAACATGGCCGGGGCCTGGTCTGTCTGGCCCTGACCCAGGAGCGGGTCAATTATCTGCAACTGCCACTCATGGCCGTGGACAACGACGCCAAATTCAAAACCGCCTTCACCGTGTCGGTGGAGGCCAAAACCGGGGTGACCACCGGCATCTCCGCCCACGATCGGGCACGGACCATCGCCGTGGCCATCGACCCGAAAAGCACGCCGTGCGACCTGGTGCGTCCGGGACACATCTTTCCCCTGGTGGCCCGGGATGGCGGGGTCCTGGTTCGGGCCGGACACACCGAAGCCTCGGTGGACCTGGCGCGCATGGCCGGTTGTGAACCGGCGGCGGTCATCTGTGAAATCCTCAAGGATGACGGCACCATGGCCCGGGTACCGGACCTGATGCCCTACGCCCGGGAGATGGGGTTGAAGATCGCCACCATCGCCGATCTGATCGCCTATCGCATCGACCATGAACGGTTGGTCCATCAAGCCGTCACCACCCGCCTGCCAAGTCTCTACGGCGGCGAGTGGTCCTTGCGGGTGTTCACCAACGATGTGGACGATTTTCAGCACGTGGTCCTGATCAAGGGGGAGATCAACCCCGAAGAACCGGTCCTGGTGCGGGTCCACTCCGAATGTTTGACCGGCGACCTGTTCGGCAGCCAACGGTGCGACTGTGGGGCACAACTGCAGGCGGCCATGGAGCAGATCGGCAAGGAGGGACGCGGAGTCCTGCTCTATCTGCGCCAGGAGGGACGCGGCATCGGCCTGATCAACAAGATGCACGCCTACAACCTTCAGGATCGCGGCCTGGACACGGTGGAGGCCAATCGCAAGCTCGGTTTCCCCGCCGATCTGCGCGATTATGGCATCGGCGCGCAGATTTTGCGCAGCATCGGTGTGCGGCGCATTCGCATCATGACCAACAATCCAAAAAAAATCATCGGTCTGGAAGGGTATGGCATGGAGGTGGTCGAACGGGTGCCCATCGAAATCACCGCCCGGGAAGACAATGCATTTTATCTGGCGGTGAAACGTCATAAAATGGGCCATCTGTTGCGCCAGTTCCCCGGGGCCGAGCTCGGCGAAAAAGAAGGGTCTACGCCAGCCGATGCAACCGAAAAAATCAAGGACACGTGAACACCATCCGGAAGCGGGCAACGATGACGGCCGGTGACGGTCACTCAGGAGAGAGTCGATGAACGACATGGTCACATTGGAAGGGCGTCTGGACGCGGGCGGCAAACGGTTTGCCGTCATCGTCTCGCGCTTCAACAGTTTTATCACCGAACGGTTGCTGGACGGGGCGCTGGACTGTCTGAACCGCAACGGCGCCGACGACAACGCCATCACCCTGGTGCGGGTACCCGGGGCCTTTGAAATTCCCTACGCCGCCGATAAACTGGCCAAGAGCGGTCGGTTCGACGGCATCCTCTGTCTGGGCGCCGTCATCCGCGGGGCCACGCCCCATTTCGACTATGTGGCCGCCGAGGTGACCAAAGGGGTCGCCGCCGCCGCCATGGAGTCCGGCATTCCCATCGGTTTCGGCGTCCTGACCACCGATACCGTTGAACAGGCCATCGACCGCGCCGGCGCCAAGGCCGGTAACAAGGGTTGGGAAACCGCCCACTCGGTCATCGAAATGGTCAACCTTTACGAGCAATTCGAATCATGAGCGGCCACAGACGATCCCTACGCACCCCCTCCCCCACCGGCAGCCGCCACAAGGCCCGTGAACTGGCCCTGCAGGCCCTCTATCAAAGCGACATCTCCGGCGATGGCATCAACCGGGCGGTGGGCGAACTGTGCGAAGAGAACGCCAACGGTCGCGCCGATCTCGACTATTTCCGCAAGGTGGCCTCCGGCACCTGGAACCGCCTGGATGAACTGGACGGCTGGATCGCCCAGGCGGCCAACAACTGGTCCCCCAAGCGGATCTCCACCATCGACCGCAACATTCTCCGCCAGGGTGTCTACGAACTCCTGGCTGAACCGGAGTTGCCGATCAAGGTGGTGATCAACGAGGCCATCGAGTTGTCGAAGCGGTATGGCGGGGACGGTTCCCGTTCCTTTATCAACGGCATCATGGACCGCCTGGCCGGTGAAATTCGTGGCAGCAACGGTCGGGGCCGATCCAACCAACGTGAATCCAACAAGGGGACCGCTCCCAAAGACGTGTCGTTGCCACAGTGAAAAGCACCTCCGCCGTCAAAACCATCGCCGCCATCGGCGAATTCGAGTTGATCCAAACCTTTCTGTCCACCGATGGATCGGCCGGTGGCGACGATGCGGAACGGGGCGTCGTCATCGGGCCCGGGGATGACGCCGCCATCGTCACCGTGCCCCGCACCCAGCAACTGGTCACCACCACCGACACCCTGGTGGAAGGGGTCCATTTCAGATCCGACGCCGATCCCTTCCTGCTGGGAAAAAAGGCTTTGGCGGTCAACCTGTCGGACCTGGCGGCCATGGCGGCGGAACCCCGCTGGTACCTGCTCTCCCTCTCCCTGCCGCCGGTCACCGCCCTGCCCTGGGCGGAAGAGTTGGCCCGGGGACTCCGGGAAGGCGCCCGGGAGTACGGGATCACCCTGATCGGCGGTAATGTCGCCGGCACCCGGGGCTGCATGGTCATCACCCTCACGGCGATGGGGGTGGTGGGCAAGGATCGTGGCCTCACCCGATCCGCCGCCCAACCAGGCGATCTGCTGATGGTATCCGGTACCATCGGTGATGCCGCCCTGTCCCTGGCCGCGGCCAAGGGACATGTGACGGTGAAAGACCCCGATGAACGCATCCACATCGATCAACGGCACAACACACCCGAGCCCCGCATCGCCCTCGGGGTGGCCCTGCGCGATGCCGCCCTGGCCCGGGGTTGTATCGACGTTTCCGACGGACTGGTGGCCGACTTGAGCCATCTTTGCCGGGCCTCGGGGGTCGGCGCCCGGCTCGATGTCGACCACGTGCCCTTCTCCCCGGCCGTTCGCAACCAGATCAGCGCCCATGGTCCGGAGTTGTTGAAACGGTTGATCGGCGGCGGTGAGGATTATGAACTGTTATTCACCATCGCCCCGGGTGCGGCCAAATCGATCCCGGCCCTGGTGGCCGAGCTCGGCGTACCACTGACCGAAATCGGCGTCATCACCAAGGATCCGGCGATTACCATCCGGTATCAAGGTCAACCCCTGACCGTGGATGGGGGGGGGTGGACCCACTTTTAAGAGGGTGTCCAGAAACGCCAGCCAATGGCGAAACCGATGAATGCCACCCAAATACCAAACCTGGTCTTCCCTGAGGGTGAACCCTATGCTGAAAAATGTCGAAAAACCGGTTCGGGCGGTCCGTGATGATGACAAGCTGATCATTCACATCAAAGGGGATTTCGACTATAAAAAACGTCGCGAGTTCGTGAAGTCCTACGAAAACGCACCGACGGATACCCGATTCATCGTCAATCTGCGCGATGTGGACTATATGGACAGCTCCGGACTGGGCATGCTGGTCATGCTGCGGGAACATGCCGGCGGCGACACCGCCAGGGTCACCCTGACCAACTGCAAACCGAACATCAAACAACTGCTCAAATATTCGCAGTTCACCGATCTGTTCATTATTCTATGATCGGCCGCCCCACCCACCGGCGGCGCCCTGCCGCCCGGGAGCCCGGCGATATGGCCTCTCAGGGCCTTTTTGCGGGGCTCGTCCCCCGGAGCCGGCGGGAGAAGGGTTGAACGCACCATGTCCCGGGACCTGAAAAAAACCACCCACACCATCCGCACCCTGGATGACGCCCGCCGTCTGGCCAATGAACTGTCGTTGCTCTGTCCCAATCCACCGGTGGTGGCCATCGGTCTGGCGGAACTGCTGTTCAATGCCGTGGAGCATGGCAATCTCGGCATCACCTACGAGGAAAAATCCAAACTCCAGGAGCGCGACCAGTGGCTGCCGGAGTTGAAACGCCGTCTGAACCTGCCGGAAAACCTCGATAAACGGGTCACGGTCCAGATGTATCGGGTCGATGAGGAGATCCATTTTTTGATTCAGGATCTCGGCGACGGTTTCGACTGGCACCCCTACATGGATATCGATCCCGACCGCAACACCCACAGCCATGGCCGCGGTATCGCCGTGGCCCGTTTCATGAGCTTTTCACACATGGAATATCTCAACAATGGCAATACGGTACTGGCGGTGGTGGACCTGTCGGACAATACCGATTCCATGAAAAACATCGAACCGGAAACCGAAGGACGGCGCCGTATCAAACGAATTTCCGAGGACCGTCGGCACGCCCGGGCAAAGGTGCCGGTCGATAGACGGGGGGCCCGGTCCAGGAAAAAATGACCCTTTCCCCGCTCTCCGGTCATAAAAAACCCCGCTGTACGAACAGCGGGGTTTTTCTTTCACCAGCAATCGAACATCGATTACATTTTGGTGGTACCGAACTGACCCCGCTCGTTGACGGTCCGTTTGTTGTCATAGACGGTCTTGCCGCGGCGGGCATTTTCAGCCTGGATCGCCGTGGAGTGGGGCACATTTTCGCCGGGACGGGTCATGACACAACCGCTGGTGACCAGAAGGGTGCTCAACACGAACAACGGCACAAAAATTTTCCTGGACATCTTTTCATTCCTCCCAATTCAATCCAAATTGAACGCATGAGGGACCCTCACGATCCCCATGCAGGTAACAACCCCCCCCTCCCCATCCAAGGCCGTGCGTCTAAAGAGGAGTGAGCGTGAACGCTCCGGTACGGGTTGGAATCCTGTTTAACACAACCCGGCTGAATACTGCAACCATACACGTCGTCAGAAAATGTCCTGGGACATTATCGACGGTCAGCGACGATGGACAACGCTTCAGGGTTCATAACCCAGATTCGGCGCCAGCCATTTTTCCACCTCGGCCACCGTCGCCCCCTTGCGGCGGGCATAGTCGGCCACCTGATCGCGGCCGATGGGACCAACCCGGAAATAGCGCGATTGCGGGTGGGACAGAAAATAACCGCAGACCGAAGCCTGGGGATGCATGGCCCAGCCCTCGGTCAGGCGGATGCCGCACATCTCGGTGACATCCAGCAGGTTGAACAGGGTCTCCTTTTCGGTATGGTCCGGACAGGCCGGATAACCGGGGGCCGGGCGGATACCGTGAAACCGTTCGGCGAGAAGATCAGCGGCCACCAGGTCCTCTTCCGGATCGTAGCCCCAGATCCGGGTTCGAATCTCCTGGTGCAACCATTCAACCATGGCTTCGGTCAGCCGATCGGCCAGGGCCTGAACCATGATGACGCCATAATCATCGCCCTCGGCCTTCAGCCGGGTCACCAGTTCATCGAGGCCAAAACCGGCGCTGACGGCAAAAAATCCCAAGGCATCCAGATAGGTGCCGGTTTTCGGGGCGATAAAGTCGGACAAGGCGTAATGGGGACGGTCCCCGGTCCGTTCCCCTTGCTGGCGCAGGGTGTGCACCTTGGCGATGACCTCGTTTCGAACCGCCTGACCATAGATTTCGATATCATCCTCTCCGGTGGCATTGGCGGCGAACAGGCCGAAGGTTCCCCGACCTTTGAGCAACCCTTCACCGATGATGCGATCCAGCCATTTTTGCGCGTCCTCGAACAGCCGTTTCGCCTCCGCGCCCCGTTTTTCATCCTGCAACAGTTTCGGATAGCTGCCGCTGAACTCCCAGGTATGAAAAAAGGGTGTCCAGTCGATGTAATAGGTCAACACCTCCAAGGAGGGCAGGTCCAGACCCTGCACCCCCATCAGGGCCGGTTTGACCGGTTTGACCGTCTCCCAGCCCCCTTGGAAGGCGTTGGCCCGCGCCGCCTCCAGGGAGACCAGGGAGAGACGGGCCCGTTTGCGGTCATACTGTTCCCGCAACCGTTCCTGGGCGGTACGCACCGAAGCGATGTAGGATTCCCGTTCCTCCACATTCATCAGGTCCGAGGCCACCCGTACCGCCTGGGAGGCATCCTTGACCTGAATGGTGACGCCATTGGGATAATGGGCGGCGATCTTGACCGCCGTATGCAGTTGCGAGGTGGTGGCCCCGCCCACCAACAACGGCATGGTCATACGCCGCCGTTGCATCTCCCTGGCCACGGTGGCCATCTGCTCCAACGACGGGGTGATCAGTCCGGAAAGACCGATCATGTCCACCTTCTCCTCCATGGCCCGGTCGAGGATGGTCTCCGCCGGCACCATCACCCCCAGGTCGATGATTTCAAAGTTATTGCACTGCCAGACCACCTTGACGATATTTTTGCCGATGTCATGCACATCCCCCTTGACCGTGGCCAGGAGGATGCGCCCTTTGGCCGCCACCCCGCCCTCCCCCTTGATCGCTTCGATGTGGGGCACCAGCAGCGAGACCGCCTTTTTCATCACCCGGGCGCTCTTGACCACCTGTGGCAAAAACATCTCCCCGGTGCCGAACAGTTCGCCGACCCGGTTCATGCCCGCCATCAGCGGTCCTTCCACCACCGCCAGGGGGTGATCCACCGCCAGCCGCGCCTCTTCGACATCCTCTTCGATGAATTCGGTCAAACCGCGAACCATGGCATGGACCAGACGCTCTTCGATACTGCCGCGCCGCCAGGCCAAATCCCGCTCGCGGCCACTCCCCTCCGCTTCGCCGCTTTTGAGGGTTTGGGCCATTTCCAGCAAACGGTCGGTGGCCCCTTCATGGCGATCGAGCAACACATCCTCCACCGCCTCTCGCAAGGTTGATGGCAGTTCGGACCAGATGGCCAACTGACCGGCATTGACGATGCCCATGTCCATGCCGGCGGCGATGGCATGGTGCAAAAAGCCGGCATGCATCGCCTCACGGATGCTGTTGTGGCCACGAAAGGAGAAGGAGACGTTGCTGACGCCGCCGCTGATCAGCGCCCCGGGCAGGTTTTCCTTGATCCAACGGCAGGTTTCGAAAAAATCGACGGCGTAGCGGCCATGTTCCGGGATGCCGGTGGCGACGGCGAAAATGTTGGGATCGAAAATAATCTCATGGGGCGGGAAACCGGCCTTGCGGGTCAACAGGTCAAAGGCCCGCCGGCAAATTTCCCGGCGGCGTTCCAGGGTATCGGCCTGGCCAGCCTCGTCGAAGGCCATCACCAGGACCGCGGCGCCATAGCGACGCACCTGCCGCGCCTGGCTGATAAAGTTTTTCTCCCCCTCTTTGAGACTGATGGAGTTGACCACCCCTTTGCCCTGAATGCAGCGCAAACCGGCCTCCAGCACCTCCCAGCGCGAGGAGTCCAGCATCACCGGCACCCGGCTGATCTCCGGTTCGGCGGCGATCAGGTTGAGAAACCGGGGCAGCGCCGTCTCCGCGTCGAGCATCGCATCATCCATGTTGATGTCGATCATGTGGGCGCCGTCGGTGACCTGGTTTTGCGCCACCTCCAGGGCGGTCTCATAGTCCTCTTCGCGAATCAGGCGGGCGAAACGGCGCGATCCGGAGACGTTGGTCCGTTCACCGACATTGGCGAACAGGGTATCCGCACCGATGTTGAACGGTTCCAGGCCGCTGAGGCGGCACTCCGGGGGAATGTCGGAAATGACCCGCGGCGGCAACCCTCTCACCGCCGCGGCAATGGCGCGTATGGTGTCGGGATTGGTGCCACAGCAGCCGCCGATGATGTTGATCAGGCCGGATTCGGCGAATTCACGAATTTTTTCCGCCATGGCGGCGGGGGTTTCATCATAGCCCCCCAATTCATTGGGCAGGCCGGCGTTGGGATGGGCGGAAACGAAGGTATCGGCCACCCGGCTCAACTCCTGGAGATGGGGCCGCAACTGATCGGCGCCCAGGGCGCAGTTCAATCCCACCGACAGGGGTTGACCATGGGCGACGGAATTCCAAAAGGCCTCGACGGTCTGTCCGGAGAGGGTACGGCCACTCTGATCGGTGATGGTGACTGAAATCTGGATCGGCAACGGCGACTCCAGCCCCTCGTTATAGGCCATGATGGCATAGAGGGCCGCCTTGCAGTTCAGGGTATCGAACACCGTTTCCACCAGCAGCAGATCGGCGCCACCGTCCACCAGGCCCCGGGTGGCGATGGTATAGGTGTCCACCAGCTCCTGGAAGGTGATGTTGCGAAAACCGGGATTGTTGACATCCGGCGAAAGGGAGGCGGTGCGGTTGGTGGGACCGAGCACGCCGGCGACGAACCGGGGCCGGCCGGGTTCCCCCTCCTCGGCGGCGTCCGCCGCCTCCCGGGCCAGGGAGGCCGCCGCCCGGTTGATCTCATAGACCAGGGACTCCAAGCCGTAGTCGGCCATGGACGGCGCATTGGCGTTGAAGGTGTTGGTCTCGATGATGTCGGCGCCCGCCGCCAGGTAGGCGGCGTGAATTTCCCGGATGACCTCCGGCCGGGTCAGACAGAGGAGATCGTTGCAACCGCTGAGGTCGGTATCATGATCGACGAATCGATCACCGCGAAAGTCGGCCTCCATCAGATCATAGCCCTGGATCATGGTGCCCATGGCCCCATCCAGGATCAAAATGCGCTCTTGCAGCTGTTCCCGAAAAGCGGTGACGCGACTGCTGGGATCGGACATGATGGTTTCCCGTGCGAAAAAAAGCGGTTGAAAATGGAAAAAACATAATCAATCATAGGGATGAAAACAACCACCGGTTGAGGGTAGCGGCATTCATTCCGATAAGGTACCATGCATCGGTCGGTCATGCATGGCCATGGCATGTCCTCGGCAAGGGTTCATTGGCGATTCGCCCCCATCTGGGGCACAAACCGATTTTTTCAAATGAGTATGAGAGGAGGAGCTTGAGGATGCGTTTATCCTTTATCCTGGCATTTTTGTTGGCGTTCGTTACCTGGAGTGATCTGCAAGCCAAGGAGGTCTATAAAAAAGGGCACTTCACGGTGCGCAAGGTGGAGGGTACCTGCAAACTGGAGATTCTCCTGCATAAAAGTGACCGCGAGCCGGCGGCCATCCTGGCCCTGTTCCCCAGCGACGACTACTACGGCGAACTGTTCACCGAAAAACCGCGCATCGGTCTGGCACGGGGCAAGGTCAGCATCGGTTTCGACGGCGGCAGGGCCCAGAACATTCCCTTCGTGCCCGATGCCGCCGCCAAGGACAGCTACTGGCGCTGGCAATATCTGGAAACCACGCAGGGATTGCTCAACAGCGTGCGCCGTAAAAATGACATGACCGTCTCCTTTTCCAACGGCAAGGAGAGATTCAACTACTCGGTCTCCCTCAAAGGCAGCAGCCGGGCGGTCAAAGCCTTGCGACGTTGCCGGTAAGTTCCCGGAAATGGGGAGTGGACGGCTGGAACCGCCGGCCCGATGGGTCTCCAGCCCCGCGCTTCACCGGATCCTGTAAACAAGGGGCGGTTGATCCGGCTGGCCGGTTTTGCCGGTTGGCCGTCCCTTTCCGGGCTGGAAAAAACAACAGGCGGTCGCCGGTCATCTACCCGGTCCGTTCCCCGTAGCGGTCCCGGTAGGCGCGAATGGCCGCCAGGTCGGTCGAGCGATCATCCTCTGCCGCCAGCAAACGGATCAAATCCGCCAAGCGGGCGATGGCGATCACCGGGACGCCCAGCCCCTCCTCCACCTCCCGCACCGCTCCCCGGGGACCCACGCCGCGTTCCTGCCGGTCCAGGGCGATGACCACACCGGCCAGATCGGCGCCGGCCCGTCGAATCCAGCCCGCCGACTCGCGCACCGAGGTTCCGGCGCTGATGACATCATCGATCACCAGAACCCGCCCCGACAGCGGGGCGCCGATCAGGCGCCCCCCCTCACCATGATCCTTCGCCTCCTTGCGGTTATAGGCGATGGCGACATCGCGACCATGTTTGTCCGCCAGGGCCGCCGCCGTCACCGCCGCCAGGGGAATGCCCTTGTAGGCCGGACCGAACAACATGTCGAAAGAGAGGCCGGAAGCGACAATGGCGTCGGCATAGAATCCCCCCAGCCGTGACAAAAGGGCGCCGCTGTTGAACAAACCGGCGTTGAAAAAATAGGGACTCATCCGTCCGGCCTTGGTCTTGAATTGCCCGAACCGCAGCACGTCCGCCTCCCGGGCAAAGCGCAAAAAGGCCGCCGGCCCCTGTCCTTCCGGGGCCAATGGGATTTCTTTCATGGATATCGGTCTCCTGTGATGTGTCGACATTTGCCCGTCATTCCCGGCCCGGGAACGGTTTTCACCGACCGTGTTTCAGTACGGCTGTTGATCAGATGGGCGCAGGATTACAGCAAGGAAAAGGAGCGGAGCGTTGAAGTCAAACTTTGATCGCCCCGGGCATGCAACTGCAGGGCCTTGACCAGTCGATCGGGCAGGGATCCCGCCGGATGCCGGCGCTCCAGATCACGATCCAACCCCTCTTTGAGTTCTTTCAACTCCTGTTGAAGTTTAAATTGTTGATCCCGAACCGGCTGGAGAGCGGTACGGCGATCCCAGACGATATAACCGATCAAACCACTGATCATGGCTATCACCGCCACGAAAAGCTGTACCAAAATGGTCAAGTTGTCATGAACTCTCAGGCGCAGATCACGAATTTCCCGTGTCAAGTCCTTCCGCAGATCGCGATTGTCCCGTTTCATTTCCAAACGCAGGGTTTCGTTGTTCTCCGCCATTTCCGAGCGCAGGGAACGGATGCTCTTCTCCATATCCGAGCGCAGGGAACGGATGCTCTTCTCCATATCCGAGCGCAGGGCTTTGTTGTTCTCCGCCATTTCCGAGCGCAGGGCTTTGTTGCTCTTCTCCATATCCGAGCGCAGGGCTTTGTTGC
>CAYFNE010000013.1:58831-72380 GCA_964344355.1 uncultured Magnetococcales bacterium
TCCGAGCGCAGGGCTTTGTTGCTCTTCTCCATATCCGAGCGCAGGGCTTTGTTGCCCTTCTCCATATCCGAGCGCAGGGAATCGAGGCTCCTCTCGATGCGATCCATGCGTTTGTCGAGGTGATCCAGGCGCTGGCCGTGGTTTTTCTGACCCGCCTTCAATTCAGCCAACGCCTCGACGATCTCGCGATCGCTGATGTCGGGCGCGACCTCCACCGCCAGACCGGGGGTGATCATCCCGATCCACATCAGGGGAGCCATCCACAGCCCCCGGAGGAACCATTGAACCATTTTCGAGGAGATGGTCATTTCAATCCCGAACGATTCCGGCCGGATGATCCGGCTCGCCTATTCATGGGTGTTCACCATGGACATTTTATAACACCTTTCAACGAACCGCCACATTCCTTTCGGGCGGCGACCGAAGATTCCGAAATCCGGAACCGGATGGAATTCCGGGAAAAAATCGACCACGGCGACCGAAACCCTCTGGACAAACCGACGCAACTGGCAATAATCGAAACCAGGGGATCATCGAACCGGTGCCCAGGGACAATCGGTCGCCGCCCGGGAGGCAAACAGGTTGAAACCTTCGGAAAAATCCACACCCATCGCCCTGCTGCTCGGGCTTTTGCTGCTGGTGGCCAACGGTTGGGTGCAGTATCTGCTCTGGTTCGGGGAACAGGGCCTGGTGCGTTGGCGGCAGACCCGGGAACTACTGCTGGTGGTCCAGGAAGAGAACCAGGTGACGGAAGACCGTATCATGCGCCTCAAGGAACAGATCCTGCTGGTCGAAAAAGAGCCCCTGGCCCTGGAAGAGGTGGCACGTCGGGACCTGGGTCTGGTCTACCCCGATGAAATCATTTTCATCGTTCCGGACGATTGACCCCCCTCCAGCCGCCGTCAAAGCGGTTTTTTGCCGATGGACGGGCATTTTTCGTGACTTTTCCTTGGCATTTGTGAAAATGGGTTCTATAGTCGAGTGAGACTGACCCGAGTTGTGACGCAAAGTCGGCTTCGCCGGCTTTTTTTTGTACGGATCCGGCGATGACGGCACGATCGGTCAGCGGGTCCCGAACCCATGGGGTCCCGTTTGTTGGCATCATCCAGAATCGGGGTGTAACCGGAATCTTCTTCAGGACCCGTCGAGCGGTTTGACGATCATGTCCACACTGTTGGAACGGATTTCTGAACTGGCCACCAGCGCCGCGGAGGCCGAAGGGTGTGCGCTGGTCGATGTGGAGATGACCCGGGAGGGCCGGGATCCGGTGTTGCGGGTATTGGTCGAACGTCCCGATGAGGAGTCGGGGGCCGACGGCGATGACCCCGCCGGGGACCGTCCCCGGGGCTTGACGATCGATGATTGCACCGCCATCAGCCGCCGCCTGTCGGCCCTGCTGGAGGTTCACGATCCGATTCCGGGGAGATACCGCCTGGAGTTGTCATCCCCGGGTTTGAACCGGCCTTTGATAAAAATGGCCGACTATGTGCGTTTCAACGGCCGGCAGGCGTCAATCCGCACCCGGCGTCCGTTGGATACCGCCGATGGGGCCGGAACGGGACGAAAATCGTTCAAGGGCAGGCTGGCGGGGGTGGATGGGGAACACGTGTTGATCACGGTCGGGGAAACCCGGTATCGAATACCGTTTTCAGCCATCGGTAAAGCCAATCTGGAATATGAGTTCAAAGAGTCCGGGGCGCGGTCGGGTAAATTCAATAGGGGTGTTGGTCCTTCATGACAGTTGAAATCGTTCAGGTCGCCGAGCAACTCGCCCGGGAACGGGGCATCAAGCGGGAAGTGGTTATCGAAGCCATGGAAGTGGCCATCCAGACCGCCTCCCGCAAAAAATATGGCGCACATAAAAATATTCAGGCCCGCTTCGAACCCAAGGAGGGCACCTTCGTCATCCATCAATTGCGGGAAGTGGTGGAATCGGAAGAGTCGGAAGCTTTTGAAAGTCCCGACACCCATATCAGTCTCGAAGAGGCCAAACGGCTCAATCCCGAGGCCAATATCGGCGATTTCATCTCCGATCGCCTGCCGCCGGTGGAGTTCGGACGCATCGCCGCCCAGACCGCCAAGCAGGTGATCGTGCAAAAGGTGCGCGATGCCGAACGTGAGAGCATCTACGCCGAATACATCGACCGGCAGGGACAATTGGTCAACGGTCTGGTCAAGCGGGTGGAACGGAACAACATCCATGTCGATCTGGGGCGGGCCTCCGGTTTTCTGCCCCACGAACAACAACTTTTCCGGGAACACTATCGGCCCGGCGATCGAATCCGCGCCTATATCCACGAAGTACGCGACGTGCAACGGGGTCCGCAGATCATCCTTTCCCGGACCGACCCGCGCATGGTGCCGCGGCTGTTCGAAATGGAGGTACCGGAGATCTATGACGGCATCGTCGAGATCAAGGCGGTGGCCCGGGACGCCGGTTTCCGCAGCAAGATCGCCGTCCGTTCCAACGATGCCCATGTCGACCCGGTCGGCGCCTGCGTCGGTATCCGTGGTTCGCGGGTACAGGGGGTGGTGACCGAACTGCAAGGCGAACGGATCGACATCATCGAATGGTCATCGGACCCGGCGGTTTTCGTCTGCAACGCCCTGGCGCCGGCCGAAGTGGCCAAAGTGGTGGTGGACGAGGAGGAACAGAGCATCAAGGTGGTGGTGAGCGAGGATCAACTCTCCCTGGCCATCGGCCGGCGCGGCCAAAACGTGCGCCTGGCCGCCGAATTGACCGGCTGGAAAATCGACATCATCACCGAACAGGAAGAGGCCGCCGGCCGCGTCGAGGAGTTCGAGGAGATCGCCCGCGGATTCATGGAACGGCTGGACCTGGACGAAGATGTGGCCAGCGCCCTGGTCCAGGAAGGGTTTTCCACCCTGGAAGAGGTCGCCTACGTACCGTTGGAGGAGTTGGCCGGCATCGAAGGGTTCGATGAGGAGATCGCCGAGGAGTTGCGCAACCGCGCCCGGGAACAACTGTTGCAATCGGCCCTGGAGACCGAAGAGCGCAAAGTGGAACTGGAGGTGGATCCGCGCATTTCGCAACTGAACGGCATACCCGAGGAGATCATCATCCCCCTGGCGGAAAAAGGCATCTCCACCCTGGATGATCTGGCGGATCTGGCCGCCGACGAGTTGTTGGAGCTGGTCGGTGAGATCTTGAGCCTGGAAGAGGCGGGACAGTTGATCCTCGAAGCCCGAACCGCAGCCGGATGGTTCGATGGCGAGGGGGAGGGATAATCGGTCCACCAGGACCGCCGGCGCTCCCGGAAGCACCGGCCAGGAGGATCGGTCGCCGGCCACGGCCCTGAAAAAAGGCCCGGTGCGCCGGTGTACGATCACCCGGGAACAACGGCCACGGGAACGATTGCTGCGGTTGGTCGAACATCCGCCAACCGGGCTGGTGCCGGACCTGGCGGCCCGTCTGCCGGGGCGGGGCATCCAGGTGACACCCCATCCGGATCAGGTGCGGACACTGTTGAAACGACACCGCTACCCGCCGGAGCGGGTTGCGGCTTTCCTGGCCGATTTGGAGCGGTTGTTGGCGCGGCGTTTGTTGGATGGTATCGGTCTGGCCCGGCGTGCCGGCCATCTGCGGCGTGGCCTGGAAGAGACTGAAACGGTTTTGACCGCACGTCCACCGACGGCCTGTGGCGCCGATGGGGTGCCTTTGCTGTTGTTGGCCGCCGACTGCGCCGGCAACACTCGGGAAAAGGCCCGGCGTCTGGCGATGCGGCATGGTGTGGAACCACCGTTGGAAGTACTGGATCGACAACGGTTCGGCAGCCTTTACGGGGGTGGACCGGTGGCGGTTTTGGCGGTATTGGACTCGGGTATGTGTCGGCGAGTGGGCAATGACGCCCGGCGATGGTTGGAATTCGTTACCGGCTAGGCATTTTTCTTTATCGGCGGAGAAGTTTCTCTTGAGTGAGACCAAAAAAAGTGACGGCGAGGGTAAACTGCGGCTCAAGGCCCCGCGTCGCATCGTTCTGAAGAAGACGGTGGAGGGTGGGTCCATCAAGCAGGCATTCTCCCATGGCCGCAGCAAAAGCGTCGTGGTGGAGGTGCGCCGCAAAAAAACCTTCGTCAAGGCCGCTGGCGACTCCAATAAACTGGGTGCCCTGACACCGGAGACGAGCAGCGCTCCCGAGCGCCCCAAACTGTCGGTCAAAGACTCCCAGAAGTTGACCGCCACGCCCGCCGCCAAGGAGTCCGGCGCCAAACAACAGGTGTTGCGGCCATTGAGCGCTGCCGAGCGCGCTGAACGCGCCGAACAGAAAAAGCGGGAAGCGGAAGAGCAGGCGGCCCAGGTTTTGGAGGCCAAGCGCCGTGAGGAGGCCGAAGAGGCGGCCAGAAAGGCCGAGGAAGAGGAGGCCGCCGCCAAAAAGGCCGAGGAAGAAGAGGCCGCCGCCAAAAAGGCCGAAGAAGAAGAGGCCGCCCCGGCGGTCAAACCCGAACCGCCTCCGGAGGAGTCCGCCCGGATGACGGAGGAGGATGCGGCACCGGAAAAGATGCCAACTCCAACGGCAGACACCGCCGCTGCTACGGCGGCCAAACCGGCCGGCGAAACCCGCACGCCCGAATCGGAGCCGAAAAAGGCCACCACCGATCCCTCTTCCGGCAACAAGGAGCCCAAGAAGGAAGTGACCGTCGAAGTGGTGGTTCCCGAGGACATCATTTCTGAAGAGAATGAAGCGGAAACGGAAAAGGGCGGTCGCGGCCTGGAGGATCCCGACTCGGAGTCCGCCGCCGAGGAGGAACTGGTCACGGCGGTCCCGGCCAAGGTTTCCAAGGACGAGGGCAAGTCCAAGAAAAAGCTGACCCGTGCCCAGCGGGAGGAGTTGGCCCGCAAGAAGACCGAAGCCCTGGTGGCCAAACGGTTGTCGCAGCTCGACGAGTTGCGCAAACAGAAAAAGGTGATCGAGGAGCGGCTCAAAAACACCAAGGAAGAGGGGCCGGCACGCGTCACCCTGAAGACCAAGGTCAAACGCAAGGGCAAAAAGGCCGGCGCCGTGGCCGACAAGCAGGTGCCGGTGCGTCGTGGCGGCAAGAGCGGTCGCGCCAAGGGGGGCCGCAAGGTGGAGCAAACCATGCCCCTGGCGCCGGTGGTACGCGACGTCATCGTTCCCGATGCCATCACCGTCGGCGATCTGGCCAATCGCATGGCGGTCAAATCGTCCGAGGTGATCAAACTGCTCATGACCCAGGGGATGATGGTCACCATCAACCAGGTGCTGGATCAGGATACGGCGGTCCTGGTGGTGGAAGAGTTGGGACATCGGCCGAAACAGGTATCCGAAGGGGCGGCCATCGATGCCGAACTGGCCGAGACCGAGGATCAGGAAGAGGAGATGATCACCCGCGCGCCGGTGGTGACGGTCATGGGCCATGTGGACCATGGTAAAACCTCGCTGCTGGACGCCATCCGCCAGACCGACGTCACCTCTCGGGAGTTCGGCGGCATCACCCAACACATCGGCGCCTATCAGGTCACCCTTCAGGATGGCGGCAGCATCACCTTCCTCGACACCCCCGGCCATGCGGCCTTCACCGCCATGCGCGCCCGCGGCGCCGGTATGACCGATCTGGTGGTGCTTGTGGTGGCGGCCGATGATGGCGTCATGCCGCAAACCCTGGAGGCGATCGATCACGCCAAGGCGGCCAAGGTGCCGATCGTCGTCGCCGTCAACAAAATCGACAAACCGGACGCCAACCCCGATCGCATCATGCAACAACTGGCCGACAAGGAGTTGATCCCGGAGGATTGGGGCGGCGACACCATTTTCGTCCAGGTATCGGCCAAGACCGGCGAAGGCATTGACACCCTGGAGGAGATGATCCTGCTGCAGGCGGAAATGTTGAACCTGCGCACCAATGTCGACAAAAAGGCCCGGGGTCATATCGTCGAGGCCAAGCTCGACAAGGGCCGCGGGCCGGTGGCCACCTGTCTGGTGCAGAGCGGCACCTTGCGGGTGGGGGATATCTTCATCGTCGGATCCGAGTGGGGCAAAATTCGCGGTCTGGTCAACGACAAGGGACAAAGCGTCACGGAGGCCCTGCCGGCAACACCGGTGGAGATCATCGGCCTGTCCGGCGTCCCCGAGGCGGGGGATGACCTGATCACCGTTCCGGATGAGCGCCGGGCCAAGGAGATCGCCGCCTTCCGCATCCGCACCCAGAAGGAGCAGGAGCAGGCCCTGCAGAGCAAGGAGACCACCGATGATATCTTCAGCCAGATCAAACGCGGCGATACCAATGAGCTGAAGGTGGTGATCAAGGGGGACGTGCGCGGTTCGGTCGAAGCGGTGGCCGACGCCCTGCTGAAGATCAAGCACGAGGAGATCCAGGTCAATGTGATCCACACCGGCGTAGGCGGCATCAACGAGTCGGACATCATGCTGGCCATGGCCTCGGACGCCCTGGTGTTGGGTTTCAACGTACGCGCCGATGCCAAGGCCCGGGAGTTGGCCAAGCGGGAACGGGTGGACCTGCAGTTTTACACCATCATCTACGATTTGGTGGACAACATCACCAAGGCCATGGAAGGGCAGTTGAAACCGGGCTTCGAGGAGACCATCCTCGGCCGCGCCGAGGTGCGGGAGGTGTTCCGCATTTCCAATGTCGGCAATGTTGCCGGCTGCATGGTCATCGATGGTACCATTCAGCGCCGGGCGAAATTGCGTCTGTTGCGCGATGAGGTGATCGTCCACACCGGCAAGCTGTTGGCCCTGAAACGTTTCAAGGATGACGCCAAGGAGGTCCGGGAAGGGATGGAGTGCGGTATCAGCCTGGAAAAATTCAACGACCTCAAGGCGGGAGACATACTGGAAGCCTTCGTGGTGGATGAGGTGCGCCGTACCATCGGCTGAGTCCGACCGATCGGACACCCCTTTTTTTTGGACTGGCAAACCGTGCCGGGAACCGGGACACGGCGATTACCGCCTTCCGGACGGGCGGTGCCGTTTTGAGTGAAACGAGATGCGTATCGGCATCATGGAGTTGCGTTTGAATCTGCCCGGGGTCCACTCCCTGAAACAGAAACGGGGTATCGTCAAATCCCTGTTGGCCCAGAGCCGCAACCGTTTTCAGGTGGCGGCCGCCGAGGTGGCCCATCAGGACCATTGGCGAACCGCCGGTCTCGGTTTCGCCCTCGTCGGCAATGATGCCTCCCTGTTGCAGAGCCGGCTGGCCAAACTGCTGGATTTCATCGAAAACGGCGGGCAGGGGGTGGTGGCCGACTATCAGGTGGAGATCCTGCCATGAGTATCCGCACCGATCGTCTGCGCGGACAGATTCGCAAGGAGATCGCCGCCATGCTGGTCATGGGAGAGGTCCACGACCCGCGTTTGGCGGCCATGGTTACCATCACCGATGTCAAGCTCAGTCGGGACCTGCAACACGCGACTGTTTTTTTCGCGGTCATGGATGCCGGCGAACGGGCCGAGACCCGGGAGGCCCTGAAAAGTGCTTCGGGTTATATCCGTGGCCTGCTGGGCAAACGATTGAGCGTGCGGCACACGCCGCAACTGCGGTTCGAGGCCGATACCTCCATGGAACAGGGGGAGCGGATCGACAATCTGCTCAAGTCCATTCACATCCCGGCCCCCACGGACCCCTCAACGCCCCCCCTTCCCGAAACACCCCCGGGCGCCAGCGGGGAGACTTTGAATGAATCAGCGGATCGACAGGTGAACGGTGGGACGCGGACGACGTAACAAGGGCAAACCCCTGCATGGCTGGCTGGCGATTCACAAGGAGGCCGGCATCACCTCCACCGGCGTCGTCGAAGCGGTTCGCCGCATCACCCGTGCCGCCAAGGCCGGTCATGGCGGCACCCTGGATCCCTTTTCCGAGGGTATTTTGCCCATCGCCCTGGGTGAGGCGACCAAAACCCTGGGCTTGGTTCTGGAGGGGGACAAAAAATATCGATGCCGGGTCCGTTTCGGTTCCGAGACCGATACCGGCGATCCCACCGGCCAGGTGGTTGCCGAAGGCGGAGCCATACCGGACGAAACGGCGCTCCGTGAGGTCCTGACCCGATTCGTCGGTTCCCAGGAGCAGATTCCCCCGGCCTTCTCAGCCATCCACATCAACGGCGTGCGCGCCTATGAGTTGGCCCGGCGCGGGGAAGCCGTGGAGATCCCGCCGCGTACCGTCATCATCCATGAATTGATCCTGGAAGATTTTTCCAACGGTCTGGCGCAGATTGTGGTACGGTGCGGTAAGGGGACCTACATGCGTGCCCTGGCCCGTGATCTGGGACGGGCGTTGGGAACGCATGCCCATCTTGAGAAGTTGTTGCGAATGGAAACCCTGGGTTTTACCCTGGAACAGGGTGTAACCCTGGATACATTGTCCGGGATGGTGAAGGAACACCGTCTCGAAGAGGTATTGTTACCCGTTGATCGAGTGCTGGACGACATCCCGGTACTGCGATTGCACCTGGAAGCCTGGCATAAAATTCAAAACGGTCAGGCGGTGTGGGTGGAGGCTGCGGGTTTGGAGGCCGGTCCGGTGCGCTTGTACACACCGGCGAACCGTTTTGCCGCCATGGCGGAGTTGTCCACGGCGGCAAAGGCCAACAAACAACGTTTATGCAGCCCCAAGAAGTTGTTCCACATCCCCTGAGCGACCAGGCATATCGTCTGTTCACATTTTAAGAAAAAGGAGTTTGACCGATGTCGATCACCCCGGAAAAAAAACAGGAATTGATCAAGGCCTTCGCTCTTCAGGAGGGGGATACCGGTTCGCCGGAGGTGCAGGTGGCCCTGTTGACCGAACGGATCAACAACTTGACCGAGCATCTGCGCAGCAACCACAAGGATCATCATTCCCGGCGCGGACTGTTGAAAATGGTCGGATTGCGGCGCCGACTGCTGGCGTATGTCAAAAAGCAGGATCAGACGCGGTATCAGGGATTGATCAAACGGCTGAATTTACGGAAATAGGCGCGTTACTCTGCAAACGCCGCCGCTGGACTTTCCATCCTATTTAAAAAAAGCGGATACCACATAACGAAGAGAGCTCATGTTCGACATTCATAGAAAAAGTGTGCAGTTCGGTCACGAAACCCTGACCATGGAGACCGGCCGCATGGCCCGGCAGGCCGATGGCGCCGTTCTGGTGACCTATGGCGAAACAATGGTGTTGGTGACGGCAACGGCGGAAAAGGAGCCCCGTCCCGGCAAGGATTTTCTGCCTTTGGGCGTTCATTACCAGGAGAAAACCTGGGCGGCGGGAAAAATTCCCGGTGGTTTCATCAAACGGGAGACCCGCCCTTCGGACAAGGAGATCCTCACTTCCCGTCTCATCGACCGGCCATTGCGGCCCCTGTTTCCCGACGGCTATTACCTCGACACCCAGGTGATTTGCACGGTCATCTCCTATGATGGCACCAACAATGCCGACATCCCCGCCCTGGTCGGCGCGTCGGCGGCCCTGGCCATCTCCGGTCTGCCGTTCGACGGACCCATCGGTGGCGCGCGGGTGGCCCATGTCGATGGCCAACTGGTGCTCAACCCCACCGTCGAGCAGATGGAATCCTCGCGCCTCGATCTGGTGGTGGCCGGAACCGATACCGCGGTGACCATGGTGGAATCCGAGGTCGACTTTTTGAGCGAAGAGGAGATGCTCGACGCGGTGATGTTCGGTTTCGACGGTTACCAGCCGGTGGTGGCGGCCATCAAGGAGTTGGCGGCAACCTGCGCCAAACCGCGCATGGCGGTGGCGCCACCGGAGGTGGACCGGGAGCTGACCGCCGGCATTCGTGAAAAATGTTTCGACAAGCTCCAGGAAGCCTATCGAATCGCCGACAAACTGCAACGGCAGGACACCGTCGCCGCCATCAAGGATGAGGCGGTGGAGGCCTTCAGCGAGGGGGACAAAAACCGTTCCGGCGAGATCAAGGGTTTGGTCAAGGAGTTGGAGTCGGAGATCATCCGCGAGCAGATTTTATCAAGCGGTCAACGGATCGATGGCCGCAGTTTGACCGATGTGCGGCAAATCGTCTGCGAGGTGGGCATTTTACCCCGTGTGCATGGCACCGCCCTGTTCACCCGTGGCGAAACGCAGGCTTTGGCGGCCGTCACCCTGGGCAGTGGTCGCGATGAACAGATCGTTGAAGGTCTCGACGGGGAGACCCGGGATAATTTTTATCTGAACTACACCTTCCCGCCCTATTGTGTCGGTGAGACCGGACGCCTGGGGGCCCCGGGCCGGCGCGAGATCGGCCATGGCAAGCTGGCCACCCGGTCCCTGGCGGCCATTTTGCCGGATCGGGAGGCGTTCCCCTACACCATGCGGGTGATTTCCGAGATCACCGAATCCAACGGTTCATCGTCGATGGCGACGGTGTGCGGTTCGGTATTGGCGATGATGGATGCCGGCGTGCCGATCAAGGCGCCGGTGGCCGGCATCGCCATGGGTCTGGTCAAGGATGGCGAGCGGTTCGCGGTGTTGTCCGACATCCTTGGCGATGAAGACCATTTCGGCGACATGGATTTCAAGGTGGCCGGCAATGATCAGGGCATCACCGCCCTGCAGATGGACATCAAGATCACCGGCGTCAACCGGGAGATCATGGCCGTGGCCCTGAAACAGGCCCGTGAGGGACGGCTGCACATCCTCGGCGAGATGAAAAAGGGCCTGGCCACCCATCGCGAGGAGTTGTCACCGCACGCGCCGCGCATTTTCACCATCAAGATCAATCCGGACAAGATCCGCGATGTGATCGGCAGTGGCGGCAAGGTGATCCGCAGCATCACCGAGTCCACCGGTTGTCAGATCGATATCGAAGATGATGGCACCATCTCCCTGGCCGCTGCCGACGGTGAAAGCGCCGCCGCCGCCGAGAAGATCATCAAACAGATCGTCGCCGAGGTGGAAAAAGGACAGGTTTACGAAGGCAAGGTGGTCCGCATCACCGATTTCGGCGCATTCGTCAACATTTTGCCCAACAAGGATGGCCTGGTACATATCTCCCAACTGGCCAACCGTCGTGTCGCCAAGGTCACCGATGTGATCAAGGAGGGGCAGATGGTCAAGGTCAAGGTGTTGGATATCGACCGTCAGGGTCGGGTGAAATTGACCATGAAGGATGTGGAGTAAAATACCGGAGGCTGGCGCGGCCACGGCCGCGCCAGTCCCTTTGGTGTTGTGCCATTGATTCCAGGCCGCCGTACCCGCAGGATCAGGGAAGCAGTTTGATGACGGCGATTATAATGCCGGTTTGGGCAACCATCCAGCGGATCATGCGTGATTCGCTCTCGGCGATCTCCCGGCGCAACCGCTCTTCCATGGCGGTCATCTCTTTGGAAATGATGCCGACGTCCATTTTCGTTGCCAGTTCCTGGGATTCCAGGGCTTTGGACATGGCCCGAGCTTGGGCTTTGGCCTGTGTTTCCGGCACACCGGCGGCGGTCAGTTCTTCTGTGAAAGCCAGGGTATCGAATGTCACGGTGGTCATCGGCTCATCCTCCTGACCATAAGGATAACACGGTTCGGTGGGAATTTGAAATTGGCATCAGCGCCGGGACTGGACGATCACCCTTTATATCGGAGCCACCAATGGCCACTGACAAAATTTAGAGCCTGTGCAATAACACTATCCAAGGATCGCATAAAGCTGTCGTTGGCTGTTTCGACAGCCTATTGATGTTTGGAAAGTTTCCAGGCCTATCGTCCGGAAAACCTTTACGTCGTAAAAGAAAGCCCCCGGCCCATATGGCTGTGGGCTTTCTTTTTGGTCGAAAAAAACAACCGTCACCCCCACCAGATGCCATCGGAATTGGGACGGGCGCCGAACTCAATGGGTTGGCCGTTGGCGGGGGTGGTTTTTTTGCGTTGTTGTTCGGTGCGTTTCAACAGCGCTTGACGGGCGAGGAAATCGGCGATGTGCAGGCACCAGTCGCGTTTTTTTTTCTTGAGGTCACCGCGCAACAGCGTCACCCGCTGTCCGGGCAGGTCCACCAGGACTTCAACCGATTCGCCCAGGATCAGGGTGACGGCCACCGGGACATCGTTTTCCCAGCGGATGTCATGATGGCGGACGCCAGTGAATGGTTTTTCCTTGCTCATGGCCTTACTCGCAACCTTTTTTCTTCAGAGGATAATCGATCCCACACCCGCAGACAGTAACGAAAGCGGGGATAAAAAACCAGTTCATCCGATCAACACCCGATGCTATGACAGCTTCGGGAAGATCGTGGCATGACCGGGCAGATATCCGACAACCCGTAGCAAAACAAGACCGAACCGGTGAATGATCAAAACGCTGAAATCAACCGGTTTTTTGCCTGAGAGGCTTTTCTACGTCCTTGTTTTCAAGTCGGCGCTATGCTAACGTACGTAATCATGTACGTCTTGTTCCTGCTCCATCGGGAAAAAAAATGTCCGTCATGACCGCCAGCGAAGCCCGGACCAAGCTTTATCGATTGATCGATGAAACCGCCGCTTCCCATCGTCCCATTCATATCACCGGCAAACGCCACAACGCCGTTTTGATCTCCCAGGAGGATTGGTCGGCCATTCAGGAAACCCTTTACCTGCTGTCGGTTCCCGGTATGCGGGAATCGATCCGAGAGGGTATGAATACGCCGGTGGCTGCTTGTGAGACGGAATTGGATTGGTGAGCTGGCGGCTGGTTTATACCCGGCAGGCCAAAAAAGATGCCCGAAAACTGGCTGCCGCCGGTCTGAAAGCCAAAGCGATGACCCTGCTGAAACTCCTTGAGAAAAATCCCTATCTTTCCCCACCGCCTTTTGAAAAACTGGTTGGCGATCTGACCGGCACCCACTCCCGCCGTATCACCATTCAGCATCGCTTGGTTTATCAGCTATTGGATGACGAACGAACCGTCAAAATCCTCCGCATGTGGACCCATTACGAGTGAAAAAAAATGGCCAAATTTTATGACCGCCTCGATGACCGGTTGAAAGCATTCATCAAAGCGCAAAAAATATTTTTTACCGCCACCGCCGCCGCCAGTGGCCGCATCAATCTGTCACCCAAGGGATTGGACAGTTTTCGGGTGATCGATGATCACACGGTCTGTTATGTCAACCTGACCGGCAGCGGCAATGAGACCGCCGCCCACCTGCTGGCGGATGGACGGTTGACGGTGATGTTTTGCAGTTTTGATGAAAAACCGTTGATTCTGCGCCTTTACGGACGCGGACGGGCGGTGCATCCCCGGGATGAGGAGTGGACGGCGTTGTCGGTCGGTTTTCCCGATTATATCGGCGCCCGGCAGATCATCGTTTTGAAAATCAACTCGGTGCAAACCTCCTGCGGTTATTCCGTGCCCTTTTTCGAGTTCAAGGGCGAACGGACACAACTGACCGACTGGTCGGAAAAAAAGGGTGAGGCCGGTCTGCGGGAGTGGTGGGAAAAACACAACCGTGTGAGTCTGGATGGGTTGCCGACCGGTATTTTCGAATAGGCCCGCCGGCCGTCTCTAAACGGCATTCATCCTGAAAAACATGGTTTTGGCAGGGCGGGGTTACCACGCCACGGACACAAAAGGTAACTTCATGTTCGAACG
>CAYFNE010000014.1:0-72159 GCA_964344355.1 uncultured Magnetococcales bacterium
TCAGAGAAAATCTACACTTTAACGTACGTTAGGTCAAATGGACGCACCACCCGAATTCCGTCCACGGCCATGAACGCCTGGTAACGCAACCGGTTGACCACCTTCTCCCAGTAAAAACATGGTTCGAAACGGCCGCCGAACTGTCGTTTGAAACGAAAAATACCTTGCAGCCGGGGATTGTCGGTTTTGGGCCGTGCGCCACCCATGTCGAACTCCGCCACTCCTCTGGCTTTGAGCAGACGCATCATCTCCCATTGAATCAGATGCGAAGAGCCCTGGACATCCTTGTTGGAGCGGGCGGCATGGAGTGGAAAGCCCCGTGTTTCATCATATACCGCCATGAGGATGGATTGCAGTTCTTCCCCCTGCCAGACCGACAGGGAGATCATCTTGTCAGCAAAATGTCTGGCCAGGGATGCCAGATAGACCTCGGTGACACCATGACTCCGCCCCGACTCCCGGCCATAACTCTGGTCGAGCAGGTGAACAACCCGGTCGGGGTCGACCCCCTCCCGGACAGTGAGGTTGGAGCGGTTGGCCAGGCGGATGTTTTTTCGGTGTTTTTGGTGCATGTTGGCCAGAATCGTCTCTTCGGGCAGGGACAGATCCATCACGTAGGTGCCGAATGGCATGGTCAGACGGGCTCCCAGATCGGTGAGCGTCTCCTTGGTCGTCCAGCGGCTCAGGTTGAAGTTGGACTCCACCAGGTAGGCGTTGGCGGCCCGGGCCTGGGCGAAAATCGCTTCCAGACCGCTCTTGACCCGGGCAGGAGGGAGGGCGCCATAAAGAATCCATTTTTTTTGCCCGTTCATCCGCACCTCCCCGGCATAGAGGGTGTCGCCATCCACCTTCAGCTCCACGGTCTGGTTGATACGTCCATTCTCCTGTTGAATGGCCAACCACTCCTTGCGTAAAAAAACGCTCATGGATCAAAATCTCCTGACGTGGATCCCGATCAAAACTGGAAATAGATGAAATCGATGGTGAGGCGGCTGCGCATGGTGAGTATGGCCAAAAACATCAGGGCGGCCGCCACCGTATTGAAAACCAGTTGAACCCTTTCCGGTGTGGCAATACGTCGGTGTACGGTTTCCACCAGCGCATGCAACCAGATGGGCAGTGAATAGATCAACGTTTTGGCCAACAGGAAAAAAGCCACCTGTCGGTCGATGGCGGGAACATCCAGTGGTGATAGGAAAAAATAGCGGCCAAGATAGTGGAAGTCCGGTTCGCGAAAAATCAACATGCCGGTGACGATCAACAGGAACATCAAGGCCATGCGCAGGGGCAACAGCGGTTTGAACGCCTGGATGTCTTTGGGTATTTTGGCGCCGAGGCCACTGTAGACCAGAGTGAGAACACCATGGTACATACCATAACCGACCATGTTCCAACTGGCACCGTGCCACAGACCCATCAGAAAAAAAGAGATCATGACACTTTGCCCCATGGCCATTGGCAGGCTGCCCAGCTTTTTCAGGCGTGCGCCAAGGAGGGGAAAAAACAGATAGTCCCGAATCCAGGTGGACAGGGAGATGTGCCAACGATTCCAAAAGTCCGAAGGGGAGATGGCGATGAATGGATGATCAAAATTACGCATCAGGGAAAAGCCCAACAATCGGGCGACCCCGCGGGCGATGTCGGAATAGGCGCTGAAGTCGGCGAACAGTTGAACGGTGAAGGCAAAAGCGCCGACCCAGAGAAGATAAAAATTGACGTTTTCAAGCAGGAAGATCTTGTTGGCGATCACCGCGACATTATCAGCGATGACCAATTTTTTAAAAAACCCCCAGATGATGAGAAACAGGCCATTCCGCCAGTCATTGACCGAAAAGGTTCTCGCTTTTTCCATCTGCGGCAACAGCCGGCCCGCCCGTTCGATGGGACCGGCCACCAACTGTGGAAAAAAGGCCACGAACAGGGCGAAGTCGAAAAAATCCTTCCGTGCCGCCAAACGGCCCCGGTAGACATCGATGGTGTAGCTCAGAGTTTGAAAGGTGTAAAAGGAGATACCCACCGGCAAGACGATGGAGAGGGTGTTTTTCAATCCCGGCACCCCCGCCAACTCCAGCAGGGCGATGATGTTGTCGACAAAAAATCCCAGATATTTGAAAACGCAGAGAATGCCCAGATTGGTGACCAGGCTCAGATAGAGATACCTTTTTTTTCTTCGCTGTTGTTGTCCGGCCGGGATGGCGCCGATTTGAATGCCACAATAATAATCCACTACCGTGGATATGAGGATCAGGATCAAAAACCAGCTGTGGATATAACCATAAAAAAAGTAGCTGGCCGCGAGTAAAAACACATTTTGCAAACGGCGCCCCAGGGACCAGTAGACGGTCAGAACCACCGCCAGAAACAGGAGAAAGTCAATGCTGTGAAAAATCATTGAGAGGCCCTGTCACACGTCGATGGAAGATGTGGGTGTAGCGCTGTTTGTTTTGACGTCCAATGTGGACGGTGGAGGAGTAGAGATCCCGGGTAACTTCAGGATCGCCGCTGAAATCGTAATAATACAGCCCCTTTTTGGTGAAATAGGCGAAAAGATCCCGTTTGTAGCGTTCCAGTGCTTCGGGCAGTGTCACCCGGCCCTGTTCGTCGGGACGGCGTTGATAAAAGACAAATCCCAGATCGATGCCGTTTTCTCTGGCCAGACGGATGATTTCCGGGAGAAAGGAGTATTCCAGCCGGGCGTTGAAATCCAACCACTCCGCTGGTTGGTCGAGATAGTCCCACTTGTAAATCAGGTTCATCTGCATCAAATTTTTTTGCGAGGATTCCCTCAGTGCATGTAGATCGAAGGTTTGGTCGATCCGTTCATGCATGGCCGTTTTTTGTTGTTCCATATCTGGATCCTGGCCATCTTTGCGGTTTTTGATGCCGGGCAGAGCGAAAAGATAGGAGAGTTTATTGATATACCAACGTGGCACGTTATCATAATGATCCTGCACCGGATACATCTTTTCAAAAAACACCCCGACCCGGCCTGTCACGCCACGATGATGGTTGAAAACTTTTTCCATATACACTTCCCTGGCCATGGAGACTCGGGCGATGCGTTGGCGATATTTCAGTTCCGCCGTCCGTTTCATGGGCATGGTGAGATCGTTGTTGGTGAAAAAGATGAATACCCGCCGGGGCTGGATCCGTGCGGGGATGACCAGGTTTTTGAAATTGAGATACCACATGGCCGACATATCGCCGAACAGGGCCTGGGAGTAGACTTTTTTGCCTCCGAGCAGGCGGGTCAACAGTTCGGTATCGATACGGCTCATGGAGGCGGAGTTGCCGAGAATCACATAGGCGGGTTGGGCCTTTTTGAGTTTTTCCAACGGCTCGGGGTCAAAAGGGATATCTTTCAGCTGAATGCCGATCAGAGCCGGCGGAAAAAAAATGATGACAACGATAATGACCAGGGAGAGCAGGCCGGGGGCAAGCGGATTTCTAGCCATGGCAGGACCGATGGGCCGTGGCCGAACGCACATTGTGGACTCCATAATGAGGATCCATGTTCAAGTTTTCCCGATATCTACCTGCCAAACCGGCATGTTGCATCCGCCCCCCACCCCCGATCAATGGGTGTTCGGGGTGCTGAGTTGGAAAAAGTGGTACGCCATGCGGTTTTCGAAAACGTATGATCCGCTCCAATTTACTCCAAATGATTCCCGGTGAACAAGCGGTGATTACCTCTTGGCGCATAGCCGCTCGAATAGTTCAAGATAGCCATTGGCCATGGCGCTGGAGCTGTAGCTTTTTTCAATGGTGTCACGCAGGGCATCACCCAGGCTCCGGGCCCATCGCGGATTTTCCACCAGGCGGGTGACCGCCGCCGCCAGTGCCGCATGATTCCCCTTGGGCACCAACAGACCGTTTTCGCCGTGGGTGATGATGTCGGAAAAGGCCGGAATATCGGTGCAAACCACCGGTAGCCGCGCCGCGCCGGCCTCCAGGAGCACCATGGGCAGCCCTTCCGCCTGTGAGGGGAACACCAACCCCATGGCCAGGGATTCAATCCGTCGAAGAATTTCGGGTTCCAGGTTTCCGGTGAGATGGACCGTGTGTTCACATCCTTCGGATCGGATCAAGGCGGCGATCTCCTGAAAAAACCCCGGGAACACCGGGGCGCCATTATCCAACAACCCTTCCGTGCCGATGATCAGCAGATTGAGATCAGGAAATTTTTCCTTCAACAGCCCCCAGGCCCGGACCGCCACATCCGGGGATTTGGGTGGTTCCACCCAGCCGACCATGATAAAAAAACGCCTGGACAGGAGATGATCAAGCGTTGCCGCTTCATCATCGATGGCTGGGAGGCGGTGGTCATCCGGCATTGTGGTCAGGGGAATGCCGTTGGGGATGTGGTACACCGGCGGCAGGCCGGACGTGGAACGTTCAAGCAGTCGTGCGTAGTCCCTGGAAACGGCGGTGATGGCCGCCGCACCTCGGGCGACCCACCGCATGAAACCCAACTCACGTCCCTTGCCCGCCGCAAAGTTGCGGGCATCGGTACCATGAAATGTGAGCACGTAGGGGGGACCGCCCAACCAGGTGAGCACCCGGAAAAAAAGCTGATATTCACGGGGGGTGTGCAGATGGATCACATCGATGGATTCATCTTTGACCAGTTTTCTGATCTGCCACAGGGTATGGGGAAACTCGACGAGCCCGCCGAGAAAGCCGGGTATGGGACGGTTCCGGTCATAGGGGATGCGCAGCCGTTTTCTATGCAGGGTGATGGCCCCATGGTTTTCGGTGGTCCAGGTCTCATGGGACCAGTCGGAAGGAGCCAGAATGGAGACCCGATGGCCATCGGCCAACCACTGCTGCGCCAGGATTCCCAGCATCGCATTGATGCCGCCCTGCACCCGGGGATAAGTGGTATGAAAAACGATCAGAATATGCACATGATCCGCATCGGCTAAAAGAACGCTCCTCTTGCCACCGGTTGCTGAACGGCGGGTCGCCAGCCATCCGTGTGCATGCGTAAACGAACGCTCTTGTCGGAACCGCCCCAACTATATACCGCTTGTAGAGTGTGTCAATGAAAATGGAGCCGGTTTTGGATGATGGGCGATGCCGCACCATTCGTATTTCCAACTGGAACATGCACCGGTTCCATGCCGTTCATCCGGATATTTTTTCCTGAATGGGTATACCTTTAATTCACCCCTGGCCAGGATGATATCCTGCTCGGACGGAACAACGAAAACATCCAGTTGCAGGAGTTGACCATTCAGAAACGTCTCAGGAGATGGATGAATGGTTTCGCAGCGATGAAGATTGTCGCAGGGATATTCACCGGTTGCGTTGGCCAAACGGATTCGTTTGGCCACATTGCCAAACGCCTGGATACCCATGGCAAAAGAAGGGAGAATGGTTGCGGTGCCGGACATGTCGCAAGGAGACATCATTGACGGCTGGCACAATCTTTGAGGGAACGCGAAAGCCACTTCGAATGTGGTTCCTTGCGATGTGGTTTGTAACGGTGGATGAAACTTTGGATGGCGGCCCGGAAGATGGCAAGCGAGGTAGGGAAATCGAGAAAAAAGCAATCATTTGGATCAGAGGTTCACTCCGGTGGCTGGCTGGGATATGCCGGGTTGACTACGGCTGGTTACCAACATCGGGTTACGGTGAGCAGTGACAGCTTTGATCCAGCTCATGGGGGACGATGGTTGGCGTGTATTTTATTGTAAGTTGTCGAATTGTTGTGGAGGTATCGGGGAATGGATACATCGACTGAAAAACTCGACAGACGCCGTTTTTTACGGCGGTTGGGGGCCACCGGTCTGGGGGCGGCGGCCCTGTTGCGGGCGCCGTTCGTCCACACCGCTGAAAAACCCCGGCTGCGGGTGTTGGGCACCCACGTCACCCTGCGCGAGGCGATCCGCAAAAAAGCCGAGGCCGACCTGGGTTTTCCCATTGTCTTCGAGCCGGGCGGCAGCGCCCGGGTGCAGCAAAAGGCCTCGGCCCGGCCGGATACCTTCGATATTTACGAACAGTGGTCCAACAGCATGAACATCCTCTGGCGGGCCGAGGCCATTCAACCCATCGACATCAAGCGCATCCGCCATTGGGACGAAATCAACGATTTGACCAAAAAAGGGCGTTTGACCCCCGAGGCCAAGATCGGCCTGGGCGATGCGCCGTATCAATTGCTGCACGTCCAGGGGGATGGTTCACTGGGTTCCCGGGCATCGGAACGGATCAGTTTTCTGCCCTATGTCCACAATGTCGACGCCTTCGGCTACGACACGCGCATCGTTCCCCGGGGGCGGGCCTATGAGACCGAATCCTGGGGTTGGCTGCTGGACGAACGGTGGCATGGCAAGGTGGCGGTGGTCAACGAACCGACCATCGGCATTTTCGACATGGCCCTGGCGGTCGAGGCCCTGGGATGGATGAAATTCGCCAACATGGGCAACATGACCGAAGCCGAGGTGGACCAGCTGTTCGATATTCTCATCCCTATGAAGACCAGGGGCCATTTCAGCGGTTTCTGGAACTCGGTGCCGGAGTCGGCCGACATGTTGGCCCGGGGCCGGGCGGTGGTGGCCAGCATGTTCTCGCCCGCCGTTGCCGATCTCAACGAAAGGGGGGTGCCGGCGGTTTATGCGGCGCCCAGGGAGGGGTACCGCGCCTGGCACGGGGTGATGTGTCTCTCTTCCCGCACCGGGGGGCGGGTACGCGACATGGCCTATGAGTTCATGAACTGGTGGCTCTCCGGTTGGGCGGGGGCCTTCGTCGCCCGGCAGGGCTATTATATCGCCAACCCGGAACGGGCGCGGCCATTTTTGACACCCGAGGAGTGGGACTATTGGTACGAGGGCGAACCCGCCGCCACCGACCTGCCCGGGCCGGAGGGAAAAATTGCCGTGCGCAAGGGGGCGGTGCGCAACGGCGGCTCCTACTGGAAACGGTTCAGTAATGTGGCGGTCTGGAACACGGTGATGGAAACCTATGAGTACAGCCTGCCGCGTTGGCATGAGTTTTTGCTGTCCTGAGCGGGGGAACGGTCATGTTGGAAATTTTTCATCATTTTCATTTTACCATCGGCAACCGTATTTTTTTCGGGTTCGGCCTGGTGTTGATCATCTTCACCGGCCAGGCGGTGGTCAGCAACCTGGGGTTCGACAGTGCCGTCGACCACTTCGATCACTATGGCGATACCAACCACGAGGTGCGCGCCATACTCAGCATCGAACGCAATGTCCTGGACCTGCAACGCAATGTCCTGGTTTTTACCTATTCCGGTTATGCCGGTGTCGTCCAGCGGGTGCGGGAACATCAAAAACACCTGCTCGAACAGATCAGCGAGGTTCGCGACCAGGTGACCGATGCCGAACGCGGTGATCTGCTCAAGCGCATGGCCGACCATTTTCTGCTCTATGCCGACCATTTCGAGGCCGCCGTCGAGGAGCGCACCCTGCGCGACCACCTCGCCTTCGAACGGATGAAGGGTTTGGGCGATGAGGCGGTGGCCCTGCTGGACCGTATCCACGCCACCACCCTGGAGCGGGGGGATATCGTCGGGGCGGAGATGGCCGGGACCGCCCAGGAAAAACTGTTGCTGGCGCAGCGGGACGCCTTTCAATTTCTCATCAAGCCCAAATCCCACCTGGTGCAGGAGACCAAACGGCAATTGACCCTGCTCACCGGCTCTCTGGACCGTCTCATCGATCATCTCCCGGCGGGTCGGGAACGGCAACGCGTCCTTCGGGTCAAGGAGCTGGAGCCCCGGTTCGGAAAGGCCTTTTTCAGCATGGTGCAGGCCACCCGCGCCTACATGCACCTGGTCTATGTGGTCATGGGCGGCGAAGCGGCGGAGATCGCCTATCTGGCCCGGGCGCTCAAGGAGTTGACCCTGAGTGAACAGCAGCAGGTGGAGCGGGTGATGGGGGTCTCGGTGGAAAACACCAAACGGTTCACCCAGGGGGTGACGGTGCTGGCCACCCTGCTCGGCCTGTTCCTGGCCTGGTGGATCGGCCGCAATATCGCCGGTCCGGTCCGGGAGATGACCAAGACCCTCACCGGCCTGGCGCGGGGCCGCATGGACGCTGACATTCCCGGCAAGGGGCGGCGGGATGAGATCGGCGCCATGGCCATGGCCGCCGATGTATTCAAGGAAAAGGCATATGAACTGGAAAACGCCAGCCGCTACAAATCGGAATTTTTGGCCAACATGTCCCATGAGCTGCGAACCCCGCTGAACAGTCTGCTCATTCTTTCCAAGGTGCTGGCCAACAATGAAAGCGGCAACCTGGACCCTTCGCAGATCGAGTCGCTCACCGTCATCCACGAAAGCGGCAGCGACCTGCTCCGCCTCATCAACGATATCCTCGATCTGTCCAAGATCGAGGCCGGGCGCATGGACCTGTACGTGAATGACAACGATTTCACCGGTTTCGCCGGTGCCATCGAACGGATGTTCCGGCCGGTGGCCGAAAAAAAGGGTTTGGCCTTCGGTGTCCAGGTGATGGACGGGGTGCCGGCCTCGTTGCGCAGCGACTGGGGGAAAATTGAACAGATCGTGCGCAATTTTCTCTCCAATGCCCTCAAGTTCACCGCCGAGGGCGGTGTCTCGGTGCGGGTGGACCGTCCCCGGCGCGGTCATGTTTTCATGAACGACTCCCTGAACGCCAACAACTGCGTGGCCATTACCGTCGCCGATACCGGTATCGGCATTCCCCGGGACAAACGGGAACAGATCTTCGAAGCCTTCCGGCAGGCGGACGGGTCCACCAGCCGTCGGTTCGGCGGCACCGGTTTGGGCTTGTCGATTTCACGCCGGTTCACCGATCTGATCGGCGGTGAGATCCAGGTGGAGAGCGAGGAGGGGAAGGGGTCCGCCTTTACCCTGTTTTTGCCCCTGCGTTTCCCCTCCGTCCCGGAACCGGTCCAGCACGATTCGTCGGCCGTGGATGCCGCCGGCGCCGTTGCCGACGATGAACGCCGGGCCGCCACCTTCCGGGAACCCTCCCGAACCGTCCTGGTGGTGGATGATGACCGGCGCAACATTTTCGCCTTGAGACGGACCCTGGAAAACCGTGTCGGTCAACTCTTTACCGCCTACAATGGCCGGCAGGCCCTGGACGTGTTGAACGAACACCCCGACATCGACCTCATCATCATGGATATCATGATGCCGGAGATGAATGGCTATGAGGCCATGCAGGCGATTCGCCAACAGCCCCGTTTCAGCAAACTGCCCATCATCGCCCTGACCGCCAAGGCCATGCCGGGGGATCGTGAACAGTGCCTGCGGGCCGGGGCCAGTGATTATCTGTCCAAACCGGTGGCGGCGGAAAAACTGATGTTGACCCTTTCCGACTGGTTTGGTAAATCCAAGGCGCCGGTGGTGCCCCATCCGGTCGAACGGGAAGATGAAATCATCCTGCCCAAGGTTCGCACCCTGTCCGACGGCGATCCGGTGGCGGCGGCGGAGCGGATGCGGTCGCTGCGGCTCGGTGACCCGCCGATCACGGTTTTGATCGTCGATGATGACATGCGCAACACCTACTCCCTGGCCCAGGCGTTGCAAAAAAAGGCCGACCGGGTCTTGATGGCCCGGGATGGCCTGAAGGCGCTGGCCCAACTGGAGAAGGATCGGGATGTCAGCATCGTTTTGCTGGATATCATGATGCCCAACATGGATGGCTATGAAACCATTCGTGAAATTCGCAGCCGGGAAGCGTTTCGCCATCTGCCGGTGATCGTCCTGACCGCCAAGTCCATGCCGGAGGATCGTGAAAAATGTTTGCGGGCCGGGGCCGATGATTGTTTGAGCAAACCGGTTGAGCTTGAAAGCCTGCTGGCGAAAATGCGTCACTGGTTGGCCGATGGCGCCAACCGTCGAACCGGCGATGAAACCGGTGTGGAGTCCCGCGTTCAATGAGTTCCCCTTCATCCGCAAAAATTCTCATCGTCGACGACAAACCGGCCAACCTCGTGGCCTTGAAACGTTTGTTGGCGCCGGTGGATGCGGAGATCCTGGAGGCCCTCTCCGGCAATGAAGCCCTGGGTATCATGATCGAACAGGACCTGGCCCTCATTCTCCTGGATGTGGATATGCCGGGCATGGACGGTTATGAGGTGGCCCGTATCTCCCGGGGCGTGGAAAAGACCCGGGGGGTGCCGATCATTTTTATCACCGCCGCCTTTCAGGACGAATTCCACCGTCTCAAGGGCTATGAATCCGGCGCCATCGATTACATCGAAAAACCGGTCAACGATCTCATTCTCCTCTCCAAGGTGAATCTTTTTCTGGAACGCCACGCCGCCCATCAAAAAATACAACGGGCCAATGAGGCGCTGCGCCTGGAAATCGCCCGGCATCAGGAGACCGAGGGGCATCTGCGCCTGACCCGGTTCATCATCGAACAGATGGGGGATGGTGGGGTATTGATCGACCGGGACGGCCGCTTCCGGGATGTGAACGGGGCCATCTGCCGATCGTTGGGTTATTCACGGGAGGAACTGTTGCAACTGGGGGTTTTCGATATCGATCCCGACTATCCGACCGAGCGGTGGCCGGGTACCTGGGAAACCTTGCGCCAAGAGCGATCCCTGGTATTCGAATCCCGTCATCGGACCAAAACCGGGCAGGTGTTCCCGGTCGAAATCCATGCCAACTTCGTCTCCTATCAGGACCGGGACTACATTTTCGCCTTCGCCCGGGACATCAGCCAAAGGGTGGAGACGGAAAACGCCCTGCGCCTGAGCCAGGAGCGGTTCGACACCAGCCAGAATTTCGCCAACATCGGCACCTGGGACTGGAACATTCAAACCGGCGATCTCCACTGGTCGAAACGGATCGCACCCCTGTTCGGCTATGCCGACCGCGAGGTCGACACCACCTATGAAAATTTTCTCGCCGCCATCCATGACGAGGATCGCCAGCGGGTGATCGATGCCGTCACTGCCTGTGTGGATCACAAGGCCGAGTATCACATTGAACACCGGGTCGTCTGGCAGGACGGCACGGTTCGCTGGTTGTTGGAGAAGGGGGATGTGGTGCGCGATGGGAACGGCAGGCCGTTGCGCATGCTGGGGGTGGTCCAGGATATCACCGAGCGCAAACGGATGGAGGAGGCGCTGTTGGCGGCCAAGGAACAGGCCGAAGCGGCCAATCGGGCGAAAAGCGCTTTTTTGACCACCATGTCCCATGAAATCCGCACGCCGCTCAACGCCATTCTCGGCATGGGGGAGCTGCTGACCGATACCAACCTCACCGAAATGCAGGCCTGGTTCGTCAAAACCCTCAACCATTCCGGGGAAACGCTGCTGACCCTCATCAACGACATCCTCGATCTATCCAAGATCGAAGCCGATCAACTGGTCCTCGAACGGACCGTCTACGATCTGCCCGCGGCGGTCGATGGCACCATGGAGCTGTTCACCTTCACCGCCTTGGACAAGGGCATCGATCTCGACCATCGCCTGGCCGATGGGGTGCCGCGCTGGGTGCGCGGCGATCCGGTCCGTTTGCGGCAGGTGCTCCTGAATCTGGTCGGCAACGCCATCAAGTTCACCCAGCGGGGGCGGGTGACGGTCGAAGTGACGTTGCGTGCCGATGATCGGGTCGTTTTTTCGGTGACCGATACCGGTCCCGGCATTCCCGAGGAGAAACAGGAGGCGATCTTCCAACCCTTTACCCAGGCCGACTCCACCACCACCCGTAAATTCGGGGGTTCGGGATTGGGGCTCACCATCTGCCGGCGTCTGGTGGACCTGATGGGGGGAACCCTCGAACTGTCCAGTGTTCCCGGCCGGGGCAGCACCTTCGCCGTCGTCCTGCCGTTTCCCCCCATCGCCGCGGCGGATATCCCGGTACCGAACGAAAAACCGGGCACCGCCAACGGCGTGGAGACCGTCGCCATCGAAGACCTCGATATTCTGCTCGCCGAGGATACCGAGGAAAATCAAATGGTGATTCAAGGTTATCTGCGCAAAACCCCCTGCCGGCTGGAGATCGCTGAAAATGGCCGGGAAGCCGTTGAAAAATATAAAAACGGCCATTTCGACCTGGTGTTGATGGATATTCAGATGCCGATCATGGATGGCTATGAGGCCACCCGGCGGATCCGGGCCTGGGAATCCACCAGAGGCGCCAAACCGGTCCCCATCATCGCCCTGACCGCCCATGCCATGCGGGAAGAGGTCGAGCGGATCAAGTCAGCCGGTTGCGATCTCCATCTCGGTAAACCGATCCGCCGGGCGAGGTTGTTGGAAATATTGCACAAAGTTCAAAGAGCAAGAGTGGATTCAGACCCACCCGGCCGACTTTGAATGAGGTGTGGGCGGCGATCGGCAGTCGAGGACGAACCGCTGGCGGCGTCCGACAGCGGCGGTGACCGGTCTCCCTTCCCGGCGGGGGGGGGTGAATTGTTTGGATGCATTTTTTACCCTGTTATCAATTGGTAATCGGTCTTGACGATCCCGGGTCCGCCGGTTTTGCCGTTTTTTCATGAAAAAAGATCTCGTGTTGCCTCCCCATTCCGTCGATCGGGAAACTGGAATGGGTCCCATCGTTCAGGTGGTTTGACTTTTTCGTCCATATTGATAAAATACCGCTCCTTCTATAATGATGGTGAGAGGCATACAATGGAAAAGATCGCTGACATCAAACTGCCCGAAGGTTATGTCCCCTCCGAGGATGAAACCTACATGGAGCCTCGGCAGCGGGCCTACTTCTACAAGCTGCTGTTGGACTGGAAACGGCAGTTGCAGGTGGATGCCGACAAGACGGTCTCGGTCATGACCGAGGAAAAGGCCATCTTTGCCGATCCGACCGACCGTGCCTCCCTGGAAACCGACCGTAATTTCGAACTGCGAACCCGGGATCGGGAACGCAAGTTGATCTCCAAGATCGAGCGTACCATGGAGATCATCGAGGCGGATGAATACGGTTACTGCGAGGGGTGCGGGGTGGAGATCGGTTTGCGGCGCCTGGAGGCCCGGCCGGTTACCGATCTCTGCATCAATTGCAAGACCAAGGCCGAGCGCAAAGAGAAGGTCAGCGGTCCCGAGACCGATTCCGGTTAGTTTTTTTTCAATTCCCCCGTTCGTTCCTGGAACCTTCGAGGGTTCGATGACTGGCCGGTTCCGCCGGTTATCACCGTTCGTTCCCACCATCTTCGACGGGGAAGTGGGCCGCCGTTCATCTCCGGACCGGAGTTGGCGGTTTTTTCAGGAAGAGGCGCTCTGGCGCCAAAGCCGGACCGCCGCCGTCAAGCGCTCCCGCCACCCTTTGCCATCCGTCACCCCCCACAAACCACTGATCATCGCCGCCCCGGCGGCGCCACTGCCGGCGACCCGTCGCAAACCCGTACCATCGATGCCACCGATGGCGATGATGGGCTTGTGGCTGATGGCGCCCGCTTCACCCAACGGGACCAGTCCCTGGACCGGTTCGGCATCATCCTTGGCCCCGGGGGTGAAAATGGGGCCGAAACCGAGATAGTCGGCCTCACCGGATTGGGCCCGCCGTACCGCATCGACCGAATGGGTGGAGAGACCGATGATCGCCCGGTTGCCCAACAGGCGCCGGCAGACCGGCAGCGGCAGGTCATCCTCCCCCACGTGCAATCCATCCGCCGCCAGGGCCAGGGCCAGGTCCGGCCGGTCGTTGATCAGGACGGCCACCCGGGGGGCGTGTTCACGCAATATCGGCAGCCAATGGGCCATGAAGGCATGGGCCCGCCGGGGGGTCTCCTTGCTGCGCAGTTGCACCTGGTCGATGGCCAGCTCCGCCAGGAGCCGGGCGATTTCGATCATCCGCCGGTGGGTCTCCGGGTTCGAGGGGTCATAGAGTCCCATGGCCGTCATCCAATGATCATCCAGGATCGGATAGATGCCACCGATGGTCCGGTCTTCCTTGGCAATGTCCGTTTGGTTCATGGTCGGCACGGATTCACAGGGAGGAAAAAAATTCCCGGTCGATGGTCGTGGAATCCCCTTTGTACAGGGCCACCAGACGGCGCAGGTGGGTAAAACTGTCCATGCTCATGTTTTCAAACTGAACCGCCACCCCCTGGCCGGGTTTAACGAGGACCACCTTGCCGCTCAAGGGAACTTCCAACCCTCCCAGGGCCAGAATGCCGGAAACCTCGGTGTGCAGGGGGGGGGATCTTGACAAACGAACAGCATGCCGCGCAGGCTGACATTGTTGAAGTATCCCTCATAACGTTGTCCGTCGCTCCCGGTCAGGGTCACCGCATGTTTGCAGTCCACCCGGGAGAACAGCCGCCGGTTGGCGGGATCGATCACCGCGTCGTCGGTCATGACCTCACTCCACATCATCGAGGATATCTTTGGCCTGCTCCGCCTGCAGGCGGGCGCCGAACCGGGTGACCAGCACCGACGAGGCATGGCAGGCCAGCCGACCGGCACGGTCCAGGGACAAACCGTTGGTGAGTCCGAAGAGCAGGGCGCCGGCGAACAGGTCTCCGGCGCCATTGCTGTCGATGGCCCGGACCGGACGGCCGGGAATTTCCACGGTTTCGCCGTTGTGATGGATGATGGCCCCTCTGGCCCCCAGGGTCAGTCCATAACTGCGGCTGATTTCTCCGAGCCGTTTTTTCGCCCGTTCCAGGTCCTGGCTGCCGGTGAACTCCAACGCTTCGTTTTCGTTGCAGAAGATCAGATCCAGACCATCGCCGATTATTTCATCCAACCCTTCCCGGAAAAAGGTCACCATGCTGGTATCGGAAAAGGTCAGCGCCGTCTTGACCCCGTGTTTGCGCGCCAGTCCCACCGCTTCGACCGCCGCCTGACGCGCCGAGGGGGAGGAGACCAGGTAGCCTTCGATATAGAGATATTCGGCGGCGCGCAGTTTTTCTTCCACCAGCTCATTCACTGAGAAGGTTTCGGAAATACCCAGGTGGGTACACATGGTGCGTTCGGCATCGGCGGTGATGAACACCAGACAACGGCCGGTGGTGCCGCCGTATTTTTGCCGGTCCAGGGCGTTATCGACGCCGTTGGCCGCCATGTCGCTGGCAAAAAAGGCGCCGGTTTCGTCATCGGCCACCTTGCAGGAGTGAAACCCCAGACCTCCGAACTGGGCGAGGCCGATCATGGTGTTGGCCGCCGAACCACCGCAGGAGCGGTGGCTTTGCACATTGGACAACCGTGTCAGAAGCTGTTCCTGACGGGGGCCGTCCACCAGGGTCATGGTGCCTTTTTCCAGTCCCATCTCGGCGAGAAAGGCATCATCGACCTTGAGTTCCATATCCACCAGGGCATGGCCGATACCGTAGACATCATAAGGTTTCATTGGGGTTCCTCGTTCGGTTTTGGGGCTCTTTCCGGAGCCGGTGTCCAGGTTCCGTTGCCATGCAGGCCCCGGGGTGGCGATCCGGGGAGAGGGGCGTATCCGCCAGCCGGGTCAGCAGGGTCGGATGCAGGGGACCGTTGCTGGCCAGAAGGGAGCGGAGCCGGGGTTCTTTCCGGTTGAAACGGCACGGTTGCCCGTTTTTGTGGGAGATGGTACCGCCGGCTTCGGAAACCAGCAACACCCCGGCGCAACAGTCCCATTCACATTTGGGGGTCAGGGTGAAGGTCAGGTCGAATCGGCCGCAGGCCACCAGGGCCAGTTTATAGGCCAGGGAGCCCATGGGGGTGATGGCCAGTTCATCGTCGAAGGCGTCCCACTCGCCGCGCCGCATCTCCGAACGGCTGGCCAGACAACGGGCGCCGCGCAGGGTTCGCCGGTCGCTGGTGGTGATTTTTTGGCCATTGCGGTGGGCGCCGCCGTCGCGGGTGGCGCTGAACAGTTCCGCCGTGGCCGGATTGTGGACACAGGCGGCGATGGGGCGTCCCCGTTCCACCAGGGCGATGGAGATGGCGAACTGGGGGATGCCACGGATGAATCCCCGCGTTCCATCGATGGGGTCCACCACCCAGACCCGTTCCTGCTCGACGCGGTTGATCGAATCGGCGCTCTCCTCCGACAACCAGCCATAGTCCGGGCGGTTTTCCAGCAACAGGCGCCGCAACAACCGGTCCGACGCCAGGTCGGCATCGGTCAGGGGGTTGCCGATATTTTTTTCCCGTACACCCGCCGAGTCGGCCACATTTTCACCGGGCCGGAAATAGGTCATGATCATCTCGCCGGCTCGCCGCGCGGCTCGTTCCATGAGGGACAGTTCGGAATCGTGGATGGGCATGGCGGCGGTCGTTATCCTGGGCCTGGAGCGGTGAGAACCGGAAAGCGGTCGTTGAGTCCGGCAATTTACTGTAATTTCCTGGAGTTGTCAGCACTTGTCATGAACCGGGGCGAATCGATGGAAAGACAACGACCGTTGCCGGTCGGGAACAGGGGGCCGGAGGGCAATCTGGACAGCCGTTTTTTGGCCGATTCGTTGCGTCCCGGTCCGGGGGAGCGCTGGGCCGAACTCGGTACGGGTGATGGCAACTGTGCCATTCGCGCGGCACGTCTCACCGCCGATGTGCGGATCGATGCCCTGGAGATCCAGGCCATTTTGCAGGAGACCGCCCGGCAACGGATCGCCGCCGCCGGTCTGAACGATCGTATCCGTGTGGTACCGGGCGATGTGCGCCAGCCGCCGCCGGAGATGATCGCCGGTGGCTATCAGGGGGTTTTTTGCAATCCGCCTTTCCGGTCACCCGACCGGGGACGGTTGCCGCCTGATGAGAGCCTGGCCCGTTGCCGGTTCGAACTGGCCGGGGGGTTGAATGATTTTATCGCCTGTGCCGCCACCCTGTTGCAGGAGCGGGGTCTGTTCCACCTGGTGCATCTGCCGGAACGGTTGGCGGATATTTTTCAGGGTTTGATCGCCAATCGGCTCAACCCCTGCCGTTTGATCCCGGTCCATGATCGGCTGGATGGGCCGGCGGTGCGGATTTTGCTCGTGGCGCGAAAAGGGGGGCGGGAGGCGTTGCGGATCGAGGGGCCGCTGGCGCTGAATCGATCCTCATGATGCGGTGCCATCCAGACGTTGGGCGGTCAGGTAGGTGCGGACCAGTTTGGCCAGGGCCCGTTTCAGTTCCTCATTTTCCACCGTGGCCACCAGGGCTTCGGCCCGTTCGGCATCGACGGCGGTCACCGGGGGCAATGGCGTCACCGGTTTCGGTCCCGGGGCGAACGATCGGTTGCGCAGGGACCCCTGTTGAAAAACGATATCCTTGACCGGTTGTGGCAACGGTTGTTCAGCCAGTTTCAGGAGAATGTCCGGTTTCATGAAACGCAACTGATCGGCCCAGACCGGCGAGTCGACCCGGACGGTCAGGGTCCCGGCCCGCAGGCGTACCAGTTCGGTGTGGGAGGCGAGTTCCCCGCCCACCGCTTGACGCCACAAGGGCCAAAGGCGGTGCGCCTTGGCCCGGGGATGGTCCAGCAGGTCGGTCAACAGGGAATCGATCACCGGTCCGACCGGGGTGGCGGCGACGATTTTTTGGCGTTTTGGAACCATTTTCCCGATTCTTGAACAGGGGGGTGGCGGTCGGTTTCCGATCCGGGTGGGACCACGGTATGCTGGAGGGAATATGAAAAGCAACCCCGTCTTCGTCTTGCAAAGCGCATTGGCGTTGTTGACCGACAACCGGTACGCCGAAGCCGCCGATCTCTGTGAGCAGGTGTTGGCCGAGGATCCCGACAACGCCGATGCCTGTTTTCTCACCGCCATGGTTCATCATCATCGGGGGGATGATCCCGGTGCCCTGGTCCATATCCGCCGCGCCATCGCTTTGCAGGGGGAGTGCGGGGATTATCATCTCAATCACGGGGTGATCCTGGGGGGGTTGGGTCGGGATGACGAGGCGGAGGCCGCTTTTCGCCGCGCCTTGGCGCTGCACGCCGATGATGGGGTTGCCGCTGCCAATCTGGGACGGCTGCTGATGGTTCGGGGTCGGGCCGAAGAGGCGTTGCCGTTGTTCGTCAAGGCGGTGAGGCGGGCCCCGGAGGATGCCGGCCTGCTGGGAGACCTGGGGGTGGTGTTGATGGCCCTGCGGCGTTTGAAAGAGGCGTTGGGCTGTTATCGGCGCGCCCTGTCCATCGATCCGGGCCATGCCGAGGTTCATTTCAATTACAGCCGCGCCCTGTTGCTGGCCGGTGATTATCGGCAGGGGTGGCGGGAAAACGAATGGCGCTGGAAAAGTGGTCACTATGCCAAAATCTCCAAAACCGTTCCCCATCCCCTCTGGGATGGGCGCTCCCTGGCCGGGAAACGGATCGTGTTGATCGGCGAACAGGGGTTCGGCGATACCCTGCAACTGGCCCGTTATGGCACCCTCGTTCACCAACGAGGGGGGGAGGTTCATATTCAGTGCCGCCCGGAACTGGTGCGATTGTTGAAAACGGTCCCGGGGGTGGCCGGGGCCGCTCCCCTGGGCAGTGACCCGCCGGCGGCGGACTTTTCCATGCCCATGTTCAGCCTGCCCTTGTTGTTCGACACCCGCTTGGAGACGGTGCCGGCCCGGTTTCCCTACCTGTCGGTGCCGTCCGGGGTGACGGTGCCGGAGCCGGCGCACCGGTTGATCCGGGAGGCGACCGGTTTGAAGATCGGTCTGATCTGGTCGGGGAAAAATCAACGGGTGCGCCGTCTGGCCGATTTTTCCTCACTCTTGAGTCTGCCGGGGGCGGATTTTTTCACCCTGCAACCCGGTCTGGACCGCCGGGAGATGGCCGGCATGGCCATTCGGGACCTGGGGAGCGGCATCACCGATTTCGCCGACACCGCCGCCCTCATGGACCGGATGGACCTGATCATCAGCATCGACACCGCCAACGCCCACCTGGCCGGCGCCCTGGGCCGGCCCCTGTGGGTGTTGTTGCACCCCACCGCCGACTGGCGCTGGGGATTCACCGGCGACCACACCTCCTGGTACCCGGCGGCGCGTCTGTTCCGCCAAAAAAATGCCCGCTCCTGGCCGGAAACCCTGGCGGTTTTGGGGATGGCCTTGCGGGAAAAGTTGGTCGGGGGTGGTTGATGGGGGAGTGGGTCCGTTACGGTGGTTGCCGGACGGTCTTTTGTCTGACGAGGTTATATCCAACCGCATAGCAGTAGATGCTGGTGGGTATGAAATCGATGGAAATATCATTTATTTTTCTGGTACCCCGCTTGGAGCGGGTGGTGATGATGGGTGGTTCCTCCAGGTGGTTCACCTGTTCGAAGGCGATCAAACTTTTCAGTTGCATCGGATGGTCGAAAAACCGGTCACTCCATTTTACCTCCACCGCCCATACGGGCTCGTTGCCGATCATGGAAACCAGATCCACTTCTCCGGATGCCCAACGGGCATAATGGGGATTGGCCCGTTCCGAATGGAACCATTGTGAAAAAACCGCCGTTTCCGCCATGGCGCCCATGATTTCATCGGTGGCGGCAGCCGGGGAGAACAAGGCGCTGCGAATGGAGGGGTTGGTCAGGTAAACCTTGAAAAAATTGGCGCGTTTGAACCGTTTGGCGTTGCGGTCGATCCGGTGGACCACTTTGATCAAAAAGGCCGCCTCCAGATATTCGATATAGCGTTTGAGAGTGTTTTTGGCGACGCCGGACTGTTTCGACAACGGTTCCAGGGAAATTTCCTGGGCGGTATTGAAGGCCAGAGTGATGAACAGATGGTTCAACTCCTGGACATCGCGGATGCCGTAGAGGCTCGGCAGGTCCCGGAGCAGCACCTTGTCGATGATATCGTGACGGATATAACGGCCCGGGTCAGCCCGGGCCTCCGGGGAAAACACCGCCTCCGGATAGCCGCCATGGTTGAGATAGTGGATAAATTCGCCATTCAAGGTGTCGATATCATCCGCATCGAAAACGGTTCTGCCTTCCCCGCCTGTTTTTTTCGTGACCAATCCATCCTTGCCGATCAACGACAGATATTCATGAAAGGTCAGGGGCGGCAGGAAAAAATCGGTGAACCGTCCGGCGCCCGATTCGCTGCTTTTCAGGCGCAGGGCGGCGGCCGCGGAACCGGAAACGATGACCTTGACGTTGGGCAGGCGGTCGATGATGGCCTTCAGATGTCGTTCCCAATCCCGTAAATATTGAATTTCATCAAAAAAAAAGAAACAGGATTCCCGTTCATAATCGATTCCGCTGCTCTGCCGGTAGATATCCAGCAGGGGTTCCAGGCCCAAACCGTTGTAGATCGGATGATCGATGGTGACATAACAGATGTGCCGCGGTGGGGTGCCCTCCTGGATCAATCTCTGGATGGCATGGTGCAGCATGACCGTTTTTCCGATCCGTCGCGGTCCCATCAATACCAGCGCCCGACGGATGGAACGGTTTTCGACCAACGGCTGAAACAGACGAAAATAGTCACGCGGCGTCAGATCACGGTACAGGGCCGGCAAGACATGGGGGGGGTGCCACCAACTGTTTTCAATGGCCAGACGGCGTTGCAACTGCTCACTGGGGACCGTGTGCATGATGGTTTCTCCCGTGGTTTGGCAATGGCGTTTCATCTAAGATTAACATGATGATCTTAAATGGCAAGCTGATCTGTTCAATGATCAAACCGGTTCAAGGCCATTTTCGACGGGACGGGGCCTTCGGGAGCGAAAAAGAGGCTGGCGATTTTCCCTGATTATGGCGCATGATGGAGGGGAATCATCCAATCCTTGTGAAAGAGGGGGAACCCATGTCCACGTCGAGCATCATCACCCTGGTCATCATCGTCGTCATCGTCTTCTATCTGGTCAGCATCTACAACGGTCTGGTGACCTTGAGAAATCGGTTTAAAAACAGTTTTGCCCAGATCGATGTGCAACTGAAACGGCGTTTCGACCTGATTCCCAATCTGGTGGAAACCGCCAAGGCCTACATGAAACATGAACGGGAGGCTTTGGAGGCGGTCATCAAGGCGCGCAACCAGGCCCAGAGCGCCGCCCGGACCGCCCGGCAGATGCCGGGGGATCCGGCGGCCATGGGCGCGTTGGCGGCGGCCGAGTCGGCCTTGACCGGCGGCATGCGCGGTATTTTCGCCCTGGCGGAAAGTTATCCCGAACTCAAGGCCGATCAGACCATGAACAAACTGTCCGAGGAGTTGACCTCGACTGAAAACCGGGTGGCCTTCGCCCGGCAGGCCTACAACGATGCGGTGATGGTTTACAACACCAAACGGGAATCCTTTCCGGACAACCTGATCGCCAATACCTTCAATTTCGCCGAGGCGGCGCAGTTGGAGGTGATCGAAGCCCCCGAAGAGAGAAAGGCGGTCAAAGTTTCCTTTTGAAGGGGAGCGGGGGCAGGGGAGTGATTGCCTTGTCGCCGGGATGGTCCAATCAGGGAGGGGCGCATGGATTTTTTTGATCATCAGGATCGGGCGCGCCGTCGCACCGGTATTTTGATTTTTTATTTCGTGGTGGCGGTGGTGGCCATCGTCGCCCTCGTTCACCTGACCGTCATCACCCTGTTCGTCGTCCAGGGACGACCGGACGGCACCGTTTCGCCGGCTGTTTTTCTGGAGTTGGTCCTGGATCCGGAACTGTTGGCGACGGTGGCCTCGGTGACCGTGCTGGTGGTGATCTTCGGCATGATGAAGCGCATCGGCGAACTTCGGGATGGCGGCCGGGTGGTGGCGGAGAACCTCGGCGGCCGCCAGATCGATAGCGACACCGTCGATCCCGAAGAACGGATGTTGCTCAACGTCGTCGAGGAGATGTCCCTGGCTTCGGGCGTGCCGGTGCCCCTGGTTTTTATCCTGGACGAAGAGGAGGGGGTCAATGCCTTCGCCGCCGGATTTTCTGCGGAAGATGCGGTCATCGGCGTCACCCGGGGCGCTTTGCGGCGCTTTGACCGCCATGAACTGCAAGGGGTGATCGCCCATGAATTTTCACACATTCTCAACGGGGACATGCGTCTCAATATCCGGTTGATGGGCGTCATCGCCGGCATCACCGCCATCTCCGCCATCGGCGAGGTGTTGTTCCGCCGGTCCTCCCGGTCTCATCACTCCCCGTCCTATCGCCGCTCGTCCTCGTCCAACAAGGAGGGGGCGATATTGGTGGTGTTTGGTCTGGCCCTGTTCGTCATCGGCTGGATCGGCTACTTTTTCGGTTCCCTGATCCAGGCGGCGGTCTCCCGGCAACGGGAATTTCTCGCCGATGCCTCGGCGGTGCAATTTACCCGCGATCCCGGCACCATCGGTTCGGCCCTGCGAAAAATTTTGTACGGCAGTGGCGGTACGGTGATCGATCACCCCCGGGGACGGGAAGTGGGACATTTGATGTTCGGTGATGTGGTCAAACGGTGGTTGACCGCTTTTGCCACCCATCCGCCCCTTGAAGAACGCATCCGCCGTATCACTACCGGCAGCCTTCAATCCGAATCGTTGCCCCCCCCGTATCAGGCGGCGGTTTCCCCGGTCTCCGGAGGAACCGGCAAACCAGCGGGTCCCGTATCCGGACTCGCCCCGTCGAAGGCCGTTGCCCTGGATGCCGATGCGGCCCTGGCGGCCATCGGCAACCCACAACAACATCATCTGCACCATGTCCGCACCCTCAAATCGGGATTGTCGGCGGGGTTGATGAACCGTGTCCGGAATCATGAATCGGCCCGGGCGGTGATCTATGGACTGCTGCTGGATAAAAATCCGCAGATACGGACGCGGCAATTCGAGATATTGCGTCAATCGGCCGAACCCGGCCTGGCGGACCAGTGTTACGGGGTGGTGGACGAACTGGATAGAATACCCGATGAGGTGCGCCTGACCCTGGTGGACCTGGTGACACCCCAGTTGCGGGGTCTGGACAAGGCCCGCCGCCGGCGCATGCATGCGGTGACCCGGGCGTTGATCGGGGCCGATGACCGGGTGACCTTGTTCGAGTTCGCCCTGTTCCGGTTGTTGGAGCGTCGGCTGTTTCCGGACCTGGAGGGGAATGACGGTGGCGGATCGGCATTCAAGGCCAAAAAACGGGATTTGATCAACGTCCTCTCGGCCCTGGCCCGGGCCGGCTCCGAGGATGATGAACAAAGGCGATCCGCCTTCCGGGCCGGAATCGCCGCCATCGGCCTCTCCGGGGCGGAAATGGTGGAAACCCCGGGGGCCGGAATGAGTATCCAGGCCCTGGACCGGCTGTCGCGTTTGGTTCCCTGGGCGAAAAAAAAGGTGGTCGACGCCTGCATCCGCACGGTGGCGGCGGATGAACGGTTCACCACCTCGGAAGCGGAATTGCTTCGGGCCGTCTGTGCCATCCTTTCCTGTCCCATGCCCCCCTGGATCCCTCAGAAGGGCCGATTTGAATCGTGACGCGGATTTTCGGTCGGGGAGGGGACCGGGATAGCGGTTTGACCGGTAAAAAATCGATTCCGATCAAAAACAACGGTTGCAACTCTTGAACTTGCCCGATGAGAAAGTCACACTGGCGACGGGGGGTGGGTTTCGAAGTCCATGTTCGAAAGAGCGATCAAGGAATGGCGACATCATGAAAGCGTTGTCAAAAGAGGCCTCGTTGACCCTGTTTTCGGAATATTTCGACGAGACCACCGGCCGGGGGGTGGTCCTGGTGGATGGGAACGGTATCATCCACTATGCCAATCCACAGTTTTACCGGTTTGTCGGCCTCTCCCGGGAGAGCGGTCTGGTGGGGCGGCCTTTCACGGACAGTTTCGACCGTATTGGCACAATCTGCTTTGACAGAAAACAGGATCGGAACGCCTTCCAGCGGATCGTTCAACCTTTTTGCGCATTCAAAAAACACCAGGCCCGGGTAAGCATTCCACCGGCCCTTTGGCTGTCGCTGTCGGGCAAACCCATGAACTCCGGCGGTTATGCCTTCACGGTCACCGATGTCACCCGGACCCGGCGGGCTTTCGATGCCCTCAAGCGCACCAACCGGGCCACGGTGATCGCCCTGGCCGATCTGGCGGAAAGCCGGGACAACAACACCGGTGAACACGTGTTGCGGGTGGCGCGGATGACCCATGAGATCACCATGGCCCTGCGGGAGGCCAGGGCCTTCTCCGATGGGATCATCAACGATGAGTTCGTGCAGATGGTGGGGGTCGCTTCGACGCTGCATGATGTCGGCAAGGTAACCACGCCCGACAGCATCCTGCTCAAACCGGGACCGCTGGACGAGGAGGAACGGGCCATCATGTGCCGGCATGCCAAGGCCGGTTATGAGATCATCCGCCGCATTGACGAGGTGCAAACCCATCGGCCCTATTTCTCCATGGCGGCACGGATCGCCCGCAGCCACCATGAAAAATATCAGGGCGGCGGGTATCCGGATGGTATCGCCGGTGAGGAGATTCCGTTGGAAGGGCGTATCGTCGCGGTGAGTGATGTCTATGACGCCCTCACCTCCTGGCGGCCCTATAAACAGCCCTGGCCGGAGGAGAAGGCGCGGCGGTTTATTATGGATCAGGCCGGCTCGGAGTTCGATCCCAAGGTGGTGGCCGCCTTCGAACGGATCATTGAGCGGCGGCAGTCCGACAATCGCCATGTCTGGACATCGGCGATGAGTGTCGGGGTGGATGTCCTGGACAAGGACCATCGCATGCTTTTTTCCCTGGCCAATCAGCTGTTGGCCAGCAGCCGGGGGGATGATCTGATCATGCAGGAACTGGTGGTGGAAGAGCTGTTCAACTACACCTGCCGCCATTTTGAACGCGAGGAGCGGCTGTTGGAACGGGCCGGTTATCCGGAGTTGGCCCGTCATCGGCAACTCCATCGTCATATGTCCGACAAGGTGGGCAATCTGCGCCGGCGTTTCCTGGATGGCTACGACCGCGAACTTTCCGGTGAGTTGGCCGACATGCTCGGCAATTGGTTGAATCAACACATCCTCGGCGAGGATACCCGATATGCGGAGGTCGTCCAGAGGCGCATGCGCCTGGATGAGCGGGAAATCGGGCGTATTTGAGGGAAACGGTAAATTTTCCAGCCGGCGGCGGCCGGTTCTGGAATTCGAAACCGGCCATGGTGATCGAACGGGTCGTCAGGTTCGCCAGAGCAATCTTTTGAATCGATCGTCGCCGGCGAGGGCCTGAAACCATGGATTGTTTTCCAGGTCTTCCCGGGAGGTTGGATCCACCTTGATCGCTTCGGTCAGATAACGGAAACAGAGGTCCGGCTCTTTGGCATCCAGATAGGCCCTGGCAATATCGAAATATCCGGCCTTGTCATCCGGGTGGCGGCGGATGGCTCGCTGAAAGGCATGAATGGCCGGCTGTATCTCCCCCTTTTCCAGATGGGCATGGCCGAGACCGTTCCAACCGTTGAAAACATCCGGGTGGATGTCCAGGGCCGATTTGAGCAGATCGAGCCGACGATCGACATCCGCAACCCCGTAGCTGGCGATCACCCGGTGGGAGGCTTTTTGAATGTGGTACATCTCCTGGAACAGGGCCGGTTTGATGTTTTCCAGCTCTTTTCGGAGTTTTCGCAGCCGGGAGTACTCCACCAGGGCCAGGATGGCGAAGGAGACGCCGATGAGAGACACGCAGACACCGAGAATGGCGACGATGAGATTTATTTCCATGCCTGAAAGTTAGCATAAGGCATTTTTCCACACCAAGTGGTGTTGGGGGAGAGGGCTGTTTTTTTCGTTGATGATGACCAACGCCCCTCTGGCTACCGCAGGACCGAGACAGGAGATGTTCTGGAGAACGACATGGCCCGAAAAATCCTCAAATTGAAAAAACCGCGCACCTCACCGCCCGGGTTCAAGGCCCGGACACCATCATCCCCGGACTCTCCAGCGAAGGTGAAAGTGGTCAAGAAAGCCGCTGCCGTGCCGGTGAATGAGAAACCGGTGAAAAACGACCCTCCCGCGCCAGTGAAAGAAAAACCGGTGGAAAAAACCGTTTCCACCCCGGTTTCGGCAACGCCGACCGCCCCACCAACCCGTACCAAACCGGCCCCGTCGATGACCAAGGCCCTGGCTCTGTTGACCAAACTGGAGACCAATCATCCCGAACTGTTCCCGGTGGATGAGAACCCCCCCCGTCCCTGGGCCATCGGCATTCACAAGGCGATTCAAACCCGCTATCAGGTTTCCAAACGGGTATCCAGACTGGCCCTGAAAATGTGGTTGGAACAAAACCGTGAGGCCTATCGGCGGGTTCTGGTGGTTGGTGGAAAACGGTTCGATCTGAATGGTGAGGCCGTCGGCGAGATCATCCAGGAGGAGGTGGAGCGGCTCGGGAAGAGTTGATGGCGGGTGGTGGTTTTTTGTTCATAAATGGCGATACTTTCATTGGCGTCCCCGGCGCGATTCGAACGCACGGCCTACGGATTAGGAATCCGTTGCTCTATCCGGCTGAGCTACGGGGACGTTTTGATGCCGGCAGGAAACCCTTTTTAACCGGCCATCATAAAGTATGACCGACAAGCCGGCCCGGGTCCAGTGCCAGCGGCAGGGCGGGTGGGGCAGGGGGCCGGGCGGTGGCAGGGGTTATTTTCTCAGGATGCGGATCATCGCATCGTTGAGCTTCAACTCTTTTTTGATGGTCGACAGGGCTTTATCCGCTTGGCTTCGCTGGGAAAACGGGCCGGCGCTGACCATGTGCATCGGTTTACCCTTGATCGCCAGGGGGTGCCGGTAGGCGGGCAAGCCCAGTCGGGTGATGCGTCGGACCACCCGGTCGCCTTGATTTTTTTGCACGAACAGACCGGTGTGGATCAGATAGCGTTTTTTATAAAGCCGCAAAGCCTGGCGGATTTCGGGATCGTTCGGATTGGAATTTTGGGCGTGTTGCAGTTTTTTCAGGACCAGCCGCCCTTCGGCGGGTGGATGTTCGCCGGTGGGTCGGTATCGTTGAAAATAGTCGAGGGCCAGCAGCAGGGGATTTTCCGCCCGTTTGGGTTTGACGGTTGGCGGTACCCGTAGTGCCGGTGGTTGCAACGCGACCGGCGGGGGGGCCGCTTTCGGTTTCAACGGCGCCGGCACGAATACGATGGGCGGTGGCGGATCGGCGATACCATCCCGATTGGCGGCCGGGGCCGTGGATGCCGTAAACAGCAGCAGGACCATCAGGACGATGGAGACCGGGATTGGCACGAACGAGCGATCGGGGTGGGTCGGTGGGGTCACGGTTCCTGGCTCCAATGATCGGATGGGTCTGGTCGTCTCCTTTTTTCGGCGCGCATTGTATACAGCCGGTGGCGGTATGGCAAAGAATGTTTGTGATCTTGTTGTTATTGTAATATTTTTAACTTTGACCCCGGATGGGACGAAAAAACCGGGAAGGCTTTCGCCTCCCCGGTGTCGATTGTTGGTGATTCGTTCCCGTTTCCCGGGTTAAAAATTATAGCCCCGTTCATCATGCAGGGAGATATCCAGACCGATGGTCTCCTGCTCCTCATCCACCCGCAACCCCATGAGGAGATCGACGATCTTGAGAATGATGAAGGTCACCAGCGCACAGTAGAGGATGGTGACCGCCACCCCCAGGAACTGGGCCCAGACCTGGGCGGCCATGGAGGTGATGTCGGCGGCGAAGCCGACCCCTCCCAGGTCCTTGGCCGCGAACACACCGGTAAGAATGGCACCGACGATGCCGCCGATGCCGTGGACCCCGAAGGCATCCAGGGAGTCATCATAGCCCAGACGCCGTTTCAAGGTGGTGGCGCCCCAAAAACAGACCACACCGGAGACGGCGCCGATGGCCAGGGCGCCCATGGGGCCGACATAGCCCGAGGCCGGGGTGATGGCCACCAGTCCACCGACGGCGCCGGTGACGATGCCCAGGGCGCTGGGTTTGCCGTGGACCATCCACTCCACGAACATCCAGCCCAAGGCCGCGGTGGCAGTGGCGATCTGGGTGACGGCCATGGCCATGCCGGCAGTGCCGTCGGCGGCCAGCTCACTGCCGGCGTTGAAACCGAACCAACCCACCCACAACATGCCGGCGCCGATTACCGTCAGGGTCAAATTGTGCGGCGGCATGTGGGTGCCGGGAAATCCCTTGCGTTTACCCAACACCAGGGCCGCTACCAGACCGGCGATGCCGGCGTTGACATGGACGACGGTGCCGCCGGCGAAGTCGAGAACGCCATGATTCGACAACCAACCGCCGCCCCACACCCAGTGGCAGACCGGTATGTAGACCAGGGTCACCCAGATGGTGAGAAACACCAGCATCGAGGAAAATTTCATCCGCTCGGCAAAGGCGCCGACGATCAACGCCGGGGTGATGATGGCGAAGGTCATCTGAAAGACCACGAACACCGTCTCCGGGATGGTACCGCTGAGGGTATCGACGCCGATGCCCAGCAGGAACGCCTTCTCCACCCCGCCGACCACCGCATTGAGACCGCCTCCATCGGTAAAGGCCATGCTGTACCCGTACAGGGTCCAGAGCACGGTCATCAGCGCGGTGATGGCAAAACATTGCATGAGCACCGACAACACATTTTTGGTTCGCACCATGCCGGCATAAAACAGCGACAGCCCGGGGATGGTCATGAACAAAACCAGGGCGGTGGCGGTCAACATCCAGGCCGTATCGCCGGAACTGAGTTGATCCCCGGCCGACGCCAGGGCCGGGGAAAAGCTGAATAGGCCCATGGTAAAGGCCAACGTTGGTCTTACGATTGAACGTTTCATGATTCGATTCTCCTGGTGATGGTTCTCAAAGGGCCGCCGATCCGGTTTCGCCGGTGCGAATGCGCATCGTCTGTTCCAGTTGCAGGACGAATATTTTGCCATCGCCGATTTTTCCGGTTTTGGCCGATTTTTGAATGGCCTCCACCACCTGCTCGACCCGATCGTCATCCACCGCCAGTTCCACCTTGAGTTTGGGTAAAAAATCCACCTGGTATTCCGCTCCCCGATAAAGCTCGGTATGACCTTTCTGTCGGCCAAAGCCCCGCACCTCGGACATGGTGATGCCGGAAATGCCGATATCGGTCAGCGCCTCCCGGACATCATCCTGTTTGAACGGTTTGATGATCGCAACAACCCATTTCATTTCTATATCCCCTTTTCATGCCGACCAGAAATATCACCGGTGATCAAACCGGCCCGATGCCGGATTTGATGGATGATGAAAAAATCCCCCCCCCTGCTTCCCCTCTTGACAACGATATACAGCAGCCACCGTGCCACGGCTTGTAACCCTTGGAACTGACATGATAAATTGTCCTTTCCAGGGAAAAACCGGCCAGGGTGGCGGTTGCAAAACGATTAATTTTTAATCAGGCCCTGACCAACTATTGAAAAATGACTCTTTTTTAATCATTGGACACGAACATGGAACGACGACTCTATTTTTTGCTGGGAGATTGCCTGGCCAACATCGTCACCGGCGTCCTGGCGGCCTGGGGCGGGATGGCGGTGGTCGGTGACGATTGGCACATGGTTCCGGCCATGGTGGCGGGCATGCTGGTGGGCATGGCCATCTCCTTTTTCAGCCAGTTTCCCTTTTTGATCTTTTTCGGGGCCATGGAGGTGATGTTGCCGGTGATGTTGACCGGCATGGTGGCCGGCATGGCCGGGGCCATGATGCCGATGATGGCCGGGGAGGGGATGGCCTTGATGGATCTGTTTTTGGTCGGGGCCGGTTTGGGAGTGGCGGTGTTGATTTACACCTATGGGCTCAACGCCCTGGCACGCGGGGAGACGGTACACCATGAGTGACAGTGACAGCGCCCGGAAAAAATGGGATGTGGCCGCCTCGATTTTCGACTGGATCTCCGGGGGTGGTGAAAAACGGTGGGGGGTGGAGAAGAAAAAACTCTTTGCCGGCATGACTGGCGAGGTGCTGTTCGTGGCCGCCGGGACCGGCCTGGATATTCAATTTTTTCCCGACCCCCCGAGCCCGGACCTGCACATCACCGCCATAGACATCAGTCCGCGCATGTTGGAACGGGCCGCCCTGCGGGCCAAGGCGTATCCGGGACGCCTGCAACTGCGGGAAATGGATGTGCAGCGGTTGAATTTTCCCGATCACCATTTCGATGCCGTGTATACCTCCTGCACCTTTTGTTCGGTTCCGGATCCGGTGGCGGGTTTGAAATCCTTGCGCCGGGTGTTGAAACCGGGCGGCAAACTCCACATGTTCGAACACACCGGCAGCCACTATTTCCCCTTCGGTTTCATGCTGCACCTCTCCAACCCCATCTGCCGGCAACTGGGACCGGAGGTCAACCGACCGACCGTGGACAATGTGCGCGCCGCCGGTTTCAGGATTCGGTCGGTGAACAACATTTTTCTCGATGTGGTCAAAACCATCACGGCGGAAAATCCCCCGGGGGTTTGACGTTTCGGGCAGTGGATTCAAGCCGCCGGAACGCCCGGGTGCCCGGTACGGGGGCCGCCCGGAGGGAGCCGGAAAAACAGGGTTTCACCAAAGGTGGCGGGGGGCGTAGTATGTTCCTTCCGGGTACCGATACCGGTTCCAGCCACCAGGAGGGCACCCTGCCGGGGCAATGAACAGCGAGATGGCCGACGATGATCGACTGGTTGAAGAGAGATCCGTTTCAAGGTGACAAGATTGCCGAACGTTTGCACAATGCCGCCCGGTTGAACGCCCTGAACAAGGTGGGCCAACTGCTCGCCCGCGGGGCCGATGTCAACCGGCGGGATGCCAACGGACAGACCCCGCTCCATGTTGCAGCGAACAGCGGACATGTCGAAGTGGCCCGCATCCTCGTCAAGCATGGTGCCGACCTGAACGCCAGGGACAATCATGGCAACCATCCCCTGCACCTCGCCGCCTCGCAAAACCGGTTGGAGATGGCCGGGTTTCTTCTTTCTCAAGGGGTGGCGGTCGATGTCACCGAGCGGGACAACCGGACCCCTCTCTATCTGGCGGCCTCCAACGGTTTTCTTGAAATGGTCGGGTTTCTGGTGGACCGGGGCGCGGATGTCAATGCCCGGGATGTGGAAGGGGAAACGCCCTTGTTCATGGCCAACCGTGAAGTGGCCGGGTTTTTGGTCGAGCATGGTGCGGACATTCACGTCGTCAATCATTCCGGGGAAACCGTATTGCACGTTTCCGACCCCAGCGTGACCAGGCTGCTGGTGGCCGGCGGCCTGGATGTCAACATCTGCGACGTCAACGGCTGGGCGCCCCTCCATTTCGCCTCTGCCGAGGTGGCCGTCCTGCTTCTGGAAAACGGTGCGAATATCGAAATCCGTGACCGGTACGACTGGACCCCACTCCATTTTGCCGCGGATTCCGGAGATGTCGAGATGGTTCGGTTGCTGCTCGACCGGGGGGCGAAAGTCGATTCCGTGGAACGTTATGGACACACGCCACTGGATTTGGCCTTGGACAACGGTCATACCGAGGTTGCAGAGCTGCTCGATAAACGGGCCAATACCGGTTGCTGCGTGAATTGATTGGCCACGGGACCACCTTCGTCGCCTTGACCGGTCACCAGGAAGTCAATTTTCTGACCACCCTGCTGGCCAGAAAGGTGGGGGCGAAGCGCGGCATCACCCTGCTCGAAAACACCGCATATCTGGGTATGGCCGACACATTCAGTCCGGCGTGTCGCTCATTGGCCGGGGATTGGCCGTGGAGTCCGCCCTGCGGGAGGGGTTTTTCCAGACCGTGTCGCTGCTTACCACCACTGGTTACGTCAGTGTCGACTGGGAGGCTTGGCCGGCCGCCCAGCAGGTGCTTTTCTCCTGCTGTTGATGTCGTGTGGCGGCATGTCCGGTTCCACGACCGGCGGCGTCAATCATGCGTGTGGTCGTCACCGGCAAACTGGTGGCAGCGGTGATGCGGCGCCTCGTCCAACCGAACCGGATCGTGGTCTTGAGATTGGGGAAGAGAATCGTTTCTCAGGAGGTTGCCGCGGGATGTGTCGCGATGTTGGTCGCGGTTGTGATCCTGGTTCGCGGGACCGGTCTCATACTGAACATGATGGGCCTGGACATGATGACGGCCATGGGGGCGGCATTGACCTGTGTGACCAATGCCGGACCCGGCTTCGGGGTGGTGGGACCGAGCGATACCTTTGCCGGGGTTCCCGGCCCGGGTAACTTGTTGCCGGCATTGAACATGGTGGCGGGCCGGTTGGAAGTCTTCACCGTCCTGATGCTCTTGTCCCCCGGGTTTTGGCGACGATGAGGTGGGGCCGCCGGTCTTCGAAGGTGACCGCCGGTGGGAACGTTTGTTTACAGCTCCAGCACCCCATCCCCACTATCTCCTGGTGATGCTCCACCAGCGGGTCCCCGCCGCCGGTCCAGGGATGGACCGGCTTGAGGGAAAACTCCCCTTGCAGAAGAAAGGTTACTGCACCGTCGGCACACAGACCGGTTTCATGGCCGTTGTCGTTGGTGGCTGGCAAGTGGCCAGAGTGTGGTTTTTCTCCCCGGTCAGACTGCCGCTCCAACCCTTGCCGGGAAGATTTCTCTGAATGGTCATGAAGCCAAAATCATCGGATCCCCAGATATAGGCCTGCTTGCCATCGAGTACGACCGGTTGGTTGGCGGGCACCGGAGGTGGGGAGGCCAGGGCAACGCCACCATTGCCGAGAACCAGTTGAATGGGCCGATCGTTGTCGTTGGTAAAATTGATGGACTCGAACAGATGCCGGTGGCCGGAAAGGATCAAATCCACATTGGCTAGGTTGCTCCGCGGCAATGACGGATCCTGGTAGAGATAATATTCCATGGTCTGGTTGATGACCTCGTCAACCTGGTTGTTCTTCCCTTTGACGGCCCAGACGGGACGGTGAATCAACAGCCAGGTACTCCCTTTGCCGGATGAACCGGCCAGTTGGTCGATGTCCTTTGATTGTTGTTCGAATACGGATTTAAACGGCTCAACGCTTACCGGAGTGGCATCACAGGCGTTGGCATTGTCAGCGATGATCAAACTCAGATCGTTTTCAAAATTCAACTGATAGGTTGGCGAAAAACGATAAGGGGACTTGCTTTTGGTCGATTGATCCGCCGGGCAGGCCAACTCACTTCCGGGCTGAAGCAGATTGGAATTGGGATCGAGAAAGTAAAACCAACCGGGGCCGGCACGGCTGCACAGCTCATGATTGCCGCGGAGCACCACCCACGGGGCCTTGGCCATGAGTTTTTTGGCGGGCTTGAACAAATCCGCTTGCCAGTCCGGCCAATTGTCCGGTTTGGCCTTGGAAAGATCGGGATTGTTTTGGCTGTAATAGGTCCAACCGGTGGTCGAAGTGCATTGTTTGATGTCATTATCCCCGGCATCGTAGACCGATACCTTGCCGCCATTCAACTTGATGGAGCCGGGCGTTCCTCGATAGTTGTAATCTCCCATGTGGAGGAGCAGATCCGGTTTATCCTTGGCCAGGGTCTTGGAAAAATATTTAAAAGGCCAAGCTGATTCGGAACTGCAATCCTGTTTGCTTTTTCCCTTGCAACCGGTATCGCCGATGATGGCGATATCGTTCGGGCTGAGATTTATTTTTGGGAGTTCGAGTTTTTGTTTTTTTCCAAGCTCCACATGCTGCTTGCTCGTCTGGTTATAGAGGGTTTCGCATACCTTGATCTGAAAGGTTTTGGGATTCGGATTGGTCCGCTCGACCGCTTTGACCTTCTTGCCCGCATCCGTCTTCCAGTCAAACTTCAAGTCTGAGCAGGAGGCATCGGAGCTGATGACAACCCGGGCCAACCCGGTAATTTTTTTGGATGGCGCTTGACCGAGCACCACATAGGCCGCCAAAAGATCCCCCTTTGTTTTTGCCAGGCCCGTCGAGGGGATCAAACCCACGGAGATGAAAATCACGACGATAATCCGAGTCAGATATTCCATGACTTTTCAGTCCTTCAGTGAAAGTATCAAATGATTTGTCGGTTTCTTGGAGAATGCCAACGATCAAGGATAAGTTCTGAACAACTGAAGGTCAAGATGGAAAATGTCTTTGCGGAATGGTGTCCATTGTCATAATGATTCGCAAAGGGTTCGGCTTACCAATGGGGAGGCTCGATCACCGCTCCAGCAATCCATCCCCCACCATCTCCTGGAGGTGCTCCATTGGCGGATCCATGCCGCCGGTCCAGGGATAGGCCGGGTCGCCGCTGCGGGGGTTGGGCCGGTGGGTGGGGTCCATGGCCCGGCGGCGGGCGTCGGCTTCGGCCGCTTTCCGGTCGGCCGCCTCCTGACGGCGCCGGGCGCGTTCGCGGGCGCGGTCACGGTGGGTGGGCCGGTCATATCGGATGGCGCACCGGCCCATGCGCATGTCAACGGGGGGATGATCGACGCTGGTGTCGTCGGGTTGGCGGAAGGCCAGGCGCACGGCGACACGGCGGCTGGCGTCGTCGCTCTCCTTGATGCCGGTGACCGAGGCGCCGTCGATGATCAACAGTTGCCGGAGCAGATTGCGCCTTTCCTCCGGCAGGTCGGCGGCGAACAGGGCGCAGACCACCGCCTGGGCGCGGTTCAGGCTCAAATCGACGTTATAGAGATAGGAGCCGGTGGCATCGGTGTATCCTTCGATGTGGATGCGCTTGAGCCACCGTTTGCCCTCTTTTTCCTTGAAAACATCCAACAACAACGGCACGAAGGCACGCAACCGTTGCCGGGCGGTGGGAGAGAGATAATAGCTGTTGAAGGCGAAACGGGCCCGTTCGCCGAAATCGATGGTGCGCGTGGCGCGGTTGATGTGCAGGTTCAGGCCGGCATTGATGGTTTTGTTCTCAAGCTGTTCGAGAATGGCCTGAATATCGGTTTCCCGCTGTTTTTTTTCCACCAGCGGCCGGGTGGCGATGGCCACCATGGAGATGCTCATCACCACCAGGAACAGCATCACCAGGGCGGTCATCAAATCGGCATAACTGATCCAGAACGGATTGGCCGAATCCTCGACACGGCGTATGACCCGGGGAGCGGCGCGCGTCATGGCAGCCCCTTTCCCGACCGGGCGTTGATGGCCGCCAGTGCCGGATCGCGCAATCCCTCCAGCCCGGCGGGCGCCAATCCGAAAAAGGCCGACAACGGCTCCCGGGCCGCCTGCCATTCCGGGACCGTCAACTCATCCCCGAAATATTGTGCCAGGTAGAGCAGGGCGTGCAGGGTGGCATATCTCAACCCGGCTTCCGAAGTACCCGGTTCGGTGAACCCTTCCACCTGGTGGTGTTCACGGATCAACCGCACCAGTGAGTCGGGAAAACTTCTCGCCCGGGCCATGCGGCTGCCGAGCAGGGCATGGTCCAGCTCGTGGCGTTGATGTTCGATGGCCACCAGGGGTTCCCGGCCGTTTTGTTGCCAATCGTCGTACAGGGCGGCGTAACCGGCGAACTTTTGCAACATCACCAATTGGCCGCAATCGTGGAACAGGCCGGCGGCATAGGCGCTGTCGGCGGGGATGATCGGCAACGGCGTTTTCCGATCGGTGTTGAGCCGCGGCACCTCCCCGGCCAACCAGGCGGTCAGCCGGGCGATGGACAATCCGCGCCGGCGCACCTCCTGCAGGGCGCTGTCCCGGCTGGTGAGGCCGACGCTCAAAAAAAGTTCCTGGACGATGCCGCGCAGGGTTTCCATGCCCAGCAGGGCCGCCGCCTGGCCGATGCTCTCCACCGACCGTTTATGGCCGCGCAGATGGCTGTTGGCGATGCGCAACACCCGCGACGACAGGGCCATGTCGGCGACGATGATGGTCATCACCCGCCGTAAATCCGGGGCGAAACGGTTCAGGGTCCGGCGTACCTCCAACAACACCGCCGGGTGGGAGGGGATGGTGAAACCCTTGATCAACAGATCGGCCCGTCTGAGGGTGGTTTTGCTGTCCATGATTGCCGCTCCAGCCCCTAGTTCCAAAAGGGCGGACAGGCATCGAAGGCCCGCCATGCCTTTTCGGAGTCTTGCATGTGGCGGTCGTTTCTGGCGCCCAGCCATCCCTGCAAAAGGTGTCCCAAGGCCTCTTCCCGGGGTTCCAGCAACTGGAGGAACAACTCCCTGCCGATGGTGGATTCATCGAGCCGGTCCAGATTTTCCACCAATGGCGTCAACGCCTCCCGGAACGGGGTGAGCTTTTTTTTCGGGAACAAGCCGATGAACAGGTCCACCATGTGGTTCAACCGGTCCACCTCGTCGCGCAGGGCGCCACGGGCGTCGGCGTCCAAAAGCACCGGATCGCGTTCCCGCCGGCCCAGGGAGTGAACCTGCTGTTTCAAAACCTCCCGCGCCTTGTCGATCACCGCCGCCGACAGCCGGCGCCGTTGCGGTTGATCCAGCAGCAGACTCGGATCGCCGGCGGACAACCATTGCGAGAGTCCCAGGAACAACCGGGTGAAACGGGGGCCGTTCAACAGCTCGGCCGCCTCCTTGAACACCGCCTCCCGTCGTTTTTCTCCCCGTTCATGCAGGGTGTCGAGCCCGTCCTGGAAGGGGAACTGGCCGACCAGCGGTTCCAGGGTATCGCGAAAAAAATGGTGCCAATCCCGTACCCGGGTCAATCCCTGCTGCAACCAGCGTATTTCGCCAACCATTTCGTCACGGATTTCCGTCGGCAGATCGGCATGGTGCAGTTCGATCAGGGTACACAACCGGTCCGATGCCCAGAGCAACTGCCGGAAACCGGTCCAGCGGGCCTCCTCGCCGGCGTGATTGGCGATGAGCCGGCTCTCCTGGAGCAGGCGCAACAACGCCTCGCCCAAGGTGACCAGGGCGCGTTGGAGACTCATGTCCGGTTTCAAATCGGCCACCTGCGACGGTGGTTGTGGCGGCAAGGTGGCATTCAATCGGGAAAATCCCCGTTCCACCGGTCCGGCGCAGAGCAGTGAGGCCGGTTCCAGGTGATAGGCCAGGGAGAGGGCGGTTTCGATCAACCGGGCGTTGCGTCCGCCGGGGGACTCCACGGCCACCTCGTGAAAGGGCGTCTCCACCCCCCCCATGCGCAGATGCCCCCGCTCCTCGCGCAACAACAGCTCCACCTTTTCCGGAAAGGTCAGGCGCCAACACCGTTCCCGGCTGTGCAGCACCAGCAACGGTTTCAACTTGTCGATGTTGATACCGGTCAGTAGTTGTCCATCATCCTGTTTTTTCAGTTTTTTTATGTTTAAACGGCCATTTTTCACCGACACCGTCCGCCAGGGCAGGGCCTCGGTGTCGGTGGCGCCGCGGACGATGGACTGGGTCCAGTCGGTTCCCTGGCGGTTCAGGGTCAACAATACCTCGTTCCGGCGCAGTTTCAGGTTCAGGGTGTCGAAATGGATGATGTTGCGTTCCCGCAGCAGCCCTTCATCGCCGGCGGCGCGAACGATGGGGTGCGTTGCCAGCGACAGGTCGGACTCCCTGGCGGCGACGGCCAGACGGATGACATTTTCATTCATGGTGGTCATCTCCGGGCGATCACTTGATTTTCAGGCGCTTGCGCAGGGCATTGAGCCGTTCCCCGAGCATTTCGATGAACACCGCCTGCTCCCGTCCCATCCCGGTCACCACCCCTTCCAGGGATTCGCCCAGGTCGCGCACCTGACGGCTGACCGCTTCGCCCATGCGGTCGTTTTTCTCCAGCAAACCATCCCGCATCGCCTCCAGTTCATGGGCCAACTGTCGGTTCATGCGGTCGATCACCCCGATCATGTCTTCATGACGGCCATCCACCTGCAACACCATTTCCTGGACCTTTTTGTTGATTTCGGCACTCTCGTCCCGTTTGCCCCGGGCCGCTTCTTCCAACCATTGGCGCATCGACTCATCCATGGACCGGCGTTCTTCGGAAAACCGTTGCCGCAACGCCTCCAGTCCTTCGGAAACACTGCCAAAGGTCTCCTCCAGGCGATCGGAGATGGAGGTAACGATTTTTTCCGACAACAGCCGGTGCGTTTCGGCCTGGTCGCCTTCGGCATCGTGCAGTCGTTGGCGGAACTGCCCCAGTTCCGATTCGGTCTGTTCGGACAGGGTGCGCAAGGCGGTCATCATCTCCATCTGGCGGTTGGCGGCCTCGCCCATGGCCCGTTCCAGTTCCGCCGCCAGGCGCGTTTCCCATTCGTGGCCGGTTTCGTTCACTTCCTCCGAAACCCGGTCGAGGGTCGAGGCCATGGTTTGACGCTCTTTGGCGATCCCTTCACCGAGTCCGGTGAGCTGTTCGGTCAATCCCAGGACCGTCTGGTTCAATCGGTCGGAAAAAGTGCCCATCACCTCTTCGAGCAGGATTCGATTCCGCTCTTCCCCGGCCCGTTGGAGGTGACTGCCGATCTCCTTGGCCGAGGGGAGGTTTTCCGGCAGGCTGGCGACCCGCTCCCCCAACCGGTCCAGGGCTTCGCTGTGACGATCCTGCCCTTGCTTCAACAGGGCCGTCAGATCGCGGTTGGAGGGCATTTTTTCCGGCAGGGTCTCCAGGGATTCACCGAGTTTTTTCAAGACCTCGGTCTGGGCCGCCTGGCTCTCCCGCAACAATTTGGCCAACGCTTCGCTGGAGGGCATTTTATCCGGCAGACCCGCCACCGATTCGCCCAGCCGGTTCAGGGCCTCGGTTTGCGCCGCCTGGCCATTTTTCAGCACCCGCACCAGCTCGTCGCCGGAGGGCATTTTTTCCGGCAGGCTCTCCATCGACTCACCCAGCCGTTTCAAGACCTCGGTCTGGGTGGACTGCACCGATTTCAACTGCCGGGCCAATTCGTCGCCGGAAGGCATGCGTCCGGGCAGGTCCTCCATGGAGTCACCGAGCCGTTTCAATACCTCGGTCTGGGCTTCCTGGGTGGTGCGGATCAACCGCGCCAACTCGTCGCCGGCCGGTATTTTCGTCTGCAGGGCCTCCAACGATTCGTTGAGTCGTTTCAAGGCTTCGGTCTGGGCTTCCTGGCCAATTTTCAACGATCTCACCAGGTCGTCGGCCGGTACCAACTGAGCCGGCAACGCCTCCAGGGTCTTGCCCAGGTGGCGGAATATCTGTAATTCGCGGATGCGCTGTTGCCGATTTTTTTCGGTCTGTTCACCCGAGGCCGCCACCGTCTCCTCGGCGGTGGCCAAAATTTGTTCGAACAGCCGTGATTGATGGTTGGACACATCGAGACCGTCATCCAGTTTGCCACCGATTCGGGCCAGTTCGGTCTCCAGCAACCGGTTCGAACTCCCATCGTTCACCGCCGGGCCAGCTCCGTTTCCGATCCCCTCCAGCGCCCGGGTCAGGGTCGCCAGGGGACCGGCCAGGGCGTCGTGAATCCCTTCGCCAACCGCCCGCACCGTCGCTTCCCGTTCCGTCGCCAGGAGCCGTTTGAACATCTCCAGGGCCTCGGCGCCGCCGGCCGGGGCGCCGTGGACGCCCTCCTGTGATCGCTTGACGAACCCGTCCAGGGTGGTGGTCACTCGTCCCAACTCCAAGCGTATCCCCTCGAAACCGGAAACGCCACCGGCCACCAGATCGGCCAGATATTCCGGTTCGACGCCGGCCCGGAACAGATCGTCCAACTGGCACTGGAAGGCGGTAACCTGGGCATATCGCCAATGAATCAACAGTTTTTCCATCACCGTGACGATGATGGCGGTCAAAATGGCGAAAAAGGAGGCGACAAAGGCGGTGGTGACGCCGGAGAAGAGCAGTTTCAATTGATGGGTCACCTGGTCCACCGGCACGGCGGGATTGAAATTGCTCAACCCCAACAGGATGCCGGCAAAGGTGCTGACGATGCCGGCGCCGGTCAGGATGCCGGGCAGATGCCGAAAAAATTCCACCCGCATCGGCACATCCACCAACACCTGCTGGCCGAACACCACCTCCGCCGGTTGCGTGGACCGGTACTGGATGCCCATTTCGTCCCGGGGACCGGGTGACGGTTGCCGATGCAGGGTTTCGGCATATTCACGCCAAAGACGGCTGACCAGCGGATAGTGGAACCAGCCCCAGTCGATCAGGGAAAAACCGGCGTCCCGGAAGCGGCCTTTGCGGTTGGCCCGTTTCAAGGAGCCCCGCACCAGGCCCAGGCGCAAACCATCCCACAACGCCTGCCAGACGTAGGCGGTCAAAAACAACAACAAAAAACCGGCCAATACTCCGGCCAAGGTGGAGATGATGATGCTTTCCGATTGATTTTGCAGGGGTATGGCGAGAAAGTCAGGTAGCCGTCCCAACAGGGGGATATCCTGCAAGGGGAGCTCCCGGGCCACGTGGATGCCCAGAAAAACGGCGGCAACGATTAAAAACAGGGTCCAAACCAGGGAGACCAGACCGGAAACAACAGCGGAAACAGTACCCATCTCAACACACCGCCCGTTAGGTGCAGAGGTTGTTCGGCGGAACCGGACAACCGCGCGGACCGATATCGGCCCGCCGAAAAGCGAAGCTTTTTCAATGACCGGATCGAAAAAACCACCTACCGATCGGTCTTTTTTGGCCAATACCCGTGAGCAGTGGCCGCACAGCTTCCATGTATCGGCATCGGACCATTACCATTTCGAACAGGGTCCTCAGCCGTTAGTGAAAATAACAAATTGTAGATTGAAATGCAGCGTGCGAAAGGAAAAAAAACATCCCGGCATCACGATTCCGGCGTCGGCGTTCGATTGTGGATAAAGGCCGGTTTTATCCACAGGAGCTGTGGAAAACGCTGTGGACAAACATTCAATAACTGGATGGACACCCTTCCGGTGTGGGTGGGTTGAACCGGAACCGCGAATGAAAAAGCGGGATTTTTTTCGCCGACCGGCCACCGGCCCGGTCCGGCCATCCCGGCAAAGGGCTTTTCGGTGGCCATTTTATCCACAGCTCCTGTGGATAACCTTGTGGACAAACATTCATTAATTGCCGATCAACAGGCCTTGCTCCGGATCCATCCGAACGAGGCGCACCGGCAGCAGATCGCCCGGCACCGGTTGCTTCGCCGGGGTGAAGACCACCGGCAAAAAGGCGGCGCTGCGACCCTTGGCCACGCCCCGGTTCACCTCTTCGACCAGTACCGGTACGGTTCGTCCGATCCATCGTTCAAAGACCTGATTTCGAACGGATTCTCCGGTTTGCCGCAACCGTTCCGACCGTTGACGGATGATATCGCCGGCGGTTCGGAACCGGGCGGGGATGGCCGCCGCCGGCGTGCCGGGACGGTCGGAATAGCGGAAGACGTGCAACAGCGCCAGTTCCGCCCGTTTCACCAGGTCCAGGGTGGCCGAAAAGGCCGTTTCATCCTCGGTGGGGAAACCGACGATCAGATCGGCCCCCAACACCAGGTCGGGGCGAATTTTTTTCAACCGTTGCGCCTGTTTCAGGATCAACGAGCGGTCATATTCCCGGCCCATGCGTTTGAGGATCAAATCATCGCCGGATTGAACCGACAGGTGGAGATGATCGCAGAGGCGCGGTTGTTTTTCGAATGATTTGAACAGGTTTTCATCCAGGTCCCGTGGGTCCAGCGAGGAGAGGCGCAATCGGGCCGCGCCCGGGGCGGCGGCCAGGGTGTCGATCAACCGTGCCAGGGAGGTGGGAGGGCTGAGATCGTGTCCATAGGAACCGAGATTGATGCCGGTCAGCACCAGTTCCTTGAAACCGGACTCCTGCAACCGCTGCGCCTGTTCCAACACCCGCTCCGGTGGCAGGGAGCGTCCGGCGCCGCGCACGCCGGGTATCAGACAGAAGGTGCAATGACGGTCACAGCCGTCCTGGACCTGCAAAAAGGCGCGGGTACGCACCGAAGGATCATCGACCACGGTCGTTCCGGCCAGCCGGTCGATGGCCGAAACCGGCCCGGCCCGGATGATTGCCGATCCCGCCGCTGGGGATTGCCGGTTCTGGTGATCCCTGACCGGATCGAGCCCGGCGGTATCGGTGGTGAGGCGGGGAGCCGGGCGCACATACTCCCAAAAGGCGGTCTTTTCACCGTTGCCCAATACCATCTCCACCCCGGGCAGGGCGGCCAGGGACCGGGGATCCCGTTGGGCATAACAGCCGGTGACGACGATGCGTGCCCGGGGATTTTCCCGGGCGGCCCGGCGAATGGCCTGGCGGGCCTGCCGATCGCTTTCCCCGGTGACCGAACAGGTGTTGATGATCACCCAGTCGGGGGGTTCCCCCACCTGCGCCGGACGCAGGCCGTGCGAGCGCCCTTCCTGTCCCAAACGTTCGCTTTCCGCCTGGTTGACCCGGCAACCCATGGTGATGACGGAGAAGGTGCCACGAATATTTTCTTTTCTTTTTTCTCTCTCCAGGCATAATGGGACGTTATGAATCTCTCCATTCCCGAGCGGTTGCCGTCCGCCATCCGTGTGTTCGTGGACGATATTCATCGTCTGATCGGTCCCGTTTTTCTGGTCGGCGGGCTGGTTCGCAACACCGTCCTGGGCACTTCCCTGCCCAATCATCTGCATTTGCTGGTCTCCCGTTCTCTATCCGACTGTGAACAACGGTTGCGGGACGGCGGACACGCCGCCGTGGCCATGGGCAACAAGCATAACAGCCTGCTCATACCGCTCAAAGGTGAGGAACGGCCACGGGTCATTGAAATTTCCACGTTTCGCCACCGGCCCAACTGTCCGGCGACGGTGGAGGAGGATTTGCTGCATCGGGACCTGACCATCAATGCCATCGCCTACTGCTGGCCCTATGGACCGTTGGTCGATCCGTTCAACGGTCTTGAAGACCTGAAAAACAGCCGCACCCGTCTGGTGAACGGTTTGGAGACCATCCAGGAAAATCCGTTGCGGGCCTTGCGTTTTTTTCGTCTGACCCTGCAACTGTCGATGATGCCGGATCCGGCCGACCTGGCCTTGTGTGCCAACACCCGGCCCCATCCGGTTCCCGGGGAGCAGTTGCGTGGTGAGTTGGATCGCATCTTTTCCCTGACCTTGCGTGGTGGAGACGTGCGTCCCCTGTTGCAACGGCTCTTCTCCTCTTCCCTGGGATTGACCGTCTTTCCGGAGTTGAAAGAGACCGAGTCGGAACGGCGCCGCCGGGGAGAGGATGAAGAGCGTCCCTGTATCCGCGAACGGGTCATCGACGCTTTGCTGACCATCACCCAGCCCCGGGAAGAGGAGGATGTGACGCTGCTGGACCTGCGTTGGGCGGCTTTTCTTTTCCGACTCAATCGCTTGGAGTTGCCGGAGGAGGAGTGGCAAAACCGCCTCGACCACCAACACGAAAACATCGATGGGGTGAAGTCGGTATTGAAACGGTTCGGGTTTTCCAAACGGCGCCGGCGGCGGACGATGAACCTGTTGCAATTCGTCTATCTGGACATGAACCCCACCGATCGCCTGCTCAACCGGCTGCTGAAAAAACAGGTCCCCCTGGAGGGTCTTTTCCGTCTCGTCGATGCCACCCGCGAAAGCGCCGGACCGGAACCGCCGGAAAATCCCGACACGACGGCAGGGGAGAGCAAAACCCTGGGACGGATCCTGAAGCGCTGTCGCCACCTCGTCGACGCCAACCGAGGCCTGAACCCCCGGGATTTGGCCCTCGGTGGCGGTGAAATTTTGGACCTGGTACGCCAACCCCCGGGGCCCTGGATGGGAGAACTGCAAAAACTGCTCGTCGATTGGGTCAGCGAACAACCGGAACGCAACCAACCGGCCGTACTGCGCGAAAAAATTCAATCCTGGCTGGCGAATCAGTAGCCGGAGGATGGAACACGGCCTTTCGAGACGGGTATTTCAAGTGGCACCCGTTTGATGCGAATCACCCCCCGCCACCGAGACGATTGATCAATCCCGCCACATAACCGGCGCCGAAACCGTTGTCGATGTTGACCACCGTGACGTTGGCGGCGCAACTGTTGAGCATGCCCAGCAGGGCCGACAGGCCGCCGAAGGCGCTGCCATAACCCTGGGAGGTGGGTACGGCGATGACCGGTTTGTCCACCAGTCCGCCCACCACCGAGGGCAGGGCGCCCTCCATGCCCGCCACCACCACGAACACCCGGGCGCCGTGCAGCAGATCATCGGCCGCCAACAACCGGTGCAGGCCGGCCACCCCGGCATCGAAATGGGTTTTGACCCGTGCCCCCATCAGGCGCGCCACCAGGGCCGCCTCCGAGGCCACGGGAATGTCGCTGGTGCCGGCGCAAAAGACCGCCACCAACCCCTGTTCGGACCGCTCCCCGGTCGTTTGCCGGTACAGGCAGCCGGTCCCCGGGGCCCGGTGCAGTTGGGGAAATCGGGTTCGCAGTTTACGGATCCGCTTTTTGCTCAATCGGGTGATCAACAGATCATCTCCATGTTGCAAGGCCCGTTCGACGATTTTTTGCAGATGGCCGAACGGTTTGCCCTGGCCGAGGATCACCTCCGGAAAACCGTGGCGCAGGCGGCGATGGGTGTCGAGACGGGCCACCACCCGGTTGTCATCGGTTACGGCATCGACCGGGAAACGGGAGAGGCGTTCCAGGACCGCCGGTACCGTCGTTTTCCCGGCGGCCAGGTCGGTGAGCAGGGATTTTAATAGTAAATCATTCATTTTTTAGCGGTTTCATTCCGGTATTGCCGGGTTGTCGCCAGCGCCAGAAAGGGGGCGATGCGCTGTTGGGTCTCGGGCAGTGACCAACCGTGTCTTTGGGCCAGAGCCGCCAGTTGGTCATGTTCCGGTCGCCAGATCCCCCCGGCCTCCTTGCATTGAAGGATCCCCCAGGGGGTTTGCAGCGGGCGCATCGAGCGGGGCAGGGCCAGGCGATCCATGGTCGCCAGGCGCACACCGATGGCGGTGCTGTGTTTCAGGACCCGTTCCGCTAGGTGGTCGGCGTCAGCCGGTCGGCACACCACCTCGATACGCACCGCCGGGCGGCCTTTTTTCATGGTCATGGGTATCAGGGCCACATCCAGGGCCCCGTCCTGGAACAACCGTTCCCAGAGCGGACCGTACCACTCCGGATTCATATCGTCGACATGGGCGGAGAGGACCGTTACCCGTTCCCGGACGGGGTGGTCGGTGGCGGGGGGATCGTCCTCACGGGCCAGGATGCGCAATGCATTGCTGCGTCCCCGGACCTCGCGGCTGCCCAGTCCGTGGCCGATGCGGTCGATGCGATCGAGGTCCATGGCGCCGAAACGATCGGCCAGGTTGACCAGGACCGCCGCCCCGGTCGGCGTCACCCACTCCATCTCCAGGGGATCGGGCCGCAAGGGTACCCGGAAACGGCGCAACAGTTCCGCCACCGCCGGTACCGGCAACGGCATGGCGCCATGTTGGCACACCACCGTGCCGCTCCCGGTTGGCACCGGGCCGGCGGTCACCCCGGTGATGCCCAGGCGCCAGACGGCGAAGGCGGCGGCACAGATGTCGACGATGGCATCCACCGCCCCCACCTCATGGAAATGAACCCGGTCCGAGGTGATGCCATGGACCGCCCCCTCGGCTTCGGCCAGGGTTCGAAAAATGGCCATGGCCCGCTGGCGGACCGGCTCCGGCAAGGTTGACCCTTCGATCAATCTTTGAATATCGGGCAGATGGCGATGTTTTTTTTCCGGGGGCGTCACCACCCTGACGTGCAGGCCGGCGATACCGCCGCGCCGTTGCCGATCGACCTCCAGGGACCAGTCGGGCAGGTCGATGGTTTTCAGGGCCGCTGTCAACTCCCCTTGATCGAGGCCCAGGTCCAGGCAGGCGGCGAGAAACATGTTCCCGGCCAGGCCGGAACCGGCGTCCAGATGAATGTTCATACCGGAAAGGGTCTCCTTGTCCATCGGTTCGGGTTGTTTGCCGGCCAGCGGTTGGCGAACCGTTGGCATCGGGCGGGACTATGGGATATCATACCCGCATGAACAGTCCAACCATCGCCGTTTTTGGAAATCAAGGCAGCCCGCAGGTGGAAGCGGTGCGCGTGGCCCTGCTCGAAGCGGGGGCGGAACCGCTGGTTTTCAATATTCAACTCGGCGGCGCCGGGGCGTCGGAAATGACCATGGGCGGTGGTCGCGCCTCCTGGCAGGGACGGGATTTTTCCGATATACGCGCCGTTCATATCCGCTGTACCGCCCTCAACACCCTGCCGGCCCTGCCGCCGGTGCTGCACGCCAGCGCCCATGCCGAGTGGCGTCAACGCTATCTCCGCGAGCAGGAGTACCAGGCGGCCATCTTCAGTTTTTTTTCCTATCTGAAAACCCTGGGCACCCTGGTCATCAACCCGCTGACCGCCGCCTATATCGATCACGACTCCAAATCCCAGCTTTATGAAAAATTGCGCGCCAACGGTTTTCCGGCGCCGCAAACCCTCACCACCAACGATCCCCGGTTGGCGGCACGGTTCATCGACGGGCAACGGGAAGTGGTAGTGAAACCGGCGGTGGGGGTCGGATCCACCCGGGTGGTCACCCTCGAAGACCGGGACCGGCTCGACGAAATCCGTCTCAGTCCGGTGATGATGCAGGAGCGCATTCACGGTTCCACCCTGCGGGTGCATATCGTCGGTGACAGCGTGGTGTTGGCCTTGCGCATCCTCTCCGAAGGGGGGGTGGACTCCCGTACCGAGACGAAAAATTTCGAGTATGTCGCCCTGCCGGAAGCCGAGGCCGATCGGATCGTCCGGGCCAACCGTTTTCTCGGCCTGCACTATGCGGCCTGGGACATCATCGAGGCCGATGATGGTCGTTATGTTTATCTGGACTGCAATCCCGGTCCCTTCGTCATGTGGATCGGCCCGGAATTCGTGCGGGCGGTGTTCCGGCAGTTGGCCAACTACATGATCACCTTCGCCCGTACCGGTTCGGTGGAAGCCGCTTCCGCCGCCGTGACCCCCTGGCGTCCCGCCTGATCACCATTCGAAACACCACGCATCGGCCCGGCGGCGAAAATTCGCCCGGGTCCGTCAAAACCGGCCCGACAGATAGACGTGTTCGGTTTTCAAACAGCGGTCCTGGATGGCGAACAAACCTCCGGACCGGGCGATCTCCATGGCCTGATCGCTGACGATGCCGCTTTGCAGCCACAACCCCTTGGCGCCGATCCGCACCGCCGCTTCGGCGATGGGCGGCGTATCCTCACCGCGGCGGAAAACGTTCACCAGATCGATCTCCAGGTCCGCGGGGATGTCGTCGAGGGTCGGGTAGCTGGGCTCGCCGAGTATTTCCTGGCCGCCCGGCCGCACGGGAATGATCCGGTATCCGGCCCGTTGCATGTACAGGGCGATCCGGTTGGAGGCCCGATCCGGTTTCGGTGACAGGCCGACGACGGCGATGGTGCGAATCCGTTTGAAAAACGCCTCCAGGGTTCCCGTGGCGGAATGATTCATGTGCCAATCTCCATTGAATTGAATGGATGGGGTTTCGATATCAGCCGCAACTGTTCCGACCGCCTTCCGCGGCGCCGATGGTCCAGAAAATCCGGTCCTCACCGGTGGGGGTGTGTACCAGGCGGAAATCACAGGAGACACAGATGCTTTGCCGATTGCCGGTCTTCAACGGCAGGTTGATGTTTTCGATGGTGGCACAGTTGACCAGCAGGGTGCTCAGGGCACCCCAGACGGACGGGTCCACGGCCAGATCATGGACCGATCGCCCGATCCAAAGCTCCGGATCCAGCTCCAGGGCTTTGGAACCCTTTTCGTTCATGGCCAGCAGCAGGTGTTCGCCGTCGGGTTCGAACCAGATGGCCGGTTCGGGGATATCCTCGGGATTGAGCACCGCCCGATGGGAGCGGGCGGAATCGGCGACCTGACGCAACATGTCGGTCTGGGTCAACAGCCCAACCAGGGTCCCTTCCCGGGTCACCACCGGGACGCGGCGATGTCTGGTGCGTTGAAAATGGTCCAGGGCGTAGAGCAGATCCCGTTCCGGTTCGATGGTCAAAGGGTCGGTATTGGCCAACTTGATGGCCGTCGCATCGGGCCGCCATTCCGGACTGACCCGGAAACGGATCATGTCCCCTTCGGAGATCATGCCGAGAAACCGGTCGTCCTCCAAAATCAACACACACCCGCGGTGGGTATCCATCATGTGACGGGCCACCTTCATGTAGGGCCAGTCCGGGGCCACCACCGGTGGGTTGCCGGGAATGACGTCGGCCACCCGGTAGTGGGCCATGAGATTGGAACGGGGCAGAGAGGCGAGAATCTGTTTTTCGGTGATGCCGCCGGAGAGTATTTCATCGTCGTTGAGCACCGGAAAACGCCGGAAGCGCCGTTGATAGTAGATGTTGAGCAATTCCTGGCAGGCGGTGTCTTCTCGAACGATCTGCGGTTTGGACAGCGGCAGGTCGCCGATGCGGGTGGTTTCCGGGTCATGTCCCTTCACCATCCAGCGGATGATATCGTATTCGGTGACCAGTCCGACCAGATCCATTCCGTCAAGAATGACGGCGAAACCGATGGCCTGTTGCGCCATGCCCCGTGCCGCATCCAGCAGCATGCTGCCCGGGGAAAAGGTGGCGATATCGGGTAACATGCACTCGCGGACGATGCCCATATTTCCTCCCTTTTTTTGGTTCTCTTTTCCATGATCCATTTGGTCGCGGGGTGAATTCCCACGTTCAAGCTGGTATTATGGGGGAAAAATCCGCCCTTTGTCCTGGGTTTTCCGTTCATCGAACCGTTATTGCCCCGACTCATGCTGAAACAGGCCCGTCAAACGTTGCAATTGGAGGCTGAAGCGATCCTGGCCCTGGTGGATCGTCTCGACGATCGCTTCACCCTGGCGGTCGAACGGATCCTGGATTGCAAGGGCCGGGTGGTGGTCACCGGCATGGGCAAATCGGGATTGATCGGTCAAAAGCTGGCCGCCACCCTGGCCAGTACCGGCACCCCGGCCTTTTTTCTCCATCCCGCCGAGGGCAGCCATGGCGATGTCGGCATGGTCACCCGTCAGGACGTGGTCCTGGCCCTCTCCAACAGCGGCGAAACCTGGGAGGTGATCTCGCTGTTGCCGGTGATCAAACGGTTGGGGGCCACCCTGATCGGTTTCGTCGGTCGCATCGATTCCACCCTGGCGCGCATGAGCGACGTGGTGCTGGACGTATCCGTGCAACGGGAGGCGTGCCCCCTGGGGTTGGCGCCCACCTGCTCCACCACCGCCGCCCTGGCCATGGGCGACGCCCTGGCCGTGGCCCTGCTGGAGGCGCGCGGTTTCGGCACCGATGAATTCGCCCTGCTGCACCCGGGCGGCAGTCTCGGCAAAAAGCTCTTGTTGCGGGTGCGGGACCGCATGCACGGCCGGGAACGCGTCCCCATGGTCCCGGAAGGACATCCGGTGCGCGACGCCATGCTGGAGATGACCGACAAACGGTTCGGCATGACCGGGGTCAAGGATGGTTCCGGGCGGCTGATCGGCATCATCACCGATGGCGATCTGCGGCGCTGGCTGGAACGGGATGAACGGTTGTTGAGCCGTCGTTCCGGTCAAATCATGACCGCCGCTCCCAAAACCATCGCCGCCGACGCCCTGGCGGTGGAAGCGGTGCGGAAAATGGAGGATAATAAGATCACCAGCCTGTTCGTCGTCGAAGGTGCTTTGGTGGAACGGCCACTGGTGGATGGAACCCCGGTCGAAGGCATCGGTCGGGTGGTCGGCGTCATCCATCTGCATGATCTGCTGGAAGCGGGGTTGATGTGAGCGATTCCCTGGAACCGCCGGACCCGGGTGGCACGGGCGCGGATACCGACCGTTGGCCCCGCCATCGACCCTGGTCCGATGAACTGGTCCAGCGGGGCCGGGCGGTGCGCCTGGTGGCCCTGGATGTCGATGGGGTGTTGACGGATGGGGGGATCCATCTGGACAGCGCCGGGGTCGAGAGCAAACGGTTTCATGTCCGTGATGGCCTGGGCATCCGCCTGTTGCTGGAGGCCGATTACACCGTCGGCCTGATCACCGCCCGCAACTCGCCGATGGTGGCCCATCGTGGCCGGGAGCTGGGTCTCTCCTTCGTGCATCAGGGGGTGAAGGATAAATGGGGCTGTTTGGAGAACGAGTTGACACGGCATCGGCTGACCCCTGATCGATGCGCCTTCATGGGTGATGATCTGATCGACCTGCCGATTCTGTCCCGGGTCGGATTCGCCGGCGCTCCGGCGGATGCCGATCCCGAGGTGGTGGCACGTGTTCACTGGCTGGCCCGGCGCCGTGGTGGTCGGGGGGCGGTGCGGGAGTTGGCCGAAGGGTTGCTGCGCGCCCGGGACCTCTGGCAACGGGCCGTGGCCTCGCGGGCGCAACGATGAAAGGCCGGCTCAAATTTCTTTTTCTGGCCCTGCCCTTGATCATGGCCGGAATCATCGGCTGGTATCTGCAAAAAACCCCGGGCTTGAAATCAGGGGCCCTGGATGCCGCCATTCTGAAAAAAGGTCCCGCCGGCGCTTTGGTGACCGGCCTTCATCTGGTACAGTTCGATGGCAAACGGACCCGCTGGACCCTGGATGCCCCGAATGCCGAAAAATTGTCCAAGGAACGGATCGGTATTCAAAAACCGCTATTGACTCTCTATAATGAGGACGACAAGGAAAAACCGGTGCGGGTCACGGCGGGCCGGGGATCGGTCAACCCCGACTCCCGAACCATGGAGTTCGAGGATCGGGTCCTGGTCCGGGGAGAGGAGATGACGCTGTCGACCGAACGGTTGCGGTTTGATCCGAAACGCGGGATGTTGTATACCGATCGGGCGTTTCGGTTCGAAGGACCGGAAATACGGTTGAGTGGCGTCGGTCTGACCCTGTACCAGGAGAGTCGGACGGCGACGGTCTCCAGCCGGGTCGATCTCTGGTACGCCAACGGTCTTTCCGAGATGGATTGAACATGGGATCCTATGCAGCGGCAGTAACGAAAAGGGGAAACCGGTCCGTTTCCCGCCGTCAACGGCGGTCCGGTCCCCTTTTGGTGGCGGTTTTCGCCCTGCTGTTGGTGTGCGCCCTGGCCATTCCCCGGTCCCCGCATGCCGCAGGTCCCCTGGAGATCAACTCCGATCGCCTGGAAATGGACGAAAAAAAACAGGTGGCGATCTTTTCCGGCCGGGTTCGGGCCAAAGACGGTGGGATGCGGCTTGCCGCCGATCGGATGACGGTCTATTACTACAGAAAGGGGAAGGGTCGGGGAATAAAGGCCAACTCCAGCGGTGTCCGGGAAGTCCGGGCGGAGGGACGGGTCAAACTGGAAGAGGGAAAAAACCGGGGCTCCGCCGAGCGGATGGTCTATCGCATCGGCAAACAGACCCTGGAGTTGCTGGGCCGGGAAAAAAACGCCATCATCCAATATGGGGATGACCGGTTGGAAGGAAAGCAGATCGTTCTGACCATCGGCGCCGACCGGCATATCCAAAAGGTCTCCGTGCGTGGTGGCGACCGGAAACGGGTATCGGCCCGCATCACCCCCTCCGGGGAGGTGCTCAACGGTTCCCGGGACTCCCGGTCCGATACCCCGGCGGCGAAGAGTGGTGCCGAGACGGTGGAAATCGGTTCAGAGGTCCGAAAAGTTCGCAAAAAATCCCGCGGGGAACGGCCACCGCCGAACGCCCTCCCCACGGACGTCGAGACCGTTTCGGAACCGTGAACGGACAACCGCAAGGACTGGAGGCCCGTAACCTGGGGAAAAGTTTTCGGGGACGACCGGTGGTTTCACAGGTGGATATCACCCTGGATCCGGGTGAAGTGGTGGGACTCCTGGGACCGAACGGGGCCGGAAAGACCACCACTTTCTACATGGTCGTCGGCCTGGTGGCCCCCGATGAAGGCAGTATCTGGCTGGACGGGCGGGACATGACCGCCGAACCGATGTATATCCGCGCCCGGGCCGGTATCTCCTATCTGCCGCAAGAGCCGTCGGTGTTCCGTAAAATGTCGGTACGGGATAACGTCCTGGCCATCCTGGAAACCCTGCCCCTGACCCGGGGACAACGGTTTGAACGACTGGAGGAGCTGTTGGCGGAACTGGGGGTGTCGCATCTGGCGAGAACCCGGGGATACGCCCTGTCGGGTGGTGAACGGCGTCGGGTGGAGGTGGCGCGGGCCCTGGCCATCGAACCGCGCTACATCCTGCTCGACGAACCGTTCGCCGGCGTCGACCCCTTGGCGGTGGAGGATATTCAATCCATCATCCGCCATTTGAAAAAACGCGGCATCGGCACCTTGATTACCGATCATAACGTAAGAGAAACATTGGGTATTTGTGATCGGGCCTATATACTTACGGAAGGACGGGTCCTGGCCAAGGGGACACCGGAGAGCGTTGTGGAGGATCCCCAGGTGCGAACCATGTATCTGGGTAAGGACTTTCAATTATAGGGAAACCCTTCAGGGGACCTGCTGACTGGACGAGGCGCCGTTTTATGGCTTTGGGATTGGAACTGAAACTTCGGATGGGAATGCAACTGGTGATGACCCCCCAGTTGCAGATGGCCATCCGACTGTTACAGATGTCCAGCATGGATCTGGCGGAGTATCTCCAGGAGGAGCTGGACAAAAATCCTCTATTGGAACGTTCGGAGGAAAAATCGGTCGATGGCAGTGAGGAGCGGACGGAACCCCCCGCCTCACAAACCGCCAACGAAACGGGGGAGACCCCGGAAGCGTCCTCGGATCTTCCGGAACCCCCTCCCAGCGAGGAACGGTTGAGCACCGACCTGCCGGTGGATGCCGACTGGAGCGATGTCTACGGTGACAGCCATGGCACCTCCTCTTTCGAAATGCCTTCCGGTTCCGAGGCCCCCCCGCTGGAAAACACCCTGACCCGCGGGGATACCCTGGCGGATCACCTGACCTGGCAACTGGGGGTGTCGGCCCTGAACGAACGGGAACGGACCCTGGGCATGGCCATCATCGACGCCATCGATGACAATGGCTATCTGACCGTTACCCTGGACAACCTGGCGGAGATCACCGGGGCTACTTTGGAAGAGGTGGAAGATGCCCTGGTCCTGATCCAATCCTTCGAACCGGCCGGGGTTGCCGCCCGGAGCCTGGCTGAATGTTTGCGCATGCAATTGAAAAGCCGCAAACTGGCCCACCACCCCTACAGCACCCTCCTGGAACACCTGGAAGACCTGGCGCGGCGGGATTTCCGCAAATTGAAACGGGTGCTCAAAGTCAACGATGAAGAGTTGTCCGAGGCGGTGGCCCTGATTCAATCCCTGAACCCCAAACCGGGATTGGCCTTCGGCAGCGACCAGGCCAACTATATCGCCCCGGATGTGTTCGTGCGCAAACACGAAGGGGAGTGGATCGTCGAGGTCAATCCCGACACCATGCCCAAACTGCGCATCAACCGGAACTATGAAAGCGTTCTCGAAAACCGCATCAACCCGGACGACAAACGGTTCCTGGCCGAAAACGCCCGTTCCGCCCAATGGTTGATCAAAAGTCTGGAACAACGGTCCAGCACCATCTATCGGGTGGCGGAGAGCATCGTCCGTTTCCAGAAGGATTTTCTGGAATATGGACCGGAACATCTCAAACCGTTGATCCTGAAGGATGTGGCGGATGACATCGGCGTGCATGAATCCACCACCTCGCGGGTGACCAGCAATAAATACATGCACACCCATCGGGGCATTTTCGAACTGAAATATTTTTTCTCCTCCTCTTTGGCTTCCCAATCCGGTGAAACCCACTCTTCGGAGGCGGTCAAATACAAGATCAAAAAACTGGTCGAGAGCGAACCGCCACGGCGTCCCCATTCCGATGAAAAACTGGCCAAGCTCCTTCAGGAACAGGGAATCGCGGTGGCGCGCCGCACGGTTGCCAAATATCGGGATGCCTTGAATATTCCATCCTCATCGCGACGGAAACAGCTGCCACCATCCTGATATTGTTCGTACCGACTTTCGTTGAACCCCGTTTTCCCGGATAATCGGTCCCACAGGGGCGGTCGCCCCCGGATGATCATGGACCCACCACGGGAAAGAGGATCCGGGGAGGGGAGGGAGGGGATCACTCGCCGCCCAATGCCCGGAGATGAAATGGCCGGGCTTCATTCAAATGGTCCCAACGACCATCGTCGTCAATTTTTTCGAAAAGCACAGATCGTATCATGCGCATTTCCCAGCTTATCTCCGAATCCCGTATCGATCCGGATCTCTCTGCCCGCAGCAAGACCGGGGTGCTCGAATCGCTGTCCGGGATATTGGCCCGAGACCTGCCGGACAGTGATGCCAAGGACATTTTTGCGGTTCTCCAGGAACGGGAGCGGCTGGGCACCACCGGTATCGGCAACGGGACCGCCATTCCCCATGGCCGAAGGGATGAATTGTCGGCCCCCATCGCCGCCCTGGGCCGTTCGGTCCAGGGCATCGATTTCAACGCCATGGATGGCAAGCCGGTTCATCTGTTCGTGGCACTGCTTTCTCCAGCCAGCTCAAGCGTTTCCCATTTGAAGGCCCTGTCCCTCATTTCCCGTTTGCTGCGCAATCACTCTTTACGCAAACGGCTGTTGGCCGCCGACAATGCCGTCACCCTGTTCAACACCCTGGTGGACGGGGAGGATACATGAACCCCGATTCCGAACCGATCCCCATTCCGAGCGTGCCGGGAACCGGCATCGATCATCTGGTCATCGTCGCCGGTCTGTCCGGCGCCGGCAAGTCCAGCGCCCTGAAATTTCTTGAGGACCTGGGCTACTACTGGGTGGACAATCTGCCCTTGCAGCTCATACCGACCTATATCGAATATTTTGCCCAGGAAGGGGTGCCCTTCCATCGGGTGGCCATCGGCATCCATATCCGCAGCCAGGGTTGCCTGGAACCCTTTCAAACCTGCTACCGGCGTTTGGACGATCTGGTCGGCCGTTTGGACTTGATCTTTCTGGAGTCCAGCATCGATCGGGTGGTCGGCCGTTATCGGGAAACCCGGCGCCGACATCCCCTGGCCCGCAATCGCACCGTACGCGAGGCCATCATCCTGGAGATGGCGGAGATGGAGTCGGTGCGGGCCATGGCCGACCTGGTGATCGACACCACGCAGATGACGGTTCCCCAACTCAAGGATCGGTTGGATTCCCTGTTTCAGGAAACCCCGGAATCGGACCTGCTGGTGTTCATCCGCTCCTTTGGCTTCAAATTTGGCGTCAGCACCGATGCCGACATGGTTTTGGACGGACGTTTCCTGTCCAATCCGTATTATGATCCCGAATTGCGTCCTTTGAGCGGGCGGGATGAGCCGATCATCCGCTTTTTGGAAAAGGACGGGGAGGCGCTGGTCTTTCTCGACCGCCTGCAATCGCTGTTCGACTATTTGATCCCCCGTTACCGAAAAGAGAAAAAACGCTATTTCACCATCGATATCGGCTGCACCGGCGGACGGCACCGGTCGGTGTTTCTCGTCGAACGGCTGTCGGATCGTCTGACCCGGTTGGGTTTCAAGGTGTTGATCCGTCATCGGGACCTGAACCGGGAAGGGGTCCCCTGTGATGAGGGTTCAACGGCGCAACGGGGGAAACATGCCTGAACGCGAAATCACCATCGTCAACCGATTGGGCATGCATGCCCGGGCGGCGGCCAAGTTCGTCACCGTTGCCAGTGATTTTGAATCGGAAATTCATATCGCCAAGGGGGATACGCGGGTGGATGGCAAAAATATCATGGGTATCATGATGCTGGCCGCGGCCAAGGGGGATTCGGTGATCATCAGCGCCGAAGGGGTGGATGCGGAGCGGGCCCTGGATACCCTGTCGGCCCTGATCGGCAAAAAGTTCGGTGAGGAAGGCAAGGTCAAATGACCGGGCCGGTTAAATTCCGGGGAATCCCCGTCTCACCCGGATTTGCCATCGGTGAGGCCCATCTCGTTGCCCGGGGCATGCCCGAAGCCCCCCACTACTGCGTCACCTCCGAACACCTGGACTCGGAACGTCAACGTTTTCTCCATGCCCTGGCGGAGTCCCGTGCCCAGTTGACGGAGGTGCGGAAAATGATGGAGGGGGAAAATGTCAGCCAGGAGTTGCTTTATATTCTCGATGCCCACCGTCTGATCCTGGAAGATGACTCCCTGCGCAAAGGGATCATCGGTATCATCGATGAGCGGGTCAATGCCGAATGGGCGGTCAAACGGTATCTTTCCGAGATCATCGCCGTTTTCGAACGGATGAACGAGTCCTACCTGCAGGAAAAAAAGTGTGATATCGAGCAGGTCGGCAACCGGTTGTTGAAAAACCTGCTGGGCACCACCGATGAACCGATCTCCGGATTTCCCCATCCGGTGATCCTGGTGGCCGAGGAGTTCACCCTTTCCGATACCCTGATGATGGCGCATGAGAGCGTCCTGGGCTTCATTACCCAACGGGGTGGACGCACCTCCCATACCGCCATTCTGGCCAAGTCCATCGGCATTCCGGCGGTGGTCGGGGCCGCCACCGCGCCCTCCCACGTCAGACAGGGGCAGGTCCTGGTATTGGATGGTCTTTCCGGTTGGGTACATGTCGATCCCGAACCGGATGTGGTGGATCATTTCCTCAAACGTCAAAAACAGTATCGATCCTTTCGTTCGCGATTGATGCGGACCAAGGTCCACCCGGCCAAAACCCGGGATGGTCATCGCATCAAGTTGAAGGCCAACATCGAACTGAGCACCGATACCCGCAAGGCCCGGGAGGTGGGCGCCGATGGCATCGGTCTCTACCGGACCGAACATCTGTACATGAACCGCACCACGTTGCCGACCGAGGATGAGTTGTTCCATGTGTTCAGTTCGGTCCTGGAGGAGATGCAGGGGTTGCCGGTGACCATCCGCACCCTGGATGTCGGCGGGGAGAAACAGACCGATGTTTTCGGCCACAGCGGTCGATCGGTGATCAACCCGGCCTTGAGCCTGCACGCGGTCCGGCTCTGCCTGCGGGAGGAGCGCGACGCCTTTGCCACCCAGCTCCGGGCCCTGTTGCGGGCCAGTGTCAAAGGCAAATTGCGCATCCTGTTGCCGATGATCTCCGGGGTTTCCGAGTTGGAAGAGGCGTTGAGCCTGTTGGAAACGGCTAAAAAAGAGTTGAGCCGTGCCGGCATCGCCTATGACAAAAAGATCAAGGTCGGCATCATGGTGGAAGTGCCGGCGGCGGCCCTCTGTGCCGATCAACTGGCCAGCCGGGTCGATTTCATGAGCATCGGTACCAACGATCTCATACAGTTCACCCTGGCGGTCGACCGGTTGGATGCCGCCGTGGCCTATCTCTATGAACCGGCCCATCCGGCGGTGTTGCGTCTCATTCGGGTGACCGCCCGCGCCGCCCGCTCCAAGGGTATCCCGGTTTCGGTGTGCGGCGAGATGGCCGGCGACCCCCGTTTCGCCATTCTCCTGACCGGTCTGGGCATCAACGAACTGTCGGTCATCCCCGCCAACCTGCCCCTGATCCGCCGAACCATTCGCGGCATCGATCACAAATGGGCCGTGACCATGGCCAAATCCACCTTGCGTGAAGACCGTTGCGAAGCGGTTTTGCGCCATTTGGATAAAAATTTGCAGCAGGCCTTTGGTGAGAATCACATGTTTCATTGAGCAATCTTCCCTCCCGGGGACGCCCAGGGCCATCCCATGGATTTTTCGCCGGTGGCCTGATTGTTGCTAAGAGAAAATGCGGATCTTTGAGTTATTTAAGGGCTTAAAATAAACTTTAGATTTATTTGAGATCGTAGTTGCTTGTTTTCCCAGTTTTCTGTTAGAGTTCCCAGGCCTTCGATAACGACCGGTTCACCGTGCCGTCCCGACCGGTCGACTCTTCGCGGCCGGGGCACCTGTTTTGCATTCTTCATCGTCAAATTTCCAATAAATTTTTCCGCTTACTTCCGGAGTTGTGTACCATGTCACGTAATTTTCTTTTCACCTCGGAGTCCGTTTCCGAAGGCCACCCGGACAAGGTGGCGGACCGCATTTCCGATGGCGTCCTGGATGCCCTGTTGGAGCAGGATCCCCTCAGCCGCGTCGCTTGTGAAACCCTCATCACCACCGGGGTGGCGGTGGTGGCCGGTGAAATCACCACCTCGGCGGTGGTCGACTATCAGCAGGTGGTCCGGTCCGCCATCAAGGAGATCGGATACAACTCGTCCGATATGGGGTTCGACCATGCCTCCTGTGCGGTGATGGTGACCCTGGACAAACAGTCCCAGGATATCGCCCAGGGGGTCAACGAGGGCGAAGGATTGGACCTGGACCAGGGGGCCGGCGACCAGGGATTGATGTTCGGTTATGCCTGTGAAGAGACCCCGGTGTTGATGCCGGCGCCCATTCACTATGCCCACCGCATCGTCGAACGGCAGGCGCAGGTGCGCAAATCGGGTCAGTTGCCCTGGTTGCGTCCCGACGCCAAATCCCAGGTGACCATCCGTTATGAGGAAAACCGTCCGGTGGCGGTGGATGCGGTGGTGGTCTCCACCCAACATGCGCCGGAGATCGCCCATAATGATCTCAAAGAGGCGGTCATCGAAGAGGTGGTCAAGCCGGTGTTGCCCAAGGATCTGGATATCAGCAACATCGTCTATCACATCAATCCCACCGGGCGGTTCGTCATCGGCGGACCGGTGGGGGACTGTGGGTTGACCGGTCGCAAGATCATCGTCGATACCTACGGTGGCGCCGGCCGGCATGGCGGTGGTGCCTTTTCCGGCAAGGATCCGACCAAGGTTGACCGTTCTTCGGCCTACATGGGCCGTTATGTGGCCAAAAATATCGTCGCCGCCGGACTGGCCGCCCGCTGTGAGGTGCAGATCGCCTATGCCATCGGTGTGGCCAAGCCGGTTTCGATGATGATCAACACCTTCGACACCGGCCGCATCACCGACCAGCGCATCGAACAGTTGATCCTGGAGCATTTCGATCTGCGTCCCAAGGCGGTGACCAGACAGTTGGATCTGTTGCGGCCCATCTACCGCAAGACCGCCGCCTATGGTCACTTCGGCCGTGAGCTGCCGGAGTTCACCTGGGAAAAAACAGACAAGGCCGCCGCCTTGAAAGATGCCGCTGGACTTTGAAATCCTGAACGAAACGACACCTATCCATAAAGGAATGATTCATGAATGCCGCTCCACAACTGAAACCGGTTGATACCACCCAAGGGGATTACAAGGTGGCCGATATCTCTCTCGCCGATTGGGGCCGCAGGGAGATCGCCATCGCTGAAACCGAAATGCCCGGACTCATGGCCCTGCGCAAGGAGTACGCCGGGCAAAAACCCCTGGCCGGCGCCCGCATCGTCGGTTGCCTGCACATGACCATCCAGACCGCCGTGCTCATGGAAACCCTGGTGGATCTGGGCGCCGAACTGCGTTGGTCTTCCTGCAACATTTTTTCCACCCAGGATCATGCCGCCGCCGCCATGGCCGCCGCCGGCATTCCCACCTTCGCCTGGAAAGGGGAGACCGAAGAGGAGTTCTGGTGGTGCATCGACCAGACCATTACCGGTCCCAACGGTTGGATGCCCAACCTGATCCTCGACGATGGCGGTGATGCCACCGCGGTATTGCACCGTCCGGAAAATGCCCACATTCTCGCCGGCATCAAGGGTCTCTCCGAGGAGACCACCACCGGTGTGCATCGTCTGCACGAAATGATGGCCGAGGGTACCCTCAAGGTGCCGGCCTTCAACGTCAACGATTCGGTGACCAAATCCAAATTCGATAATCTTTACGGTTGCCGGGAATCGCTCATCGACGGTATCAAACGGGCCACCGATGTGATGATCGCCGGCAAGATCGCCGTCGTCTGTGGCTATGGTGATGTCGGCAAGGGCTGCGCCCAGGCCTTCCGCGGCATGGGCGCCACGGTTTGGGTCACCGAGATCGATCCCATCTGCGCCCTGCAGGCGGCCATGGAGGGCTATCGCATCGTCACCATGGAGGAGGCCGCCTCCCAGGCCGATATTTTCGTCACCACCACCGGCAACGTCGATGTCATCACCCGCGCCCACATGGAGCGGATGAAAGATCAAAGCATCGTCTGCAACATCGGCCATTTCGACTCGGAGATCGACATCGCCGGCATTCGCGATCTGCCCTGGGAAAACATCAAACCGCAGGTGGACCATGTGATCTTCCCCGACGGCAAACGCATCATCGTCCTGGCCGAAGGCCGCCTGGTCAACCTCGGCTGCGCCACCGGCCATGCCAGCTTCGTCATGTCCAACTCCTTCACCAACCAGGTAATGGCGCAGATCGAACTGTGGAAAAACGCCGATGACTATAAACTGGGCGTACACGTCCTGCCAAAACACCTGGACGAAAAGGTCGCCCGTCTGCACCTGGGTAAAATCGGCGCCAAGCTCACCAAACTGACCCCGGAACAGGCGAAATATATCAACGTTTCCATCGATGGACCCTTCAAGCCGGATACCTATCGGTACTAGAACCCGTACCACCGGTAACCAATCAAAAAAGCCCGCGCTTCAAGATGACAGCGCGGGCTTTTTGGGTTTCTTTTTCTGTGAACCTCCATGGTCCGCACGGGACCGATCACATTTGCGATGGTCTGCTTTACACTTTGGCCAGCCCCTGTAGGAGCGGGCTCGGGTCGCGAACCGGGCCCACCAAAGCTCCGTGCGGGACTTTTTCGCGAGCAAGCTCGCTCCTGCGGCGCGTCGTGAAGTGTAAAGCGGTCTGATCGGTCCCGTCCGCACAGTAATCCAACCGGTAACCGTTGAGCGGTGAATCAAGGCATGAACGACGGGATCCAGGAACCCATGCGGCCCATGGTCGAGCCGATGCTGTAGGTCATGACATCCAGACTGTAGCCCATTTTTTTCAGGGCTTCGCGGGCGCCGTGGATGCCCATGGCCGGGGAGGCGTTGACGGAATCAAGATCCAAATGTTGGGATTCCAGCATCAATTGGATGGGCCGGCTGGACGGGTCCCGGGCAATGCCGTTTCGATCGACACCAACTCGATCCAAACGCAGCATGTAAGCGCGCAAGACGTCAGAGTCCTGTTTGATTCGGTTGGTCAGGGTGATCATGTTGTCCAAACCCTGCAGGAACGGTTTAAAGTTGATCTGTCCAAACATGCCCACCATGGAGATCACCGGGGAAGTACCGGCACTGGCAAAAATTTGATCCGCTTTGGCCGGATCGGTCATCAACTGCTGGTAACGGGCGACGATTTTTTGCGCCATCGGCCTGTTATCCCTGGCCGCGGCTTCCGGGTTTTTCATCGCCTCCGTCTGCACCACGGCAAAGGTGCGCATCAGGTCCGAATCCTGTTTCAAACGGCTGGTCAAAATGCCCACATCCTTCAGGATGGTAAAAATTTGTGAGATATGCTCCTCTTCGAACAGGCTCAAAAAACCACCGTTGCTCCCCGAGCCGATCGAGGCCCGGCTTTCATTGATCCACTCCATCCGGGGCAGCAGGGTCACCAGGGCCAAAAGGAGGAATCCCCAGGTCATGTGGCGAAAGGTGCGTTCGGTTCGGCGATGGCGTTTTTCATTGATGGCCATCGTTTCGGTCAGCATCTGCACGGTTTCGGTCAGGCGTTCAATCTTTTCCGTTTGGTTCATGTGTCACTCTCCCAGTAAAAATAACCAACCACCCCCTGTTTTTGCCAATATTTCCCGGCGATTCCGAACACCTCCCTGTGCGGTGGATCCAGTTGTCATATGGACGGCATGATTACTTGGCTCAATCGCCAATGCAAGGGTTGGTTGTCACCAAGAGGGGAATCGGGATGGGAGAGGGCGGGAAAAAAAGAAAAAACGGATCAAACCGAAGAGATGGCCCGGTTGAGCTTACCGCTGATAAATCCTTCCAAATCCAAGGAGATGCATTCAAAGCCAATCTTTCGAAACCGTTGAACCACCAGGAGACGGTTTTCCTCGATCAACAAACGTGGCATCTCTGCCAGCGGCAGTTCGATGCGGGCGGTCTTGCCCTGTTTGCGCACCCGCAAGACGGAAAATCCCAGGCTCCTCAGCGTCGTTTCACCCCGTTCCACCATGGTCAGGGATTCCAGGTCCACCGGTTCGCCATAGGCGATTCGGGAGGAGAGACAGGGGGAGGCGGGACGGTCCCAGGTTTTCAAACCTTTTTCACGGGAAAGCCGGCGAATTTCCTCCTTGCCGAGTTTGACCGTCATCAACGGGCTCTCGATGCGGAAAGCTTCCCGGGCCAGCAGTCCCGGTCGATGGTCATAGGCGTCATCATCATTGTTGCCATCGACGACCACCTGATAATTTTCCACTCGGGCCACCTCCCGCAACCGTTGGTAGAGATCGCTTTTGCAATAGAAACAACGGTCAGGTGGGTTGGCGACGAAACGGTCATCCTGCAGCTCACCGCTTTCGATGAAACGATGGTTGGCCTTCAGAATGGCGACGCTTTCTTTGACCTGTTGCAGATCCTGAGAGGGCATGGTCGGCGAAGTGGCGGTAACCGCCAAGTAGGGAATACCGGACTCCTGTACGGCGCATAACAAAAAGGTGCTGTCCACACCACCGGAAAAGGCCACCACCACCCGTTTCCAGGATTGGAGCAAGGCCAGGAGCCGATCATATTTTCGCTGGAGTTCGGACACGTCGTCAGGACAGGGGGGCGATCACGAGCCGGTAACCGGCAGGGCAGGGGGATCAAACAAGGGTCTTGCCGGGAAATACCTGCCGAAGCGGCGCCGGGACGTGCCCCCCCCGGGCACGAGCGCCGCTCCGGCCTTGGTACCCATTACCGGAATCAGGAAATGTTGATGGTTCCGATACTGGTATTGTCGGAGGCATCACCACCGACCTGTGCGACCCCGGCACCCGAAGCGGCATCACCTCCGGCACCGATACCGGTACCTTCGGCGTAGGCTCCCCCCCAACCGGAGGCGCTGCCACTGCCCGCACCGACACCGCCGCCCGCAAAGGCGCCAGAGCCGGAAAAGGCGTCACCAGAAGCGTCACCGCCGGTCTTGCCGCTTTGATTCACACTGGTGTCACCGAAACCTGTGCTTGCTGAGGTCATTTTTTTTCTCCATTTTCAATGAGGCCGGGCCACATCAAGAGATGTTGATGGTCCCGATCTCGGTGTTGTCAGTGGCATCGCCGCCGACCTGCGCGACACCGGCACCCGAAGCGGCATCGCCACCGGCACCGACACCGGTACCTTCGGCATAGGCCCCACCCCAACCACTGGCGCTGCCGCTGCCGGCGCCCGCGCCGCTGCCGGCGCCCGCGCCGCTGCCGGCCATGGCGCCGGAACCGCTCAGGGCCGCACCGGAGGCGTCACCGCCGGTTTTACCGCTTTGATTCACACTCGTATCACCAAAACCCGTGCTGGCAGAAGTCATGATTTCATTCTCCTATGATAAGATCGATCTTTGATCTGTGAAAGGTTCGATTGTTGGTCAGGAAATGTTGATGGTACCGATTTCGGTGTTGTCCGTGGCATCGCCACCGACCTGGGCCACACCGGCCCCCGAAGCGGCATCACCACCACTGCCGATACCGGTGCCGATGGGGTCGACGTTTTGCACCCAGGCACTGCCGGAACCGGCGCCACCACCACCGGCCGCTCCGGAACCCGCACCGGCGAGGCCGGAGGCTTCACCACCGGTTTTACCGCTCTGGTTCACGCTGGTATCACCAAATCCTGTGCTCGCTGAGGTCATGAATTTTCTCCCACTCGTTGGTCGAACGGTCTGGTTGCAGACCTGAATATTTTGGTCCGGGCGGACCGCTCTGTTGAGGGTCCGCCCGATGACATGGACCGGAAGGCCCGTGCCGATATTTCAATCAGGAAATGTTGATGGTCCCGATTTCGGTGTTGTCGGTGGCATCACCACCGGCCTGCAGCACACCGGCACCCGATCCGGCATCACCACCGGCACCGACACCGGTACCTTCGGCATAGGCATTGCCGCCGCCCCAGGCGCTGCCGGAGCCGGCGCCGGCACCGCTGCCGCCCATGGCGCCGGAACCGGCGCCGGCCACACCGGAGGCGTCACCGCCGGTTTTACCGCTTTGATTCACATCCGCTCCACCAAAACCAGTACTTGCAGAAGTCATGTTCTCTCTCCCTCGTGTTTATTGGAACAACAATGGATCAACCAGGTTGCATCAGGAAATGTTGATGGTTCCGATTTCGGTGTTGTCGGTGGCATCACCACCAACCTGCGCCACACCGGCTCCGGAAGCGGCATCACCACCGGCACCGACACCGGTACCTTCGGCATAGGCCCCACCCCAACCACTGGCGCTACCGGAACCGGCGCCGGCACCGCCGCCGCCCATGGCGCCGGAACCGGCACCAGCCATACCGGAGGCGTCACCGCCGGTTTTGCCGCTTTGATTCACATCCGCACCACCGAAACCCGTACTTGCTGAAGTCATGATCTCTCTCCCTCGTTATGAATATGGAACTGCTATGGAAAAACCAGTTTGAATCAGGAAATATTGATGGTACCGATTTCCGTATTGTCCGTGGCATCGCCACCGATCTGCGCCACATCGGCGCCGGAAGCGGCATCGCCACCGGTACCGATGCCGGTACCTTCGGCGTAAGCTCCACCCCAACCGCTGGCGCTGCCGGCACCGGCACCCGCACCGCCGCCGCCCATGGCTCCAGAGCCGGCTCCCGCAATACCACTCGCGTCACCACCGCTTTTACCGCTTTGATTCACATCCGCTGACATTGGTATCTCCTCTTGTGCATTTAAGTGAACGTGCTGCATTGCCTTTCTATGAAAGCATGTGCCATGCCAGTTTTTTGAAAAAGATTAACATATTGAAAAACAACAATAAAAACTTGAGCAGGGGAAAAAGGGGAGTGGGGATGGTTGCTGTGTTTATACTATGTTGGACAGGCAGTATAAAAATTGGAAAACCTGCAAGGGATGGACTATTGCCGTTTGCTCATTTCGAATTGAAACAGGATGTGCAACATGCGGCGCAGAAACAGATTCGGGCGTTCCAGGAGCCGGGGTTCGTCGCTGTCGGCGGTGGGCGGGGTGTTGCCGGTCAAAACGGCGGCGAGGGTGCGGATCAAAAAGGTTTGATGCCCGGTCGGCATCCAGTCCAGGATCGGATCGACGTCGATATCATAGATCCAGGGACCGTTCGGTCCTTCGACGTAGGTGATGGAACCCCATTGCAGACCGATTTCATCGGCCAGTTTTTCCAGGGTCGAACGAACTTCGTCCGCACAGGGGACCGCCCAGAACCGTTCCAGGGATTCCAGCGGTGGTGTGGGGCTGGGGGAATGATGTTTGAGACAAAGGACCACCCGCCTCCCGGCCAGGTAGGCGCGGATGACCGGCCCGGGTTTGGCCGCCGCCAGGATGACGGGCGGTTTGTCGGTGGCCACGAAGGCCTTTCTCTGCTTTTCCCCGAAAATCTGCCAGCTCGCCCGCCCGGTGGCCGGACGCCATAAAACCGTTTCGTGGGCCTGGCTGAACCGTTCCGCCGCTGGTGCCCGGTTGCCGCAAAACAGTTCCGGCAATTGGTAACCGCGGCTGCGCAGTTTTTCCAGCAGGCCGAACAGCACATAGGCCTCCAGATGCAGGGCCACGGGATTGACCACCTGAACCCCACGGCGCTCCAGCTCCCTTAACAGGCTGAAACGGCTGCTGTAGGCCTGTTGATCCAGCAGATAGTCCACCTGCCAGACACTCCAGTCACGGTTCAGGTCGACGGCGGGAATGATGGGGTTTTCATAGGTGAAACCATGCACCCAGACCCGATCGAAGGTGGACAGATCCACCCCCTCCACCTGAAGGGTGGTTTCGCTCAAGGCGAAACCGTCCGCCTTCAGGGAGAGGTCGAGCGTTCGCAGCTCTTTCGGTCCATGACGGTCGATCTCCTCGCTCAAACGGTGAACGAGGGGGGTACTCCGGCAGAGGAGGGCGATACGCACCGTCGGTTTCAAAACGCCGAACGGAGCCGATTGGCCATGGCCGAGAACAGCGGGACGGCATTGTTGTCGACCAGTTTTTGGATGCGATAGCGGTCGAACTCGTTGGTGGCCGTGGTACCGGGCAACGCCTCCGGCAAAATACCCTGGGCCGAAAGCAGGGCCGTTTCCGCCTTCTTGACATCGACCGCCGCCGAGATGGCGCTCATATGGGCGCTGTGCAGGTCGCGTCGTTTGAGGACCAGTTCCAGTTCCTTGATTTTGCCGATCTCCAGTTGTTTCTGGGCCTTTTTCAAGGCGGCTCCGGCCAGTCGCTGGTTACGGCGCGCCATCTCCAACCGTTTTTTGGAACTGAGCAGATCCGCCAGGGCGTCACTGACCCCCTTGGCGATGGTATCTTCCATGGATTGCCGGTTCAGGTTGCTGATGTCGAGGGCCGCTCGGGCCAAGTCACGCCCGGCGCGGACGAACCGTTTGCGCACCGGATAATTATAATTCACCGCCGCGGTGTTGGAGCGGCTGTCGGGATTGTGGATATGTCCCAGGGCGTCCCCCAGATCCTTGTAGCCGTGAACGGAATTGTCCTGATTTTCCGAGTAGCTGACGGATACGGCGAGATCGGGACGGGTTTGGACCCGGCGATGGTTATATTCCAGTTCGCTGCTCTTGATGGCGAAATCGCTCACCATCAGCAGGGGGTTCCGCTCCAGGCCGATATGGATCGCCTGTTGCCGGTCGACCGGCAGGAGCCGTTTCAAGCGGTTTTGAAATCCAGCCGGCAGGATCAGGGCCCGTCCCACCCGGTCCTGTTCCCCCTCGGTGAGGACGGCCAGGGCGTGGGAGGCGTTGATCACCGTGTTCCATTGGCTCTCCACCAGGACCCGGGCACGGGCCCGCTCCGCCTCCATCTGTTCCAGGCCCAGTCGCGTCACCCGTTTCAAGTCATAGAGCTTCTTGGTGTTTTTGTACTGTTTGCTGGTGGCGTACTGGTTCTGGATGGTGACACGGAGCTGTTGCAGACTTTGCACCAGATTCCAGTAGGCCATGTCCACCCGGGTGAGGATGGCGTTGATATCGGCCTGCAACTGCCAATCCTGGCTGTCCTTGGCGATTTTGGCCTTTTTGACCGCCACGTCGGCCGCGGCATATTGACCGAAATTTTTCGTGAAGGGCAGTGGAACATAGAGTGAAGCGCTCCAGGAGGTCCCCCAGGGGGCCTGCCAGTTCATCCCCAACTCATCGTGAAAGGTCCGTTTCCGGGTGGTCGTCTGCGCCAGGCTGATCGACGGTCCCCAGGGCAGCAGTTGGCTGATGGTGAGGGAGCCGGTGCCGGTGATGGAGGGGGAATTTTCATTCTTGCCGAGTTTTTTCTTGCTGACCTCGATCGCCTCACGGATGTCCACTTCGGGACGGGCGCCGAAAACGATCTCATTTTCGTGCGGACCGGCATCATCTTCATTGTACAGTTTGACGACGCCTTGACCGGTGACGATGGCGCCCGGGTCGTGTTCGATGACCGTTTCATTGAGTTTTTTATAGAACACCCGCCCCATGATCTTGCGGTCATAACGATGGGAAACCTTGTTGCCGACGCTCAGGTTGAAGACCGGATCGAAAACGGCACTGGCCTGTTCGATGGCCTCCTTGGCCTTGACCGTGTTCAGCCGGCTGCGGCTCAGGGTCAGGTTTTTATACAGGGCCGCTCCCAATGCCTCCTGTGGGGAGAGATAGCGGATTTCCCGGTTGCGGACGATGTTCCAGGCCCCGGAGTTTTTGCCCGAATAGCGGATGCTGTTGCGCAGGACCCGATAGGTATTGATATCCTGTTTGTTCGGCACGCGGTCCAACAGGATGCCCAAGGGGACGTAGGCGTCGTTTTTTTCCGTTTTTTGGACCTTGGCCTTTTCCGCCGCCGCTGCCGAACCGACGAAAGGATGACCGGCCATCATCAGCAGAAAGGCCGCGGCGCACAAAACGCCGCCTCCGCTGGCGCCGAGGGTTCGTTTTCTGGCGTTTTTCCGGTTTTTCAACACCATTTTCATCGTTCGATCTCCCGTTTGGACCCGCCATTCGTCAGGCCCGCCATCATGACGGACCCCGGACCCCGGTTACGGGAGGCGCTGTTGTTGGAAGGGGGGCTCTGATAGCGTTTACCCAGGGTGCCCATGGCCGCAACCAGGGAGGCTTCGGCCTTTTTCGCATCCACCTGGGCCAGGATGTGCCGTTTTCTGGCCTCCAGATAGGCGTTGCTCTTCAGGATCAGTTCATACTCGGTCACCCGCCGGCTTTTCTGGAGTTTTTTGGCTTTTTCCAGGGTGACGCGGGCCAGTTGCAGATAACGGGCGCTGATGATGATGCGTTCCCGGGCGCTGGCCAGTCCGGCGTGGGCGTTCTTGATGCGCAGATTGATCTGATTTTCCGAAACCCGTTTTTGCAGTTTACTGATTTCCAGGCCGTTCTTGGCCATGGCCATGGCCGAATGGACGTTGCGGTTTCGGATCGGGTAGTTGTAGGAGACGCTACCGGTCACGGAGAGCGAGTCGGGATCGAACAGATGTCCCATGGAGTCGGTATACTCCTCGTATCCGAAGACCGAGTTGCTCTGACTGGCCGAGACCGACGTGGACACATTGATGTTGGGACGGGTACGGCGCCGGCTTTCGCGGAAACTCAAGCCGGCACTTTCCAGATTGACCTGTTGTGCCTGAATCTGTGGATTTTCCTCGATTCCCTTGTTCAGGGCCTCTTCCAAGCCGATGTTCAGGGGATTTTCCAGGCTGTGGCGATAACCGGTGGGCAGGAACAGGGTGTTCCGATCGAAACGGAGCAACAGATTCAGGGTGTGTGACGCCTTGACATAGTTGTTCCAGGCGATCTGTTCCTGTCCGGCCACCCGCGCCACCTCGGCCTGCACCTGCATCCAGGCATATTCGGTGACCCGCTGGTTTTGATACATTTTTTTCGTTTTGCCGGCAATGCGGCGCATATTGCGATGATTGGTGATCGTCGCTTCCAGCTCCCGGCTGCGCCGGACCAGGTCCCAGTAGGCGTTTTCAACGTTCAGCATCACCCCATTGATACGGTTTTTATCCATCCATCCGCTGCGGTCCCGTTCCAGTTCGGCCTTTTCGGTGGCCACCTCGCGGGCGGCCAGGGGACCGAAATTTTTACTGCCGGGAACCGGCACGAACAATGATCCGGAGATGGAGGAGGTCCAGGGCAGTTCATAGTTGCCGACCGTCGGCGTATCGGAGTCGGGGAACAGGTCCCACCATTTTTGCGTGTGGGTGGTGCTCTGGCTGGCGCTGACGTTCATGCCGTAGGGCAACGGTTGATTGATGGAGACGTTATAACTGCGGCTGCTGGTCAAACCGGTCCGCGAGGCTTCGCTGGCCTTGATGGTTTTCGTGTACATGCCCGCCGGTCGGCCGATGCCATAATCGGGGGGAATGCCCGGGGAACCGGTGGGGTTTTGCGTGTAGCGGATATAGGCGATGGGCACCAGGGATTCCATATACCGATAGATGGGCAGGTCCATGGCCGCCGCCGTATCGCCGTTGGTATAAAAGACTGGACTGTTCTGCTGGAAATCATCCGGAATTTCATTGACACCGGGGGAACCGGCCTGATTGTTTTGTATGGAAAGGGCGTTGCCTTCATTGTCCGTTTCGCCGGCAATGTTGTTCAGGTCTTCAAGGCAGTAGTCCTTCTGGGTTTTGGTCAGGGGTTGACCTTTGAAGGATTCGGTACCATCGGAGGCGTTGTTACAGGAGATGGTACCTTTAAAATATTTATCCCCATACTCGTTGCGTTTGAAGGATTTGGAGCCGGAGTAGCTGCCGTTCACGGAGATCCGGGTATCGAAGGCGGAGGCGGCCTGGGTGACGGCGGAGCCGGCCATGGCCGTCTGCAGTTTGCTGATGCCCAGGGAGAGGTTGACGTCCAACGCCTTCCGCGCCGCCTCTTCCAGGGAGATCTGCACCCAGTTGGCGCCGAGCTGACGGCCCTCCTTGGCAAAACGGTTTTTGATGCTGCTGTTGATGGCCTTTTCCCGGGCCATGTGCATGGCGCGGTTGTCGGCGGCCCGGGTGGCTTGTCCGCTGGCATAAAGCAGGGTGCCGCCGGCCAGGGCCGTCAGGATCAAAAGTTTGGCCAGTGTTCTCGGTTTGCCGCGACCGTTCATTGTTTGACTCCCGCTACCGTTTGGTCACCCACCTGGTAGGAAACCAGTTTTCCCTCCGCGGCCAGAAGATCCACATGGGATTTTCTCTGGGCGATCAGGGCTGTGATGTAGGCCGTCCGTGCCTCGAACAGATCCCGTTCCCGACGCAGCATGTCGAAAGAGCTGACTTTATCGTTTTCCCACTGTGAGCGGGCGATTCGGAAAGAGGAGCGGGCCAATTTCAGGTTGGCGCCGGCCAAGGCGAGTTGATTGCCGTTGCTGTAACTGTTGGAAATGGCATCGTTGACCGAACGGGTGACGTTCAACCGCGTCAGATGCAGCGAATCCAGGGACTGTTCCCGGGCGGCCCGGGCCTGGGCATAACGGGCCTGCACGTCATTGTTGCCCAGGGGATAGGACAGGTTGAGGGTGACCGTGTAGTTCCGGGAATCCGGATCGGCCAGTCCTTCCATGGATTCACCGAAGCTCTTGTAGCCGTAGATGGCATTTTCCTCTTTGATGTTATAGGAAAAATTTAAACTGAGGTTGGGCAGGAGCTGCTTTTGGCGATGCTTGAGTTCCACCTCGCTCAGATCGACCGAATAGTTTTGTGAGCGGATCTGCGGGTGGTTTTGCATGGCATTGGCAATGGAAGCCTCGGCATCGATCGACATTCGATCACCCAACCGGGAGGAAAAACCAACCGGAAAGATCACCGTATCCGCCGGCAGATCGAGCATTTCCGCCAGACGGTTGCCCTGGATGATAAAGCTGTTCCAGGTGATCTCCTCTTCATTGCGGGCGTTTTCAACCTCGGTACGCGCCTGCATCAGGGAATATTCGGTGAAGCGCTTGAGGTCGTACATTTTTTGCGCATACCGTTTTTGGGCGGCCAGGACCGACCGGTGCTCGATGGCCGACTCCACCTGCAGCAGGCTGAGGATCAAATCCCAGTAGGCGTTCAAGGCCATCTGCACGGTGACGTTGACCTGCGAGGCCTCATTGATTTCCGCCTGGTTTTTGCTGATTTCCGCCTTGAGCAGATTGACCGACTGGATGGTGCCGTATTCCCCGAAATTTTTGCTGAAGGGCAGGGGGGTGGAAAAGTTGGCCGAGGCGGAGCTGGTCCATTCGCTCTCGCCCAGGTCCATGGCCGTGGCCCCCAGGCCGATGACCTTGTCCTTGGAACCGGGACGGCCCAGGCCGCCTTCTTCGTAGTCATAGGGGATGTAGTTGGTACTCAATCCCAGGCTCAGGGTTTGACCCCAGCCGAACCCCCGGAACAGTCCCAGGGAACCGGTCCAGTTATCAGAAAAATAGAGTTGGTTGCCGCTGGCGAACTCATCTTCGGTGGTGACGGCGATGGCGGAGGTGCAGACGGCGTTGCTCATCTCGGTGCCATCGATGGTGATCCGGCCGGTGCGGAAGGCCTGACAGAGATCGGATTCGGGTTTGATCGTGCCGATGAGATCACTGCCCTCCTCGACGAACCGGCCGGTTTCGATGCCATTCGCGTCGAGGATCGCATCACCGACGGCATACTTCCAACTGCCGGCGGTCTGCCGCAGGCGGGTGATGATCTCTTTTCTTTCGCGGGTGGTCGAATGGGTCACCCCGAGGGATAGAGACAGTGAGGTGTCGAAGGATGAGTCGGCCTGAACGATGGCCTGATCGGCCGAGTCGACGAGATATTTTTGCTGGGCCAGGTTCAGATTGCGTGTTCTGACCAGTTCCACCACCTCTTCCAGGCGCAGCTTTCTGATCTCCTTGCCGAGCAGGAACTCCCGGGCGCCGGCGATCCGTGTTTTGGTGCCCCGGTGAATTTGCCGCAAGGCCCGGCTGTTGCCATCGGAAAACCAGGAGAGGTACCCCGCACCCGACCCGGTTTTACCCATCCCCTCGACCGGCACCAGGGCGACGGTGGCCAGGATTCCCAGGCCGATACAGCCGCCGATGGTTTTCCGGCTCTCCCATAAATCGTGTTGGCATCGTTTCAGCATCATCAGCCCACATCCCCTAATAACAGCCGCATCCCTACCAGAATGGAGATGTCGCGGTGATCATCTCCCGGTTACGAAATCCTGGTCGCTTGCCAGCTGGTTCAAAAAATCGAATTCGTTCAAAATGAACGAAAAATATAAAACACCCATCCAGGGATGGGCGGTTCGTGAATGACATCGGAAAACATGCGCGGAGCCGCACAAATTTTGAATCATCCGATATGATGTGAAAAATGGTCCATAAAGTCAAGAATTATTCTGTGTATCAATAATTTCGCTTATGGCATAAAGCAAACCAACGGCGCCCCGCCCGTTCCGATTCGGCTGTCCCTGTCCTTATCGGTTGAACCCGTTTTTAGTGAAGTTCGAAATGATTGGCTGTTGTTAAGGACCGTATTCCAGGTTCCCGAAAAAAAACTGTCGAAAAAACTTTCGACAGTTTCCAATCGCCCCCATCTCGGGAATCGTCATTTCTGGTAGGGCGGGGACGTTACGCCACGGACACAAAAGGTAACCCGGAGGATCCCCGGAGGGC
>CAYFNE010000015.1:0-18580 GCA_964344355.1 uncultured Magnetococcales bacterium
AGTGGGTTTTGTTCCCAGCGAGACCGGGTTAGGTCATTACGATACACGACCCGATTTCCGGGTCCTGTTGGCCGATGATGCGGAGGATAACCGACTGGTCATCCAGGCGTTTTTGAAAGGAACGCCCTATCGGATCGAAGAGGCGCAAAACGGCGCGGAAGCGTTTGACCGGTTTCAGGAAAGCGGTTATGACGCGGTGTTGATGGACCTGAACATGCCGATCATGGATGGCTACACGGCCACGCGGAAGATACGGGAGTGGGAGGCCGCCGTCGGTGCGGACCGGACGCCCGTCATCGCCTTGACCGCCCGTGCCATGCTGGAGGACAGCCAGCAGAGCCTGGCCGCCGGATGCGATCTGCACCTGTCCAAGCCCATTCGCAAGGCCCGCCTCATCGAAGCGCTCGATCGGTTCCTCGCCGAAAAGCCGTCATGATGCCAATCATGGCCCGTGATCGCAGGCCGGCAACGGGATTGATCGCAGGGGAACCCGGCCCGGATCAAACTTCGAATTCCAGCCCCTCCCGGGCCAGCAGATATTGGGGATCGCCCGGCTTTCGCGGGTGGCGATCGAGGGCCTCCCGGTAGGCCTTTTCGAGTTCGCCGTCGCTGCGGGTCGGTTCATGATGGGTGAAAAAGAGGGTTTTCACCTCCGCCTCCCTGGCGATCTTGATGTTGCCGTCGAAGGTGCCATGGCCCCAGCCGACCTTGGCCGGATAGCCCTCGATGGTATAGGAGGTATCGGCGATGAGGACGTCACAACCACGGATGAAATCGAGGATGGCGCTGTTTTTTTCCATCATGTAGCACTGGTACTCTTCGAAATCGGTGTCCGCCGGTTCATAGATGTTGTAGATCTCTTCATGATCGCCGGTAAAAAAGACCGATTTGCCGTTGCAGTCGATGCGGTAGCCGAAGTTCATCACCGGGTGGTTCATGAAAATGTTGGAGACCGTCGCATCCCCCACCCGCACCGTCTCCCGTTCCCTCAGGGTGATATACTCCACCTGTGATTTCAGCTCCGCTTCCCGGACCGGGAAATAGGCGTATTCCATCTGCGCGGCCAGGGTGGCCTGGATGTTTTTTTGGCCGATGGGGTCATAGGCGCCATGAATGCGCAGGGTGTTGCCGGGCACGAAGGCGGGGATGAAAAAGGGCAGTCCCTGGATGTGGTCCCAGTGGGTGTGGGTGATGAAAATATGGCTGGTGAGCGGCATCTCCTTGAGCAGGGAGTTGGCCAGGGGGAACATGCCGGAACCGGCGTCGAGGATGATCAACTCGCCGTTGTCGGTGCGCACCTCGATACAGGCGGTGTTGCCGCCATACCGGACCGTATCGGTTCCGGGAACGGGAATGGAGCCGCGAACGCCCCAAAATTTGATTTTCATGGTCCACCGCTGTCGTTGGGAAACATGCCGGCCTCACTTGTATTGGAGAAACAGTCGCGCACGGCCGATCTCCTCGGTGGCGTCTCCCAGGGATTTCATGATTTCGGGGAGATCCATGCCGAACCGTTTGAGGATGCGTGCCGGTGGATTTTCTTCGATGATCGGGCTGCCGGAGTGGCCGAGGCGCAATTTTTTGGCGATCAGGTTGGCGGTGAAGACACAATCCCGCATCTGTGAGGGGCGCTTCTTGTCCTTGCTGTGGTGATCGCGCATGCAGGAGACCAGGTCTTCGGGCAGGTGCCATTTCTTGCCCAGTATCGCCCCCATTTCGTTATGGTCGATACCGAGTGTTTTTTTCTCCATTTTGTGCAAGGGCACCCCTTTGCGCTTCGCCATTTTGACCGTTTTGCGGTAAGCTTTGGGCATGCAGCGGGCCAGGGCCATTTTTCCACTGTCATGGAGCAGGCCGGCGACATAATATTCCGCCGCCTCCACCCCCGGTACGCCGAGCAGACGTGCCAACCGCCGGGCGATGGCGCCGGTGGCGATGGCGTGGAGCAACAGATCGTTCAGTTCCGGGTCGTGGTTTTTTTTCTTGGGCAGCGCCTCCATGGGGGCGATGCTCAGGGCCAGGTTTTTCATGGTGTTGATGCCCACGAAAACCACCGCCTGCTTGATGGAGGAGATGCGTCGGGAGAGGCCGAAATAGGGCGAGTTGACCAGCTTGAGCAGGTGCAACGTCAACACCGGATCGTGCTCGACGATCTCGACGATCTCCTTGGGGGGACAGTTGATGTCGGTCGTCAATTGCAACAACCGCAGCACGCTTTGCGGGAAAGCGGGCATGCTGTCCACCATTTTGATCAATTTTTTCTTTGAGTTGCCCATGGCGCAAGCGCTCTGTTTCTGCCATTCTCCCCCTTTACAAGCGATCGACGCTGGCCTAGCGTCAAGTTTCCGGGCAGTTCCGGACCGGTTTCGGGGGTGTTCATATCTCGAAATGATTCGGGTATATTGGTATGCAATAAAAAAGCCAACCGCCCGTCGCCCCCCTGCCGGGGTTGACGGAAGCGGGCGGCCCACCCATATGGTAACGTAACAACGTGCACAATGAGGACATCATGTTTGATTTGATTTCACCCGCCTACGCCCAAGCGGCGCCGCCAGCGGCCGGCGCCGCCGTCGGCAATATTCTTTTCATGGTGATTTTGTTCGCCATCTTCTATTTTTTACTGATCCGGCCGCAGCAGAAACAGGCCAAGGAGCACAAGGAGATGGTGGCCAACCTGCAACGGGGCGACTCGGTGGTCACCGCCGGCGGCATCATCGGCCGCATCCATCGTGTCGATGAGGATACGGTCGTTCTGGAGGTGGGCGAGGTGGAAACCGCCCCGAAAACCTTCAAGCCGATGCGGGTCAAGGTCAAACGTCCGACCATCACCTCCGTCACCAGCAAGTCCAGCGTCGCCCCGGCGGCGGAACCGGAGAAACCATAACGAGCAACCAGTTCCGGGTGCTGCACCCATTTCACTGACACATCAGATCTTTATCAAGGTACGGACATGCGGCAACTGCCCATTTGGAAACCGGCTGTCATCTTTTTTGTGACCTTTTTCTCCCTGCTCTACGCCCTGCCCAGCCTGTTGGGCGGCGTTCCCGGCGGCTGGCCGGGCTGGTTGCCCGATCAGGTGATCCAGCGCGGGCTGGACCTCCAGGGTGGTCTCTATCTGTTGATGCACGTCGAGACCGACAAGGCGGTGGAACAGACGGCGGAAAATCTGGTGGACGAGATTCGCGGTCTGCTGCGCAAGGATCGGTTGCGCTATCGGGGAGTGGTGCGGGATGGCATGGACGCGGTGATCCTGAAACTTTCCGATCGTTCCGATCCACCAAAAGTTCGCCAGGTTCTCGACAAGGAGATGCCCAATATCTTGCGGGAGGAGACCAGTGCCACCCAGTGGCGGTTGTCGCTCAAACCGGAGGAACGGAAGGAGATCCGCCGTTTTGCCGTCGAACAGTCGATCCAGACCATCCGCTCCCGCATCGACCAGTTCGGCGTCGCCGAGCCGACCATTCAAAAACAGGGCGAGGAACGCATCCTGATTCAACTGCCGGGGCTCAAGGATCCGGCCCGGGCCATCGAACTGATCGGCAAGACCGCCCGCCTCGAATTCAAGATGTTGGATGAAAAGGGCGACCTGTCGGCGGCCCTCAACGGTCGGGTGCCGCCGGGGGACATTTTGCTCTATGGCGAGGAGAGCGACCGCAATACCGGCCGTACCGTGCGCCAGCCCTATCTGTTGAAAAAACGCACCGTCCTGGCCGGGGACCTGCTCACCGATGCCCGGGTCAATTTCGATCCCCAGTTCAACGAACCCTACGTGGCCATCACCTTCAACCGCCAGGGGGCGCGCAAGTTTGGCCAGTTGACCGGTGAAAATGTCGGCAAGCGCATGGCCATCGTCCTGGACAAGGTGGTCTATTCGGCGCCGGTGATCCGGGAAAAGATCGAAGGGGGGCGGGCGCAGATCAGCGGCAGTTTCACCCCGGAAGAGGCCCACGACCTGGCCATCGTCCTGCGCGCCGGCGCCCTGCCGGCCCCGGTCAAAATTCTTGAGGAGCGGACCGTCGGTCCCACCCTGGGCCGGGATTCGGTGGAACAGGGATTGGCCTCCATCCTGATCGGCGGCGCCCTGGTGCTGCTGTTCATGGTCCTCTATTACAAAGGCTTCGGCCTGCTGGCCAACCTGGCGGTGGTGGTCAACATCCTCATCCTGATGGCGGTGTTGGCGGCCCTGCAGGCGACCCTGACCCTGCCGGGCATCGCCGGCGCCGTATTGCTGCTCGGTATGGCGGTGGATGCCAACGTGTTGATCTTCGAGCGCATCCGCGAGGAGCTTCGGCTCGGCAAAACACCGCTGGCGGCCATCGATCACGGTTATGACAAGGCCTTTTCAACCATTTTGGACGCCAACATCACCACCCTGATCACGGCGGTGGTGCTCTACCAGTTCGGCACCGGGCCGGTGCGCGGTTTTGCCGTCACCCTCTCCATCGGCCTGATGGCATCGATGTTCACCGCCATTTTCATGACCCGGGTGGTGCTGGCGCTGGTGGTCCGAAAACGGCGCCTGACCTCGGTCAGTATCTGAGCGTGACGACTGTAAGAGGCCGGTGGTGATTGTGTTTCCAATGGGCGGTTGCCCCTTTTGACCCGATATGGATTGAGGACGATCCGTGGAACTGATTCGAAAAAATACCGAGATTGATTTCATTCAGCGGCGCAAGGTGGCTTTTGCCGTCTCCGTCGTCCTGTTGTTGGCGAGCATCGGCTCCCTGTTGTTCCAGGGACTGAACTTCGGCATCGACTTTTCCGGCGGTACCCTGGTGCAGGTGCGTTTCAAACAGGCGCATCCGGTGGGGGAGATTCGCGACGCCCTGTCGGGGTTGAATCTGGGCGATGTGGTGATCCAGGAGTTCGGCGTGCCGGAGGAGATCCTGATCCGGGTGGAAAAACAGGCCAGCGGCGGCGAGGCCCGGGGTGATCTGGTCAGGCAGGTGGTGGAAAGCCTGCACCCCCTGGCCGGCGGCAAGGATGGTGTCGAGTCCCGGCGCGTGGAGTTCGTCGGTCCCCAGGTCGGCGAGGAGCTGACCGAAAAGGGGATGATGGCCATCCTCTATTCGATGATCGCCATTCTCGCCTATGTGGCCTGGCGTTTCGAGTTGCGTTTCGCCTATGGCGCCGTGTTGGCCCTGATCCATGACGTGACCATCACCGTCGGTCTGTTCTCCCTGCTGCAAAAAGAGTTCACCCTGGTGGTGGTGGCGGCGCTGTTGACGGTGATCGGTTACTCCCTCAACGATACCATCGTCGTTTACGACCGTATCCGCGAGGAGATGAAACGGCTGAAAAAACAGTCGCTGGAAGTCATTCTCAACGAAGCGGTCAACCGCACCCTGTCCCGAACCCTGGTCACCTCCCTGACCACCATCCTGGTGCTGGTGGCGCTGTTGCTGTTCGGCGGCGAGGTGATCCATGATTTCGCCTTGACCCTCTTTTTCGGTGTCCTGGTGGGAACCTACTCTTCCATATTCGTCGCCAGTCCCATGGTGTTGATTTTGGATCGGGGAGAAAAAAAATGAGCGTCATCGATCTGAAACAGACCGACGAAGAGGATTATGACAATCGGTTCAAGGTGGCCGATCCCGGTTTCGATGCCGAACAGGACCGTCTCCATCAGGCCGGCCTGCTCATCCTGCAGCAGCAACTGGACAAGGGCAAAAGCTGGAAAGAGGCCGCCGCCGCCCTCAAGATGGCCGATCAATCGTTCAAAAAGGTGATTTTGGACGATTTTTTGAAAATCACCCTGGCCGAGCGCCATTTTCAGGGTGGCGAGGGCATGAAAAAGATCGCCAAATCCCTCAAGGTGCCCATGGACCTGCTGATCGCCCTCAAACAGAGCATGATCGACGAAGTGACGGCGGCCTCGGTGCAGACCTATCGCCTCTCAAAAGATGAACAGGGTGCCTCCTGATGGCACGGATCCTGGTGATCGATGACGATGATTCGATCCGGCATCTGTTGCGGGAGATCCTGGAGATGAACGGCCATGAGGTGTGGGATGCCGCCGATGGGCGGGCCGGCGTCTCCCTCTATCGGCGGTCCCCGGTTGATCTGATCATCACCGACATCCTGATGCCGGAAAAGGATGGCGTCGAATTGATCATGGAGTTGAAAGAGTATTTCCCGGAGGTACGCATCGTCGCCATGTCCGGCGGCGGACGGGGTCTGGATGCCGCCTTCAACCTGCGCATGGCCCAGGATTTCGGCGCCCTGCGGGTCCTGGTGAAACCGTTTTCATCGATGGATGTGGTGGAAACGGTGGAGTGGGCGTTGAATCAAAAGGTGGTCTGAGGGGCGGCTGTCGAACGGTTTTTCAACACCCTCTCAAACCGCGGCGCCGGCAAACCGGCCGCCCAATATCCCGCGGATGGACCGGATCAACCGCTCCCGGCCGATGGGTTTGGTCAGATGGTCGTCACAGCCGGCCTCCAGGCTGCGTTCCCGATGTTCCCGCATGGCATGGGCGGTCAAGGCCAATACCGGCATCCGCGGCCGGTCATGCTCTCGTTCCCACTCCCGGATCGCCCGGGTGGCGGCGTAGCCGTCCATTACCGGCATCTCCACATCCATCAACGCCAGGTCATAATCGTTTCGGGTGAATTTCAAAAAGGCCTCGGCGCCATCCTTGGCCGTGTCGACCAGCCAGGGGGTCTTTCTCAATAGCGCCTTGATGATCAAACGGTTTTCCGGTGCATCGTCGGCAAGGAGGATCCGGCTTTCCCGCAGAGGTTCCGCATCACCGTTGGAGATGCCGTCCGTAAAGCCGGGCTCCTCCCTGCCCGGTTCCGGTTCGGTGACGGCGACCAGCGGCCAGCGCAGATGAAAGGTGCTCCCCTGGCCGAGAACGCTCTCCAACCGGATGGTGCCGCCCATCTTTTCCACCAGTTGCCGGCAAATGGTGAGCCCGAGCCCGGTGCCGCCGTACTGACGGCTGGTTGATGCGTCGCTCTGGATGAAGGGTTCGAAGATGACCTCCCGTTTCCCTTCGGGGATGCCGATACCGGTGTCGGCGACCGACAGCCTGATTTCCCCATCCCGGATGCCCGCGCGAATGCGAATTTCTCCGGATGCGGTGAACTTGATGGCGTTGCCGGTGAGATTGAGCAGGATCTGCCGCAACCGGCCCGGATCTCCCATCAGGAACTCCGGAACGTCGTCATCCACCTGCCAGGAAAGTTTCAACCCCTTGTCCCGGGCCCGGTAGGTCAGGATGCTGGCGGCGTTGTCGATCACCGCCCGCAGGCTCATGGGACGATTTTCCAGTTCGAACTGTCCGGCTTCGATCTTGGAGAGGTCGAGGATGTCATTGACCAGGGCCAGCAGGCTTTCACCGGCCCGATTGATGATTTCGACATATCCGCGTTCCTCCGGGGACAACCGGCCTTCCTTCAACAACTCCCCCAGTCCGGTTATGGCGTGGATCGGCGTGCGGATCTCATGGCTCATGGTGGCGAGGAACAGGCTCTTGGCCCGACTGGCCGCCTCGGCCAGTTCAATCATGGCGCGGCTCTGTTCCGTGATCACCTTCTCCCGGGCATCGGCATAGGATTCGAAGGTAACCAGCCCCAGTTTGTCCAACGCCGAATTGAGGCGGATCACCTCTTGCGCCAGACGGGCGCGGTCGGCGTCGAACGCCGCCTGCAAAATGGGCAGGGCGGCATCCTTGAGGGAAAAAACGAATACCGCCGTCTCGGTAGGCGTAAAACCCTGTTTCGCCCGCGAGGCGCTGACCTCCCGCAACAGCCCGACCGCCGTCGCATACTCCGGGGCCTGAATATCGACATAGTTTCCGGACCCGAAAGCCAGCAGGAGCGCGTCCAGGAGTTCCAGGGCCTGTTCCCGGAGCTGGCGATCGGTCATCAGCTTCAAGGTGCGGTTGCCCGGGAGTTCCAGGATATTCCGTATCCATGAGGCCAGCAGCTCATCCTTGCCGTCATTCAGAACGGCGGAGAGGGTTGTCCCTTCCACTTTTGACTGGGCGGTGATCATGACACGACGGGCCTCATTTGAAAAACGCCTCGCACGGGCTGTTCTTGAACGGATTGCGCGGCAGCAACCGACCGGCCAGCGTTTCCACATCCATCAGGGGCCACGCCATCACGATTTCCTCGCGGTCGGCGGGTTCCCGACATGGGCCAGGACGCCGTTGCCGTCCCAGATCGTTGACGCCAGGTGACGCCCTCTCTTTTACCGCTGTGCCCGATTGGTGGTTGTGATGTTGAGCCGGTCCAGCGAAACACTGGACCGGCCCGGTTGTCGTGAAGGGTGCTGGGCCCTTGAACATTTATCCCGTACGGGTCAAGCCGACCGCCCTCAATTGACCCGTACCTGGATGGAGCGGGGCTTGGCCTCTTCCAGCTTGGGCAGGGTCACCTCCAGCACGCCGTTCTTGTAGACGGCGCTGATCTTGCCGGTATCGGTGGTGTTGGGCAGTTGGAAGGAACGGCTGAACCGTCCGTAGGCCCGTTCCACCCGGTGATAGCTCTCTTTGCGCTCCTCGTCATCGAACTTGCGCTCGCCGGAGATGGTCAACTGGCCATTGTCGACGTTGACATTGATGTCCTTCTGCTCCATGCCGGGAACGTCGGCCTTGATGACGATCTGGTTTTCATCCTCGCGGATGTCGACCCGCATGGGCCAGGCGGTCATCTGGCCGGTGGAATCATCGATGTCGCGGTCGAAGAGCCGGTTGATCTCACTCTGGAGAGAACGGAATTGACGGAACGGATCGTAGGAAACGAGCGTAGACATTTTGACCTCCCAAAACTCACTGAATGTTGTTCGCCGCTTTGGCGGCCACCTTGCACAATGAGATAGGAAGCCTTTTTTTTCTTTGCAAGAGGGGGAAACGAAAATATTTTCGTGCACCGTCCGAACCTTGAAAATCCCGGATACCATAACCAGATGAAAAGGGGAATGGTTACGAATCGGGGCTGGCGTTCCTGCCGGATTGTTGAAGGAGGTTGCCATGTTCGGATGGAGACATGAAATCGATGAGGAGCGGGTTTTCGCCCGCAAGGCGGGAAACCTTCTGCAAACGGCGCTGCTGTTCACCGGCCTGACCGGCCTGCTGGCCCTGCTGGGCTGGATGCTGGCCGGGGAGGAAGGGGTCTGGTGGAGCCTGACCCTGGCGGTGATCCTCAACCTGATGGCCCCCAGGATCACCCCGACCCTGGTATTGCGCCTATCCGGCGCCCGTTTCATCGATCCGCGCCACCGTCCCGACCTCTACCGGTTATTGGCCGAGTTGGCCCGCCGGGCGGGACTGGAGCGGATACCCCATCTGTATCATTTGCCCGGTGCCACCCCCAACGCCATGGCCGTCGGCAGCGGCCCCGACTCGGCGGTGGCCCTATCGGACGGGTTGTTGGGTCTCCTCGACCGGCGGGAGTTGACCGGCGTACTGGCCCATGAAATCAGCCATATCCGCAATGGCGACACCCGGGTGATGGCCATGGCCGATGCCTTCCGTCGGTTGACGCACCTCCTCGCCCTGTTCGGCCAACTCCTGATCCTCCTCTCCCTGCCCATCCTGATGACGGGCCGGGCTGAAATCTCCTGGCCGGCGATGCTGATCCTGATGGCCGCCCCCTCGTTGAGCGCCTTGTTGCAGTTGGCCCTCTCCCGAACCCGGGAGTTCAACGCCGACCTGGACGCCGCCGCCCTGACCGGGGACCCCCACGGTCTGGCCGCGGCCCTGGATCGGATCGAGGCGCCCCGCCGGGGACTCTGGAAGCGGATTTTCTTCCCCCTGGGCAATCCGAAAGAGCCGGGTTGGCTGCGCACCCACCCGGAAACCCGGGAAAGGATTCATCGTCTCATGGAGTTGACCGATCAGCGTCCCATCCGCCCGCCGGCCCGACATGCCCCCGTCCTCCTCCGGGTTCCCGTCCACCGTCCCCTGGGACGTCCAACCCCTTGGTTACGCTGGGAATGGGTCTGAAAAAAAAATTTTCACACCCCCCTTGAAACTCCTGCCGGACGTTGCCATCTAATAAGGTGTCAGGAGCGCATATGGCGCTCCCACCACCAAAAAGGCACCCATATGGCAACTGTTTGATACGGAGAGCCATCAATGACGACTCAAGCCCTCGCCATTCATCGTTCTTCGGACCTGGCCGTTCTCGACGGCGGCTCCGGTTTTCCGAGATTTCTCCAGCAGGCCCTGCAGGCCCCCATCCTGTCCGCCCGGGAGGAGTATCAGCTCGCCACCCGCTATCAGGAGGAAAATGACGTTGACGCCGCCCACAGGCTGGTTCACTCATACCTGCGGCTGGTCCTGAAAATCGCCCGCGAATATCAAAACTACCGTTTGAACCTGCCGGACCTGGTCCAGGAAGGGACCGTGGGTCTCATGCACGCGGTCAAAAAATTCGATCCCAAGCGGGGTCATCGGCTCGCCACCTACGCCATCTGGTGGATTCGGGCGGCCATGCACGATTTCATCCTGCGCTCCTGGCGCATGGTGAAGATCGCCACCACCCAGCTCAAACGCCAACTCTTTTTCAAACTCCGCCAGGCCAAGGATTCCATGTCACCGCTCAACTGGGACGAGGCCGAGGAGCTGGCGAAAAAATTTGGCACCGACCCGGGTACCATTCTTGAAGTGGATGGCCGGATGAGCGGTGGGGACGTCTCCCTCAATCAGCCGGTCCTGGAAGATTCCGGTGAGATGCAGGACCTGATCGCCGATCATCGCCCCAACCAGGAGTACGAGCTGCTCACCAACCAACAGCAGGAGTTGATGGGATCGCTGATTCAGCGGGGGATCGACCGGCTGACCCCCCGGGAACGGGCCATCATCTCCGAACGATTCCTGTCCGAAGCACCCGCAACCCTGGACACGCTCGCCCGGCGGTTCGGCGTCAGCCGGGAACGGATCCGGCAGATCGAAAAACGGTCCCTGGAAAAATTGAAGGAATTTTTCCAGGCCGTGCCCGAGGCCCGGGACCTGGTCATCGACGCCTGATCTTTTCACCCTGTCCACCGGCAAGCTCAACCGTCCGGCCCGTGGCCGCGGGTCGGACGGAATCCGCAAACAAATCGTCGCGATGGATGGAAATAAAATTAATTCAAATTTTGTTTGACTATTTCCAAAATCAGCGTATTCTTTCGCTCACATCAAGTTTGGATGTCTTTTGAAAGCACGTCTAGCACACGATTACCAGCCTCTTTGCAGTCCTTCCCGTACTCCTGATCCAGTCCCGCTCGCGGTTTCCGGTCGGACCTATTGGAAAACATGACTTCACCGCCGCTGTTCCCGATCCGTGGCTCTGCCTCAACATGGCGCCAAACACCATTCCATGTTTTTCAAGGAGTTATCAATTATGAGCAACCGTGAAACCGGTACCGTCAAGTGGTTCAACGACAACAAAGGCTTCGGCTTCATTCAACGGAGTGACGGTAAAGGCGACGCCTTTGTCCATCACTCGGCCATCCAGGCCAGCGGCTTCAAATCCCTCTCCGAGGGACAGCATGTGGAGTTTACACTGGTCGCGGGTCAGAAAGGCTTGGCCTGCGAAAACGTCGTCTCTCTTTGAGAGAACGTCCAGAAACGCCATTCATGGCGTTTCTGGACGTCGCCCGGTTCGAAGGGAATTTGAGCCGGGCTCTCAAGTAACTGCGCGTTTTGGCGGTCCCTCCATGGACCGCGCGGGGCGGTCGACAATCTTTCGACAGCCTCTGTCCGGACAGGAGACGTCGCGCCCGAAAGCCGCCCTTCATGGGCGGCTTTTTCGTGTACCGTATGGGGTGCGATGGCAAGGTAACCGTTCAGACACCCTTGCCAAAAAACCTCTTCCGTAGGAACCGGCTTGTTGGCGAACCTTTGGAAAACGGACCGTTACGCATCTCCCGTTCGCGAGCAAGCTCGCTCCTACAAGGGGATGTTTGAACGGTGTACATGGGAAGGTTGGCGATAATCACCTTGTTTTTTTAACCTCAAACCCTGGAGTAGTGATAGAATGGCTCATCTGATGGAGGGGGTCATCACGGAGGGTTTTCATGCCTCGGAGCCATACCAAAGGGGATCCGTCATCCGAATGGTTGCGGGCGTTGGTCGAGGGCGCCCTGGACGGCGTCATCGCCATGGATCAGGCGGGAAGGATCATTGATTTCAATCCGGCGGCCGAGACGATATTCGGTCTTCGTCGCCGGGATGTCATCGGCAAGCCCGTCTCCACCACGCTCCTCCCGCCTGACCAACGCTCCGCTCACGAAAAGGGCCTGGCCCGCCTCGTCGCAGGCGGTCAGGCGGGACGGATGCTCGGCAAGCGGGTCGAAGTTTTCGCCATGCGGGCGGACGGCTCGCCGTTTCCCGCCGAACTGGAGGTGATATCCGTCAGCCCCGGAGGCGGGCAGGTTTTCATGGCCTACCTGCGGGACATAACCGAACGCAAGGAAGCCATACGAGTCCGGCGCGCCTACACGGAAAAAACCAAAAAAACGTTGTTGCAGGCCGTGTTGGCCATCTCCCGCATGGTGGAGATCCGTGATCCCTATACCGCCGGGCATCAACGACGGGTCGCCCATCTGGCGGCATCCATGGCCCAACGCATGGGGCTGGGAGATCAACGCATTGAAAGTGTTTTTTTCGGGGCGTTGATTCACGACATCGGCAAGATCGCCGTGCCGGCTGAAATTCTCTCCCGCCCGGGCCGATTGATGGGAGAGGAGGTGGACTACCTCCACATCCATTGCCACAAAGGGTATGAAATCCTCTCTCCCGTTGAGTTTCCCTGGCCCACCGCCCGGATCGCCCTGCAACATCATGAACACCTGGACGGGTCCGGCTATCCCCAACAATTGCGCGACGGGGAAATTTTGCTCGAAGCGCGGATCATCACCGTCGCCGATGTGGTCGAAGCCCTCACCTCGCACCGTCCCTACCGACCCGCCCGGCCGTTGCGGACCACATTGGAGGAGGTCGCCGCCAAGGCGGGACTCTGGTATGACCCCAGCGCCGTTGCCGCCTGCCTGGACCTTTTCGAGTCCGGTTTTCAACTCAAGGAGGCCGATATGGAGGCATTGGCATGGTTTTCCCGGACCTGAACGGCTCCCCAATTCCACCAAACCGCAAAAAAAATCGCCATCCCCTCCTTGAAAACCGGAACCTGCCTTCTTATATCCCGTGCATCGAACGCTGAAATCAAAGCGTTTCATCAAACAATCCAGCCGGTTGTGGCTGTTTTTCGGTTGACCGGCAAAGACAGGGTCATTGCGTGTCCGGTTGCTGTCCGGGCTTCAATGTTTCGACAAAAGAGGGATGAGGAGATTTAAAAATGGGCAAAGTGATCGGCATCGACCTGGGAACCACCAACTCCTGCGTGGCGGTCATTGACGGCGGCGATCCCAAGGTGATCGAAAACAGCGAAGGGGCCCGCACCACCCCCTCCATGGCGGCCTTCGCCAAAGGCGGCGAACGGTTGGTGGGACAGGCGGCCAAACGGCAGGCGGTGACCAATCCCGCCAACACCCTGTTCGCCATCAAACGCCTGATCGGCCGCCGCTTTGATGACCCCATGACCCGGAAGGACCTGGACCTAGTCCCCTACCGGATCGTCAAGGTGGACAACGGCGACGCCCGGGTGGAGGCCGATGGGCGCAAAATCAGCCCCGCCGAGGTCTCCGCCATGATTCTGACCAAGATGAAACAGACCGCCGAGGATCATCTGGGCGAAAAGGTCACCGATGCGGTGATCACCGTGCCGGCCTACTTCAATGACGCCCAGCGCCAAGCCACCAAGGATGCGGGAAAAATCGCCGGCCTCAACGTCCTGCGCATCCTCAACGAGCCCACCGCCGCCTCCCTGGCCTATGGCCTGGACAAAAAGGGCGGTCGCACCATCGCCGTCTATGACCTGGGCGGCGGCACCTTCGACGTATCGATCCTGGAGACCGGCGACGGGGTGTTCGAGGTCAAGGCCACCAACGGCGACACCTTTCTGGGCGGCGAGGATTTCGACAAGACGGTCATCGACCATCTGGCCGACGCCTTCCAGAAGGAGAACGGCATCGACCTGCGCAAGGACACCATGGCCCTGCAACGCCTCAAAGAGGCGGCGGAGAAGGCCAAGATCGAGCTTTCCAACAGCAGCCAAACCGATGTCAACCTCCCCTTCATCACCGCCGACGCCAGCGGCCCGAAACACCTCAACGTTAATCTGACCCGGGCCAAGCTGGAGTCCATGGTGGATGGATTGATCCGCCGTACCCTGGAGCCGTGCCGGACGGCCTTGAAGGACGCCGGCATCTCCAGCTCCCAGGTGGACGAGGTGGTGCTGGTGGGCGGCATGACCCGCATGCCCAAGGTGCAGCGGGTGGTGACGGAATTTTTCGGCAAGGAGCCGCACAAGGGCGTCAACCCCGACGAGGTGGTGGCCATCGGCGCCGCCATTCAGGGCGGCGTCTTGAAAGGCGAGGTCAAGGATGTGCTGTTGCTGGATGTGACCCCCTTGAGCCTTGGCATCGAGACCATGGGAGCCGTGTTCACCAAGCTGATCGACAAGAACACCACCATTCCGACCAAGAAGTCCCAGGTCTTTTCCACCGCCGTGGACAACCAGCCGGCCGTGACGGTGCGGGTGGCCCAGGGCGAACGGGAGATGTTCGCCGACAACAAGCTGCTGGGCCAGTTCAACCTGGAGGGAATCGCCCCGGCGCCGCGCGGCATGCCGCAGATCGAGGTGGCCTTCGACATCGACGCCAACGGCCTGGTGCAGGTTTCGGCCAAGGACCTGGGCACCGGCAAGGAGCAGTCCATCCGCATCGAGGCCAACGGTGGCTTGAGCCAGGAAGAGATCGACCGCATGGTGCGCGATGCTGAATCGCATGCGGCGGAGGATTCCAGGAAACGGAAGCTGATCGACGCCCGTAACCAGGCCGACTCTCTGGTCTACACCACCGAGAAGAGCCTCAAGGAGAATGGCGACAAGGTGGATGAGGCGACGAAGAAGGCCATCGAAACCGCCCTGGAGGATCTCAAAGGGGTCATGAACCGCGACAACGCCGAAGCGATCGAGGCCAAGGTGCAGGCCTTGATGGCGGTCTCCATGAAACTGGGAGAGGCGATCTACAAGGATTCCGCCGCCCGGGGCGCAGCCAACAATGGATCGTGCGGAACCGGCTCCTGCTCGACCGGGACCGGCAACGACGACGTGGTAAACGCCGAATACGAAGAGGTCAAACCCGATTCGGGCGCCAAGGCCGCCTGATGCTCCTTGAATGAGGCACCATTCCCCCTTCCCGACGCTTCCGGGAAGGGGGAATTCGTACTTTCAGGAAGCGTTTATTGACGACCGTCGCCATTGGTGCAATGGTAAAGGGTGATCTGCCATTGACGGGTAGCGTCCTCGCCATCTTCGTGTCGTTGTTTTTGGTTGGCCTTGGTTTAGCAACCATTCCAAGGGAGTCTTGAAAATGTGGACCATTGTCATGATCGCCATTCTGACCGCCATTTTCGGTCTTGGAATGCTGGCCTGGTATCGCTATACGGAAAAACAGCAACCGTGATCTGTTTCCAGAGCGGGTAGCATCTCCCCGCCATTTCGCGGGACAGTCGGGTCATTACGATACACGATCCGGTATTTGGGAAAGATGACGGACTAACCCTCTGCGCTGTCCCTGAGTATTTTTTCCGTTTTTTCAGCAGAGACCGGTTTACCATACAGGAATCCCTGGCCGATCCGGCAGCCGTGCCTGTTCAAAAATTCACGTTGCGCCTGGGTCTCGACCCCCTCCGCCATGACCTGGATATTCAAACTTTTTGCCATGCTGATAATGGCAATGGTAATCGCCTCGTTGTCCGCGTCATCGGGAATGTCCAGGATAAAGGAGCGGTCAATCTTCAACATACTGAACGGAAAGGTTTTCAGGTAGCTCAAAGAGGAAAAGCCGGTACCGAAATCATCAATGGAAATCTTGATCCCCATATCTATCAGGCTGCGAAGCGTTTCCAGGGCCACCCGGGTATCCTGCATGACCACGCTCTCGGTCAATTCGAGATTGAGCCATTCCGGTTCCAGGCCGGTCCGATCCAATATATTCCCGACCGTTTCCAGTAAATCACCTTGACGGAATTGCCGCGCGGAAAGATTGACCCCCACCGATACCCGGGGCAATCCCATCCGGTGCCATTCGTTCGCCTGTCGGCACGCCTCGTACAGGACCCACTTTCCGAGGGGGACGATCAGACCGCTCTCCTCAGCCAGTGAGATAAACTCCGTGGGACCAACGATGCCATATTTCGGATGTTGCCAGCGGACCAGTGCCTCCACACCAATGATACTGTTGTCACCCAGGTCAACCTGGGGCTGGTAATGGACCAAAAACTGTTCCTCTTCCACGGCCTTCCGGAGATTGCCTTCCAAAGTCAGGTGATGAGCCGCCCAGGAGTTCATCTCCTCCTTGTAAAACTTGTAGTTTCCCCGCCCCGCCTCCTTGGCCTTGTACATGGCGGTATCGGCATTTTTGGTCAGGGTATCGAAATCCTTCCCATCCATGGGGAACAGACCGATACCGATGCTGGCGCCGATGAACACGTCACTGCCTTGAAGAGGTATGGCTTCAGAAATGCTGTCAATAATTTTCATGGCGACATGGGCAACGTTCTCTTCCTTATCCACATCGGCGAGAATGACGGTAAACTCATCGCCGCCCAGCCGCGCCACGGTATCCGATTTACGGACGCAGGCGGTCAAACGGCTGGCCACCTCCTGGAGAAGTTGGTCCCCGGCCGCGTGCCCCATGGAGTCGTTGACATGTTTGAAACGGTCCAGATCGATAAAAAAGACCGCCATCAGCCTGTCGTTCCGGTTGGCGAACTGGATCTCATGTTCCATACGGTCCTGAAACATGGTCCGATTGGGCAAGTTGGTCAAAGCATCGTAATAGGCCAGTTTTTCAAGTTCTTCCTGGGCGGTTCGCAACGCTTCCTCAACCTGTTTCCGTTCCCGTATCTCCTCTTGCATCCGCAAATTGGCCAGATGCAAATCCCTGGTTCGTTTTTCCACCCGGAGCTCCAGATCCTTGTGCGCCCTCTTCAAGGACTCTTCCGCTTCCCGCTTGTATATAATGTTGATGAAAGCGGTTGCGTGGTAGCGGATCCGGGCCAGCATTTCCACCTTTTCAGGGAGTTTGACCAAAAAATCATTGGCACCGTTGCGAAATGCTTCGGCCTTCGTTTCAGCTTTGTCCTCCGTGGAGAGCATGATGATGGACAAATTTGAATCGATATCCTTTGCGCTGCGAATGTGACGAAGCAGCGTCAAGCCATCCAACTCCGGCATGATGATGTCCAGAAGGATGGTCGACGGTTTCACATCCTTTATCATCATTGTCGCTTCGGTGGGATTCTTACAGGAGAGAAGGTTCAGGTCCGGCTCTCCTTTCAACATACGACGCAAAAGAATGTGGGGAAGCTCCTGGTCATCGATGAGCAGGATATCATGAACCAGGGAGAAGGTGGGTTTCACAGGTGGATGACTCATTTGAAAAAGGGATGAAACGCAAAGGTGAACAAGATGCGTCCGACAGGGACCGATCACCCATCTTTACCATTTCCATTCGGTGTAAGATGATTTTCATGACCGGACGACAACCATGAACCACTGGATACCGGAGTGAGCGGAATTTTCAGATTTGTCCAATAAAAACGCATATCCATGGCAGGGCGGGGTTACGTCCCCGCCGAATGGTTCGAAATGTCGGTATCTCCGCTACCCATACATTATACATTTTACGCATGTAGAACGACACTTTCAAGCAGGTATGGGCAAAACCGCCAGGGCGGCGCGGACATCCCGATAAAGCGTCGCCGTCCAGGCCGGCAGGTGTGTCGGCGGGGTCCAACGGGGATGGTTCCTGAAGTCCACCGGCGCGAGAATGACCCGCACCCTGGAGTGACCGGTTTCGGCCACCAGCACGAACAGCTCTTCGGCGGTCGGATTGCCCATGGCCAGGCAACCGATGGAGACATCGGCACCGTGGATCATGATATCCCCGCCGAGGTTTTTCCGCCCCTCGCCGGCGGCGATGCGGCGGTCGAACCCATTCGGGTAATCGATCCGCAGGGAGAGATGAAAACGGCTGTTGGGATTGAGGGAATCGATACGGTAAAGGCCTTCGGGGACCTGCCGGTCCCCTTCCCGTTGTTTGGGACCGACGCCGCCGCTGGCGGCCAATACCGGCCAGGAACGGATGAACCGGGGTTGACCCGCCCCGGAACCGGCATAGAGTTGCAACCGTTTTTCCGCCTTGAGGCCGACCAACACCACCTCCTTCGGCGGATAGGCCACCCCCACCGCCTGAAAATGTGGACGCAACCGCTCACGGGCCGACTCTCCATATTGTGCCAGCCGTTCAGCGACCGTCGCCTGGTCACGCATGACCCAACCAACCACTCGGAACAGATCGTCCACCCGCCAACAGCCGACCATGACCAACGGCAGGAGAACCATCAAAACCCGGTATTTTTTCAACATGGCCGACCGCACCCACCCATGAACAGTACCATCCCGCCCTCAATGACCCAACGACGAAAACCAACGGCAATTTTTGCCCTTTTCACCTC
>CAYFNE010000015.1:18680-70724 GCA_964344355.1 uncultured Magnetococcales bacterium
CACCTCCCGCCAGACCCGCACCGACAAAAGACCGGCCACGGTGTCCTTCATGCTTTGGCATTGAATATGCTAACATGAAAACAAGTTCGACTTCATGTCAACAACGCTTCCCATCCTTTCGGATTACCGGCAAGGCGCGTCCGAAAAAGGGCATACGACACCATTGAAAAAAGGAGCAGACCGTGCCCACTCGAAACGAAGAGAAAAGCCACAAGGGAACCAGCAGCGACGCCATCCACGCCCGGCGCCGAAAATTTTCCACCAAAAGCCCGGCTACCCTCAACACCCGCAGCCAGGTCAGGGATCAATTGGACGTGATGCTGTTCGAAAATCATTTCAGCGGTTTCAGTTGCGGGGCTTGATGATCCACGCCGACTCCCCTGACCAGCCGGTGATGACGGCAACGAATTTGCGATGAGGTTCAACAAAGAGAAGGACAACCGGGTTGCAAAACCGATCCGGGATCGGGACCAGTGAAAAAAGGCCGGTGAACCGGAATGGTCCTGACGCATCCACCAACCACTCGATCAAAAAGAGAGACAAAAGGAAACCATCATGAATTTACCCACACTCCATGCCCGTGTTCGCAACCGTACGACCGACCATACCGCCGCCAACAACCGCCCCGCCGCCAACGGTGGTGTCTCCTGTCATGGTACCGGCGCCGCCGGCTGTCTCTCCCCCGGCAGCATCCGTCCATCTCAACAGGGGAGAAAAACCGCCAATCCGCGCAAGCGGTGATACCGACCGGGCTGGAAATCATCGCAAGCCGGAAGTCCGGTTGATTTTTCTCAACCGCCCCTGGTCACCCGCACCGCCTCCTTGAAATCCAGGCGGCCATCATAGAGCGCCTTGCCGGTGATGATGCCGGAGATGCGACCGCCGTTGGCGAAGGGGCCACCGTTGGCCACCGTTTCGCGCACATCCTCCAGGCGGGAGATGCCGCCGGAGAGGATGACCGGGATCGATATCGCCTCGGCCAGGGCGCGGGTGGCGGCGATGTTGGGGCCGGTCAGGGCGCCATCCCGGGCGATGTCGGTAAAGATGATCTCCGCCACCCCGGCATCCTCGAAGCGGCGCGCCAGGTCCAGGGCGCGGATATCGGTCACCTCCGCCCAACCTTCCACCGCCACCATGCCGCCACGGGCATCGATGCCGACGGAAATACGGCCCGGAAAGGCGCGGCAGGCCTCGTGAACCAACTGCGGATCCCGACAGGCGACGGTGCCGAGAATGGCGGTGCGCAAGCCCATTTCAAAACAGGCCTCGATGGTGGCCAGATTGCGGATGCCGCCGCCCAACTGTGCCGGGATGGTCAGGGCGCCGAGGATGGCGCGGATCGCCCCGGCATTGACCGGCTGGCCGGCGAAGGCGCCGTTGAGGTCGACCATGTGCAACCGTTCGGCGCCCAAATCCTGCCAATGGCGGGCCATGGCGGCCGGATCGTCGGAATAGACGGTATCACGGTTCATGTCGCCCTGGACCAGGCGCACACATTTGCCATCCTTCAAGTCAATGGCGGGTATGATGATCATGGCTGCCATCCAATGAAATTTTTCAACAAACGCAACCCATGCTTTTGGCTTTTTTCCGGGTGGAACTGGGTGGCGAACAGATTGTCCCGGGCGAGGGCGGCGGTGACCGGCACGCCATAGTGGCAACGGCCGGCGATCATCGCCGCATCATCGGGCCGGCCGTGAAACGAATGGACGAAATAAAAATAGGATTGATCGGGAATACCCCGCCAAAGCGGGTGCTCCTTCTCCTGCCGAACCGGGTTCCAACCCATGTGCGGCACCTTGAGATGACGGCGGGAATCGGCCGGGTCGGCCATTTCGGTGTCGAAAGCCACCACCCGCCCCGAAATCAAATCCAGGCCGGGATGACGCCCGAACTCCTCGCTTTCGCTGAACAACAGCTGCATGCCGACGCAGATGCCGAGAAACGGTTTGCCCCGGCGCACATGTTCCAGGATCGGTTCCAGCAGGCCGGCATCCAGCAGATTGCGCCGGCAATCGCCGAAGGCGCCGACGCCGGGCAACAGCAGATGGCCGGCCCGTTGCAGATCGGCCACATCACCGCTGACGGTGACCGTTCCCCCCACCGACTCCAGGGCCTTGGCCACGGAGCGCAGATTGCCGGATCCATAGTCGATGACGGTGATCATGTCGCAAGCCTTTTTTTCACGTATTGATCAATCGGACAACGTACCCTTGGTGCTCGGCACCGAATCCCGCCGCCGCGGATCGATGGCGCAGGCATCGCGCAGGGCCATGGCCAGGGCCTTGTAGCAGGATTCGGCGATATGGTGGCCGTTGTCGCCATAAAAACTTTCCACGTGCAGGGTCATCGCCCCATTGCCGGCAAAGGCGGCGAACCACTCCTTGAACAGTTCACAGTCGAAGGCGCCGATCTTTTCGCCGGGAAAGTTGACCCGCCAGACCAGGGAGGGCCGGTTGGACAGGTCCACCACCACCCGGGAGAGCGCCTCGTCCAGGGGCACCAGGGACGATCCGAACCGGCGGATGCCACGTCGCGCCCCCAACGCCTGGCGAAAGGCCTGCCCGAGGGCGATGCCGACATCCTCGACGGTGTGATGGTCGTCGATATGGGTATCGCCCGCCGCCCGCACCGTCAGGTCGAACAGGCCATGACGGGCCAACTGGTCGAGCATGTGATCCAAAAAACCGATGCCGGTTTCACAGGCGGAGCGGCCACCGCCATCCAGGTTCAGGGCCACCTGCACCTCGGTCTCGCCGGTGGTCCGTTTCACCGTCGCCGTGCGGTCGCCGTCGTCGAACTCTTCGTCAATATCCATGCTCCCTCCTCACTCCTCGCCGGCCAGGCGCAGATCGACGCTCAATTGATGCGCCCCCAGCCCCTCCCGATCGGCCAGACGGGAGGCGGCGCCACCGATGGCGGTCAGGGATTCGGCCGTACAGCCGATCAAACTGGTGCGTTTGATGAAATCATACACCCCCAGGGGGCTGGAAAACCGGGCGGTGCCGCTGGTGGGCAACACATGATTGGGGCCGGCCACATAGTCGCCGATGGCCTCCGGCGTGTGGCGACCGAGAAAAATGGCGCCGGCATTGTGAATGTCATCCAGCAGCTCCTCGGGCCGGTCCACCGCCAACTCCAGATGTTCCGGCGCCACCCGCGAGGCCAGGACGCAGGCCTCCTTCAGGTTCGGCACGGTGATGATGGCGCCCCGGTCGGCCAGGGATTTTTCACAGATGGCCCGGCGCGGCAACCGCGCCAGATGGTCGCCCAGGGCGGTGACCACCGCCTCGGCCAAGGGCGGATGGTCGGTGATGAGGATCGACTGCGCCGATTCATCGTGTTCGGCCTGGGAGAGCAGATCGGCCGCCAACCAGGCCGGATCGTTGCCGGCATCGGCGATCACCAGGATTTCCGACGGTCCGGCGATCATGTCGATGCCCACCTGGCCGAACACCTGCCGTTTGGCGGTGGCGACATAGATGTTGCCGGGACCGACGATCTTGTCCACCGCCTGGACGGTGGCGGTGCCATGAGCCAGGGCCGCCACCGCCTGGGCGCCGCCGAGACGATAGATGACATCGACACCGGAAATCCGCGCCGCGGCCAACACCAGGGGGTTGAGCGCCCCGTCCGGGGTCGGCACCACCATGGAGAGGGTCTCCACCCCCGCCACCCGGGCGGGAATGGCGTTCATCAACACCGACGACGGATAGCTGGCCAGACCGCCGGGCACATAGAGCCCCACCCGCGCCAGCGGACTCAACCGTTGACCGAGCAGGGTGCCGGTTCCATCACGATATTGCGACACGCCCATTTTCGGCATCTGCCACTCATGGTACTCCCGAATGCGCCGGGCGGCCAATTCCAGGGCGGTCAACGCCTCGGCGTCCACCTCGGCGACGGCGGCATCGATCTCCGCCATGGTAAACATCATGGTGTCGGCGGTCAGGGTCAGGCGGTCGAACCGTTCGGTATAGTCGATCAGGGCGGCATCGCCCTCCCGGCGCACCCGGTCGATGATGGCCGCCACCTGGGATTCGATGGCCGCCTGGTCACCCTCGTCCCACTGGATCAAACGGGAAAACCGGCTTTCAAAGTCAGTCTGGCCGCTATCCAGGCGTTGTATCGTTGGCATGGTCATGGTGATTCCGCAAAGGATGTGTGACAAGGGGTCGATACCGGCCGCGGCCGGTCAGCTGTCAATCGCTCAACCGTTGGATATCGGCGCCCAGGGCCAGCAATTTTTCCTCGATGCGTTCATAACCCCGGTCGATGTGGTAGACCCGGGTCACCAGGGTTTCACCGTGGGCCGCCAGACCGGCCAGCACCAGGGAGGCCGAGGCGCGCAAATCGGTGGCCATCACCGGCGCGCCGTGGAGTTTGTCCACCCCGCGCACATGGGCGGTGTTGCCACGCACCTGGATGTTGGCGCCCATGCGTTGCAATTCGGAAACATGCATGAACCGGTTTTCGAAGATGGTTTCGGTGACGATGCCGGTACCGGTGGCGAGACTGTTCAGGACCAGCATCTGCGCCTGCAGGTCGGTGGGAAAACCGGGATAGGGGCCGGTCTGCAGATCGACGGCCCCCAGCTTGCCATCGACCCATACCCGCAACTGTTTGCCGCCGACCTCCTCGATATGTACACCGGCATCGCGCAGTTTGGCGATGGGGGCTTCGAGGATGTCGGGATTGGTATTGGTGAGAATGACATCACCGCCGGTGACCGCCGTCGCCACCAGGAAGGTGGCGGTTTCGATGCGGTCGGGCATGATGTCATGTTCACCGCCGTGCAGGGTTTCGACGCCATCGATGATCATGGTGCTGGTGCCGGCCCCCTGGATGCGGGCGCCCATGGTGATCAGACAGCGGGCCAGATCAACCACTTCCGGTTCCCGGGCGGCGTTTTCGAGTATGGTGCGACCATCGGCCAGGGTGGCGGCCATCATCAAATTTTCAGTGCCGGTGACGGTGACCGGGTCCAGGGTGATGCGGGCGCCGCGCAAACGGTCGGAACGGGCGCGGATATAACCGCCATCCAGCTCGATATCCGCCCCCATGGCGCGCAATCCCTGGATGTGCAGGTTGACCGGTCGCGAGCCGATGGCACACCCCCCCGGCAGGGAGACCTCGGCACGACCGTACCGGGCCAGCAGCGGTCCCATCACCAGGATCGAGGCGCGCATGGTCCGCACCAGGCTGTAGGGGGCGCGAAAATTGGTGATGGCGCCGTTGTCGACCTCGACGCCCAACTTTTCATCGACGGTGATGGCGGCACCATGTTGGCCGAGCAGCTCCAACATGGTGGTGACATCCCGCAGATGGGGAATATTGGACAGGTGCACCTTGCCATCGGTCAGCAGCGTCGCCGCCAACACCGGTAAGGTGGCATTTTTGGCACCGCTGATGGGAATGGTGCCGTGCAGGGGACGATCTCCGCCACGAACGATGATTTTATCCATAATGACCGATCTATTTACAGGAAAGTACACCGCTGGGCAAGCGGTGAGAGGAGCGGTGGTTAAAACAACTTAAAAAAAGGGTCACCCCCTCCTGTAAAGAGGCGCATCGATGATCACCACCGGCCGATCGTTCATCACCTCCCACCGCCATTTCAGCCGGGGAAAAAGCCCTCATGCCAATTCGGCCAACCGTTTTTCCAGTCCGTCGAACGCCCGCAGGGCGCCGGCATAGTCGAGTTTTTGCACCGACCGTTCCACCTGCGCGAACGGTTCGCCCAGGGGCGACCGTTGGACGAGGGGGGCGATGATCTCCAATTGCCGTTTGGCCTGTAGATCATGGGTCCGCAAAAAATTTTTCAGATCGCCCAACAAAGGACGCAAACGGGCGGCCAACTCCGGGGAGAGGGGGGGCGGTTGCCGGGACCGGGGTTTCGGATTCCGCCCCCTCCCGCAACGCCGCCAACTGGCGGCCGGCGGCCAACACCTGCTGCAACAATTTTTCAAACCGTTCGAAATCGACCCTGGTGCCAACCCCGTCGACACCGGCGCGGATCGACCGTTCCAGGGTGCGCGCCGCCTCCGACAGGCCGTTGGCGGAGATGTTGCCGGCGGTACCCTTGATGGTGTGAACCCGGCACGCCGCCTCCTCCAGACGGCCGTTACGCAGCAGATGACGGATCGTTTCACTGCCATCGACGTTGCTTTGGCAAAAATCCCCGATCAATTTGACCAACAAACGGCTGTTGCCCCGCAACCGGCGCAAGGCGGAAAGGAGATCGATGCCCGGCAAACGATCGGGCAGGCGGACATCCCCCGGCGCCGCCATCGGCGCGTCGGCGACGGAAACGGTGGCGTTGCCCGCCGTGGACCCGAGCCAGCGGCCCAGGCTCCCGTACAGGGCATCGAGTTCCAGGGGTTTGGCGAGGTGGTCGTTCATGCCGATGGCCAGACATTTTTTCCGGTCGGCCACCGTGGCGTGGGCGGTCATGGCGATGATCGGCAGTTGGCGGAAGGCGGGAATGGCACGAATTTTTTCGGTGGCCCGATAGCCATCCATGACCGGCATCTGCAAATCCATGAAAACCAGGTCGAACGGTTCCCCGGCCGACTGCAACCGCTCCAACGCTTCGGCGCCGTTGACCGCCAGTTCCACCCGCACCCCGAGGCCGTGCAATATTTCCCGGGTGACCTGTTGATTGATCGGATTATCCTCCACCACCAGCACCCGGGTGCCGGCAATGGTCCGTCTCAGGTCCGTCTCCAACCGGTCGACATCTCCCCCCTCCCCGGCCCCGGGAATCGACAACGGTTGCCTTTGAACGCCAAAAGCGGCGGAAAAAAAGAACCGGGTCCCCACGCCGGCCCGGCTCTCCACATCGATCTTTCCACCCATCATGCCGACCAGCCGTTCACTGATGGTCAAGCCCAGACCGGTACCGCCAAATTTACGGGTGGTGGTGGTGTCGGCCTGGGTGAAGGCCTGAAACAGATTGGCCATCTGCTCCGGTGACATGCCGATACCGGTATCCCGTACCGAAAACCGCAACCAGGCGAAATTGCCGGAGAGATGGATCGGTTCCACGGAGATGTCCACCTCGCCGCTTTCGGTGAACTTGACGGCATTGTTGATCAGATTGGTGAGAACCTGCCCCAGGCGCAATGGATCGCCGATCAACCCTCCGGGCAGGTCGGGCGCCAGCCGGACCATGAACGCCACCCCCTTTTCCCGGGCCTTGTCGGCGATCAGATCGCTGACCCGTTCAAGGACCGACTCCAGGTCGAAAGGGACGGTTTCCAGTTGCAGCTTCCGCGCCTCGATCTTGGAAAAATCGAGGATGTCATTGATGATGTGCAACAGGGCATTGGAAGCCACCTGGATTTTCGACAGATAGTCCCGCTGCTGCGCGGTAAGTCCGGTTTTGTTCAACAGGTGCCCCATGCCGATGATGGCATTCATGGGCGTGCGGATTTCATGGCTCATGTTGGCCAAAAATTCACTCTTGGCCTGATTGGCGGCATCGGCGGCCTTGCGCGCCACCTTCAGAGCGGCGGTGCGCTCATTGACCATCCGTACCATATCCTCCAGGGCATCGTTGGAGGCGGCAAGGGTCTCGATTTTTTTCAGGTCCCGATAGGAACGCAACGCCGCCGTCACCGACGTGACCAGTTTGGTGATGGTCAGCTCGGTCTTTTCCCGATAATCGTTGACGTCATAGTCGGAGATGACCTTCATTTCCGGCGCCAAACCGGCCTGACCGGTGCGCAGGATGATGCGCACGAATATGTTTTTCATCACCTCGCGCACGTGCCGAACCACCTCCAACCCGGCATGATCGCTCTCCATCACCACGTCCAGCAGGATGAGCGCCACCTCCGGATGGGTTTTGAGCAACCGTTTGCATTCCCCCCCGGAAAAGGCTTGCAGAAAGGTCACACCCCGGCCTTCGAAGGTGAAACGGTCCAGCATGCGGATGGTCAATCGATGCACCGTCGGTTCATCATCGACGATCATCACTTGCCATGGCGGCAACAGGTTTTCGCCGCCGTCGTCCGCCGGTTCCGGCGCGAATTTCAGTTCGTCGTCCATTGTTCCCGGCCTTTATCGGTGGCGGGCGCGTCGCCGCCTCCGTCCTGGATATGGTGGTTGGGCAGATCGATGATGAAACGGGTACCTCCGGTGATATCGCTCTCACAACGAATTTTGCCACCCAGGTTTTGGCTCACCAGATTGAAAACGACGTGCAGGCCCAGGCCGATGGCCCCCCGGGCGCGGGCGGTGGTGAAAAACGGATCGAAGATTTTATTCCTGGTCGCCTCGTCCATACCCTTGCCGTCGTCGCTGTAGAAAATCGACACCCGCCCGCCGTCACGCATGAAATGGAGGCGGATGCGCCCGCCGCCCCGGGGTTCGAAGGCATGCGCCAGGGAGTTTTTCACCAGGCTGGCGAGGATGCGCGGCAAGGCGCCGGGATCGCTCATCACCACCAGATCGTCCGGACCGATGAGGATCACCTCGACACCACTCTCCTTGAGCCGGGGACGCAGGCTGAACATGATTTCGTTGAAATATTCCTTGAGGTTCAACCGGCGGATTTCCCGGCTGGCCTGATCCACCGCCACCTGTTTGAAACTGTGTACCAGCTTGGCCGCCCGTTGCAGGTTGGCCTGGATCAGGCCCGACAGTTCGCAAAAATCCTTCAGGTAGCGTTGCAACTCGGTTTTCTTCAGGGAATTGGCGGCCACTTTTTCCTGGCAGCGCCCGGCCTCCAGGTCCATGAACGAAGAGGCGGAGATGCCGATGCCCAACGGCGTGTTGATCTCATGGGCGATACCGGCCACCAACCCCCCCAGTGCCGCCATCTTTTCCGACTCCACCAGGTGATGTTGCATCTTTTGCTGGGACTCCAGGGAGGCCCTCAGTTTTTCGTTGACCGCCGCCAGCTCCACCGTGCGCTCCTGGACCCGTTTTTCCAGGCTCTCGTTGAGACGGCGGGTTTCCCGTTCCATCCGTTTGTGCTGAACCAGACCGGCCAGGGTGTTGGCCACCGACAACAGAAAGGTTTCCTCCGCCACCGAATGGGGATGGCCGGCTTCCAGGTAGAGGTTGAGAACGCCCAACACCTGCCCGCGATGCAGAAAGGGGATCGCGTAGTGACCATGGTCGACGATCCCCTCATAGAGGGTTTCATGGTCGGCATCGATGGCGCTGGAAAACACCGGTTTTTTGCTGGCGGCGGCGCGACCGCAATGACAATGGCCCGGGGAAACCCGGGCACAGGCCGTTTTCACCGCCGCCGACATGCCCACGGATACGGTCAAGACCAGTTCGCCGCTGGATTCATCCAACAAAAAAATCGACCCTTCGGACCGAACCGACAACCAGGGCAGCTCCAGGATGACACGCAGGGCATCCTGCAACAGGATATCCAAGGGAAAGGGGGAGATGGCCACCCGCAACAGGGCGGCGATGGCCGCCTGGTACTCCCGGTCCCGGCGTGTCGCCGCCTCCACCCGTTTACGGGTTTCAACCTCCCGGATCAACGCCTCGTTGGTCCGGTCCAGTTTTTCCTTTTGCTCCTGCAACAACAGCGTTTCCGATCGGCGCTGGTCGCTTTGACGGATGACATAAAAAAAGGAGAGAAAGATCAACGATCCCACCAGGATCGACGCACCGATCAAACGGTACCGTTTCTCTTTCAGCGGGATGATATCCTTGACCAGGATCAACGTGGCCGAACCCTGGTAGGAGTAGCTGATATCCTTGTGGATGGTGAGACTGTCGGCATCCACCACCCGGGTGGGGTGGGTATAACGGGCCAGTTCAAAACGGTTTTTGCCAACGACACTGAGTTGGATGACATCCGCATGACCGCTGCCCCATTCGATCACGAACCGTTCGATGGCCTGGTATTGCCCTTTCTGCAGATCATGTCCGACCACGCTGTGAATGAGGCGCAGTTCGGAATCGGCCCGTTGCCGAACCTGTTCCCGATTCTCAAAATCCTGATGGAAAACATGGAACACCAGGATACCGGAGAGACACCCCCCCAGAAACAGGAGCTGCAGCCAGGAACGGTGAAAAAGGTGTCTGAACCACATGGGCCTATTCGTAAACGCCGGCCTTGGCCAAGCTGTCCAGCATGGTGCGCAGATTACGGTAGTCGGCGGTTCGGGCCGGGACCATACCGGTCATGTTTTTTTTGATGCCACGCATGATCGCCCGTCCACGTTCACTCTCCCGCAGGGAAAACAGGGCCCGCCGGAGCCGGTCGATGATCGCCGGCGACAGACCGTTGTGGGTCACGAAAACATGTTCGGAGATCGGCGGCGTGGTGGCCAACTCCCGCAGCCCCCGGGACTGAAACTCATAAAACACGTCCTCCATCACTGCCCCGGCATCGAAATCGCCCATCAACACCCCCATGGCAACATTGGCGTGCCCCCCCAAAAATTGGAGTCCCCCGAGGGAACCGGCATCAATCCCCGCCTGCTGTAACAGGTAACGGGGTACCAGATGGCTCATGGTGGACCCGGGATCACCGAAGGCGAACCGTTTTCCCCTGAGATCCGGCAAGTGGCTGATGGAACTCTCCCGGCGAACGATGATCTTGCCTTGAAAAAAGGGCCGGCCCTTGATTTCCAGACGCGCCAAAATCGGCTTTTCCCCATAGCGATCCAGCAGTTTTACGAATGAGGCCGGCCCGAGATAAGCGATATCCACCCGGTCCCGACCGATAAACGCCACATGCTCCTCATAGTCTTTGCCGACCCGGACCTCGACGGGCCGGTCGATGGCCGCCGCCAGATGATCGGCCAGAGGGGTGAACCGTTCCATCAACTCCGGCGCCGGCAGATAGGGATGGACCGCCAAAATCAACGGCGCTTCCGCCCGAAGGCCGGACGATATCATGAACGCCGGCAGGAATGACAAAACCACCAACCACCCCCAACGGCCATCGATCCGCGGACCGGCCGCAGCGGCCGGTTTTTTCCCGGCAACCGTCTTTCCCGGCAAAGGGCGGCGTCGGTGGCTGTTTTTTATTGGTTCCGGTATGGGGCCCATGGTTTTCCAATCCTGGACGTGAAAAATATTTCAATGAACACAAGCTGTAATTCACATCGATTTGCAGGCCAGCAAACGGTTCCGCGTCCCGCTTTCAATAATGCCAACCGAATCAACATGCCCGAAGAGACGAATGATTTTCACTCTTTGCCAGCCGGCAACCGTCAAGCCCCCCTCAAACCACTGACGGTGAAATCGTCCCGACCATCATATCACGAACCAACCTTGTGGAATATGCGCTTTTTACGCGAAGATTGAACAAAATTTCGCTCCACGGCCATCTGGAGAAATTTTCCATTTGATTTCAACGGATCAAATCAATCCAACCACACGAACGTTCCCCCGGCCGGGCATTTGACTGTCAAATCGGATTCACGCTTCACCAACATGGATGAAAATCAGGTCATGTCCAGACCCAATGCCGTCCGCCAGCCATTCGATGGATGGAACAGACGCCATCTTGACACCCCCATACTCAAAAAGAGTATACTTGAGTGATCGTTCGGGCGAATTACCCGGCCAGTCGTCAGCCCCAGTCCCAGACCGGTCGGGAGGCCGTAACGATCATCGACATCTCCTCCGTTGCCAACAGCGCCCCCGACCGGGGACATCGGACCGTTCTCGCCGAGGAGGCGGTGGCCGGACTGGCGCCACTGGCGCACGGCCACTATGTGGATGCCACCTTCGGCGGCGGCGGCCACAGCCTGGCCATTCTGGAACGGTTGGGCAACGATGGTCGGTTGCTGGCCCTGGACCGGGATCCGGAGGCGATTCAACGCGGACGGCGATTGATGGCGGCCAATGATGAAACCGGCCGGATCGACAAACGGTTCACCCTGGTACACGCCCCGTTCAGCCATCTGCCGGCGGTGCTGGCCGGGGAAGGGATGACGGCGGCGCACGGTTTTCTGTTCGACCTGGGCGTCTCTTCCAACCAGTTGGATGAGCCACAACGGGGTTTTTCCTTTCAAACCGACGGCCCCCTGGATATGCGCATGAATCCGGACGACGGAAACCACGAACCCACCGCCGCCCATCTGGTCAACACCCTCGGCCAGGAACAGCTGGCGGAGCTGTTTTTCCGCTATGGCGAAGAACGCCACGGACGCCGCGTGGCCCGGGCCATCGTCCAGGACCGCCAACGACAACCCTTCACCCGCACCCGGCAACTGGCATCGCTGCTGGAACGGATCCTGCCCGGTAAACGCAAGGCGATCCATCCCGCCACCCGCGTTTTCCAGGCCCTGCGCATCGCCGTCAACCGGGAGATGGAGCAGTTGGAGGCCGGCCTCGACGCCGCCCTGGCGGCCCTGGCCCCCGGCGGCCGCATCGTCGTCATCGGTTTTCACTCCCTGGAGGACCGTCTGGTCAAACAGCGGTTCCGCCGGGCCAGCGGTTGGCGGCCGCCGGTGCAAGGACCCGCCGCCCTGTTGCCGCCGATGCCGGTCACCAGCCCGTTTCGCCTCATCACCCGCAAACCGATCGTCCCGCAACCGGAGGAGGTTCGACACAATCCCCGCGCCCGCAGCGCCCGCATGCGCATCATTGAACGGCGCCCGGAATCCATCATCGCCAACGTCCGGCCACCACCGGGGGACGAACGGCGGCGGACGATCACCGCCAACAGAGGGACCACGGTTTGAAATCCCACTGGTTTCTGGTGGCGGTGCTGGCCGCCCTGCTGGTCTTGACGGCCGCCATCACCGTCGCCTCGCGCATGTGGATGCTGGAAACCCACCGTGAATGGCGTCAAGCCTTGAAAAAACAGTCGCAGCTTTTGGATCAGGAACATGCCCTGCAGGTGGAGTGGGTTTCCCGCACCGACATGAACACCATCGAACGCCGCGCCCGCATGGAGTTGGGCATGATGCCCCTGCGCGCCGACCAGTGGCGGATGATCGAACGATGAAACCCCGCAGCCAAAAAAATCGTCCCAACCCCACTTTGTTGGGCAAGGCCGGTCTGAAAAAGGCCGGAGGCCGTCCCAACCGTCCAAAATCGACGCCGAAGAAAAAGCGCTCCTTCTCCCTGCCGAAGCTGGAAAATCCTTTCAAATGGCCCATCCGGAAAAAGGCCCCGGCCGACAAGCCCCAGCCCCGCCCGACCCCGAAGGGCAAACCGGTGCGGTCGACCCCGAAGGGCAACCCGGTGCGGCCGGCGGCGCCCCTGCTCCGGACCAGCCCGCCCCCTCCCGAAAGCAATCCGGTCAGTCGGCTTTATTTTTTGTCCGGCCTGTTCATGCTGGCCTTCGTCATCCTCGCCATCCGCGCCCTGGACCTGACGGTTTTACAGCGGGACACCCTGAAAAAACGGGCCGACAATCAACATCGCAAACGGGTGGTGGCCACCGCGCACCGGGGCCGGTTCCTGGACCGCAATGGCCGGCCCCTGGCCATCAGCCTGCCGGTCAAGGCCCTGTCGGTGGATATGGACCAGGTGGAAAATCCCCGGCAACTGGCCAATCAGCTCGCCCCCTTGATCGACATGGATGTCGCCCTGCTGCGCAAACGGTTGGGCAAGGCGCGGCCCGGCTCCTTTCCGGTGCTCAAACGGCGCCTGCCACCCCCGGCCATCCAAAAAATCCGCCTGCTCAACAATCCGGCCCTGTTTTTCATCCCCGAAAGCCAACGATTCTATCCCCTGGGCGAGATCACCTCCCACATTATCGGATTCGTCAACTATGACGGCAACGGTGTCGAAGGGTTGGAGCAGGCCTTCGAAAAGGATCTGCAAGGCACCCCCGGCGTGCGGTTGATCACCCGGGACCGCCTGGGCCGGCCCATGCCCATGGCACAGACCATCACCCCGGCGCAACCCGGCAGCGACGTCTCCCTGACCATCGACACCACCATTCAATACATCGCCTATCGAACCCTGCTCAAGGGGGTGCAGAAAAGCCGCGCCAAGACCGGTACCGTGGTGATCCTGGACCCGCGCAACGGCGACATCCTCGCCCTGGTCAATCAACCCGGTTTCAACCCCAACAATCTACGCAAAAGCGAGGCCCGGGAACGGCGCAACCGCGCCATCATGGACACCTTCGAGCCGGGTTCCACCTTCAAGATTTTTTCCGCCGCCGCCGCACTGGACGCCGGTGTCGTCACGCCGACCACCATCATCAACATCCATGGCGGCAAATTTCGCGTCGGCGACCGCACCATCCGCGATTTTCACCGCGGCAAAAAGTTTGTCACCGTCAGCCAAATCCTGCAAAAAAGCTCCAACGTCGGCGCCGCCAAGATCGGACTGAAACTGGGCAATCCCACCCTGGAGGAGTATCTCTACCGGTTCGGTTTCGCCGATCCCACCGGGGTGGAGTTGAACTATGAGGCGCGGGGCCGCATTCCCGACATCACCCATTATCGCCGGGTGGGCCTGGCCAACCGCTCCTATGGTTATGGCATCACCGCCACCCCCCTGCAACTCACCGCCGCCGCCGCGGCCGCCATCAATGGCGGCCTGTTGCATCGACCCCGGCTGGTCAAGGGCATCATCCGCAATGACCGATTGATCCCGACGGAAAGGCGAGAACCGCGGCGGGTGATCAAACCGGAAACATCGGCGCAACTCCGGCGCATCCTGAAACGGGTGGTGGGACCCGAGGGGACCGCCCCCCGGGCCACGGTGGCCGGCTACACGGTGGGCGGCAAGACCGGCACCGCCCGCAAGGCGGTACCGGGTAAAGGATACGTCAGAGGACTCTATTTCGCCTCTTTCGTCGGCTTCGTCCCCGCCGACGATCCGCATCTGGTGATATTCGTCGGCATCGACGAACCGCAGGGCAAATACTATGGCGGCCAGGTGGCGGCGCCCATATTCCGCGAAATCGCCGAAGAGGTCCTGCCGTTGATCTCCCTGTTCCCGGAAGAGGACACCCCCCTGGCCCTTCCACCGATGCGCGAGGCCGAACCCACGGCGAAACCGACCAAAAAACCGAAAAAAACCGCCCGCAAGGACGACCGGGAAAAAACGGCAGAGGAGGAAGGGGAACACCCGCTGGTCGGGACCAGTCTCCTGGAGGCCCTGGAGTCGTTGAGCCGCTCCGGCCAGGTGCCGGCCATCCGTGGTTCCGGAATGGTGCAAAAACTGGAACGGGATGAACAGGGTCAAACCCGATTGATATTGGAATGAACGGTACCCGCACACAGCACAAGGATTGCCGTACCCTGGCCGCCCGGGCCGGGGTCAAACACCTGGGACCGAACTATTCCATCACCGGCATCAGCGCCGACTCCCGCACCATCGAACCGGGCTTTTTGTTCGCCGCCCTGCCGGGGGTGCGAACCGATGGCCGCCGTTTCATCCCCCAGGCCCTGGCGGCGGGGGCGGTGGCCATCCTGCACGATGGCGGTCCGCTGCCGGAAATCGTCACCGGCGCCATTCCCGGACACATCGCCGAGCTGCATCATACCGACCCGCGCCTGGCCCTGGCGCATCTGGCGGCGGCCTTTCAGGATTTTCCGGGCCGGGGGATGGAGACCATCGCCATCACCGGCACCAACGGCAAGACCACCGTCGCCGCCATGATCGAATCGATCCTCAAACGCCGTGGCCGGCGGGTGGGGGTGATCGGCACCACCGGCATCCGCTATCCCGGTCAACAACGGCCCAATCCCCTGACCACCCCCGATCCGGTGCAATTCCAGGCCATACTGCGGGAGATGCGGGACCATCGGTGCAACACGGTCATCGCCGAGGTCTCCTCCCACGCCCTCGACCAGCACCGCACCAGCGGCACCCCCTGGCGCTTGGCGCTGTTCACCAATCTCAGCCGGGATCATCTGGATTATCATAAAGATGAAACGGCCTATTTCGCCGCCAAGACGCGCCTGTTCCTGGAACACGGTCCGCAGACGGCGGTCATCAACGCCGCCGACCCCTGGGGGCAGGTGTTGGCGGACCGCTGTCAAAAACCGAGGCCGGGACAAAACCGGCCGGAGGTGATCCGTTTTTCCGATGATTCAGAGGAAATTCCCGCTGATTTTTCTGCCGAAGGCGTCGCCCTGGGCTGGCAGCAAACCCGTTTCATCCTCCGCACCCCCGGTGAGGCGGTACCGGTTTCCATACCCGCCGCCGGACGGTTCAATGTTGAAAACGCCCTGGCGGCCGCGGCGGCCTGTTGGCAACTGGGGGTGCGGGAAGCGGATATCGTCCGCGGCCTGGGCCGGTTCCGCCCACCACCGGGACGCATGCAGACCATCCAGGTCGGCCAACCCTTCGCGGTGGTGATCGACTTCGCCCACACCCCGGACGCCCTGGAACGGTTGTTGACCAGCGCCCGCGAGTTGACGCCGGAGGGACGGTTGATCACCGTTTTCGGCTGCGGCGGCGATCGGGACCCCGGCAAACGGTTGCCCATGGGCCGCATCGCCAGCCGTCTCGGCGACCTCACCATCGTCACCGACGACAACCCACGCCGGGAAAACCCGTCGCAAATCCGCCACACCATCCTCAAGGGCTGCCTGGAATCCGGCGGTCGCTGCCTGGACATCCCCAACCGCCGCATCGCCATCTACCACGCCCTGGACGCCGCCTTTCCCGACGATGCGGTGCTCATCATCGGCAAGGGCCATGAACGGTATCAGATCACGGCCGGCGGCAAACACCCCTTCGACGATGCCGAGGTGGCGCGGGGGTATTTGGAGGGGTAGACTCTATACAAGCTCCTTTAGAGCATCCTTCAACTTACTAACTCCTCTTTTTAAATCTTCATCTGAAACAGAAAAAGATATTCTTACATTATTTTTATTTCCGAAACCTTGCCCAGGAACAACGACCAAAAAATACTCTTCAAGAAGATAGTAACACAAGTCGCTCGAATCCTCTATCTTTCTCCCAGACTTAGTCTTTTTATTAAAAAAGGCTGAAACATCAGGAAAAACGTAAAACGCTCCCTGAGGCTTTTTAAATCTTAGCAAGTCAATTAACTCAAGTTCTCTGCATACACTATTTCTACGATTTTGAAATATCTTTGCCATCCGTTTCACAAATTCTTCTGACCTTGGATCTGATATAGCCGTAATGGCCCCTTGCTGAGCAAAGGGAACTGTGCACGAGGTTGCATGAGATTGCTCTTTTTTCATTTTTTGAATAATTTTTGACGGACCAAGTGTATACCCTATTCTCCAGCCTGTCATAGCGTATGATTTAGAAACTCCATTAAAAATAAACGTTCTCTCTCTCAATTCAGGATTCACCTGAAGAAACGATTTGTACGAATAATCATCAAAAATGATTTTCTCATATATCTCATCAACTCCAATATACACCCCCTCATTCTTCATTATTATCTCACCAATTGCCCTCAACTCAGAACTAGAGTATATTAATCCTGTTGGATTTGATGGAGAGTTCAATATGACGAGCTTGGTTTTTTGAGTGATTTCCCTCTCAATATCTTCCGCTGTAACTTTTAGGATATTTTTGTCTCTCCCGCCTGGAATAACTTCTTTTGCTTTTGCTTTGACACACTGAGCGAAAAAAGAAACCCAGTATGGATTTGGAAGGACAACTTCATCTCCTGGCTGAACAAGAACTGAAAACAGGTTATCAATTGCGTGTTTCACTCCAAACGACACTAACACCTCATCCAAACCATAGACCAATCCATACTCTTTTTTGTATTTCTCTATAATCGCCTCTCGCAATTCTTTAACACCAGCAACATCAGTGTATTTTGTGTCCCCTTCAATCATTGCCTTAATTGCTACCATTTTTATATGGTCTGGAGTATCAAAATCTGGCTGCCCTGAAGCTAGATTTATGACATCATGCCCACTTTTTTTTAGCTCATGTGCACGCGCATTCAGCTTAAGTGTAATAGACTCAGGAATTTCATTGTTCATCATTTTTCAGTCGCTATCGTCAAAGATGGAAAACAGCCACATTGTTCAACTTCTATAAAAGCATTTTTGCAACCCACTGAACCAACCCAACGGTATGCTTCTTGGATCCGATTGCGGTTTCTACTTTCTGCCACAACTCCTTGCCAAACTCACCTTGCTGATCAACATTAATTTGATCAAAAGCAAGCCGTATCCGGTCCAAATCCTCCCTCCTCAAACCGCTATCCTTCAAAATCTCAGAAAGCAAAACATTACTATCATTCTCGTCTTTTGGAATCTGATCAACCATTGATTCAAATACAACTGTAAACTGATTTGAGATATTCTCAAGCAAATTCCTCAAAACTTCTCTAGCCAGCGCAGGATTAAATACAGGTTTTTCACTTGACCTGTTTCTTTTTCCTATAACTAACAACAGAAAGTCTCGTTTCAATCTTTTATGTACACCTATAAAAAACCTCTCTCTCGAACCAAACATACCATCCCAATACAATCTACATTCACTCGATGGCTCAAGCGACGAATCAGCCAAATGCTTTTTTGTGCTTTCGTCCCCCTCATCATACATATCAACAAACGGGACAAACAAATATGGATCCGGGAAAGGGGAATACTTTATTACCTTGCCAGTCAAACCCTTATTATACACGAATGTTGGAGCTCCTTCTTTTTTCAACTCAGGCTCAACACCATCAAAAAGACTCGGATGGATCTGGAAATTTCCACTGTCCCACCAGTATACAACAAAAACGGAGGAACCTGCAATCTCTTTTAACGAAGAACCAAGCAAATCATTCGTTATATTGTAAAACGACTTTAATTTGTCATTAAAATTGTCCCCCTTTACCAGCTTCGGATAGTGCTTAAAAAACGCTTGGTAGGTTCCAAATAGACTGCGATTTAGTATTTTTCTTGTTTTACTGATATAAATATTTGCAACCGGAGAAGCACAACTATCAAGAATTTTTTGAACAGTACGCGGCCTAACGAGCCATTCCATCTCATTATCACGTACAAGCACGATAGCTCCTGCTGGCGGTTTTTTCGGCCCCCCATAATGAAACAATCTTATGAACGCCTCTGGCTTTTTTAAACCATTATTCACCAGCCACTCTCTAGCCCTAAGACTTACATTAACACCTTCTTCAAGCAAATTTGGAACATAAGTCCGCATCGTTTTGGTTTTAAAAGCATCACCTAGTAACGATTCTTTTGGGATCATAATTTTAGCAAATTCTACTGTACCTGGGCCAGAGCCGACAGTTGAAAAAAAAGTTTGTTCAGCCTCTCTTTTCCCTTCAGGACTTTCAAGATAAATCAAACAAAAGTTACTTGATGTAATATCCGCAATTTCTGTTGCCACATCATCCAAAGCTGGCTGCAACTCTAACCCCTCTTCTTGTGACGCTATAAGCACCTTCGTTATCTTTTCGTCAATCTCTTGGTAGGTAGTTAGTGCCTTACCTCGCAGATTGATTGTATAAAACGCTTTCAGTATTTTAAAAAAATTAAGACAACTTTGCGGTTTAAACCTTTCACGCTCTCTGTTGTGTGGAATAATAATAAGCAAAACTGTTCCACCAAATCCCAGATCCATAAGGATGCGCTCTGAAACAAAATAGGCCTGTGAGGGAGCTGGACGTTGATCAAAAAATTGATCAAAACTATCTCCAAATAAATTTTGCATCTGACTTTTGTCATAAACGGTCGGATAATTGTAGTCCGACAAATCACACTTCCCTCTTACTATATCAGGAAGCCTTGGGCTTAAGATTCTATCATCCGGTAGATATTGAGTTGTAGAACGCTGAGCAATAAGATTATAACAACATGCTTGGTTTTGCCCTTTTGTATTATTGCCGTTCTTGTCACTTCCTGCCTGCCCAGCAACTCCACTAGAAATATAAAAACCAGCCGCATAGATATTCGTTCTCAACGATAGCCAATGAAACAAATTATTTACTGACAACTGGAAAAACTGATCTCTAAACAGTACGTGAAGCTCTTCCAGCAAGTCCGCGCCATTTTCTACTAGCTCTTTACAAGAGTTTACTTGAAGTACTGGAGACAGTATGTCGGCAGCCATTTGCACAACATCCTGAAGCCGTTTGTTTCTTTCATTAACAACAAACTCATCCAACTCATCGTGACGCGAAAAAAAATCCAGATTGTAGTCACTTTCTATATTGATTACCCCAATACACTCTCCACCAGCATCACGTATCAAATGAATCATCTCTGATTTTGTATTCGGCCAACCCTCCTTATAACTTTTATGGCTAGGAGCATTTGGATATACCTTAAAATTTATTCCATTTTTAATTACCTCACCAATCAACCCTTCAGAAATATTGACAGGAGGCTCCCTTCTCCTTAGTGATGAATCATGAAGGTGAACATGCACACCGTCCACTTTATGGAGAGTCCAAACCCGAGTTGGATCTGGATCTTGGTAACCTTCAAGAAGCGTATTAATTCCATCAAGCAGCCCATCCATTATTCCTGACTGCGCTGGTTGGCCTTCTCGCCTTGCAGCACTAGCCATACTCACAATTGACTGTAAAATATTCATATCTTTTCCTTTTTGACTTTTGGTGCTTAACGCATAAACGAGCCTGTATTTTTCACCATTATCCTTCTTACTGGCATACGAACAACTTGCACTGCTTTGTTCTTTCAAAAGGCCAGAATCTTGACGCTTCCCCTCATAGTTATCCCAAAACTGCGTCATCCAAAAATCACACGAACTGCGATCTGGAGTCAAGGAAAACAACTGGCAAGTTGCTTCCTCCAGCCACCCATTCGCCCTAAACTCCTGCAGATTCGAAATAAAAGTCTCCTCCTGGATTCCTAAACGTCCGCAGCCACAGGCCCGTGCTGCCCCCTTGAACAAGGCTTCATCCAACGCTACTGGGTCCAGCGGGGCCTCCGGTCCCATGGTCAGCAGACGCCAGAGGGTGCTGGCGATGATCGGATGGCGGCAGCGCACCTCCTGGAATATAAATTCTTCATCCCGCCTGGTCCGACGATTTTGACGGACCAGGGTCAGTTCCCCATCTAGGCCGGCCATGGCCCAATTCAAAGACGTGGACGTGTAACGAAAGCTTTCCCGCAACAAGGTCAATGTGGCCGGTTGGCTGCGACCGTCCCAGGTTTGACGGATTTCCAGGCCCGCCACCGCCCCCAGCAGGGCAACCAGCTTTGGCCCATCGTCCCGTTTCAGGAGGCGCGCGATCAAGTCGCGCAAAATATCATCCAGGGGTTTGCCACGCGTGGCCAGGATCATGGCCGTCAGCAGATCACGGGCATCGGCCCGCCGCAGGCGTTCGGCCGCCGCATCGACGTTGATGGGCGTCTCCGTGGCGGCGAAGGTAACAATGGGTTCGACCAGTTGCCGAATGGCCGAGTCATCCAGAGGACCGGCCTGGAGCCGATGAGGTTGAGAAACACCGGATTTCCAGTGGAAACGGGCACGACGCCATTCACCGAGACGGGCCGTGCCGATCAGCCGGTCCCCGCGTTGACCCCGATACCTCTCCATATAGGCCAGCAATTTCGGCAAAAACCGGCAACGATCCGCCTGATCGACCAGCAACAGCAGCGGATCGGACGATTTTTTCAACAGGGCGATGGGAACGGCCCGGTCGGAGTCGATCCAGAGGGCTTGCGACCAGGGACCCCGGGCCAACAGTTTCAAACCGATCTGCAACAAGGCGGTGGTCTTGCCAACCCCGGCCGCTCCGGTCAACAATACCGCACGATGCCGATCGACCGCCGCCAAGCCCTGCTCGGCGAGTTCCAGGCGCGGCAATACGGTTTCATCCAACAACAACCGGCAATCCGGCAAACCGCCCCGCAAAAAATCCCGCACCCGATTTGGCGAAACGGCAGCCAGACCTTCGAGATAGCTCCGGTCGATGATGGTCATGCCGGGATGACCGGAAGGCCGGCCCAGGGAGGGTCGATGGCGCAACCAGTGCAGCCGGGACAGCGCCTCTTGCCGCCATTCGCCGGCCATCTCTGCCGTGTAGCGTTTTTTGATAAAATCGAACCCTGTGTCGAGGGCTTCGTCAAGTTGCTCCTCATCCTGGAGTTGCAGCAACACATCAAACTGCAACAACGGCCGATCCTTTAAATCCGGCAGGGCGTCGCGCAACCGTGGAAACAGGACCGGCGGCAACCCACAAACCACCGAACCATCGACAAAACGAAAAGCCAAGGGAGCCCGGGCTCCCAAATTGGCGGATTTGGACAGAGAACTCGGTTTTTTAACGAACAGTCCGGAAGCATCGGCCTGGGAACGGTCGATGGGTGTGAACGCGATGATTTCATCGGCATCGCCGATACGATGCAAAAAAAGGTCGTCGGCCGACGGTTCCCGCCACAGGGGATGCAAAAAGGCCGGCCCATCCGGGACCGGCGCCAGGAAACCGGCCAGTCTCATGAATACAACCTCGCCGCCAAAGCCCGATCATCGGGCAACAATTTCATGGCCACCAAAATATCCGCCACCTTCTGACGCAAAGCCGACATATGTTCCTCCGGCGTCGACAAGCTGCTGGAATAAAAGGAGACTTTATCTTTCAAGTCCAGGGCTTCAATGGCGGTCCACAGAAACTCCCGTTCCATCCATGCCTTGGGCGCCACCAGACGCAAAACGGTCTTTCTGGTCAAAGGGATGGACTGATTGACACGCACCTCGGGTGTTTTCGCCCGATCATCGATGGCGTTGGCTGTTCGGGATTTGAGCAGGTCATGATAGTTGGAAACCGCCCCGCAGGTACTCGGTTTGAGCAACCGCTCCCGTGGACGCCCATCATGAAACGCCTCATTGTCTTCATAAAAAGCCAAAACACAGCGTGGCAGGCAGAGTATGTCATCGTGCATGACAAACGCCTCAATAGACCCTTCCGGCAGATTCGCACCCAAACGGCCACTCATGTAGGCCCCTGAGTCAAAGGGGAATTGTCCATCCATGGCTGGCAATTGACGGGAATCAAGCAAAATACAGGCCGGGTAGAGGGCCGGCGTGTCATGGGTTTTCGAATCTGTTTTTTTGGGCAACGCCCTGAATGCGGCGCGACCATAGAAGAGGTACACTAACTTTTTTTTGAAAAATTTACAATGAGCCGGTGTCAAACAGCGATCGTTCAAGATCGCCTCAAACCCGTTGGCCAGAGTGGAATGGGTCAAAGGCAGGAGGGGGGGCAAATTTTTCGCAACCAACCCGATATCGGCCACATAGCCTTTGAAACCACTCATATTCACTCACCCCATCACACACCTTAAATCCTCATCAGCCCCAATACAAAGAGGAAGGGCATCGTATGAGAAGTGGTTCGTCATGTCAAGATGAGGAATAGCAACCCCTCGAAATCATAGCGGAAAACGGTGTCCAGTTTCGATGAATAATCGGAGTTTGGTGTCTTTGAAGTCCTGCCATCGCCCTTCCGGCCCCGCCGTTCGGATCACCGGCGGGGGACAGGACGGTATCCGATCCCGTTTGGCAACGGGATCCCCTTGAAAACTCAATGCCCCATATGCTCCATGGCCGGCATCGGCTGGGCGTGGCCGTCGTGTTCGGAATTCATCCCCTGGTGGTCCTGGTGACCATGATCCATGGTCGGCATCGGTTGGGCTGGTTGTCCGGTGGCCGCTCCGTTTTCAGGATCCATCCCCTCATGTTTCATACCCCCACTGGCTGGGATGTGATCCCCATGGGCGGCGGGGGTGGATTCGGGAGCGGCCATGCGTTGCAGGTTGCCGACGCCCTGATAGAGGGTGGCCAGGCCCAGGCCGATGACGAACAGGGCGGCAACTTTCAGCAAAATTCCGCGAATATGGGCGCCCAACCGTCCAAAGACGACGCTGACGAACACCATGGCCGGCAGGGTGCCGAGGCCGAAGGCGAGCATCATCAATCCGCCATCGGTCACCCCCGAAGCAGTGGTGGCCTGGACCGCCACCGCCAGGGTCATGCTGCAGGGCATCAAACCGTTGACGACGCCGCCCATCGAGGCGCCGGCCACCGCCCCTTTGCGGGTAGCGCTCCGGAACAGGCCCCGGGTCCAGCTTGTGGGCAAAAAGTTGACCGAAATTCGAAACGGGAGCAGGCCGAGGATATCCAGGCCGAGCACGATGACGATGACGCCGGCCAACAGTTGCAGGATGCCCTGGGCGGTGCCCAACTGGCCGCTCTGCACCAATACCGCCCCGAGCATGGCCGCCACTATGCCAATGAGAATATAGATGCCGATGCGGGAAAAATGGTAGGCGGCCACCGGCATCAGACCGACCCGCATCCCCTGGCCGCCAGGAAATCGGAGAAAAAAACCGGAGACCAGGCTGCCGCACATGCCCAGGCAGTGACCACTTCCCAAAATGCCCATCATGAAGGCCATGGCATAGGTGAATTCGGCATTCATGGCCATCGACATGTGATCGTGCATGATCGTCCCTCGTGTTTGGAAAAAAAATCGGCTAACGCCGTTGCAGCCGCAGGGAGTTGACCACCACCGACACCGAGCTGAAGGCCATGGCCGCCGAGGCGATCATGGGGCTCAACCGGCCCATGGCCGCCCAGGGGATGGCCAGGGTGTTATAGCCGAAAGCCCAGAACAGGTTTTGGCGGATGATTTTCAAGGTGGCGCGGCTGGTGTCGATGGCCTCGGCGGCCCGGGCCAAATCGCCGCCGACCAGGGTGATGGGGGCGGTTTCGATGGCGATGTCGGTGCCGGTACCGATGGCCATGCCGACATCGGCCGCCGCCAGGGCCGGGGCATCGTTGATGCCATCGCCGATCATCGCCACCACCTCGCCGTTTTCCTGCAGGCGACGGACGATTTCCAGTTTTTTCGCCGGCGTGGCGCTGGCCACCACCTCATCGATGCCGATACGCGCCGCCACCGCCTCGGCCGGCGCCCGGGCATCGCCGGTCACCATGCAGGTTTTCACCCCCAGATCATGCAAACGGGCCACCGCCGCGGCGGCTTCCGGGCGTGGCGGATCGGCGATGCCGATCAAGGCCGCCACCCGGCCATCAACCGCCATCCACACCGGCGTGCGCCCGGCCCGTCCCAGTTCGTCGGCCCGCCCGGTAAGTTCCGGCAATCCCTCGATCCCCAACCGGGACAAAAAACGCCCATTGCCCAGGGCCAGCCGATGGCCGGCCAATTCCGCCGTCACCCCGCCCCCGGGCTCAGTATGGAAGGCGGTGACGGTATCGGGCATGATCTCCACGCCGGCGGCATGGGCGACCACCGCCCGGGCCAAAAAATGTTCCGAAGGGTGTTCGGCCGAGGCCGCCCAGGCGAGCAGATCGCGTTCCCCGTGATCGGACAGGTTGATGAAATCGGTCACCTGCGGCCGGCCGGCGGTGAGGGTGCCGGTCTTGTCAAAAATCAACGTCGTCAACTTGGCGGCGGTCTCCAGGCTGCGGCCATCGCGGATGTAGACGCCGCGGTCGGCGGCACGGCCGGTGCCGGCCATGATGGCGGTGGGCGTCGCCAACCCCAAGGCGCAGGGACAGGCGATCAACAGCACCGATATGGCATTGGTCAAACCGTGCAGGGCCTGACCATTGGCCCCGGTCCAGGCCAGCAGGGTGAGTCCCGCCACCCCCAACACCCCGGGCACGAATACCGAGGAGACCCGATCCACCAGTTTTTGGATCGGCAATTTGGTCGATTGCGCCTCATCCACCATGTGGACGATGCCGGCCAGGACCGTATCCCGACCCACCGCCGTCACCGACAGGGTCAGGGCGCCGGGACCATTGACACAACCACCGGCCACCCCGTCGCCGGTCTCTTTCAACACCGGCAAACTTTCGCCGGTAAGCATCGATTCGTCGACGGTGGAGTGACCGGAAATCACCCGGCCATCGGTGGCGATACGCTCACCGGGCCGCACCAACACCCGGTCGCCGACGCGGAGATCATCGACGCCGACCACCTCGCTGCCGCCCTCCGGCAACAGGCGGGTGGCGACGGCCGGTTGCAGATCGATCAATTTACGGATCGCCTCGCTGGCCCGGCCCTTGGCGTGTTCCTCCAGGCTGCGGCCCAACAGGACGAAGGTGACGATGCTGGCGGCGGCCTCGAAATAGAGATGACGGCTGCCGGCCAGGAAGGAGGGTACGCTGTGCAGATAGGCGGCGCCGGCGCCCAGGGCCACCAGGGTGTCCATGTTGGCGCTCCCCTGCCGGGCCAGGGTCAGGGCCTTGGAGAAAAAGGGCCGTCCGGCCCCGAACACCACCGGCGTGGTCAGGGCGAACTGGGTGGCGCGCAACACGAAACTCCGGGGCATGATCATGCCCAGGACCATGACCGGCAGGGTCAGGAGGGCGGCGCGGACCACCCGTTTTTTGGTGTCATGCAACCGTCGCCGTTCCCGCTCCACCAACAACCGCCGCTGGGCGAGGGTATCCATGGCCGAGGCGCGATAGCCGAAACGGGCGATGGCGGCGCCGACCTGTTCCCGGTCCAGGCGTCCGCGCACGGTGGCGGTTTCCGAGGCGACGTTGACCGTGACCGACTCCACCCGGGGATCGCGATTGAGGGTCAGTTCGATCAACAACCCACAGGAGGCGCAGCTCATGCCCTCGACGGCGACGGTGCATTGCCGCAGGGGACCCTCGTTTTCCACCGGCGCCATCGGCAATCGGGACCGTTGTACCCGTCCCAGGTTACCGATGACGGCGTCCAGCAGAATGAGCAGATTGGTTTCCGGTAATGCGGCGGGATCGAAATGGATGGCCACCGAACCGATGGCCGGAACGGCATGCACCGCCTTGATGGCGTCGCGCTTGCGCAGCAGGATCTCCAGGACGTAACACCGTTCCAGGTCCCCCCGCAGGCTGGGAACGCGCACGCGAACCCGGCGCCGCAACCGATGTACGAGCGAAAAATGTTGCGGTTCCATCCGCATCAACCCTTGGCTTCCTTGTTTCTCTTCTTGTACCAGATGGTCAAAAACAGCAGGTAAAAGACCGTCAACCATTCATAGCGATGACGGATGGGAAATTTCAGCCATTTTTCGGTGATCAACTTCCAGTGGACCTTGATCAGGTAAAAGATGGCGATATCGTTGAAAAACATGATGGCGGCCCGCTCCCAGGGCGGCGCCTCGTTTTCGTGCAGTTTGACCTCGCGTCGCGCCGCCCGCGCCACCATGCCCAGGGTGGAGCGCGCCCCCTCGATGCGGCCCCGCCAGCGGGCCAGGAAGGGACTCCGACCGGCCTTGGATTTCAACTTTTGCAGGGTCGATGAATCCGTCGCCGCGGCTGGCCGGGGGGCGGTTTCACCGCGGGCGATGGCGGCCACCGCCGCCCCAAGCCGCCGGGCGACATCCTGAAAATTACACACCGCGTCCAGATGGCAGATGGACAGTTTGCCGCTGGCGCGGTTGACCCGGGCCCGGCGGATGCCTTCCCGGCCTTCCAGGGCCTGACACAACCAAACCTCGGCGCTCTTCCCGCACAAGGCTTCGGGGAGAAGAAAACGGACATAACCGGGTTGCCGGTGGAGCAGGATCACCTGATCCTGAAGGGTGCGGACCGGATCGTTCACGACAGGGACGGTTTAACTTTTTTTACCGGCGACCGCCGCTTCCGAAGCCTGGTCGTCCTGGGACTCCTTGGCCTCTTCCAGGATATCGGTCAGCCGTTCCCGCTGTTCCATCACCATGTCGCGGCCCATGTCGGCGATGTTGGCCACGCCCCGGGTGATCTCCTTGTGATGTTTATGGGCCAGATAGCCCACCGCCACGCCGATGCCCAGGGTGACCCAGGGATTGGAAAACAAACGACTCAACAAACCACGTCCCGCACTATAACCAGCACTCATCATGACCCCTTTTCCAATGGTATCCATCGTTGCCGAACCATGTTCCCCGTGTCCCGGCAACAGACCGCCCGTTTTGGGTATTTTTTTGCTCATGTCACGCCCCTCGCCAACCGTTTTTTCACCCCACCGCGGAATCCGCCGTTTGATCCGTCAGGCGATCGTCGATACCGTGCAACAAGGCATAAACCTCCAGACAACCTTCGCAACAGAACCGTTTTTCCCCTTCGTCGGACGACAGGTTGAACGGTTGGGACGGATTTTCCAGGGCACACAGGTCGCAGACCCCGTTCCCGTCATTTTTCCTCGGCTCGGACACGGTTCACTCCGCTGAAGGGCTTCCGGGAATTACTGTAACCCGTCGGTCGATTTTCATCAATCGCCCTTTTCACCCATCACCAAGGGCCGTCCGCCGGCGATCCGGGAGACGGGCCGGACCACGACCGGCGCCGCGTTGGTAGAGCGCCCAATGCCAGATGGAGAGGCCGATCAAGCCCAGGCCGGCCCAGACGTGCGGGACCATGTAACGTCTTCCCCGCCGCAAACCGGTATAGAGCAACACCCCCATGCTGGCGGCCATCCCCACCTTGGCCGCCATGCGTTGGCGCTTGAGGCTCTTTCGGCGGCGGGAAGGGGCACGCTCCGGTGGCGGCTCAATGACAGGGACGGTTTTTTTCATACCCGGTTGGCAGCCTTCATCAAAACGACGCGCATGGCGCTGGTGAGACTGCCCCCCACACCCATGCGTTGCGCCAGGGCCGGCATCAGGATCAACGAGGCCATGGCCAGACCGGTTCCGAGGAGCAAACGGCCGGCATCCCCCTGCCGGGAAGGGACGGTACGGGAAGACGAAACCTGAGCGGTGGTATTCATCATGGTCGGACTCTCTCTCGTTTGAAACATAGTAGACGGTAACCCCACCACTTGTTACAAGTTTCAAGCCAGACGATAACCACTTGATATTAAATAGCTATTAAAAAAATATATTGGAGATGACCGAGGCAAATGCCTCAACGGGTGTGTCATATCACACACCCGGCCATCCCGCGATCGGTCATTCAACCCGGTCACCGGCCCCGGAAAAACCACCCCATCCACGGTTCCCGTTCCAAAGATCACGGTTCCTTGATGAAGGTGTTCAACACCTTCTGAATCAGATCGAACTGTTTGCGGATGCGCCCGATGTGAACCATGGCCCCGTCCCGGTCGTTCTCCACCACCTTTTCGTGCAGGGACCGGGTCTCCTTGCGCAGGTCCGGAAACAGGGTGTTGACCATACTGCCCTTGACGATGTGCGAAGCGGCGCGCACCACCTCCAGTTCGCCGGTGGCGAGATCGCGCTCCAGGTTGTTCAACAACTCCGGAAACTGCAGCACGATCATCTGGGCGATCTCATCGAGATCCTGTTCCCGCAGACCGACGACGTGCAGGGTCGAGAGCATGTTTTCCCGCAACTCCCGCTGTTGCTGATCGGTATTGCCATCGACGGAATCCTGGGGAAGGTGGTGCATCAAGGTCACCTTCAGCGTATCGAGACTGACCGGCTTGCTGACGAAATCATCCATTCCCGCCTCTTTTCCGGAAATCCGGCACTCCTTGGTGACATCGGCGGTCAGGGCGACGATGGTGACCGGCCGGGATTGTCGATCCTTTTCCAGTTCACGTATGGCGCGGGTGGCGTCGAAACCGTCCATGACCGGCATTTGACAATCCATCAGCACCAGACCGAAACGACCATTCCGGAACCGTTCCACCGCCTCCCGGCCATTGACGGCGGTTTCACAGTTGTGCGTCTGGCAACCGAGGCTGACGAGCATGCTGACGGTGACCTTCAAATTGGTCACCTGATCATCCACCACCAATATTTTCGCCGTTTTCCACGAGCGCCGCTCGCCAGGCTCCGCCTCCGGTCGATCGTCCGGGGTCGATTCCGGGGGGGAATCCTGCTTCTCCAACTGTTCGATGGCCGTTTGCAGCCGTTGGACCGTCACCGGTTTTTTCAGGCACAAGGCCTCTTTCGGCAACTCCGAGACCATATCCAGGCCCTGGTCGAGAAAATCGGTCAGCAGGATGTAACGCAGACCCGGGAATTCACGCAACAATGGCGGCGCCCTCTCCCCTTGGGATTGATCGATGATCATCAACTCGAAAGGGTCTTCTTGCCCGGCCGCCTGACGGAGCATCTTCCGCGCCACATCCAACTCCCGGGCCTTGCGGCAGGTCCCCCCCCAGGTCATCAGGGCATCACAGAGCATGGCCGACAGCAACCCCCGACAGGAAACCAGCAATATCCGCTTATCCCGCAAATCGGGCCGCGGTGAATCGGCCACATCGATCGACCGGGCCTGTTCCTCCAGGCGGATGGTAAAATGAAAGATGGTCCCGGATTCGGCTTCGTGATTGTCATCGACGCCGATCTCCCCGCCCATCAACGTCACCAGATGACGGCAGATCGACAGCCCGAGCCCGGTGCCGCCAAAGGTGCGGGTAGTGGACTGGTCCGCCTGGCTGAACCGTTCGAACACCCGTTCGCGCATCGTCTCCGGAATGCCGATGCCGCTGTCCCGCACCTCGAACATCACCTCCAGACACCCCTCTTCACGGGCCACCGGCGCCCCGAGGACATCCACCGTACCGCCGGCCGGGGTGAACTTGATGGCGTTGCCGATCAGATTGGTAAAGATCTGCCGCAGACGGTTGCCATCGCCCACCATGGTATTGGGCAACACCATTGGATAGAAGGCGTTCAACGCCACACCGCGTTCCAGGGCCAGGGGAGTCATCCCCTGCACGGTCTCTTCCAGCAGATCGCGCAGATTGAAGACCGTCGACTCCAGGAGCAGTTGTCCGGCCTCGATCTTGGAGTAGTCCAAAATATTGCCGATGATCGACAGCAACGATTTGCCGGAACCGTAGGCGATCTCCACCTGCTCCCGGTTGCGCTCCGCCAACGGCGCCTGCCGCAACAGTTCGAGCATGCCCAGGATGCTGTTCAACGGGGTGCGGATCTCATGGCTCATGGTGGCCAGGAACAAACTTTTGCCCTGACTGGCCTGTTGCGCCGCCGTTTCGCGGTCGGTGACATATTTCAGGTAGCGCACCACGCCGAGGATGGAGACCGGAAAGATGATCATGCCGAGGAGGATCAGGATCAGCGCCCGGAAGGTTTGCTGTTCCATGAAGGCGGACTCCTCACGGAACGCAGCCGTTTTCAACTGTTGGTTGACCCGTTCGGTCACGGTCACCACCAACTGGTCCATGCGTGCAGTCGGCAGACGGTCGATGCCGTATACCGACCGGTCGATATCGTGGATCGTTTCGTGATCCTCGGGATCATACAGGGTTTGTCCCCGTCGATATTTCAGCAACAATTCCTGATGCTGCCGCAACAGGGTATCCAGATCGGACAACAGGGGATCATCGGCCCCGAGTTCCCCTTTCAGGAGTTGCGCCACCTCCGTCAACAGGATTTTCACATGGCCGGCCTCGGCCTCGAACCGTTCCAGGTAGCGCCGATGGGCCGCCGGATCGTGTTCACCGCGCAACAGGGCGTTCTTCCACTCCTGTACCTGGATCTTGAAATGGACCTGGGCTTCACGGATGCGGTCGATGGTGTGTATCCAGCGGACCAGGGCTTCCCGATCCCGACTGGCCGACCGGTAGGCCTGCCGCAGGTCCTGATGATGAAAAAAACCGGCGCCGATCATCACCAACCACAGCAGAAAGGGCAGCCCCAGAATGGTGGCGGCAATGATTCGATTGGAGAAAAAATGACCCATGCCCGACCCTTTGAGAGCCCGGTTCGAAAGCCCTGCGAACCGGGCGGTGTCCATGAACGCCCCGGCCGGTGTTCATGGACGGTTCCTGAAAAACCGTTCGGCGGTTACCGACCGGTTCCCGAACCTCCCCCCGGGGACCCGGACCGGCGGCTCCGCTTCATCCTCGCCCCTCTCCGGTTCCCCCTGTTTCAAATATGAATTTACCGCAAGGGCACCCACCGTTACACAAAAAAACAAGGCCCCACCGAAATTTCCGATCGATGCTCCCATTCACTCATATCGACCATTCCAAATCCATCGTTTGTGACGACCCGCGAATACAACCAACGGCAATCAACCTATCGCACCCCTTTTTCCTTGAGGAACGGAACGAATTTGGTATCGGTACCCAGGATGTGATCGATCAGCCAGCTTTTGGCGATGGCCAGCAGGTCGATGGCCACGGAAAAATTGCCGGCCTCGAAACGGTTGATCAGGTCCAACACCGAATCCACCAGCGCCTTGTGGGCCGCCTTGTGGGAAACGGCATCCGGATACCCGTATCGATCGAAATACGCTTCCTCGCGGTCGAAATGAAACACCGTATAGTCCGCCAACTCCTTGAGAATGCCGCTGACCACCGACTTCCCCTCACCGGCCTTCATGGCCCGATGCAGGGTATTGACCATGCCGACCAGCTTTTCATGATCCCGGTCCACATCCCGCATCCCGGTGATCAGTTGTTCACTCCAGGGAAAAAACGGTTTGCTCTCCCCGTTCAGGTCGGTCTCGCCCAGATAGAGTTGGTTCAGGTGGGCGAACAGTTTTTTGCGGGCGGCCAGGAATCTTTCCAAAATTCCCGCCGCATCGGTCCGGCCCTCCCAGCCTTTGGCCTGGATGAGGGACACCAGTTGCCGGGCCGATTCATGCGCCGCCCGATGCTGTTCGACCAGGGCGCGGAAGACCGGGGAGGAACCGAACCGGGTCTGTCCGTCCTCCTGGATCCAGCGGCCGAGCTCCGTATCCTCCGGCCTGGGAACCCGGTCGGGGGTCAGGGTGATGCGGCCGGGAATGACCTGTTCCAGATTGCTTTGCCACAACAGGTAAAACGCCTTGATCGAGCGAACGTTGAATGGCGGCTGACCGATACTCATTTCGATCTGGGTGGCATAGAGGGCGTTGCTCATGTCCTGGAGGGCATCACCCATGCGATCGAAATGAAACGCCGACCCGCGCATCAACCGGGCGGTCTTGTTGGCCCGACCGATGGTTTCCCCCACCACGCGGGAAACCCCCTCCGTCTGCTGGGCCGATTCGAGAATGGCATTGGCCAGTTCCAGGGCATCGGCGCTGTCCCCGGCCACCTGTTGGGAGGCGCTGGCCACCTCGGAGGCGGAGCGGGCCACATCGCCGATCCCCGCCGCCGCCTCCGATGCCGAGCGGGCCACATCGCCGGCGGCCATGCTCAACTCCTGGGTATTGCGCGTCACCTCGCCGGCGGCGGTGGAGACGCTGTTCATCGAGGCGGCGATGTTGTGAATGGTTTCCGACTGTTCATCCACCGCCCGGGTGATCTCCTGGTTGGCCTGATCGGTCCGTTCGGCACTGTTGATGATGGCATCGTTGACCTGGGCGACATCCTCGGTGATCTCCTGGATCTCCCGGGTTTTGTCCTGGATCATCTTGGTGGCATCGGCCGTCTGCTTGGCCAACTCCTTGACCTCGTTGGCAACGACGGCGAACCCTTTACCGGCCTCACCGGCGCCGGCGGCCTCGATGGAGGCGTTGAGGGCCAACATGTTGGTCTGCTCGGCGATGCTCTTGATGATTTTCACCACCTGGCCGATCTCCACGCTCGCCTCCTGCAGTTTGTCCATGACGACATGGGTGGACAGGGTGTGTTCCTTGGTGCGGGAGGACTCCTCGCTGGCGGCCTGGCAACTTTGCCGGATGCCTTCGAAGGCGCCGGAGATCTCCTGTAGAGAGGCGGCGACGGTTTTGACCGATCCATCCACCCGGGTCAAACTTTGATTGACGCCTTCGATGTTGGCGGTGATCTGCTCGGCGGCGGCGGCCATGGTGGAGATGTTGATGCTGGCCTGTTCGGTACCACTGGCAATGGTGGAGACATTGGTGGAGACCTGGTTGGCGGCGGAGGAAATGCTGAAAATGTTGTTGGTGGCCTTTTCAATGGCCTGGCTGACCGATGTGACCTCCACCGCCAGCTTGCCGTTTTCCGCGGTAATGGTTTTCACCACATCCTGGGTATTTTTGGCATCGCTGCCGACGAATTCACGAATTTTGATCAACTCCGAGGCACAGGCGGTGATGCTGCCGGAGTGCAGGGCGACCAGAAACATCAACCGTTCCATGCCATCGGCCATCTCATTGACCTTGCCACCGACCCGGCCGATCTCGTCCCGATACCCCGCAACATCGACCCGGGCGGTCAGGTCACCGGCGGCGATGGCGTCGACCGCCTTTTCGATCCGCGCCACGCCCCCCAGCAGGGTGCGCAACAGGTACCAACCGAGCAGGATCACCAGCACCCCGGAGGACAGCAGCAAGACGCTGACGCCATCGCGCATGGAGCGGGTCTCCCCGACCACCCGATCCAAATGGTCCCGGCCCTGGTCGAGCCGTTGCCCGGCCAGCGATTGCAGGGCGTCGATCAACGATTGCGCCCGCCGGTCGATCCCGGCCCGCGCTTCAACCGTCACCCCCCCTTTCGGCTGGGAACGGAGCCCCTTTTCGGCGAGGGCCAGATAGTCATCGAAGCGGGCGCGCAATGATTGCATGGTCCGCTCCCCACCCGGATCGCCGGTCCCTTCCAGGGAACGGTTGAACCGATCCACGGCGGCAGCGAAATCTTCGGCCCCGCGCCGCACCTCCTCCGCCCCGCCGGTGGCGGCCGCCACCCCCAGCCAGACCCGGATCACCCCCCGCTCCATGGCCTGTACGGCCCGGACCGGTTCGAACCCCTGCCGTTTGATCGCCGCCGCCCGGACGGAGACCGACTCGTTGGCGGAAAAGGCCCAAAAAACGATACCCGTCAACAGGGCGGTGGGAAGAAGAACGGTGAGGAGGACCTTTTCCCTGACGTTGAGTTCCATATTCGGTGACTGCTCCATGAAAACCTGATCAATACCGGGCCAAACGGTCGTATGGGAACCATCCCGATGTTTCCATGCATGAAACCGGCCCAAACCGCCGGCCCGTTGCCCATACCACAAAAAAGTCAGTTTATCCTAACCAACAGCACTCTATCACGCCATGCCCCACCGACAATGAAGGGCAAAAAAAGGCAACTTTACGATGATCCGCCCCTGGGGAGCACCGCCCCGAAGCAGGTAATAAAATTTTATTATTATTATAGTTAAATTTTTAATTTGAAATTATTAATTTCATCAACACGAAAATCCGCCAACTCCTGGAACAAATCCATCTTGTAACTGCCTGTCACAAGAGTGTCGTTTTTCATTAAAAAAAGATCCGCCGGGAATCACCGCCAGAGTACGGGAGACGGCTCCCGGCACCGGGGTGGTGCCAGGAGCGGGGAATGGGGAATGGGGAATGGGGAGTTCGGCTCGGGCCGGTCGGCAACGGTCAACCGCGGGGTGGAAGCACCGCCGGAACGGGTCTCACTCCGGACAACACGGCCCACGCTTCATCGATAGGCCAAAAAGGTCTTGTATTCCAAGAACCGCTTGGTCCAGTGCAACGGACGCATGGGTGGCAACAGCAGGCTGAACCGGTTGAAACGGGAGACCAGCATACCGGTATCCAGGGTGTCGACGATACAGATCAACTCGGTGCGAAAGGTGTCGGCGGCCGGTCGACCCTTGAGTTCGGCATAGAGGTTGGTGGCCGCGGTCCGGGCCTGCAGTTCGGCCATGTGCGCCTGTTTGGCGCGCCATTCCGGCCCGGGAAAGGAGCCGGCATCGCCGGCCACATAGACCCGCTCGCCACCGGCGACCCGGCAAGAACCATCGGCCTTGAAAAAACCGCCTTCCGAGAGTTCCAGGCCGGTGTCGGCGAACCATTTGCGGCCACACATGCCGGGGATGAACAGGGTCAGATCGGTGGAAAACCGCTCTCCCCCTTCCAGTTGTACATGATCCGCGGCAAAGGCGGCGATCTTTTTGCCCAGGCGCAGGTCGACATCGTGCTTTTTCATCTTCGCCAGCAACCCTTTGACGGCGCGCGGTCCCAACCGTTTGCCCGGTTCCGGCATCGGCGTGAAAAAGACCAGTTTGAACCGATCGCGTTTGCCGAGACGGCGCAGTTGCGTATCCATGCCGAACAAAAATTCGAACAGCGGACCGCCACGGATGGCCGAGGGCTCCTTGGGATTGCCGCTGAACCCGAAGGCCAGGGTGCCGCCGGCCAGTTTTTCAAAAATATTGCGGGCCGTTTCGGCGGCGCCGACGCCGGAACAGGGGTTGATGACCCGTTCGATGCCGGGTGCCTTTTGCATGTAGGCGGCCCCGGAGGCGATGATCAGACCGTCGTTGTCGATCCTGTCGCCGGCCGTGGTGACGACCACCCGCCCCTTCCCTTCGATGGCCCGCACCGTTCCCGGATGATGGACCACCCCCATGCGCTCGAAAAAGGGACCGAGATCGCACTTTAAATCCTCCCGGTTGCGCAACCGGGAGGGAATCCAGATGAGACTGGGATTATAGAAAAATTCCGCCTTCGGGGAGATGACCGTCAGGTCCAGGGCGTGCCCCGGATCGAGGCTGCGCAATTTTTGGATGGCGGCCAGGGCGGCGAAGTTGGAACCGATGATGGTGACACGCATGGGGTCTCCTTTCCGTATTGCCGATTGTTGCGGATCATGACCATAGCACTCGACCCGTGGCATTCATCAGGGGTGAATGCCACGGGTTGGGACCATGAATGGCATCAATCGTCAGGTCAAGGGAATACCCTCGACGACCCGCCGGATCAAGGCCGTTGACACCCCGCCCACCAGCAGGGATTGGCCTCGATGAAATCCATCACCGCGTCGAACTTGATGGCTTCATCACGCGGTTGATCCTGATAGGCCTTGAGACCGAAGCTGCCCCATTTGGTTTGCCGGTGCACGCTCTGGAACATGGCCAGCATTTGACCGCCCCCATCCTTCCAGATGTTGAGCATCCGTTCATAGGCGGTCACCATGCGCGGATCGCGGTTGGCGGCCTGGAACATGTTCTGTACCGGCGTGTTGTTTTCATCGGAACCGGGTCCGCCCAGATGTTGACCGCCCTCATAGCCGATCAACTCCAGTCCATATTCCTGGGCGATGGCCCGGTTGTTTTCCACCCAGTTGGCGATCTCCGGCACGGCGCCATTGATCGGGGCGCGGTCATAGGCCGGTTCATAGGTGGGATCATAGAGCGGTCCCCCCTCCAGCAACTCGGTGAACAGGGTGTCCAGACCGCCATCGGCCTGGTCGGGCCAGGTGTTCACCTGATCGGCGAACTGAGTGGTACCGATGAGATAACCGAAATAGGTGATGATGGCCATGGCGTCGACGCTCTCATGGCAGGCCGGGCCACCGTTTTCGGCCACGTACAGGGGACAGTCGAGGATGGCCCGGAACCAATCGCCGACCTCCACCTGGCTGGCGACCACACATTTTATGCGATCGCTCTGATCGCCGAACACCTCACGCCAGATGGAGCACATTTGCGCGCTGCGCATGCCCTGCCAGTTCATGCGTTTGATGAAATCGGTTTCAGTGGCATCGGGCCAACGCGCCACCGCCTGTTCCTGTACCCAGGTGCCATGGGGAAAGTCGGGCAGATCGTCATTCCAGAGTTCATTGGCCAACTCCAGATAGATGGTCAGCTCCGGGCGCAAACGCGCCTTGGCCATCAGGGCGAACTGACGGATATAGTCATCATCGGCTTGGACCGGCATGGAAAACCAGGGATCGATGATCACCGCATTGGCCAGCTCCATCAGGATCTCCGGCGGCACGCCGTTGGTTTCGCTCCAGATGGCATCGTCGAGCCGGCCGCGCTCGGCCCAGGTGCTGGTGAAATTTTCATTGATTTTCAACATGCCCATGGTACGCAGCACCCGATATTGACGCAAATCCCGGAGAAAATGGGGATAAAAGCGCAAGGTTTGGTGAAGCGTTTCATAGCTTGCAAAGGATTCCCCGGCCGGACAGGCGTTGGCGTCGGCATAGTGGGTGAAGGGATCGCCGCCACAGATGCCGCCCGGCAGGATGACCCGGATGTTGCGGATGTAATTCTCCGGATCGGTCCGGGTGATCTCGATGCGGATGCCCATCTCGTCGGCGCCTACATCGAGGACATCCCGGCCCGGCGTCGACAGCTCTTCATTTTTCGTCACGCTGTCATAACCGTATTTGATGGTCCCTTCGCCATCGTAGAGGACGATATATTGGCCGGTGGGATAGGTGCCGCCCTCCTCCCAGAAAATATTGGTGTAGACCGACCGGTAATACACATCGGTGGCATCGGCCGCCGGCAGGGAGCGCACCCAGCCCTGTTCATCCAGATCGAGCTCATCCTGTTCCAGGGTATCCCAGAAGGCGGCCGGGGCCGGCGGATTGCAGTCGGGGGCGCCCTCCACACAGGTGGTGTACCAGCGATAGGCCCGTTTCATCACATCGATGAATTTCAGCTCGGTCTCCCAGTAGTTGACATCGGCGGTGTTGACACCGAGGGGTGAACTGACATTGAGGGGGTTGTCATCGGGAAAGGGAAAACTGCCGCTGTCCCCGGGCAGGGCGGTCACCATCACCTCGACGGTGCCGGGATCGGAAACGAAGGTTCCATCACCGACGCTGAAGGTGAACCGGTCCACACCCCGGAAGTAGGGGATCGGCGTATAAGTAAAGGCGCCGCTGGCGGCATCGTCCAGGGTGACGGTCCCGTTGACCGGTTGGCTGACGATGGCATAGGTGACGCCGGCCCCTTCCGTCAACGGCGCCGACAGGGTACCGCTGATCGCCGTATCGGCTTCAGTGGTCAACTCCAGATCGGTGGCCCCATCGGCCTCCAGGGGCGTCCGGTCATGATCATCGGCGATGCCGTCGCCATCATCATCGCCATCGGCGGTATTGCCGATACCGTCACCGTCGGTGTCCATGGTCTCATTGCCATCCAGTGGAAAGGGATCGCTGCCATCGGCGACGCCATCGCCATCATCATCGGCATCGGCGACATCGCCGGTACCGTCACCATCGGTGTCGGTGGTCTCCTGGTCATCCAAGGGGAAGGCATCGTCATCATCCGGGACCCCATCGCCATCATCATCGGCATCGGCATTGTCACCGGTGCCGTCGCCATCGGTGTCACGGGATTCGGATTTGTCGAATGGATAGTGATCCTCATCATCCTCGACGCCATCGCCATCATCATCGACATCGCACGAGTCGCCGTACCCGTCGCCATCCAGATTTTTCTGGTCGGCGTTGGCAACCAACGGGCAGTTGTCGGCGGTATCGGCGATACCGTCCCCGTCGCCATCGACCAGCAGCAGGGTGACGGTCACCGTCGCCGGCTCCGAAACCTCGCCCGCGCCATCGGTGACGGTAAAGGTGAAGGTGTCCTCACCGGTGGCGCCGGTTGCGGCGGTATAGGCGATGGTGCCCTTGGCGGCATCGGTGACGGTCACCGTGCCCTTGCCGGCACTGCCGGTCTGGAAGGTCAAGGGGTCCCCGTCCGGATCGAATCCTTCCAGGGTCACCACCGTCTCTTCACCCGGCAGGGCGGTGAAATCATCGGCCAGGGCGTTGGGCGGGCTGTTTTCGACGCCCTCCTCGACGACGACGATGGTCACCGTGGCGGCGGCCGAATCGACCGTGCCATCGTTGACCCGGAACTGGAAGGCATCGGTGCCGGAAAAACCGGCGCCGGGGGTGTAGGTGAACGATCCGTTGGCATCGACGGTCACCTCGCCATGTCCGGGCTGTTCGATGAGGGTATGGATGAGACCGTCACCATCGAAGTCGGAAGCGGTCAGGGTGGCGGTCAAAGCGGTGTCCGGTACCGTTTGATGGGTCGATTTTTCCGCCTGGGGGGCATGGTTGACCGCTTGTTGCAGGGTGGTTTCGTCCAACCCGTCCTGTTTGACCTGGCTGTCGAGCTGTTCCAGGGTATTGGTGGCGCTTTGGACGAGACCACCGTTCAACTGTCCCGAGCCGCTTTCACCGACCGACAAATTTTCGAAGGAGCTTTTCAGGGCATTGATACCGCTGGGATCGCTGGCCAGGGTGGCGGCGCTTTCCAGGGCCGCCACACCCTGATTTTTCAGGGTGCTGGAGACGGTGCGGTTGCTGAGTTTGTCCTGGGCGCTCTGACCGTCCAGGGTCGACACCACCGATACCATTGAATCGCTCATGGCGCTCTTGACGGCGCTGGCGGACAGTTTTGACCCATCCCGTTTGGTCACCTGCAAACTGTCGTTGATCACCTCGACGGCGATCTGCGCCGATTGCAGATTGACCTGGACCACCAGTTCCGAACCGGTGGTACCGGCAGGCAGCTCCGAAGTCAACGCCGAGCCATCCTTTTTGCCGTCCAGGCGGCCATCGACCATATCCTCGCCCAGGGCCGCGAACACCTTTTCCTGGTCGGCGCCGTCGGTGCCGGCGACGCGGCGGATCAACTCACCGACCGCCTCAGAGGCGACGGTGACCGAGGCGATGTTGTTTTCGCTCAGGGGGGTGGTGAGGGGATCGAAGGTGGACTCCTCCGAATCGACGCCGAAACCGAACAGGCTCAAGGTCGAACTTTTGACCGTATCGACATCGGTCGCGGTCACCTGCCCCAACGATCCATTGGCCTTGGCCAACGCCGCCTTGTGAATCAGCGTGGTCAAGGTCGATACATTGGCGGTGGTCTGGGACGAATCGGTCACCAGCGAAGTCAGGGTGGTGGTCAGGGTTTCGCCGGTCACCAGATCGGTGCCGCCGGTGACGGTGATCTGATAAGGAGGCGCGGTATTGACACTCAAAGTGATGGTATATTTGGCATCGTCACCACTGACGCCACTGCCGATGGTGTTGCCATCCTGGTCGGTAACGGTGACCGTGGCCTGTTTCACCGGCCCCTCCAGGACGGTACCGGAAAGGGTGGAGGTGCCACTACCACCCCCACCGCCACCCCCGCCGCAGGCCATGATCCAGACCGGCAACAGCAGACAGATGCCCATCAATGTGATTCGTTTGCCCATGATTCCCCTCTCTATCGGTACGAATGAAAATGAAACGAAAAAATCTTCCGGCCCATTAATGCAAGATACAGGCCCATTCCCAAACGGATGATCCCATAACTGGAAAGAGATTTGGATTGACGGCACGTGATCGATTGGCCACACTTATCGGGAAGGTGGGCAACCGGAATTTTGACCCGCCCGTCGCCCCACACCATTCCACCTTCATCCTTAACCGGAGTCGTGGAGATGACCAGCATATCCTTGCAATTACCCGATGAGCTGTCCCAACGTCTTCATGAGTTGGCGCAACGCACCGGCCACAGTGAAACGTTCCACATGATTGCGGCCATTCGTGACCATCTGGATGATCTCGAAGATCGCCATATCGCCGAACAACGTCTGTCCGAACTCGGCCAAGGACGAAGCAGGACCTACACGCTGGCAGAAGTGGAACGGGATCTTGGCCTGGAGGATTGAGTTCGAGCAGGCCGCCAGGAAAGAGTTGGAAAAACTGGACAAACCCACCGCCAGACGCATCACCGCTTTTCTTCGGGAACGCATCGCCCCACTCGCCAACCCCCGTTTCACCGGTCAGGCCCTGAAAGGATCGCGTTTGGGGGAATTTTGGAAATATCGCGTTGGCGACTACCGGATCATAGCCAAAATCGAGGATGGTATTTTACGGATACTCGTGGTCCGGATCGGCAATCGACGGGATGTGTATCGATCAACCTGATCCAATGGGGCGGTCCCTGAAAAAACGGCACTGGATCGATTCGACGATCCCTTTCCGACTCTTGTTCAAAAGCTCCGACTCGTTCCGACAAACCCACCGCCCCACCTTGGCCCAACCGCCATTAACGGGTACCATGCGCGGCGAAAGGAGTTGCCGTGCCCCCTACCCTCGCTTTTGTCCGTGATGCCGCCCGGGCGCGCGTGTTGGATGATCGTTTTTCCGATCGCGCCCTGAGCGGGGTTTCCATCGACAGCCGCACCGTCGAGTCCGGCATGTTGTTCGCCGCCATCGCCGGTCCCCGCTTCGATGGGCATGATTTTATCGCCAAGGCCCTGGAAAAAGGGTGTGCGGCGGTCCTGGCGCAACGGCCGCCGGCGTTGCCGGCTGGGGTGCGGCTCGGGGAGACGCCGGTGTTGCTGGTCGATGATGTTTTGACGGCCTTGAGCCGGGTGGGACGGGCCTGGCGGCGGCGGGTGGATCCGCTGGTGGTGGCGGTGACCGGTTCCTGTGGCAAGACCACGGTCAAGGAGATGACCGCCGTCTGCCTGCGAAACCATTTCCGGCACGTTCACGCCACGCGCGGCAATTTCAACAATCACATCGGCCTGCCGTTGACGCTGTTGGCCATGGCGGCGGAGTGCCAGGCGCTGGTGGTGGAGATGGGCATGAGCGGTCGCGGCGAGATCGCCCATCTGGCGCAACTGGCCGAACCGGACATCGGCATCATCACCAACATCGCCGCCGCCCATCTGGACGCCTTCGACACCGGTCTGGCAGGGGTGGCGGACGCCAAGGGGGAGCTGTTCGCGGCCCTGCCGCCAAACGGTCATGCCATCCTGACGGCGGGCACCCCGTTTACCCGACGGTTGCTCGACAAAACCAACGGTTGCGCCGTCACCACCTTCGGCGAAACCGGGGCCGATGTGACCCCGGAACCGATGGTGGATGATCCGACCCGGCCTTTTGCCATCCGCTGGTCCGACACGCACACCGCCCCCTTCACCCTGGCCGCCCATGGCCGCCACATGGTGTTCAACGCCCTGGCCGCGGCGGTCGCCGCCCGGGTGGCCGGTTGTCCGCCGGCTGGCATCGCCGCCGCCCTGGACCGGTTCGGTCCGCCGCCCGGTCGGGGGCGCAGTGAACGGACGGCGGCGGGCTGGGTGGTGATCGATGACAGTTACAACGCCAATCCCGGCTCGGTGACCGCCGCCCTGGCGGCGTTGCCGGAACCGACCGGCGGCGGCCGGCGGGTGGCGATCCTCGGTGATATGCTGGAGTTGGGCAAACAGGCAGAGAGTTTGCATGTGAACCTGGCGGACCCTCTGTTGGCAAATCGGATCGACACCGTTTTTTGCACCGGTCCACGGATGGGCGCCCTGCATCACGCCCTGGCGAACCGGCCCGGCATCGACAGCCATCATCAGGAAAACGCCGCCGCCTGGCAGGGAAAAATCCAGCCGCTGTTGCGGCCAGGGGATGTGATATTGATAAAAGGCTCCCGAGGCATGAAAATGGAACGTATCGTCGAGGAACTGGCCGGCCATGCTTTTTAACCTGCTGTACCCGCTGAGCGATCAATGGTCGTTCCTGAACCTGTTCAAATACATCACCTTCCGCACCATCGGCGCCACCCTGACCGCCCTGATCATCTCGTTCATGGCCGGTCCCTACGTCATCCGCGCCCTGCAACGATTGCAGAAAACCGGCCAGCCGATCCGCGACGACGGCCCGCAACGCCATCTGTTGGAAAAGACCGGTACCCCGACCATGGGCGGCACCCTGATCCTGCTGTCGCTGGCGCTGCCGACGCTGCTGTGGGCCGATCTCACCAACCCGTTCATCTGGCTGGTATTGATCACCACCCTCGGTTTCGGGGCCATCGGTTTTTGGGACGATCTGCAAAAGGTGACGAAAAAAAATTCCAAGGGCGTGCCGGGACGCACCCGTTTCCTGCTCCAGGCCCTGATCGCCGTCGGTGTGGCGGTGTCGTTGAAATGGATCGATGGCGGTCAACATTTCGGTGATCTGGCGCTGCCCTTCCTCAAGGATGTCTCCCTGGAGATGGGCTGGCTGTTCCTGCCCTTCGCCGTCCTGGTGATCGTCGGCGCCGGCAACGCCGTCAACCTCACCGACGGCCTGGACGGTCTGGCCATCGGCCCGACCATGTTGACCGCCGCCAGTTTTTTGATCATTTCCTATCTCACCGGTCACGTCTTTTTCGCCAACTATCTGGGCATTCCCTACATACCGGGCGCCGGCGAATTGACGGTTTTTTGCGGCGCCATGGTCGGCGCGGCGTTGGGGTTCCTCTGGTTCAACACCTATCCGGCGCAGGTGTTCATGGGCGATGTCGGCTCCCTGGCCCTGGGCGCCGCCCTGGGCGCCGTGGCCATGGTCACCCGTCATGAGGTGGTGCTGGCCATCATCGGCGGCATTTTCGTCCTGGAGACGATGTCGGTGATCATCCAGGTGATCTCCTTCAAGATGATCGGCAAACGGGTGTTCCGCATGGCGCCCCTGCACCACCATTTTGAACTCAAAGGGTGGGCGGAACCGAAAATCATCGTCCGTTTCTGGATCATCTCCATCATTCTGGCCCTGATCGGTCTGGCCACCCTCAAGGTTCGTTGACGGTGGCGGCCCCCTCTCTGCCCAATCGGGAGACCATCGCCGTTGCCGGCCTCGGCCATTCGGGACGGGCGGCGGTGCGGTTTTTGGTGGAGACCGACCACCGGGTATTGGCCTGGGACCGTCTGGAGGGGGCCACCCGCGCCATCGCCGGCCTGCCCGGGGTGACGGTACGCAGCGGCGAGCTGCCGACCGCCGACTTCGCCGGCTGCGGCAGCCTGCTGTTATCGCCGGGCATTCCCCGCCGGCAACCGGCCCTCAATGCCTGCCTGGCCGCCGGCACCGAGGTGATCAACGATATCGAATGGCTTTACCGCCAAACGCGAACCGGTACCGGAACCACCGACTTTCTGGCCATCACCGGCACCAACGGCAAATCGACCGTCACCGCCCTGGTGGGGGAGATGGTGGCCGCCGCCGGACGAACGGTGCGGGTCGGCGGCAATCTCGGTCCGCCGGCGCTCTCCCTGTATGGACCGCAGGTGAAGATCTATGTATTGGAACTCTCCTCGTTCCAGTTGGAGAGCATCGACCGGTTCCGACCGCGGGTGGCGGCGTTGTTGAATTTGACCCCGGACCATCTGGACCGTTATGACGGCATCGCCGATTATCTGGCGGCCAAGGAGCGGTTATTCGTCAATCAACGGCCCGGCGATGTGGCGGTGATCAACGAGGATGATCCGGCGTTGAGCGGTACCGCGGAGCAATTGCGCAACCGGGGAGTGACGGTGGTGCCGTTTTCCCTGCAAAACCGGCCCGCCGGCGGGGTGTATTGCCAGGACGGCTGGCTGTTGGACCATCGCGCCGGCGGGGAGCCGACCCGGTTGTTGGCCCTGGAGCGCATCGGGCTGGCCGGGTGTCACAACCGCGCCAACGCCGCTGCCGCGGCCGCCATCGCCCTGGCGGCGGGGATTCCCGCAACGGCGGTCGGGGAGACCCTGGAACGGTTTTCCGGTCTGCCGCACCGCATGGCGCGGGTGGCGCGGCTGGACGGGGTGGACTATTACAACGACTCCAAGGGCACCAACGTCGGCGCCGTCATCGAATCCCTGCAATCCTTTCCCGACGGCGTGGTGTGGATCGCCGGTGGCCGCGACAAAAACAATGATTTTTCCCCGCTGGCGCCGGTGGCCGAACGGCTGGTGCGGGCCGCCATCCTCATCGGCGAGGCGGCCCCGGCCCTGGAGAAAACCCTGGCCGGCCGCTGTCCCCTGCAGCGGGCGGCGGACATGACCGATGCCGTGCGGCGGGCGCGGCGTCTGGCCCGGCCCGGCACGGCGGTGTTGCTCTCCCCGGCCTGCGCCTCCTTCGACATGTTCAAAAATTTCGAAGAGCGCGGCGAACGGTTCCAGGAGGCGGTCCATGGCCTCCGTTAGGATGCCGGGGCGCAAGAAGGCGCTGCCGCAGATGGATATCATCCTGGCGGGGGTGGCCTTCGCCCTGTTGATCATCGGGCTGGTGATGGTCTATTCCGCCTCATCGCCCATCGCCCTGAAAAAATTTGACGATGCGTCGCACTATGCCCTGCGCAACGGTGTTTTCGCCCTGGTCGGCATCTTCTTCATGGCCATCCTCAGCCATCTGCCAATCCCCGCCATCCGTCAGTTGGGACGCATCGGTTTCTGGATCACCCTGGTCTTGCTGGCCCTGGCGTTGATCCCCGGTCTGGGTCTGGAGGGTGGCGGCGCCCGGCGTTGGCTCAATCTGCGCATTTTGATCATTCAACCCTCGGAACCGTTCAAGGTGATGCTGGTGCTGTACATGGCCCATCTGCTGGCGGCCGATCCGGGGCGGGTACACCGGTTTCGTCACGGTCTGTTGCCGTTGTTGCTCATTTTCAGCCTCGGGGCGGTATTGTTGATGTCCGAGCCCGATTTCGGGGCGACCATGATCAGCGGCATGGTGGTGTTGGGCATGATTTTCATCGCCGGCATCCCCTTGAACTGGGTCGCCGGCCTGGTGGTGGCGGCGGTGCCGCTGGCCGCCGCCGGGGTGTTGATGGCCCCCTACCGGTTCCGCCGCGTCACCTCGTTTCTCGATCCCTGGGATGATCCCCTGGACAGCGATTTCCAGTTGGTGCAGTCGTTGCTCTCCTTCGGCAACGGCGGCATGCTCGGCACCGGTCTCGGCGAGGGTCAGCAAAAACAGTTTTATCTGCCGGAATCCCATACCGATTTCATCTTCGCCGTCATCGGCGAGGAGCTGGGACTGTTCTGGGTCTGGATCATTATTTTATTGTTCGCCTTGATGATCTGGCGGGCCTTTCACATCGCCCGGCGCTGTCAAGATGATTTCACCCGGCTGGCCACCGCCGGTTTGACGTTGTTGATCGGTTCCCAGGCGGTGGCCAACATGGGGGTGGTGATGGGGTTGTTGCCGCCCAAGGGGTTGACCCTGCCGCTGGTCAGTTATGGCGGGTCGTCGTTGATCATCACCCTGAGCGCCATCGGTCTGCTGTTGGCCTTTTCGCGGACCATTGCCAATGATGACGGGGAAAACCGCCGCCGGAGGGATTCATGAGTCCCGCCGGCCGCCGCCTGCTGATCGCCGGTGGCGGCACCGGCGGCCATCTGTTCCCGGCCCTGGCCATCGCCGAGGCCTGGGAGGCCGATGGTGGCGAGGTGTTGTTCGTCGGCACGCCGAGCGGCCTGGAAAACCGGCTCCTGCCGCAACAGGGAAAAAATTTGGCCCTTTTGCGGGTCGGCCGCATCAAGGGCGGTGGTTTGACCGCCCGCTTGCGCACCCTGCTGGGTCTGCCGTTGGCCCTGTTGCAAGCGGTAAAAATTTTGCGCCGGTTCCGTCCACACGTGGTGCTGGGCGTCGGCGGTTACGCCTCGGCGCCGGCGTTGGTGGCCGCCGCCCTGCTGCGGTTGCCGACCGCCATCCATGAACAGAACGCCCATGCCGGTCTGGCCAACCGTCTGTTGGGCCGGTTGGTGCGCCGCATCTTTCTCAGCATCGACGCCGCCGCGCCCTTTTTCCCGGAAAAACGCATCGAGATCACCGGCAATCCGGTACGCGCCGCCCTGCGCCGGGCGGCCGACGATCCAGCCTTGCTGGCGGGCGACCGGCCTTTTCAATTGTTGGTGTTCGGCGGCAGCCTCGGCGCGCGCATTTTCGCCGAAACGGTACCGCCGGCGCTCAAGCTCCTGAAAAAAACCGGCATTCCGTTCCGGGTGCAACATCAGGTGCAGGAGACCGACCTGGAGCGGGTGACGGAATTCTACCGGAACGAGGGCATCGACGCGGAAACCGCGCCCTTTTTCACCGACATGGTCAACGCCTATCACCGTGCCGATCTGGTCATCTGCCGCGCCGGCGCCACCTCCCTGGCCGAGTTGATCACCCTGGGCAAACCGGCCTTGCTGATCCCCTACCCGTTCGCCGCCGACGATCATCAAACCGCCAACGCCGCCTCATTGGTGGCGGTGGGCGGCGGTTGGATGCAACGCCAGGGGACCTTGACCCCGGAGTGGCTGGCGACCTTCCTCGAAGAACGGATCATCGATCCACAGGGATTGTTGACCGCCGGTCGCCAGGCCAAAAGTTTGGCGCGGCCCGATGCGGCGCGGGATATCGTCCGGCATCTGTTGGCAATGGTCTGACCCCCACTCCTCCCTCATCGTCACCCCGGCCCGATTTTTTGTTCGGACGCCCTTCGTCAAACCACCTGAACCAGCGGCTGGATATCCCGAAGCGCCAACTCCAGGCGACCCCGTTCGGATTCCAGGACGTAACGGCTTTGCAGGTTCATCCAGAATTCCGGCGTGGTATTGAAATAGCGGGCCAGGCGCAGGGCGCTGTCGGCACTGATGCCGCGCTTGCCGTGAACGATTTCGTTGACCCGACGGGGCGGTACGTTGATTGCCCTGGCCAACCGGTATTGGGAAACACCGAACTCCTCCCAAAACTCTGCCAGATGCTCCCCGGGGTGTATGGCGGTGATGTCACGTTGAGCCATGGCGCGGTCTCCCTAATGATAATCGACGATTTCCACATCGTGGGCGTTACCGTTTTTCCAGACGAAACAGATACGCCACTGGTCGTTGATGCGGATGCTGTGTTGGCCAGTGCGGTCTCTTTCGAGGGTTTCTGAGACGGTGCGAGGCGGGCACCCGAAGATCATCCAGGACCGCCGCCGCATCAATGCGGTCCAAGCGCATTTTGGCCCGTCTCCGGATCTCAGGGGGCAGACGTTTGGAAAATCGCCCGCTGAACAGCCGCTTGGTCTCCCTGCAACGGAAGCTTATGATCATGCCTCATAATAACGCGAAACGTTAATAAGGTCAAAAATTATGGTTCCCCAGACCATGAACGAAAAATCCCGCGGTCCGCGGCGGCTGTTTACAGGAAGCGTTCCACACCCCATCGTCAACACCTTGGCCCAATCTTGAGTTGAGTGATACAGTTCACCGGGTTATTTTTACAGTTCAAATACATCCTGCCGCCAGATTGGGAGATTGGCCTTGGAAAAACACATTCCCGTGGTCCTGCTGGACATCGCCGGTTTTGACCGGCTGGAAAAAATTCCGGAAAAACGGGCGCTGCTGAAACGGTTGGAAGGGGTGATCGTGAAGGCCCTCAAACCGTTCGTCGGCCGCGCCGGTCCGCGCAAGGCTTTTGACTGGCATGACACCGGCGACGGATTTTACATTCCGATCAGAGACTGCTCTCCCATGGCGCTGCGGTTCGCGCTGGACCTGGAAACGGTGTTGATCGCCGACAATCGGGCCCATCCGGACTATCCCCTGAAGCTGCGCATCGCCCTGACCCTGGGCGATGTGGAAGCGGTCGGCCAGCAGTTGTTGAGCGATGCCTTCACCGAGGCGTCCCGCCTGCTCGATGATGGCCGGGTCAAGGCGCTGTTGGCCGACAAGGAGTGGCGGCGGCCGATGGTGCTGGTGGTGTCGGCGCTGTTTTTCGATGATTGGAACAACCACCCGGACAGAGAGGAAGCCGATCTGGCGGTGGCGGCGGACCTGCCCTGGACGCTGCGCCAATTCGACATCAAACATGACAAACGGTTGACCGGTTATCTGCAGGTGGATGAGACGGTCTTTCAAGCCGTCCAAGTGAACGAAACAGCCACCCCAGCCGGTACCGGGGTGGATTTCACCCCCTGGTTGCGCAGTAAATTGAATGAATATCAGTGGATCAAGATCGGCGGCATCGGCTCCGGGAAAGGGATGGGCCGGCAGGCGCAACCCTTTTATCCGATCGAGGAGTTGTACACGGTGTTGCGCAGCCGTGGAACCATGGAGCGGACAAGCGACGAAACGCGGGGGACGTTGGCCGAGTGGTTGCCCGGCCATGCGCGATTGTTGATCACCGGTGAGGCGGGAGCGGGCAAGACCACCTTTTTGCATCTGGTTTTCACCATGCTGGCCCGGGACCATCTCGGCCGGGCGACGGCGGATGGCGGTTCCTGGAGCAACCGCCATCTCGGCCTGCCGGAAGGGGAGCGGGCGCGATTGCCGTTGTTCATCAAACTTTCCTGGTTGGTGGCGGGTTTGAAAAAGCGAAAAAACGCCAACCGAAAGTTGCTGCTCGATTATCTGGTTTCCGAGTTGGCGGATGATGCCACCGAGCCGGATAAAAAAAATTGGCGGCAAGCCTGGGAAACCCGGTTGTCGAACGGCGACATCATGCTGCTGCTGGATGGTCTGGACGAGGTGGCGGATGAACGGGACCGGGATCATTTGCGGTTGTTGTTCCTGGATGTGATGGCACATTGGGGCACATGCCCGCTGGTGGTCACCAGCCGTCCCTTCCAAACCAACCTGATACAACAATTAAAATTTCAACCGGTGCCGATCGAACCGTTCGGCAGGGCGGAAATTGGCGAATTTCTCGACCGTTGGGTGGCGGTTCTGCACGGTCTGCCCCCGGGTGAACGGCCCGAGGGCGGTGAAGGCAACCAGCGGCAACAACTGGAGCAGGCGATTTTACAACGGGCGGAGATCCGGCGCATGGCCGCCAATCCGGTGATGCTCACCTGTCTCTGTGTGGTGCATTGGAACGAGGGACGGTTGCCGGAGGGACGATCGCGGGTCTATCAGAGCGTCATCACCTGGTTACGCCGCGCCCGCCAGGAGTTGCGGGAGGCGCACGGTTTCAGCGACCGTTTCGCCGAAACCGCCTTTCAACAACTGGCCCTGGCGATGATGATCGGCGGCGGCCGGGGCAAACGGGCCACCCTGGGCAAGCAAGATGCGGCGTTGGCGGTAATGGAGACGGTGGAGCGGCACTATCCGGAATTGGCAGAGGCGGAGCGGCTGGCAAAGGCCCAGGCCTGGTTGGCATTCGAGTGCATCTGGAGCGGTTTGATCGAGGATACCGGCCGGGGCGAGGTGCGATTTTGGCATTTGACCTTTCAGGAGTATCTGGCCGCCCGGCAACTGGTGCAATTATCGAATACCACCGACGGTAAACCCGACTGGTGGCCGATCCTCCAACCCCATCTGGCCGACCCGCAATGGCGGGAAACGGTGGCGCTGTTCCCCTGGTGCCTGTTCGACGCCAATGGCGACTCCGCAGTGGATGACCTGTTGCGACGGGTACTGGAAGACCGAACGATCGAAGGCGAATCACTTGTCGAGGATGCCCGCATCGCCGGCGTCATGGGCCGGCTGTTGGAGCCGCAGTCGGTCTACGACTATCGCCCGCCGCCGGCCCTTCAGCAAAAATACCGGGCCATCCTCGATCGCACCCTGGCCCTCTTCAACCGCGACGGCGCCCGGCAGGTGCCCATCAAGCAGCGCATCGAGGCCGCCGAGGCGTTGGGCCGGGGCGGCGATCCGCGGCTGATCGATCCACCTTTGATCGAGGTGCCCGGCACAGGCGGTTGGCAACTGGGAAAATACCCGGTGACGGTGGGGGAATACCAACGATTCATGGAACATGACGGTTACCAGGAACGATCCTGGTGGTGTGCGGCGGGATGGCAGGAGCGGACGAAAAAAAAGTGGCAGGAGCCGGATGACTGGGATAGTCAATCCCCACACCCCAACCGCCCGGTCACCGGCATTTCCTGGTTCGAGGCCATGGCCTATTGCCGTTGGTTGAGTGATCGCATCGACCAAACCATCCGCCTGCCGGATGAAAGCGTTTGGGTGAAGGCGGCCACCGCCAGCAGAGGGGAATATCCCTGGGGCGAGGAGACTCCCGGCCCGGAGTTGGCGAATTTTGATGGCAATGTGGGCTCGCCGACACCGGTGGGACTCTATCCAGCCGGAGACGGCCCTTTCGAACATTGTGATCTGGCCGGTAATGTCTGGGAGTGGCAACGCAATGCCAACCAGGAAATAAATCCTGGAAAAACACCGTTTGACCCGGAAGTCACCGCAGGTGACTTCCGGGGTCTGCGGGGCGGGGCCTGGGGCTACGGCGGCGCCGACGTCCTGCGCTCCGCTTTTCGCCTCAGGGGCCATGCCGGGGACCGCGACGGCCTCGTCGGTTTCCGTGTGGCCGCCGTCCCCGCGAGCACGGTTGTGTCTTGATTTTTGATTATTGCGGGTCCAGGGCGTAGCCCTGGTCGCGACAAATTGACAAAATACGGGGATTTTCGACCGTTCTTGGCCTCTTTTCGGCCAATATCACGACATTTTGTCAATATGTCCAGCCAGTTTTGTCAACCATACCGACAATTTGTCTGACAATGACCGACAATACCTGACAATCCCCTACCGGAACAATCCCCCGTAGGAGGCGATGGATTGCCGGATTCCGCGGTCGTCACCGGTGCGCAGGCGTTCGCCGATGCGCTCGCGCATGCGTTGCAGGTTTTGCGGCGTCGGGGAAAGGCCGGCGCGTGAAACCCGCCGGCCCAGGTGGATGACGGAACGGTCGGTGCGCCGGGGAGCGGCGTGGGGATGCTTGAGGAGCAGAAACGGTAGGACGGTGTTACGCCCCCGCCAAACGAAACGGTAGGGCGGGGTTACGCCCCCGCCGAACCGCATGAATACGAACACAATCCGGTCGTGTATCGTAATGACCTAACCCGGTCTCGCTGGGAACAAAACCCA
>CAYFNE010000016.1:0-69377 GCA_964344355.1 uncultured Magnetococcales bacterium
TGTGCTGAAAGCTGACCGCCTAAAGGCGGTGGTTTAAACCTTTCGCATGGATAATGAAAAATACCGTGGGTGGCGAAGGTGCTGGATTTGCCTTCGAGGATGAAATCGTCGGTTCGTTCATCCAGGGCCGGCCGCAACACCTGTTTGACATATTGACGGGAGCCGGTGGCAAAATTGAGAATGAGTTCCGAGTGATGACGCAACATGCGGGTCATCTGCCGCTGTTCCTGGTGGTCCAGATACCACAACAGGCTGGCCACGAACAGCACGAAAACGAACAGGCTGGCCAGTAAAAATTTTACCCAAAGCGGCATGCCAGCCTCCCCCTCCCCTGGAAATGTGGCGATGATCGGTTTTGCCAACGGTCATTCTTACGGATGAACCAACGCCGGTTCAACCGAACATGATAAACGGAACGACTGGAAATCAAAAAGGAAAAACCCCGGATGATCAAAAGGGGACCTTTGGATCATCCGGGATGGGAGGGGGAGCCGCTCTCGCGGTGGGGTCAACGGGCCTGACGTTTCAGTTTCAAGGCTTTTTTCAGGTTTTTTCGCGCCGGCTTGAAGCTGGGATTGTTTTTCAGGACTTTTTTGAAGGCCTCTACCGCTTCGGCATATTTTTTCGCCTTCATGAAGTCGATGCCTTGACGATAGGAATCTCCCAGCCGCGCCATCTGCATCTGCCGTTTGGCCGGGGCGAAGTCCGGCTCTTTTTTGAGGATGTCCTCGAACACCCGGATCGCCTCGGCATATTTTCGTTGATCCAACAACCGCAACCCCTGGTCCTGCCGCTTCCAGAGTTTGGGATCCTGTTTCCAGCCGAAACCGGTGACGTTCAGTTTGCCTTTGGCGAAACTGCGCGCGACATTGGTGGAGAGGGAGTCGACCATTTTCGACAGATTGGACAGGGGGCCGGTCTTGTTGTCGACGAAGGTCATCAACGATGTTTCCACATCCACCACCCGGGCGGAGACCTGCACGGTGGGACCCATGGCCATGAAGTTGCCGAAAATCATAAACTTGGCCCCGGACAAACGGCCCAGTTTCAGTTGTGATTTTTGGCTGGCCAGCTCCGAGGAGCCAAATTTCAACTCCTCCAGGGCCTCGCGCAGATGGACCCGTTCGACAATTTTCAGTCCCGGCACATCGACCAGTTTGGCGACGATCATCTCCGGCAGGGAACGGACCAGATAGTCCACCTTGGAGATATCGCCGAGACCGGCCATGGTGGCGTTGTCGAAATCCCACACCGCCACCGTGCGCATACCCGGATCCGGTATCTCCTCATCGACGCCGCTCCAGCCGATGGCCGGTGCGGTGAGCCACAGGGTGATCATCATCAGGATGTGTATAAAGTGGCGCATGGCCGGCTCCTCTCCCCGTCTCCCGTTGCCGGATTACTGAACGACGATGATTTTTTGTTGATTTTTCCAGTCGCCTTCCTTGCTCACGATCTTGGCGAAGGCCATCTTGTGCCGGACCCGGGTCACCTTGATCTGGCCGATGGGGGAAAAATCATATTCCACCTCGCCATCCCCCAGATCGATGGCTTCCCCCTTGCTGAGGACATTGAACACCATGCCCTTGGTGACGGCGTGACGTTTGCCGAGATTGATGATCACCTCCTTGGGTTTGATCTTGACGATCCGTCCTTTGAGCGGGAATTGCTCCTTGATCCTGGCGGCGATCCGGTCGGCCCATTCGGCGGCCAGCGCCCCGGGTTTCAGGACGTTTTTCTCCTTTTTGCTCAGGGCCAGGAAAATGTCCGTGGTTTCGGTTTCAACCAGTCGCATGGTGGCGAGACTGCCCTTTTCGGCATCATAGAAACTGCCGGTGGCGAGGATGTGGGCGGCGGTGATCTTGCCGAGTTTGGTTTGGGTCTTTTTGTTGGCCAACTCCGAGGAGCCCAGTTTCAACTCCGCCATCACCTTGTCGAGCACTTCCCGTTCGACGACGCTGACATTGCGGTCCGCCAGTTCCCGGGCCAGTTCATCCTTGAGGATCCCTTCCATGCCGATGTGACCCATCAGCGAACCGGACTGGTTGTTCTGGAAACCGAGGATGGAGACGGCGCCGATGGGCGAGGTCCAGTCGTCGCTCTTGGTGTGCGAGGCCTGCTGGCTGCGGAAACGGGTCACCAGATCCTTGACCATGCCATCGACATATTTTTGATATTCCAGGTCCTGTTTTTGGGCGATGGCCGACTGCGCCTGACGCAACAGCGAGTGAACCAGGTGATGATCCGGGTGGATCTTTTTCATCGATTTGAACACTTCCAGGGCCTTCTCCGGCTCGCCCATCTCCTTGAGGGCCACACCCTGGTTGCTCAACGCTTCGGCGAGATAGGGATTTTCGACCGCGGCTTTTTTGTAGGATTTCAGGGCGATGCTCGATTTTTTGTCCCCCATGTGCATGTTGCCCAGGGCGAGATTGGCTTCGGCCTTCTGCCAGGCGAAATCGCTGTCGATGTTGTCCGCCGAGGCCAGCACCAGGGCCTTTTCCGCCTCTTTTTTCTGGCCTTTGGCGTAGAGCACCTTGCCTTTGACCAGATTGGCCATGGTCCGTTTCGGCGATTCGGTCAACACCTCGTTGACGATTTTCAGGGCTTCCTCCTTCTGGCCCTTTTTGAACATCAATTCCGCCAACCCCTCCTTGCCCTGGATGGCCAGGACCCGATCCTTGCTGCTGGCCATCTGGCGAAAACTTTTTTCTGCCTCCGCCTCTTCGCCGCTCTTCAGATGGCTGTAGGCGATGCCGGCCCGGGCCACCACCGAGGAACCGGTTTTGGAGGCGCGCAGGAACAGTTTTTTCGCCGAGGCGCTGTTTTTGCGTTGCAACTGGTTTTCAGCCAGGGTGGTGAGCATGTCGGCCACATGTTTGCCGCCGCCGTGGATCACCCGGATCACCCGGCTGTCCGGTCCCACCAGCAGGGTGGTGGGCAGCAGCGAGGCTCGGAAGGTCTTGAACAGCGCCTTGTCGCCGGGCAGGACCGGAAAATCGAGGCCCAAACCGTTGGCGAACCGCGACAGGGGTTTTTTGTCATCCTTGCCGATGGCGATGATGGTCATCTCCTTGCCGAATTCCCGGTTGACCGATTTGAGATGATCCAGGCCTTTGAGGCAGGTTTTACACTTTTGGGTCTTGAACAGATAGATGACCCCGGGCTTGGGGCCGGAAAAGCTGTTGTTGCTGAACCGTTTTCCATCGATGGACGCCAACTGGAAGTTGGGCAGTGGCGTCCCTTTCTTCAAGGCGGCCACCCCCTCTCCCTGGACGGCGAACATCAATCCCAGCCCCATCAGGGTTCTTGTCAAACCTCTTATCAATCGTTTCATGGTCTCTCTCCCAGGCAGTCGGATAGGGCCGATCGCTTCGCCCCCGTTCTAAACGTATCGGTTTATCGTGCGTCAGACTTTAAACAAACGTTAACACCCCGCAGCCGCGCTATTTCGGGTCCAAGGTGACATCCAGGTCCAAGACGCCATTCGCTTCCACCTCCAGACTCGCTTCCAAGGTGTGATAGCCATCTTTTCTCATCGACAGTTGATATTCTCCCGCCGCCAGGGCGAACCGGTGCGGGGTGACGCCCATGAACTCGCCATCCACCAGGATGACCGCGCCGACCGGATCGGAAATGGCGTTGATCTCCCCTTTGGCCACCGCTGACGGGGGGGTGGCGGTCGGCAGGGCCTCCACGGCCGGGGTGGTGGGCGCCGGGGGTTCCACGGCCGGGGTGGTCCGGGTGGCGGCCGGTGTTGTCGGAGAGGGGATCGGTTCGGACGGTTTTTGCGTGAACCACCAGCCCCCGCCACCCACCAGCAACAGTCCGGCCACACCGGCGGCGATCAGCGGCATGGCGCTTTTTTTGTCGCCGGTCCCCGCCGCTACCCGCGCCGCGGCGGGCGCCGGGGCCGCCTGGGGGGCGGTGGTCATCTGCGGGGGGGCGGTATGGGTGGCTTCACCGGCATCGATGGCGGCGGGAGCGGCCAGGACCGTGGCCTCGTCCGCCCCCATGGAACCGGCCATCACCGTCGCCTCATCGTCCATCGCCGCCGGGGCGGGGGGACGCAGGCTGTCGGCATATTTGTCCTCGGCCGCCAGTTTGATCGCCTCCATGAACTCCTTGGCGCTCTGGAACCGATCGCCGGGCCGTTTGGCCAGGGCCTTTTTGATGACGGTGTTGAAGGCGTTGGGCAGATCGAAATTATAGGTGGTCGGATCCTCCACCGGTGCGTTGAGCACCTTTTGCATGATGGTGGCCACCGCCTTGCCGGGGAACGGTTTTTCGCTGGTGAGCAGTTCGTAGAGGATGACGCCGATGGAAAACAGGTCGGCCCGCTGGTCCACCCGTTGTCCCATGAACTGTTCCGGGGACATGTAACTGGGCGTGCCCATCACCGCCCCCATTTGCGTCATGGTGGAGCTTTCCACCCGGGCGATGCCGAAATCGGCCACTTTGACCTGGCCGTTGTCCAGCAGGATGATGTTGGCCGGCTTCATGTCCCGGTGTACGACGCCGCCGGCATGGACATAATCCATGGCCGACAGGGTCTGTTCCATGATGTCCACCACCTGGGAAACTTCGAAACGGGCCTGCTCCTTGATGTAATCCTTGAGCTCCTTGCCCTCGATGAACTCCATGGCGATGAACGGTGTGCCCTGCTCCTCGCCATATTCATAGACGGCGACGATATTTTGGTGCATCAACCGCCCGGCGGCCTGCGCTTCGCGTTTGAAACGGGCCAGCAACTCTTGCCCGCCATCCCCTTCGAGGAGGGCTTTGTGGACGGTCTTGATGGCCACGCGCCGCTCGATGACCGGATCGTTTCCCTCGTAGACGATGCCCATGGCCCCCTTGCCGAGGACGCGGGTGACTTCATATTTTCCCAGTTTTTTCGGTATTTCGTCGGCCATGGATCACCTCACCTCATTTCATTCATTTTCATTGGCTTCAAGCCACGCCCTGGCCCGGGATGCCTCGTCGCCATCCGGCGCCAGTTGCAGATATCGTTGGAAAGCCTGCCGTGCCGATATGGCATTGTGCAGGCCGGTCGCGTATACCATGCCCAAATTCCAATAGGCAATGGCGGACTCCGGGTTGATGATGATGGATCGGATCAGGGCGTTACGGGCCTTTTCATGGTCGCCCAGGTCCCGGAGCGTGGTCCCCAGTTGCAGGTGGATCTCCGATTCGTCGGGATGTTCTTCCAACAATCGTCGATATTCGGGCAGCCGCGCCCGGGGATCGTCGATGGCGGCGATGTCCCGCAACTGCCGGCCGACGGGGTTCGGGTCGATGCCGGCCTTTTGCAGCAGGGTATTGAGGCGTTCGGCCGGGACGGCGAAATTGACCCCGGCCCCCTCGGTCCAGGAGCCCATGATCACCCCCACCACGGCGCCGGCGTTGTTGAGCAGCGGACCGCCGCTGTTGCCGTTGTTGACCGTCAGATCGGTCTGGATCAAAACCTTGCCCTCCAGGTGGCGGCGGGCATTGCTCACCACCCCCCGGCTCAGGGAGTGGTCCAGGCCCATGGGACAGCCGATGGTGAACACCTCTTCGCCCAATCCCGGCGGACCTGCCGCCAGACGCAATCCGTCCACCCGGGTGGCGGGGGCTTGCAGAACCGCCACGTCCCAATCCCGATGCTGGGCCAGAACCCGCACCGGTCCGGAGTGGCCGTCCTGGAGGTGAACGGTGATTTTCGAGGCGCCCCGCACCTGATGGGAGACGGTGGCCAGCAGCTCCGGGCTGATGAAAAAACCGGAACCGCGCAGGGTGGTGCCGTCGGCCATGACACTGTGGATGCAGACGACGTTGGGGTCGATGCGTTGATAGAGTTCGGTGCGTCCTTCCGCATGGCTGCCGGTGGCCGACAGCAGGATCATCAGCAGAATGGAGATCGAGAACGGTGACCTCATGATGGTCGTCCCCCCGGTAGCGCCCGGCCCTGCCGATGGAGCCGGCTCAGGCGGATGTAGTTTTCACAGGTGGCGGCGATGCCGTTTTTTTCGGTTTCGCTCAAGGGCCGTTTATGCCGGGCCGGGGAGCCGGTCCAGAGGCTGCCGCCGTTGACGGTTTTTCCCGGTGTCACCAGGCTGCCGGCCGCCACCATGGCCCGGCTTTCGACGGTGGCGCCGTCGAGGACGATGGCGCCGATGCCGATCATGCAGCCGTTTTCCAGGCGGCAGGCGTGCAGGTTGACACCGTGGCCGATCACCACGTCATCGCCGATGATCAGCGGGACGCCTTCGGGTTTGGCCGTGGAGGGACGGGTGACGTGGAGAATCGATCCATCCTGGATGTTGGTCCGTTGGCCGATGTGGACGTGGTTGACATCGCCGCGGATGACCACCCCCGGCCAGACCGATGTTTCGGCGCCGATGGTCACATCGCCGATGATCACCGCGTCGGGGTGAATGAAGGCGCTGGCATCGATCCGCGGCAGCCGGTCGTCGAATGGATAAATCGGCATCTCTCTCCCTTCTCTCCTGAAAGCCCATCGATTATGGCACAGGAGAGCGGGAAAAATCCAAGCCAACTTCCAATCAGGTTGCTTTTTCCGGTTTTTTTCTGCGGTTCGGTCCGTTACCGGGGCATGGGCCGCAGGGAAAAATCCAGGCCCACCGTCAAACCGCGGCCCCTTCCCCGCCCTTTGGGGCTTTCGGCCAGATAGTCGCCGGGAATGTGAAACTCTTTTCGTTCATCATCCCAGTGGATGGTGCGGGCGGCGATCTTTTTTTGCGTTCGCGGTTGTTCCAGCAGGCCATCGGTGAAGGTGGTTTTCCGGTCCCCGGGTTTGATGACGCCATGGCGGGCCTTGAAACGGAGCAGGGTATCCCGCCCTTGCCGCACCGTCAGGGTGAAGGGGGCGAGCAATCCCCGGGTGATGCGTGTCTTCGAGGATCGTTGCCGGTTGCCGCCGCCGGCCACCGCTGCCTGAATCCCTTGAAATCCTTCCGCCAGGGAGGGCGGCGCGGGGCGGATGGGCGTCCCCGGCGGGAGCGGGTTGTTTTCGGCGCTGGTGGGCTGGAACAGGGTGATCCGCACATCGTGCAGCAACACCTGATGGATGGAACGGACGCGCAGGGCCAGAAAGGCCCGTTTTTTCACCTCCAGCCGTTTGGCCGTCATGGTCATGACCGGGCGACCGTGGGACCATTTGCCATAGCGCAACCCCTCGACGGTGCGCAGAGGCGACAGCCGCTCTTCGGACAGGGGTGGGGAGAGGGGGCCACCGTTGAAAAATCCGAAAAAAATCACCCCCAGGGCGCCCAGGATCAACAGGGCGCCCAGTCCGTACAGGGAGCGGTTATGGGCTGGGAGGATCAAAGGATCGGCCGGTGGGTACCCGTACTCCTTTTTCCCCCAAAAATCCCGGGGGCATGGTCGGCCGAAAAAATCCTGCGACGGGCTTCTCCCGTACCCTCCGGATCGGGGCGTTTCATCATCGGAGTGATCATCTCTTCAGCCTTGACATCCTTTCGTTCCCATTTCGGTATGAATCGGATCTTACCCCATTGTCTGGATTTTGGGGCGCACCATGGTCACTCCAGTTCCGGCAGGTTGCGCAAATCCTTCACCCGTTCGGCGGGATAGCCCAACCCTTCAAAATCGATGATGCCGTTTGTGGTATGACACTGTTTGCAACCGCGTCCTTCCCGTTGAATGCCATGGTTGATCATCAGGGTGCCCATCTGCCGCATCCAGTTGGCCTTGACGTTGCGCAGTTGACCATCCTTCCCCAGCGGATATTCGTTGGACCAGCTGTCGACACCGAAATAGTTCATGAACTCGTCCATCATGTAGAGTTTGAACGGGGTTTCGTACATGCGTTTGACGATGGGGTTCTGGATCGCCCTGGTCATCGATGCCAGCGGATCGCCGCTCTCATAGTAGCTCGGATAGTCGAAGGGCAGGATCATCGCCCCGAACGGTCCTTGGTTGGACATGTCCTCATACATCAGGGCGTTGAACACCTTGAAGGGATAGATGCGGCTGCGGCCCCGTTCCATGATCGGACGGATGTTTTCATGGATCATTTTTTTCCGTTTTTCCAACATCTCCGGGCTCAGGGGCGCCAGGGTGTCGGTGGCCGCCTCGACATAGGCCTCGACATCGAGATCGGGATAGTGTTTTTTCAATTTTTCCGCCGCCTGGCGGATCTCCGCCACCATCTCCGGATCGTCGATTTTAACCAGTTGTTTCATCAGTGGGTTATAAATTTCACCACCCAGGGGGTTGTTGCCCAGGGCATTGGCCAGGAAGGTACCGCTGCCGTTGAACCACAGGAATTGCAATCCCTTGCCCGCTTTGCCGGAGCGGTAGACGTCCACATAGACGAAGGCCCCTTCCTCTTCGTTCCAGACCGGATGGATCCAGTCGCGGAGCACCACGTTGTCGTCGCGCAACTCCTGGATGTGGCAGGCTTCACAGGAGACCCGGTCCACATGACCGTTGAGCAACGCCCGATCATCCTCACCCTTGATGTGCGGGGCGGCGGTATGGCACCCCTCGCAACTGACGGTGCGTCCCGGCAGATCGTTGGCCACCAGATCGACGCCCATGGTGCCCCGGGGAATTTTATGTCCCTGGGGGACATGGCAGTCGGTGCAGGTCAAACCGGCGGCGGCGTGAACATCGTTGGCCGGGGTGATGGAGTTGGCCCGTTTGGCCCCCGGGTGCAAGAGCCGTTTGTGACGGTGACCCAGGTTGCTGGGGGCCGAGTCGGGTTTCAACCCTTTTTCCGTATCGCCGCCCATGTTGTGCTGATGACAGAACAGACAGGTTTTGTTGCTCGGTTGGCCCACCGTCAACGCCGCTTTCAACGACCGGTCCTGGTTCCAGCGTTTGCCATGATCATCTTCGATGACGAACCGTTCGTTCATGTCATAGTTTTGCGCATGACAGATCAGACAGTCGATGCCCTGTTTGACCGCCACCGGCACATCCCCCACCGGCATCATCTTTTCCGTGGCCGGATGATAACCGCCGCCGATGTGACATTGACCGCAACCTTCGCTGCGCAACTCGATTTCACCGTGCAGGTGTTCCGGTTTGGTTTTCACCAGTTCCGCCCAGCCGGTCCAGGAAAAGGAGCCGGGAACGCCGCAGGCACGGTCGATCTTGCCCACGGGAATGCCCCGGGAGCCCTTGGCGTTGACCTCGCGGCCATCATAACCGAAGGTGGAAAAACCGGGCTCCGACCGTTGAAAGGTGTAGTGGACCGAGGCCACCACGTCATCCATGGTATCGACCGCATGGATGGTGCCATCCTCGCCGGTCACCCTCATCGTTTCATGACAGCGCAGACAGGTGTCGGGTCCGGTGTACTGGCGGATGCCGGCCTTGCGGAAATGGTCGATGTGCGAAAAGGGCGCCTGTTTGCTGAAGGAACGGGTTCTCATCAGCATGTTGATTTTCACCCGCCTGGCAAAGGAGTTCTCCTCCTCGGCGGTGATGGCCCGGGCGCGGCTCAACCGGTAGTGCCGGGTCAGCTCGGCGGCGATCTTTTCAAACTCCCGGTCGCTCACCGGCCGGCTGCTGTCATAAGTCAGCGGCGCGTTGACCACGCCGGTGTAGAGTTGGAACATGTGTGGGTAGAACCACTGCAGGATACCGGTCAGGATGATCACGGCGGCGACAACGGTCAAGGCCCGTCCCAGCCCGTTCATGTTCCCGCCCGTGGGGATCCAGCTCATTCGGGTGTTCATCACTCTTCCTCCAGCAACTTGAAACCAAACAGCATTTTTTTGAACTCACTGGTCAGCTTTTCCCCGATGGTGGCCAGGTAGAGGTGTCCGATCATGAACAGGGTCAGGAACAGGCCGATCAGATAGTGGATGATGGCCACCGGCCAAAGGGGATCGATGCCCAGAAACCGTTCCGGCAGCCACTCCGGGAACAGATAGAGCAGACCGGTGACGATCAGGAGCGGCATGGCCCCGAACATCACCGCCAGATAGGTCATCTGTTGCAGGGGGTTGAACTTGGCGTCACGGCCGGGTGGAAAGGGATGATGTTCACCCTGGAACACGCCCGAGCCGTAAAATTGCGCCTGTTTGAGCAGTCGACCGGTCAAGCCCTGGAATCGGGGCCGGTAATGACGGCCGTTGCCGCTGATCACGTTGCCCACCGCATAGGCGATGAAACCGATGCCCAGCAGGATGCCGAAAAAGTTGTGCAGCAACCGGGCGGTATTGAAGGGGATCAAAAATCCGTTGGCGCCGGCGAAGTGCAGACTGGCGCCGGTCACGATCAACAGGATGAACGACAGGGCGTTGCTCCAGTGCCAGATGCGCAACCAGAGCGGGTAGAGTTCAATCGATTGTTTCATGGTGTTTCCTCCGGGCGGTCAACCAGCGGGCCAGACCGTGGCCACCGACGCCCAGCAGGGTCAGACCGAGGCCGATAAAGGAGAGCCAGTCCAGCCACGGTTGCCGGCTCATACCGATCACATAGGCCTCATTGTGCATGGTGCCGCTGAAAAGGCCGCCTTTTTCACGGGATTGCGGCGCCCGATAACGGTACAGCTTGGCCCGTAGCACCGAGTCGCGGCTGTGACAGGCGACACAGTTGCGTTCCGCCCGCATTTTGCCGAGGATGGTGTGGGTCCGTTCACCGAAATGGGGGGTGTGACACTCCACGCAACGTACCGCCTGCCAATGGCGTTTGGTCTTCGGCAACCAGCGGTGGGTCTCCTCCAGCGAGCTGAACAACCGTTGGCTCCTGTCACTGGCGACACCGGGTTTGCCGTGGCACTTCAAACAGATGGCATTGCCTTCGCGCACCACTTTCGAGAGATCTTCCACCCGTGCCGCCCGTTGGAAGGCGTGGGCGTCATGGCAGGAAAAACAGTTGAAATGGTTGGGCAGGGCCTGAAAATGGATGCTGCGTTCGAACTCCCGCTCGATCCGCTCGAACAACGCCCGTGGGAAACGGTTTTCATCGTTTTTGCCGTTGCGGTGACAATCCAGACAGCCCAACCGTTCCCGGGCCGCCTCGGGATAGTGCGGCACCACGTCCAGGGCCGCCCCGTGACAATCCCGGCAGCCCAGCCGGCCATGGTTGGAGTCGGTGAACAGTTTGCCATCCACGAACAGGTTGATGAATCCGCCGGTGCGTTCGTCGAGATAGCCCATGGTGCGCATGCCGTGACAGCGCAGACAGGCCGCCCGGGCCCGTTGCGGACCGTTGTTTCCGGAAAGATCTCCCCCCTTGGCGAAAACCACCGCCGAAGGGGGGAGCAGGGAGAACAGGCAAACCAGAAAAAAGATCGGCAAGGATGTTCTACCAGGACGCGGATTGGATAAAAAGGCGCTCATCTGCTGGTCCGCCGTCACCAACCGGGTGGTTTCCCGGTGTTGTCGGTTGTTGTGGGGGATCGGGGGAGGTTTTCACCTCCCCGTCACGGTTGGGGGTTTGGATATCATTTTACCAGTATGCCCATCTTCATCAACCGTGGGTGGCGGTCGGTTGGATTTGACGATAATCCTCGGCGGTTTTGCCGGATTGATCGGTCAGGCCGGTGTCGATGCCGTTTTCGACCAACACCCTGGCGGTATCCTCATGGCCATAGCGGGTGGCCAGCATCAGGGCCGAGGTGCCATCCTCGTTGACGGCGTTGATGTCGGCGCCTTTGGCGAGGATGCGTTTGACGATGTTGGTGTGGCCTTTTTCCGAGGCCAGCAGCAGGGCCGTACAGCCACACTTGTGTTGACGGCTCAAATCGGCGCCGCTCTCCAGCAGGAGGGTGGCCACCTTCTCCTTGCCGGCATGGGCGGCCATCATCAACGGGGTGAAACCGTAGCGGTTTTGCATGTTCGGGTTGGCCCCTTTGGCCAGCAGGGCCGCCACCACCTCGTCATACCCCCGTTTGGCGGCCATCATCATGGCGGTTTCGCCTTTTTTATCGACATTGTTCAGGTTGGACCCGTTGTTCATCAAGGTTACCGCCACCTCGGCATAGTCATATTGGGCGGCGGCGGTCAGGGCATCACGTCCGGCATCGGTCACCGCGTTCACGTCGGCGCCCTGTTCCAGGAGCAGATCGACGATCTCGACATTGCCCCATTGGGAGGCGACGATCAACGGGGTGAATCCCCAACGGTCGTGGCTGTTGACATCGGCCCCGGAGTCGATCAACGTTTTCACCACCTCGACATGACCATTTTCGGCGGCCCAGATCAACGGGGATACATCCAGACGGCCCCTGGCTTCGGGGCTGGCCCCCTGTTGCAGGAGGGATTGCACGGTGGCGGCATCACCATCCATGGCCGCTTGAACCATGCGATCCCCGGTCGGGGCGATATTTCCGGTGCCGATGCTGGCGACGGCGACGAATCCGGCCAGTGCGAGCATTGTCAGTTTGAGGGTCATATTCCTGGTGTTCATGGTTTCATCTCCCTGAGGGTCAGGCCTTGTTCAGAGGCCCTTGGACTGTTGGACAGTCCGGTTGTTCGGTTTGTTGCTACCTTTACCTTAAAATATTGCATCCCTCATGCCAGAATATAAATTTCATTTAAAGTGTTGAAAGTAAAGGTGTTTTTCCGACACCCCGCCCGCAGACCGAAACCGAACTGTTCCGGCCCGTGTCCGAGTGGTACACTCTGGGACATAATGTCCCGAACCGGTCCCGCTGACCGCTCCCGAAGCCGCCCTTATTGCTCCGAGAAAGCCGAAAAATGACGCCTCCAAAGAGTTTTCAGGATGTCGCGTTCCACTCGGGACAAAGTGTCCCAGCCAATCCGGACGGTCATCCCCTGACCTCCAGCACCGTCCTGAAACAGTGTTTGCGGGCCATTGGCGACAACATTCGCGAAGCCATTATGATCGTTGATGAAAATTTGGTGTTACGGCAGGTGAACCCCGCCGCCGCCCGTTTGTGCCATCTGCCCGGAGGTCTGTTGGGACACTCCTTGAAGAAACAGTCCAGGGGCTGTTTCCCGAAGATCGTCGGCATCCTCTCCCGGGTGATCAACGAGGGGGCGTCGGTGCCCGAGGCGTTGTTGGTCTGTCCGGTCCCGGATTCGGAGCCGGAGATGGAGACGAAAGGGAAGGGAAAAAAGAAAAAACACCGGGATGAAACACACAACCTGGAGGTCCGCGTCCTCGCCACGCCGCTCCTGGGCAGCAACGGTCACTGTGTCGGCGCGTTGTTGGTGGTACGGGAGCACACCTTGAAAACCACCATGGCCCAATCTGGCAGGGGCCGCAACCGGTTTCACCGTATGATCGGCGCCACCGCGCGCATGCGCGAGATCTATGCCTTGATCGAAGCGTTGTCGAAGATGGAAACGACGGTCTTGATCACCGGGGAGTCCGGCACCGGCAAGGAGCTGGTGGCCGAGGCGTTGCACAATGAGAGCACCCGCAGCCATGGTCCCCTGGTCAAGGTCAACTGTTCGGCCCTGTCGGAGACCATCCTGGAGAGCGAACTGTTCGGCCATGTGAAAGGGGCCTTCACCGGCGCCATCCGTGATCGGGTGGGACGTTTTCAAATGGCCGACAAGGGCACCATTTTTCTCGATGAAATCGGCGATACCAGCCTCAACATGCAAACCCGGTTGTTGCGCACCATCCAGGAAAAGGAGCTGGAGCGGGTCGGTGACTCCCGTACCGTCAAGGTGGATGTACGCATCGTCACCGCCACCAACCGGGACCTCAAGGAAAAGGTCAAGAGCAACCGGTTCCGCGAAGACCTCTTTTTTCGCCTCAAGGTGGTGGAGATCCACCTGCCACCGCTACGCGACCGGCGGTCGGACATCCCGTTGCTGATCGCCCATTTCATCCAAAAATTCAATACGAAATATGATAAGCACATTGCCGATGTGGCGCACAATGCCATGGAGTTGTTGATGCACCACAGCTGGCCGGGCAATGTGCGCGAGCTGGAAAACGTGATGGAGCACGCCTTCGTGCTCTGCCGGCAAAACCAGATCCGCGTCCGGCATCTGCCCAAAGACATGCTCAAGGCCCGTCCCTGCGCCGACCCGCATCCACCCCCCCCGCCGCCGCCACCGACGGCCAACTCCGAGGAGGAGTCGATCCGCCGCGCCCTGGAGACCGCCCACTGGAAGAAAAAAAAGGCCGCCAAACTGCTGGGGATCAGCCGCAGTACTTTTTATCGGAAGCTGGAAAAGTATGGAATCACCTGAACCGGGAAGCGCCGTTTTTCCGGGGTCGGGCTGCCCGGGTGTTAAGGAAACAAAGACCGTTCCCATTCCCGCCACTCCCGGTTATCCTGGATCATCCGGCGGGCGGTCCCCATTTGCATCGGGTTTCCCCAGCCGACCGACTGGAGGGGATTTTTTCAATTTTTTTTAGATCGTTTCATCTTGTTCCAGATGAACCATGTGTGGAGCGGGTCCCATTGCGTGGCTCGCCTAGCACGCCATTTCAAACCATGAGGAAGATCCGACCATGAGGAAAAACCTGATCGCTGTTTCCCTGCTGGCCCTGACCTTGACCTTTGCCGGGGCGGCCAGCGCCGGAGAGAGATCCCGTTCGCAAAACCCGTTCACCGAACAGGAGTTTTCCAAGTTTCTCGATGATTACTCCGGCGTCACCGCCTGGTTGGCCGAGCAGGGCCGGGGCCGTAATCTGGTGCACAATCCCTGGATCCTGACCGGCATGCGCTACAGTCCGAAACTGGCCGCGCATCTCAAGGAGAAGGGTTGGGAGGTCGATCGTTTTTTCTATCTGCTCGATCACATCAACATGGGCCTGTTGACCAGCCGCGCCGATGAAAACCGCAAAAAGGCCGAGGCGCGCCGGGCCGAACGGGAAAAGGAGATGGAAGCGCGCCTTTCCGAGGGACGCAAACGGGCCCGGGAGGGTCACGGTCGGATGAATGAGGCGATGCGCAAACAGATGGCCGCCAGCAACGCCCGCTATCAAAAACAACTGGCCGAACAGCGCGCCCGCATTCAAAACGATCCCTATATGAGCCCCCAGCAAAAAAGCCAGATCCTGGCACAGATGACCCGCACCAACAAACAGATGTCGGCCGCCAACGAGGGTTCGGTCGGTCCGCAGGAGATGCGCGCCCGCATGGAAAAACAGCAACAGCAGTGGCTGGCGGCGCAACAACGCATGATCCGCAACAACCCCTACATGTCCCCCTACCAGAGACAGATGGCCCTGGCCGGCCTGCAGGCGCCCAAAATGCCCAAACCGCCCGCCAAACCGGACATGAGCGGCGAAAAAATGCGCGCCCGGGCCCTGAAGGAGCACCAACGGTTGATGGCCGAACATCGCCAGCGCATCAGCAACAACCCCTATTTCACCCCCCAGCAGAAAAAACAGATGTTGGCGCAGTTGCAAGAGGTCACCGAACGCATGGAAAGCGACATGAAACGACCTGCCTCCAGCCAAGGCGGCCTGCTGCCCGACAACGAAATGGCCCTGATCAAGGAAAACCGCAAAAAGCTGCTGGGGATCTTTTTCCCGGAAAAATGAGTTGTTGAACGGTCGTTGAGGCCGTCGTACCAAGGCGGCCCGGCACCAAAAAGCCGGAACGGCTCCCGAGGGGGCGGTTCCGGCTTTTTGGGTATCGGGGTGGGTGTCCGCGGAAGGTGTCAATGAACATGATACCGTTTCAATTTAACAATGGCCTGATGTCAGCGACCTGTTCCGACGACGGGCAAAGCGAATGCCTTGTTGCGCAACAACCGCGCAACAAGGCATTCCGAGGCTCGCCGGTAAAAACGCCGGCGACTGTCTGATGCGCGTTTGCGCGCCTTTTGCTGAGAAACGCAAAAGGCGCTATTGTGAAAAACGCGCAAATTCAAAGTCAAAATCAAAGTCAAAAGCGTGGGCGCTGCCCACACCCGCCAGGAGGCCAACCCCGTGGACCCCAATTAATGAAAGTAAAACAATTTTTTCAGCTTCCAGAATGCTTTCTATCCATTAGGACATCTTTCCATCGCAACGGTATGAGACACGAGCCAGCCGGAAAGGAAACCGACGAAACCAACCATTTGGTGAGGCAGGGGGGGGCAATTTCTCAGGTCGCCCGACACCGGCCTGCCATCCTTCGAATCAAGGACCGGCCACGAAGCCGGTTTTTATGAGGATTTCCCGGCCCTTGGGACTCATGATCCAGTCGAGATATTTTTTGACCATGCCTTTGGGGGCGCCCAGGGTATACATGTAGAGGGGCCGGGACATGGGATAGGAGTGGTCGAGGGTGAAGGCGGCGGTGGGGGGGACGCAGGGACCCTTGTCGATGCCGCCGCCGAACAGACAGAGGGTTTTGACCCAGCCGGTGGCGAAGGCCATGCCCGTATAGCCGATGGCGCACGGTTCCCCGGCCACCCGGTCCACCACCTGCTCGGAGGCGTCCAGGGTCTCCATCTGGGAATGAAAACGACGCCGTTTGCCAAAAATGGCGTGTTGAAAAAAGGTGTAGGTTCCGGACTTGTTTTTGCGGCTGACGCGGAGAATTTTCTGGTCCTCGCAGCCGGGTACCGTCACTCCCAGGTCGGTCCAGCGGTCGATGTGGCCCTTTTTGCCATAGATCTCCGCCAATTGCCTTAAAGAGACGCCGTGCAGGGGGTTGTTGCGATGCACCAGCATCGTCACCGCATCCAGTCCGACGACATGGGAGACCGGTTTCAGGCCGGACCGTTTGGCGATCAACCGGGCCTCGCGTTTTTTCAGCGAGCGGCTGGTATTGGCGATTTCGATGTGGCCGTTGATCAGGGCGGCGATGCCGTTGCCGGAGCCGCCGCCACCGACCTCCACCCGTACATCCGCCACCTCCTTCTGGAAAGCCCGCGCCCAGAGGGTGGCCACCCGTGCCAGGGTGTCGGAACCCTTGGTGCGGATCACCTTTTCCCGGGCCCGGGCGCTGCCGGCCCCCATGGTCGATCCCAGCAGCGGGATCAGGCAACACAGTAGGACAACGAAGAGAGAGTTGCGGTTCGATTTCATGCGGTGGCCGTCGACAGGACATCCCCATCCGGATCACAGACCAGCAACCGGTCCGATTCGGTGACGATATCGGGTTCGTAATCCTGGGCGATGACCCAGACCTGGGTGATGCGTTCACTGATTTCGAGCAGGGCATCCAACGAGGCCCGCACCCGCTGGGCGTCATAAAAGGCGAACGGTTCATCCAAAATGATGAATTGATGGAAGTCCGCCGAGCCGGGCACCCCCGCCGCCGAACGCGCCGCCAGGGCCTGCGCCAGGGCCATGCGCACCGCCAGGATCAACTGTTGCCGCAAACCGGTGGATATTTCTTCCACATCGACGAAATCATTCTTGACCGTGGAAAAGGCCGACACCCGCAATTCGTCATCGATACGCAAATGTTGATAACGCCCGGCGGTGAACAACGGCGCCGAACGGGAGATGAAACGGCGCAACTCCTGTTTGAAGCGGGAAGAGATGATGCGATGGGTACCCCGGAGCAGGTCCAGGGCCGTCTCCCGCACCGCCAGGGCGTGCCGTTCACCGTTGCGCTCCTTTTCCAGATCGGCGATCTGGGCGCGCAGGGTTTGATCCTCCTGCCGGCGTATGCGTTCGTGTTCCATCTCCCGGTCGAGATCGGCGACGGTGGTTTCATGGCGCCGGCGGTTTTCGGCGATCTCCGCGAGTTGGCTGTTGATATCGGAATCGATCTCGGCCATCTCCTCGAGGAACGCCGCCAGTTCGCTTTGCAACTCCTGCAGCCAGGCGCTCAATGCCGACTCCTCCAGCAATGGGCGGCCAACCCCCTCCGACCAGTTCCGCAACGATTCCGCCCATTCGGCGCTTTCCAGGCGCGACAGTCCCGCCACCAGCTTGGGCAGGGGTTGGGCCAGGGCGGCGGTGATGATTTCCACCTGCCGTTGATCGCCGGCGGCCCGTTCCAGCAGGGCCGACAGCCGCCCTTCATGGCCGGCCAGTTCCCGTCCCAGTTTGACCGCGCCGACGATGCCGTAAACCAGCAGACCGAAAAACAGCAGGACCAAAAACAGCAGGCCATGGACCATGGCCGGATGCCAGAAGGAGAGCGTGTTATCCAGGGCCACCGCCAGCCCGCCATCGGGATTGAACTGCACCAGTGCCCAGGGAATGACGCTGAAACAGAAAAAAAACAGGCTCAGACCGATCCACCAGCGGTTTTTCAGCCGCCGTTGATCGAGGAGATCGATCTCCCGGTCGATGGCGGCCCGGGCGGCCGGCAGGGTATCGCCACCGGCGGCGGTGGCCGCCTCCGGATCGGCGGTTCCGGTCTCCGCCCCCAGCCACCGTTGCAAACGCCGCCGTTGGGCGGTGGCGGCATCGATGATGGTGGTGAGCGCCGTCAACCGCTGCTGAAAATCCCGCAACCAGGCCCGGGGGGCGTCGGAGGGATCCGACTCCATCTCCACCTCGTTGCGCTGGCAAACCTCCTTCACCCCTTCCAGGGCCTGCTCCAACTGCTCGCCGCGCACCTGCCAACCGTCGCGGTTGGTCTCCAGACCACTCTCCGACTGCCGGCTGACGGCCCGTTCGACATTTTTGCCGGTGGCCGACAGATCACGGGCGAAATGGCGCCACCGATCGCGGTTGGCATCACAATCGATGATCGCCTCGGCCGCGGCGTCCCGGCGCCCCTGCAGCTCCGGCAGGACGCTCTCCTCGACATCGAGGAGGGCCAGGCGGTCCAGGAGCTCTTCGGCCTTGGCCTCGGCGGCGGCGATGGTGCGCCTGGTGGAGACGATCTCCTCTTCCATCTCGGCGATCAGGGTCTCCACCGGCGTCACACCGGCCAGGGTTTTGATGGTATCGGCCTGGGTATCGCCGCCGCCCCGTCCCTGATTGAGATAGAGGGCGTCGACGAACGATTGAAAATCATAGCCGGTCACCGCCATCACCGCCCGGTTGACGGCCTTTTCGCCCTTGACCAGCGGTTTCTGCTCCAACCCCCGGGTCAAGGCGGCCTGACGGCTGCCCTCGGTATCGAAAAACCGTTGCACGGTATAGACCCGACCGTCCCGGCCGGTGAACGCCATGACCACCGACGCCCGGGTCTCCCCCCAACGCACCGCCTTGGCCAGGCGATCCGCCTCCAGGGCGACGGTGCGTCCGAACAGCGCCAGACAGAGGGTTTCGACGATGGCGGTCTTGCCGGATTCGTTGGATCCACTGATGAGGATCCGCCCCCGTTCCGGCAGATCGGTCAGATCGAGGCGGGAATATTTGAAGGTGTTTTCGGCTTGCAGACGGCGAATGATCATGGACCGCCCTCTCGATTGATCTCCTCCAGGGTGGGAACGGTGTCCACCCACAGGCGCGAGAGCACCAGTTCGACCGCTTCCCGGTGAAGATCGCCATCGAAATCCGGGTTGGTCTCCCGTTGCCGTTCCATCTCCTCGCGGCTGTAGGCGGCGAACACCTCACGGGGATCTTCCACCTGAAACCCTTTGATCGTCTCCGGCTCGCTTCGGGTTTTCATGCCTGCCCCCATTTTTTCACATTCCAACGGGAAACCGGCCCGGCCCCCTCCCCTGCCGGCACCGATCCCAACGACTGCCCCACCCCCCGTTTACCGGCCACCTGGAGGCGGTCGAAAAACCTTTCGACCGCCTCGTGCGGTCCATGGATGGACCGCCAAGAAACGCCGCTTTTCGAGAGCCCGGTTCGAATTCCCCTCGAACCGGGCGACGTCCATAAACGCCACGGACGGCGTTTTCGGCAAACCCCTTATACCATCCGAAACGTTGCCGGAGCAATCGGGACCGAGTCACCCCCGGCCCATTCAAACCCGAAAGCGTCCCCGATCGCCCGTGCCGGAGACCGGAATCGCCACCAGGCCGGCCAGGATCAACCCCTTCCGGGTCACGAAATCCGCCGCCAGGATGTCATCAATCGTTTTATTCCGATCATCATCCCCTCCGGGGCGGCGGCCAACCGATTTGGCAACCACCCCGCCGGCCTTGGTGCATTGCATTGATATTTTTGTTAGACGCACAAAAATCACCACACGCCGCCCATGACGGCGGGCATGGCAATTTTCACCGTGTATGTTAGCATGTGCCGATCGGGATGGCTCCAAAACCAAGTGATGAACATGGCCGGCAGAATTTCCGGGGAAGATAAAACATTCCTGAAATCCATCAGCCTCCTCTATGTCGAAGATGAAGAGACGGTCCGCGGGGAGCTGTCCGAATTTTTACGCCGTATCATCGGAACCCTTCACACCGCCGCCGATGGCCGCACCGGTCTGGAGATGTATTCCCGGGAACGACCGGAGGTGGTGGTGACCGATATTTTGATGCCCCACATGGACGGATTGACCATGGCGCAGGAGATGCGCAATCGGGATCCCGACGTCCCCATCATCATCACCACCGCCTTCAACGATGAGAGTTATTTCATCAAGTCCATCGAGGTGGGTGTCGATCACTATGTACAAAAACCGATTCTCCCCAACCTGCTGGTGGAAGCCATTCTCAAGGCGGGACGGCTGCTGCGGGAAAAACGGCGCGCCGCCGCCGCCAACCGTTTCAGCCGTTTCGTCCTCGACACCTATCCCAACTTTCTCCTGGTGACCAATCGTACCGGGGTCGAATACATCAACCGGCCGTTCCTGAAATTTCTCGGTTATCCCACCCTGGAAGCCTTCATGGAGAACGGGCCGCCGCTGACTTCGGTCATCGTCGACCTGCCGGAGGGGGATTGGGTCGGCCATCTGCTTGATTTGCGGGAACGGGTGCCCATCGTCCATCTCCGCAGCGGCGGCGCCGACGGTCCGGGCAAAACCCTTGCCCACGCCCTGACCGTTTCCACCATTTTGGACCTGGGAAAATATATTTTTTCCTTCGCCAACATCGTCCAGATCGAAAACCGTATCAAAAATCTGGAAGAGATGGCCTTCACCGACCCCCTGACCGGCGCCTGCAACCGCGCCAAACTGGGGGGGTTCCTCGACGCCGAAATCAGCCGCGCCAAACGCCACGGGATCTCCCTCTCGATCATCCTCCTGGACCTGGACCATTTCAAAAAAATCAACGACACCCATGGACATCAGGTCGGAGATGACGTACTCACCGCCCTGTCGGTATTGATCGCCAACCATATCCGCGCCTCGGACCTGGTGGCCCGCTGGGGCGGGGAGGAGTTCATGCTGGTGCTGCCGGAAGTCGATCTGCCGGGAGCGGTGCAAGTGGCGGAAAAACTGCGTCTCCTGATCGAGAAAACCCCCTTTCCCGAGGCCGGGCACATCACCAGCAGTTTCGGCGTCGCCCAGTTTCTGGCCGACGACAGCAGCCGTTCCCTGACCGAACGGGCGGACCTGGCCCTCTATGCCGCCAAAAACAAGGGCCGCAACCGGGTGGTCAGCCGTTGACCATCCGTTTGATGAACGGACGTACTCATGGATCATGACCCCCACAAGATTCTCATCACCGACGACGACCGGGCGTTCCGGGACAATCTGTCCGAACTCCTGCGCCGGAAGGGATTCCTCACCACCAAGGCCGCCAGCGGTGAGGAGGCGTTGCAAAAACTGGCCGAGGAGCGATACGACGTGTTGTTGGTGGACATGGTGATGCCGGGCATGAACGGACTGGCCACCATCACCCGCCTGCGCGAAACCAACAAAACCATCAAGATCATTCTCATCACCGCCTTCGCCACGGTGGACAGCGCCGTCGAAGCCATCAAAAACGGTGCCGACGACTACATTCAAAAACCGTTCAAGACCGATGAACTGATCATCACCATCAAGCGGGTCCTGGAAGAGGCCCGTTTTGAAATCGATGTGCGCAATCTCAATCTGGACTACACCCTGCACTCCCTCTCCAACCCCATCCGCCGCAAGGCGATCCATCTCATCGGCAACGGCGACCACGTACGCCTGATTGACATCGCCAACGACCTCAACATCGTCGACCATACCAAGGTTCTGTTCCATCTGAAAAAACTCAAAGAGGCCGAGATCATCGCCCAAACCGGGGACAAATCCTATGTCCTGACCGCCAGCGGCCGCCTGATGTTGGAATTTTTATGGATTCTCTCCAAGCACATCGCGGTTTTCAAACACTGACCGGGGACCCCCGGCAGCCAGCCCGTCAGAGGACCGGTTGCGACGATATGTGAACAATATTCACACTCCACGCCCTTGCCATCGCCACCACTCTTGATGCTTTCCCCCCAAATCTTTTTGTTTTACAAGCCGTTTTTGCCGTAAAGCGCCACCATCATCCTTTTTGCGATTTTTGTTTACCGCTCCCCATGTGAAGCAGGTTTCAATGTTCTCCCCCTGCTTGATCTGTTATTCCTGTAATCTTGAAAATGGTTGAGGCGCCACGGGCATGGCCAACCCTTTTTCAAGAGGGGAACCATCCTGCAAGGAGGAGACCATGAACATGCTGGGACTATTGGCCGCCGGAAAACGGTTGATGCGCAACAATCAGTTCGAAAACAGCATCATCTATTTTTCCATTGCCCTGGAGGCGGGCAAGTCCCAGGGTTGGTTCGACCCGAAACGAACCGATGGTTGGGAGTTCGATCATGAATACGGTGCCGGCATCACCGAATATCACTGGTTTTTACCGATCGGCCAGGTGCGTGAAATTCAATCCCTGCTCCATTTTTATCGGGCCAGCGCCCACATGGCATTGGAAAACTTTTCCGCCGCCTGTGATGATCTGCACCGGACACTGGCCCTGAACGACACCTTTTGGCCGGCCCACCTGGCATTGGGCTTTTGCCACATCGTCCTGAAAAAATGTCACAATGCCCGGCATGATCTGAACACCGCTGAACTCCTGCTCCATCACTGCAAACAAAAACCCTTTTTCACCAACGACATCACCCGACTGCGGAATCGGGTGAACCAACAGGTTGATAATCTCTATGAAAATCCCATGTAACCCCCCGCATGTCAGATCCCCCGGTCACTGACCGGTTCCGGGCGCCAACGGTTGCTCAGGGCCGGTTCCATTCGTATCCAGACCACATCACCGATATTGCCAAAACGGTGAACGATCCACCGGAAATACGGATCGACCGGAACCGATCAAAGGACCGACTTCCCGACCCACCGTCTCGGAAAACTGTCGAGAAGGAAACCTGGAATCTGATCGGTCCCGAAAGAATTTACCGCTCCAACCCGCTGGGAATGATCGGAAAATCCCGGGTCGGTCCGAAGGGGTTTTCGCCGGATTTGAACAGGGGCGGGGCGGTGATGTAGGTGGTCAGCAGATGGCTGACGCTGGACAGGGATTTGATGTGGGTGCGTTCATAGCCGTGGGAGGCGTCCAGGGCGAAACAGACCAACGCCGTGCGGATGTCATTGCCGGCCTCCACCGCCGAGGCGGCGTCGCTGCGATAGTGTAAAAACACATCCCGGCTGTACTCGATCTCCTGCTCCTGGCACAGGGCGATCAAATGGCGGGTCAGGTGCCGGTCGAAGGGACCGCTGGAGTCCAGCATGGCCAGGGTGACCCCCTGGTCACAGGTGTTCTGGTTCGGGGCGATGGTGCCGTTGTCCACCGATACCATCTCCGTGACCTTGCCGTGGAGAATGTGGGACGCCCCCACGCCCACCTCTTCAGCGATGGTGAACAGGATGGTGCAGCGGTTGGGCACCGGCAACTGATGATCGCGGATGGTTTTCAATGCCGACAGGATACAGGCGACACCGGCCTTGTCATCCAGGTGACGGCCATTGATGAAACCGTTGTCGCTGAACTCCTGGTTGCTGTCGATGGCGACGAAATCCCCCACCCGTATCCCCCGTTCCCACAAACAATCGAAGGTGGTGCAGGGTTCATCCACGCGGATTTCCAGATTGGACCAGGCCGTGGGTTGCGTGTCCACCTCCTCGTTGTACACATGGCCGGAGGCCTTCAATGGCAGGATGGTGCCGCGAAAGGAGCGGTCGCCGTCGGAAAAAATGGTCACCCGCGCCCCTTCGGCCATCCGGGCCGACCAGAAACCGATGGGCACCACGCCCAGGCGGCCATTGTTGTGAATCGATTTGACCATGGCCCCCAGGGTGTCCAGGTGGGCCGCCACCGCCCGCCGAGGTTTTGGGGAAATACCGGTGATGGTGGCGCGGATGGCGCCGCGCATGGTCAATTCGTAGGGCAGGTTCAAATGGTCCAACTCACTACAGACCAGCTTGACCACCTCGTCGGTCATGCCGGTCGGACTGGGAGTGGCGAGCAGATCGGCCAGGACCCTTTTGAGGTAGCCCTGGTCCGGAAGGGGTCGTTTCATGGATCATCCTTGACAGCTGATACCGGCGGAACGGGTCTGGGGGAAAAGCAGATCGATAAAACATTCCGCCGTCGGTTGTGGTTCATGGTTGGCCAGGCCGGGCCGTTCATTGGCCTCGATGATCCGATAATCCGGACCATCCACCGATGGTACCATGAAATCGAACCCCACCACCGGAATTTCCAGCGCCCGGGCGCCGATCACCGCCGCCTTGGCCAGTTTCGGGTGCAGAATCGGAGTGACATCGTGGATGGTGCCGCCGGTGTGCAGATTGGCGGTCTTGCGCACCGGGATGGCCTTACCGGCGGGAAGAACGGTTTCCAGCCCGAAGCCGGACTGTTTGACACACCGTTCGGTTTCGGCGTCCAGGGGGATGCAGCTCTCGCCATCGGTGGCCGCCGCCTGACGCCGGCTCTGTTTTTCGATCAACGTCCGGATGGTGTGCCGACCATCGCCGGTCACCCGGGGCGGTTTACGCACCGCCGCCGCCACCACTTCGTTGTCGATGACGATGATGCGCAGGTCCTCGCCCTGAACCAACTCTTCCACCAATACCTCTTTTGGTTTCGGGGCGGCCTGCCGGATCGCCTCCATCACCTCCCGGGGGTGGCGCAGATCGACCCGCACCCCGTGTCCCTGTTCGCCGATGGCCGGTTTCACCACCACCCGTTCATGATGTCGCAAAAAGGCCAACACCTTTTTTTCATCGTCGGCAACGATCTGTTCGGGAATCGACAGGTCGGCCTTTTTGAGGATGCTGTGGGTCACCGCCTTGTCCTGGCAGCGGCTCATGGCGATGGCCGAGGTCAGTTCGCTCAACGATTCCCGGCAGGTGACCGAGCGACCGCCGAAGGTGAGGTTGAAATAGCCGTTGTCGGCATCCAGCACCTCGACGACGATGCCGCGCCGCCGCGCCTCATCGACCAGGATCCGGGCATAGACGTTCAACCCCTGATCGGGCAACGGTCCGGAAAACAGTTTTTCGTTGATGCAGTTCTTATGTTTCAGACAATAGACCGGGACCTTTTCAAAACCGAGTTTTTCGTACAGGGCGATGGCCTGGCTGTTGTCATGGATGACCGACAGGTCCATGAAGGCGCGGCCATGGTCCCGAAACATGGCGGCCATGAACAACACCATGCGTTCGCCGACGCCGGGATAGGGACAGTGGGGATCGACCGCCAGGGACCACAGGCTGGAACCGTTGTCGGGATCGTTGATCGCCAGTTTGTGGTCGATGCCGGTGGCCACCGCCAGTACCCGACCGCCAAGCGTCTCCTTGGCGATGAGAATGTGCGGATGGCCGTTTTCCAGGCAGGATCGATAATAATCGCCACTGACGCGGATCATGCCCCGTTTGGCCAGGATGCCGTTGGCTTCCTTGCCCTGCTCGACGGTCTCCAGCAGGGAGATTTCATAACCCTCGCCGTCGGATTGGCTCAAATCCCGGTCGGCCAGGGTCAACCGATAGGTGTGGGAAGGATCCAGGAACAGTTCATGGGGGGCCAGGGAGATGAGCACGTGGGGATCACGCACATAGAGCGCCACATCCCGGCGCCCCTCCTGTTCATCCAGCAATATGTGAACCAGCAGGTTGGGGTCTTCGAAGGTTTGACCGAAGATCAAACGTCCCCAACCGCAGTCGAGAACCACGGTATCGCCGATCGGCTCCGATTCGAGGTTTTCGGGCGGATCCCCCCAATGTTTGAGGGAGGCCATTTTCTGCGGGTCCATCGGATCGGGGATCGTTTCTTCTGTCATGATAAAACTCTTTTCGGTCGGTTCCGGAACCATCGATTGGGGTCGATGATGGGGGAAAAGGGCGGGTTCGAAGGATATCCGGGGGACGAACCGACCGAATCCCCGTCCAGTATAGCCAACCGGAAAATAAAAATCTTCGATTTGTTTTCCGGACGGTGCCGCCGGCGGGCTTCTGGACGGCCGTTGGCGGCGGCGTTGGAAAATCAGTCACCGTCCAACAACACCCGAAGCGGATATTTGGACGGCCGGCTCATAAGCCGTGGCGTTGCAGCCAAAGTTCCAACAAGGCGATCTGCCACAGTTTGGAGCCGCGCAACGGGGTGATGTGCGACTCGGGATCCTCGAGCAGGGTTTCGATGTGTTGTTGTCGGAACAACCCCCGATGCCGGGCCCGGTCGCTGGACAGGGTGTCGCGAACCATCTCCAACACGGTGCCTTGCAGGTATTTCAGGGCCGGCACCGGGAAATAACCCTTGGGCCGGTCGATCACCGCATGCGGAATGATGGCCCGGGCCACCTCCTTGAGGATGCCCTTGCCCTCCTGCGCCAGCTTCAGGGCGGCGGGGGTGCGGGCGGCCAGCTCCACCAGTTCATGGTCGAGAAACGGCACCCGCGCCTCCAGCCCCCAGGCCATGGTCATGTTGTCCACCCGTTTGACCGGATCGTCCACCAGCATGATGGTGGTGTCGAGCCGCAGGGCCTTGTCCACCGGTTGGTCGGCGCCGGGGCTGGCGAAATGGGCGGCGACGAATTCACGGCTGAAATCCCGGCTCAACCATTGGGAATGGAGGGCGTCGGCCATCTCGTCGGCATCCCGGTCGAAAAAGACCCGGGAATAGTCCGCCAGCGGATCGCGACTCGTCACCAGGGGCGGATACCAATGATAACCGGCGAACACCTCATCCGCCCCCTGGCCGCTCTGTACCACCTTGACCCGTTTGGCCACCTCCCGGGAGAGGAGGAAAAAACCGGCATTGTCATGGCTGACCATCGGTTCGGACATGGCGCCGATCACATCCGGCAGGGTGGCGAGCAGCTCCCGGGTGGGGACGACGATCTTGTGATGCCGGGTGGCGAAATGGTCGGCGACCAGGTCCGAATATTGAAATTCGTTGCCCCGCTCCCCGGCCACATCCTCGAAACCCACGGAGAAGGTGTTGAGGCCGGTTTGACCCGCTTCCGCCAGCAGGCCGACGATCAGGCTGGAGTCCAGGCCACCGGAGAGCAGCACCCCGACCGGCACGTCGGCCACCAGCCGCCGTTTCACCGCCAGACGCAGGGCGGCCAGAATCTCCCGGCGCCATTCTTCATCCGATTTTCCGACCTCTTCGGGCCGTTGGTTGCAGGTGAGCCGCCAATAGACCCGATCCCGGCGGCTGCCGTCGGCTTCGATGATGGCGACGGTGGCCGGGGGCAGTTTGCGCACCCCCTTGATCAGGGTGTGGGGGGCCGGCACCACGGCGTGAAAGGACATGTAATGATGCACCGCCACCGGGTCGAGGCCGGTGTCGACGCCGTCCGCAGCCGTCAGGGCCGGCAGGGTGGAGGCGAAGCGCAACCGGTCGGGCCGGCTGTCCAGGTAGAGCGGTTTGATGCCGAGCCGATCCCGGGCCAGGATCACCCGACCGCTCTCCCGTTCCCACAGGGCGAAGGCGAACATGCCGTGGAAACGGTCCACGCAGTCGCTGCCCCAGGCGTGGTAGGCCTTGAGGACCACCTCGGTATCGCCCTGGGAAAAAAACCGGTAACCGCGGTCGATGAGTTCGGCGCGCAGTTCCTGGTAATTATAGATGCAACCGTTGAAAACCAGCGTCAGTCCCAGCTCCGGATCGACCATCGGCTGGGCGGCCTTGGTACTGAGGTCGATGATGCGCAGCCGTCGATGCCCGAAGGCCACCCGATCCCGCGCCACCAGTCCCGTTGCATCCGGTCCCCGAGGGGCCAGCAGACCGGACATGAGCCGAACGGTCTCCACGGAGGCCGCATCACCATCAAATCTGATTTCACCGCATATGCCACACATGGGATTGATTCATACCACATTTTCCGACCGATTGACAGTAATTCGGTTTCAATAACCCACAAAGCCCCCCAAGCGCCTTCCCCGGGGGCGGGGATCGGACCGGGAGACCGGAAAAACCCGGGCCGGCCACCGGTCGATTGGTGACGGGGACATTTTGAATGGCAAAATAAAATTTTTTATGAGTTGTTTGGCAATTGCCAAACAACCGTTCAAGTTATTAAATGCTGTTTGGACGAAGTGACATTGTCAATACCGGCGGCTCGGCCGGTACCGACTGCGGATACTGGAAATACCGGTCAATGAGTAACGGTTTGGACGATCCAACCGACGATGGGAGAGATGATGTCGTCAAGTTTCTTCTTCAAGACACCGATTCATATCTTTTTTTGCGACAAATGGTTGACCAGGTTCCCCGGTCGAGCTCGTTTATCCCGGTTTTTCGATGTCGGGAGAAAGATATGACCATGGATACCGAACGGGACGTCTTCTCTTCCGAACCGGCCGCCGGTGACCACACCCCCCTCTCCGGACGGTCCGTCGAGGCGTTGCGGCAACCACCGGATCGGGACTTGAACGGCCCCGGGGAGGAGACTCCAATGACGGTCATGGTGGTCGAGGATGATTCGGTACTGCTCGAACTGTACCGTACCCACATCGAAACCTGGCGACCGGCCGTGCGGTTGGTGACGGTCACCGATGGTTTCGGGGCCCTTGTTCAAATTGACGAAATCAAACCCGACCTCCTCATCGCCGACCTGATGATGCAGGGCATGGACGGTTTTCAGTTGATTCAAAAATTGAAGGAGTCGGAGGTCTATCGGACCATCCGGATCATCGTCGTCACCATCCTGGACCCGGAAGAGATCGACCGTCGGGGGGGTTGCCCGACGATGTGACCATCCTGCACAAACCGATCTCCTTCGCGTATTTGCAGCGTGTGGCGCGGGAAAAAACCGCCACGGTTCGCTTTTGATCCATGATAAGCTGTCGAAAACGGTTCGATGGCGGATAAAAAAATGAGAAGGGGTCATGATCGAGTGATCGTTTTTGCCGCCTGCTGATCGTCACTGGAACAAGGACGTGAAATGCCTGACGAGCCCACCATTCAACAAACCCTTCTTCAGACCATTCGCGATACCGACCCGCCGGGGGCGGGGTTGTCGTTGGCGCGGCGGCCCGGCCCGGTCAACCCGTTTCCGGTTGCCAGTGGCGAAACGGGAGGGACGTTCCATGTCTGAGGCCCTTTTCGATCCTCGCCATGATCCCGCCTTCGCCGCCATGTCCCTGGAGATCGTTCAGGAGCTGTTGCACCGGTCCGGAGACCTGGAGCGGACCGTCGCCTGTCTGTTGCACAAGGTTCGTGAAATCAGTGGCGCCGACCTCGTGGTGATCAGCCGGGCGTTGCCGGCGGGCCAAACCGGCGCCGGCAACCATGAACTGTTGGGCGTTCTGCCGCCGACGGAAAAAAAGATCTTCACCGCCGACCGCTGGCAATCGTTGTCCACCGCCGCTGCCGCCCTGGCCGGCCCGATCCTGGTTCGGAGCGGTTCCGAACCGGGCGCGCTGGGAAACACGTTGCGGGAATTGAATGTTGGTTCGGGGTCGGTGATGCCACTCACGGTCGGCCAACTGCGGGTTGGAACCCTGTTCGCCCTGGGATTGAACGAGGATCGTTACACCCCCGCCATCCATGGGACGTTGGCGGCACTGGCCGGGATCGTCTCCAACAATCTCCACAACGCCCTGCTCTGGGAGGAGCGGCGCCGGGCGGAACGGGTGTTGCGGGAGTCCGAGGAAAAATACCGCACCCTGGTGGAAAATTTGAATGTTGGCGTCTTTCGCCACACCGTCGCCGGCAACGGGCGGTTTTTGCAGGCCAACGAGGCCATCGCCCACATGTTCGGTCATGCGGATGTGTCCGCCTTCATGACCGTTCCCATGTCGGCGCTTCATAGCCATTCCGAGGCGTATGAGGATTTTTTGCACTTTCTGATCGGCGAGGGGGAGTGCCGAAACCACGAATTGCAGCTGCAAAAAAAGGATGGCACCCCCATCTGGACCTCTCTCAACATCAAGGTTCGATATGACGATACCGGCCAGGTCCAGTGGCTGGATGGCACCATCGTCGACATCACCGCCCGCAAGGCCGCCCGGGAAAAATTGCGCATCAGCGAGGAACGGTTCCGGGGCACCTTCGAAAATGCCGCCCATGGCATGGCCCTGATTTCGCCGCAGGGCCGATTCCTCAAAATCAATCGGGCCTTTTGTGAGATCGTCGGTTACACCAACGATGAACTGTTGGCCATCGATTTTCAAACCATCACCCATGCCGACGATCTGGAGATCGATCTGGCTTATGTGCGGCAGATGCTGGCCGGCGTCATCCCCACCTATCAGATGGAAAAACGCCATATCCACAAGGATGGGCACATCATCTGGGTCCTGTTGAGTGTCTCCCTGGTGTGGGATGCCAATGGGAAACCCTTGCATTTCGTCTCCCAGGTCCAGGACATCACCGCCCGCAAGATTGCCGAGGAACAACTGGTCAAGGCCAAGGATGATCTGGAGCTGCAGGTCCACTGTGTCAACCGGTTGCAAAGCCGTTTCATCGAGGAGACCGACCCGGAAGAGTTGTTCGATGCCCTGCTCCTGGATGTCCTGAAGCTGACCGGTAGTGACTATGGATTCATTCACGGGGTTCGCCTGGATGAGTCCGGTGTCCCCGTACTTCAATCCCTGGCCATTGCCAATCTCTCCCGGGATCGGGAAACCCGGGCTTTTTTCCAGGCCAACGCCTGGAGCGGCATTCGATTTACCCGAATGCACGGTCTCCATACCGCCCCTTTCACCACCGGCGTGCCGGTGATCGCCAACGATCCGCCCAACGATCCGCGGCGATGTGGCCCCCCGGAGGGACACCCGGTCCTGAAGACTTTTCTGGGACTGCCCCTGAAACGGGGTGAGGAGGTGGTTGGCGTCATCGGACTGGCCAACCGCGCCGGTGGGTATGACCGGGCCATCATCGATTTTTTGAAACCGGTCCTCCTGGCCGCCGCCCAGGTGATTGAAAGCCATCGCAACCAGCGGGAAAAACGGCAGGTCGAAGAGGCCTTGTCGACCAGTGAACGGCGCAACCGCATGATCGTCCAGGCGGCGCGGGTGGCGGTCTGGGACTGGGACCTGGTCACGGATGTGACCATCTGGAACCAGGGGTTGACCGATCTGTTCGGTCATCCCGCCGGAGCCGTGGAAAATTCCCGGCGTTGGTGGTTGGATCACATCCATACCGATGATTGTTCCCGTGCTGGGGAGAGCCTGTCGGCCCACCTTCGGACCCGGCATGATACCTGGCGTCAGGAGTATCGTTTCCGGAGAGCCGATGGCCGTTGGGCGGCGGTCATCGACTGGGGACAGGCCATTGCCGATGAGTCCGGTCGGTCCATCCGCATGATCGGCGCCATCATGGATATCACCGACCGTCAGCGGCGGGAGGAGACCATCCTGCGTTTGAGCCGTCAAAATGAATTGATCCTCAACGCCGCCGGGGAGGGCATCTATGGTCTGGATGACAAGGGTGTCACCACCTTCGTCAATCCCGCCGCCGCCCGCATGGTCGGATGGAAACAGCAGGAATTGATCGGCCGGGTCCAGCATGATGTGTTCCACCATTCCGCGGCCGACGGTACGCCGCAAAAACGGGAACACTGTTTGATTTACGCGGCGTTGCGCGATGGCAGGACCCATCATGTGACCGATGAGGTGTTTTGGCGCAGGGATGGGACCCGCTTTCCGGTGGAGTATGTCAGCACCCCGATCATCGAAAACGGGCGCATTGCCGGCGCGGTGGTGATTTTCCGGGATGTGACCGAGCGCAAACGGATGGAGACGGCCCTGCGCGAGGCCAAGGAGCAGGCGGAACGGGCCAACGAGGCCAAGAGCGAATTTTTGGCCAACATGAGCCATGAGATCCGCACGCCCTTGAACGGTATCATCGGCATGGCGGAACTGCTTTTGGAATCAGGGCGGTCGGAATCGGAGCGCCGATATGCCGAAACGATCCTCCGTTCCGGGGACAACCTGCAGGTGATCATCGATGACATACTCGATTTTTCCAAGGTCGAGGCCGGTCGGCTGGAGCTGGAGGAGACCTGTTTCGATCTGCCCGGCCTGTTGCGGTCGATGATGCCGCTCTATCAAAAACTGGCGCAGAAAAAAAATATCTTCTGCCATCTCGACATGGCCCCCGACCTGCCCCGTTTCGTCCGCGGGGATCCAACGCGGCTGCAACAGATTCTGGTCAATCTGATCACCAATGGCATCAAGTTCACCAGCGATGGCGGTGTCACCCTGATCGTTACCGGCGGTCCCCCGGAAACCGGTCGTGCCGGCCTCATCTTTCAGGTGCGGGACACCGGCATCGGTATTTTTCCGGGCAAACTGTCCAAACTGTTCAACGCCTTTTCCCAGGCGGACAGCTCCACCACCCGCAAATATGGCGGTACCGGTCTCGGGTTGGCCATTTCAAAACGGTTGGCCCGGTTGATGGGCGGGGATGTGACCGTCAAAAGCACCCCGGGAAAGGGCAGTGCCTTCACCCTGCGGGTCACCCTGCCTTTGGCCGGTCGGGCGGAGACCGAAGTGATCCTCCGGGAAAACCGGGCGTTGTCGCGGGACCTCCCGAAAGCGGTACGGGTCCTGGTGGTGGAGGATGAATCGATCAACCGTTCGGTCATTCAGGCCATGTTGGTCAGCCTCGGTTTTTCGGCCGATATCGCCGTCAACGGCAGGGAGGCCCTGGAGCGGTTGCATCGGAACCGTTACGACCTGGTGCTGATGGATTGTCAGATGCCGGAGATGGACGGATTCGATACCACCCGGAATCTTCGCGCCCGGGAACAGGGATTGGACGGCCACCGTCACACCCCGGTGGTGGCCCTGACCGCTTATGCCATGAAGGGAGACCGGGAAAAATGTCTGGCCGCCGGGATGGATGATTATCTGGCCAAACCGGTGCGCAAGCGGGCATTGCGGGCGCTGCTCTCCCGTTGGCTCGGTGAAACGGGCAATGGAAAGGGTGGGCCGGGCTCCGGTTCGTCTCCCCCGGAACCGCAGCAACCCCGGGGGCCGGCCCCACCACCCGAGGAAGAGATCCTGGACAAACGGGTATTGGCCGATCTGCAGGAGGAGATGGGGGATGCCTTCGTGTTGATCGTGGAAAAATTTCTTGAAAGCCTGCCGCACCATTTGGCCCGCATCGAGGAGTCCCTGGCCCGGGAAAGCCCCGTGAGTGTGGCCGAGACCTGCCACAAGCTGAAAGGCACCTCCAGTCAACTCGGCGCCAAACGGCTCGCCGACCGGACCAAGGCGTTGGAGCAAATGGGACGTGCCGCGAACATGACCGGGGCCGTGAGCGAATTTTCCGGGTTGCGGCAAGAGGTGCAACGGACGGAACAGGCCTTTCGGCGGCTGCTCTCTTCCACGGATCCGTAACCACCGCCCGTTCCGTCTGACCGTTTTTTTCAACAGGGTCATCCTGTTTGGGCTTTGACATTAGAAAAATACATATTATAATTTCTGTTCATTTTAGTTTATTTTCACAAAAGTGATTGTCAGGATTTTCCTTTAACATCAAAGATTCAAGTATCGACAACACATGAAATTCAATGTGATCGTGTCAACAAAAATGTCAATCAAAAGGGATCATTTTTGGGGCGAAAATCATGACAAGCATATTCAATGCGGAACTTCCAGATTACGAGAAAGTGAAAGAGATCGTCAACAAAAAGAATTTTGAAAGAAAAGTGGTGGAGGCTCTTGAGAGTATAGAAAATGATATTATCGTCGCCCGAGACAAAGGCGTCGACAGAAAGGGGCAGGATCCATATTTTCCGCCTGTCTATCTCACTAAAAGGCGGGTCAAATCCCAGTACAGCGCCTTTCTGAAAACCAAAAGAAAAATGCGTAAAGATCTGAATTTTATCAGAGATTATGCAGGCATCCGAATTCTTGTATTGTTTGATGACGATCTGATCGAGATCTTTAGATTCATGCTTACCGATGTCATCGATCCCGGTTTGCTGGAAGAGGTTACTCTTTTCAATCTGCCAGAGCATCTTGTTAAAAACATAAAATCCGACTCTTCGCTCAAAAAACACTTGGAAAAGGGTTTTAAGTTGGAGGAAAAACATGATCATTTTAGAGTTATCGATCGACAGTCTGGCTACCAATCAATTCATTTCGTGTTCCGACAGACCATAAAACAAACAAATAACTTCTACGAAGGTGAAAAGTCAATTTATGGGACGGTCTCCAGCGATGATTTCTTCATAGAAGCACAGGTTCGCACGCTGTTACAAGACGTTTGGTCAGAAATGGAGCATAAACTGGCCTATAAACAGGGCAAGGCAAATCCTCATATTTCTACGAGCTTCAAGTTATTGCAAGAGGATATCTCTACCATGGGGCGGAGACTCACCAATATCCAATCCATGAGAAACAGCCATTTGTCACTGGATCATCTGGCCATTCGCGAATCTCGTCCGTACTCATATTTTCAATATGAAAAAGACTGGGAGCCAATGGTTTTTTTGCGGGAAAAGCTTGACGATGATTGCATAAATGAGGCAAAAAGATATGAAGATCTTACAAAAAAATATCAGGATGGAGAAATCAATCCTGGTTATTTTTGCGAAAAGGCAATGGACTCCGTAGACAAGCTCTTTAAATGTTTCAAGAAGTATATTGAAAATGCCGATCAGGACAGTGATGATAAAGTTCGTTATTGGTATTTGATGGAAAAAGGTTTCATTGAGTTTCTTGCCAAAAACTACGGAAAAGCGCGCGAATCGTACGAAAAAATTTTGAATGATAAAACGTTTGATGGACAGCCTGTGCCGCTCTTTCGGCGAACAGAACTGAATTTCGTTGCGGAAGAAGGTTTGGATGAAAAAGATCTCATTCCCTGTCTGGAAGGGTTCGATAAGGTAATTGAACGCATCAAAATCTTGCATGACTCCGGGGGCATGTCCGATGTTGCCAGGGAAAATGGTGCTGCCATACTGACCAAAATTGCCGCCATCTACGAGTTGATGGGAGCGGAGGAATATCTGGATTTTTGCATCAGTCTACTGGAGGAGGCGGTTGAACTCCTCTCTGGGAGAAAAGGGAAAAAGGGTCGAAAAAACAAACTGCTATTTGCCAGAAACAATTTGGGGTGGGTGTATCTCGAAAAGTTCAGGACTTGTAAGAAAAACGAGAAGCGAGGATGGCACGAAAAATGCGTCAATGAAGTGAGGCCGCTTTATAAAGAGGTCAAGAAGGCCTTTCAGGAGGATCCGGAGCAGTTTACAAGCAATGTGTACGATACTTTGTCCTGGTTTTTTTACCAGTCGCATGTCTTCCTGAATGATCCGGCATACGGAAAGACCGTCATTTCCTCGCCGATGCTCCGGCCACCCGGCAAAAAGGACCTGTTGACCACGGCCCAACTTTTTTGCGGCTTGGTCTGGCGGGTGAAAAACAGAAGCTCCTTCCTGGTCAGCAGCGTCAGCCGCCAGAGGAGTCGAGCTGAACTCATCATGAATCCGAATGTCAAAAGGTGAAGGAGGTTACGTTATTTTTTTACCGGTTTTCAAGAAGGTTTTCTGTTGACACTCTACCACCGTTCGTTCAGCATTCGAGATCCGTCCCTGTAGGGATAAGTGGTTCAAGCCATGCACGGGGCGGTATCCGGAGAGAGTTGAGAAAAGGAGGGTTTCATGCGTGATATTATGGGTTTGTGAATTATCGCTCTGTCGTGTGGAAGCATCTGCCTTGAATATGGAACGGTGCCGGGAAAGGAACGGAGTCACTACCGACAGAGCGGAACGGTCCTTTCCCGGGCAAGGCCTCTCTCCTGACCATGCAGCGGATGCTGTTCAGGGCGTTCTCAGGTGAGCGGGGGGTTCCGGCACCGTTCGGGCGTCCTGCCGGAACGAACGGTCGGAACAACCGATCATCTTCCGGTTCGGTCGCCCGTGTGCTGATATCAATTCAGGGCGAAACTGTCCCCAGACTGCCCCCGCGCCGCTGTTTTTCCAGATACCATCTGACCTTTTTCCAATGAATCATGAATCGGTTCCAAAGTTTTCGCACTGTCAGCATTTTTGACAGGTGGCGGTTTTTTTGGCACCGGAAACCGTGCTGACTCGCTTTCCAATGACGTGAGCATGTGGGCGAGGAAATTCCGGAGGGATCTGTAAGGTCCCGGCTTTGATCGCGAAGTATGACGATCCATAATAGTGCGGCGTCACTTCTGCAAATGTTCAGCCATTTCCCCAAACCTCACTCCCGCATACCCCCCCGCCCCCAGGCGGGCCAACGGGTCCAGGCCGCCGGCGTCGACGGTCAAACGGTTGCCGCCGTCCAGGGTGGCGATGGCATCGTCCAGATATACCCGTTTCACCTCGCCCAGGATCAGGGTTTGGGGCCGGTTGCCCACCTCCAAAATCCGGTGTCGCACACAGGCCATCGCCGCCCGGCAGGCACTCAGGCGCGGCAGGGGGAAATCGTCGAAGGGGACCGTCTCCAGACCGAGTTTTTCCACCTCCGATACCTCTGCGGGCAGGGATTCGGCGCTGGCCTCCACCGGCTGCCGTTGTTGTACATGGGGAATGTGGACGACGAAATGGTCCCGGGCGGCGATGTTGGCACGGGTGTCCTTGGGGGAGCCGTCGGCCTTGTCACCGATTGAAAGCATGATGATCGGCGGATCGCTGCAGACCCCGGTGAAAAAGGAGAACGGCGCCAGGTTCAAACCGCCATCGCCGTTTTCGCTCAATACCCAGGCGATGGGCCGGGGGATCAATACCTGGGTCAGGGTGTGGTAAACCCGCTTCGGACTCAGGGTGGTCAGATCGATTTCCATGAATATCTCTCCTCTTCCAGTCCTTCCCGCTCATGCGTCGAACAGGGTCACCCGCTCCACCACCAGGCTGCCCTGTTTCACCACCCCTTCGACGTGCCAGGGTCCCCGATGTTTCAATCCCGGTCCCAGGTGCCGGATCACGGCGGGGAACAAAATGGTCTCGATGAGACCGGTACGGTCGGAAAGGGTCAGAAAGGCCATCGGTTCGCCCTTTTTCGTCAACATCGATTTGCGCGCCACCGGCAGGCCGACGCCGCCACCGCGTTGCCCTTCTCGCAGCCGCGCCAGACGGCGCGCCGGCAGCACCCGGTTTTGCAATGGCAGCAGGGTGTGCCGGTAGAGCCGCAACGGATGATCGGCGAGCGCCAATCCCAGGGCGGTCATCTCGCGCCGGATCCGGGCCTCCACACTTTCCGGGGGCGGCGCCACAGGTTCTTCCCGTTCCGCATCCGCATCATCGAACAGCGCCAACTCCGGTTGCCGATTGTGCCCGTTATGATGAAAATTTTCCACCGTCCACAGCCGTTGCCGCCGTTCGGCGGCGTTGACCGGTCCGCACAGTTCGTCCGTGGCCCCCGACAGCACCAACATCGCCGCCACCTCCCGATCCGGGACCAGACGCCGCAATAGATCCGGCCAATCGGCGAACGGGCGGCGGTCGATCAACGTCGCCACCGTTTTTTCGTTCAGGTTGGCCACCCACTGCAAACCCATGCGGATGGTGCGGTCGTCCAAGGCTTCGGTGTGCCAGCTCCCGGCCACCACGCAGGGGGGGACGAGGCGGATACCGAGCCAGCGGGCGGCGTCCACATAGACCTGCGGATGATAATAGCCCCCCTGGTTGCTCAATACCGCCGCGAAAAAGATCGCCGGATGGTGGCTGCGCAACCAGGCCATCTGATAGCTGAGACGGGCGAAACTGGCCGAGTGTGCCTTGCAAAAGGCATAACCGGCGAAGGAGACGATCTGTTTCCACAACGCCTCGGCCCGTTGTTCCGCCATGCCACCGGCCAGGGCGCCGTCGAAAAAACGGTCCCGATAGAGGTTGAGATCCTCGTGGTGGCGTTTTTTGCCCATGGCGCGGCGCAACAAATCGGCCTCGCCGAGGCTCATGCCGGCGACCGTCGCCACGGTCTGGATGACCTGCTCCTGATAGACCAGAATGCCATGGGTCTCTTCGAGAAATGGCCGCAGGCGGGGATCGGGATAGTGGGCGGGCTCCTCACCGCGGTGACGGCGGATGAAGGCATCCATGAGTCCGCCCTGATTGACGCCGGGCCGGATGATCGAGCTGGCGGCGACCAGGGTTTCATAATCCCGGCAGGCCAACCGTTTGAGCACGCCGCGCATGGAGGGGGATTCGATGTAGAAGCAACCCAGGGTCTCCCCCCGGGCGATCAATGCGTTGGTGGCGGCGTCGGCCATGGCCGCTTCCGGGCACAGCCCGCCTTCTGGATCGGTTTCGTCCCGCCGGTTCAGCACCGTCAGGGCGTCGGCCAGGGCGCCCATGGAACGGTTGCCGAGGAGGTCGATCTTGATCAATCCCAGGTCTTCCGCCGGTCCCATGGAACCGTCGGTGGCCGGCCAGTCCGACGGCGATGGCACCACCGGCATCACATCGCGCACCGGCACCCCGGCGACGGCGATGCCACAGGGGTGGATGCCGAAATGGCGTGGCAGACCGGCCAGTTGTCGGGCCACCGGCCACATGCCGCGCCAGGGCGGTTGGTCCAGGGGGATGCCACGATAGACCGGATGGTTCGAGACCAGGGCCTCCTCCAGATGGCGCAGGGAGCCCCAGGGCAGTTTTTTGGCGAATGAATCGATGGTTGCCGGCGGTATGCCGAGGGCATGGCCGATCTCCCGGAACAGTCCCCGGGTCTTGAAGGTTTGAAAGGCGCCGACCAGGGCGACGTTTTCGGCGCCGAACCGTTCCAGGATGAAACGCAACATCTCCTCGCGCCGATCCCAGGGCAGATCGAGATCGATATCCGGTGGATCGAGCCGTTCCGGATTGAGAAACCGTTCAAAAAACAGATTGTGCCGCACCGGATCGACATGGGTGATGCCCAGGGCGTAGGCGACGGTGGAGTTGGCCGCCGAACCGCGCCCCAACACCGGCATGCCGCGCCGCACCGCTTCACGGACGATTTCGTCGACCACCAGGAAATAACCGGCGTAACCCATGCGGTTGATGACCGCCAACTCCCGCTGGCAGCGCCGCAGGGCCTCCATGGGGATGGCCGGATGATAACGGCGCGCCAATCCGGCCATGGTGCGGTCGGTGAGCAGGGTTTCCGGCGGATCGGCGCCGGGAAACGGTGGAAACAGCGGCCGGCCCAGGGTCGGGGTGAAATCGCACCGTTCGGCGATGCGCCGGCCGTTGGCCAGCGCTCCCGGCAGATGCCGGAAACGATCGGCCAGGGTGGTATCCGCCAGGATGGCGCCGGCCGCGGCGCCGTCATCGTCGGTCAAACGGTGTACCGTCGTTGCCCGGGCCAACGCCCGCAACACCCGGTGGGCGGTCAAGCCGGCGCTGGAAACCGCCACCGCGTCGGTGGCGGCCAGCAACGGCACCCGGTGTTGACGGGCCATCTCCAACAGCAGATCGTTGTTTTTGCGCAAAAGGGGGGAGCTGTCCGGCAGCCGTGGCCGGATGCGCGCATGGAGCCGTTGTTCGCCGCGGCGCCAGGCGGGTATCTGCAACGTCCTGGCCAACCACAAGGCCGAGCCCGGCAGGGCCATCAACGATTCCGCCGCCGCGGTCACCGCCCGCCAACCGGCCTGCCGGTCCCCCCGCCGCCAGTCGGAGACCGCCCGGCAGAGCGCCGGCCAGCCATGGCCGTCGGCCACCAACAGCACCAGCCCGGGATCCCGCTCCCCCAGGGTGAGGGTGACGCCGACGATGGGGTGAATCCCGGCGCCGGCGGCCGCCTGCACGAAGGGGACGATGCCGGCCAGGGTTTCGCGGTCGGTCAGGGCCAGGGCCGGCAATCGTTGTTCGCGGGCGGCCTCCACCCACCGTTCGGGCGTATCGACCCCCTCCAACAGGGAAAAGGCGCTGCGCACCGACAGGGGAATCATGGCGGAGGACCGATGCGGACCGCCTCGGCGCCGAAACGGCCGCGGATGGCATCCAGGGTTTCATCCAGTCCCCGGCGCAACAGGGGGGAGGACCGTTCCAACGGTGCGAACAGGTTTTCATCGCGATAACGGCGGGTTTCGGTCACGGTCAGGGTGAGGCGCCGGATCAACACCCGCCGGCTGCGCAATCGGTGCAATCCGTCCCAGACCGATGCCAGCAGGCCCATGGTGCGGTCTTCCGGTGGATCCAGAATGATTTTTCGGCGGTGGCGGGGTCCATCCCACTCTTCCAGTTCCAACGTGACGACGGCGATGAACACCCGCTCCCGTCGTGCCGCCAGTCCCAGATGATTGCAGGCCTCGACCAGCAGGGCACGCAACGGGGGATCCTTTTGACGGTGGATGCCGGGGTGAAGGGTGATGGTGGTCGGTTCGGCCACGGTCGCCGTCGGTTGGATCGGCGTCGTATCGTGGCCCAGTCCCCAGGCCCGCCACAGGCGCGCCCGTTTACCGAAGGCGCGTACCAGACGTTCCTCCGGACAGCGCACCAGATGACCGACCGAGGTCAAACCCAGACGGTGCAACCGTTTGGCCAGGGCCGTCCCCACCCCCGGCAACACCGTCACCGGCAACGGCGCCAAAAACCGTTGCTCCTGGCCGGGAAAAATACGCAACAGACGCATGTGCGCCCGTCGGGCGGCGGTCTCCGCCATGCGCGCCATGGCCGGATTGCCGCCGATACCGCTCAGGGGGGTCACTTTCAAATCATTTTCCAGGTCCCGCAACACCCGGTCCCAGGTGACGGTCTCCGCCGCCCGATGGACGCCCCGGGTGCCGGACAGTTCCACCAACCACTGTCCGGCGTCTCTCTCCGCCACCAGGGGCGTGGCATCCAACAACCGTTCGGCGACCACCCGGCGGATGCGCGCCTCCCATTCGGGCCGTCGCGGCCGGATGATCAGGGCCGGATGCAACCGGTCCACCGCCAACCCCGGATGCGCCCCCAATCGCCTGGCGGCCCGGTTCAGATCGACCACCCGCCCCTGCTGAACCACCACCAACGGCGCTTCATCGGCCACGGCCCCGGCCCGCCGCACCGCCGCCAACGGCAAATGCGGCAACCGCAACGCCGCCACCGTCCGGTTCATGACCAGCCTCGGCGGCCAATGGCGGACGATGGTTGAAAAAACGGCTCCGGATGGATCGGTTCGGATGATGGGGATGACACGGTCGTTCTCTCCATGGTGTTCATTATCAAAAAGAACAAAATAGAACAAGAAAGTCAATGGCCAATTGGGGATTGATCAACCATTCCGGCGGGGACCCAACCCCGCTCTAACATAGGCATTTGTTTTTTTGGATAAAACTGGAAACTCCGGACCCTCCCTGCTGTGGTTCATGGTTTCATCCGGCCATCAGGATCATTTTTCACCAAAACAAATGGTCAAGATGGATGATCGGCCCCCGACGGCGACCAACGACCAAACTTGGGAACATGCCCCGTTTACGGGTTGGAATTCCCAACGATCTGCATGTATGATGTCCCGCGGTGGGCAGGGGACCATTTTCCCGTCATAATCCGCCCACGCGGCAATCTATCCGACACAGACAGCGTTGCATCGAGCGAGGAGGACGGGCGTGGCCATTTCTTTGTCAAAAGGACAACGGGTTTCCCTGGAGAAGGAGACCGGCAAAAAGCTGGACCGGATCATCATGGGGTTGGGCTGGGATGTCCGGCAAAAGGAAAAAAAGGGCTTTTTCGGTTTTCTCTCCGGCGGTGGCGGCAGCATCGATCTGGATGCCTCGGTGGGCCTGTTCGACGCCGGCGGCGGCCTGGTCGATCAGGTGTGGTTCCGGCAGTTGCAGAGCCGGGACGGATCGGTGCGGCATACCGGGGACAATGTGACCGGAGAAGGGGAAGGGGATGATGAACAGATCCTGGTCTCCCTCAGCCAGGTCCCGGCCAATGTACAGGCGATGGTGTTCGTCGTCAGTTCCTACTCCAGCGACACCTTCGATGAAATCGACAACGCCTACTGCCGTATGGTGGATGCCAGCGACAACACGGAAATCCTGCGTTACGCCCTCTCCGGCCAGGGCAGTCATACCGCGCAGATCATGGTCAGCGTCTACCGCAAGAATGGTGGCTGGTCGGTCCGTGCCATCGGTGAAAAATCCCAGGGGCGCACCATCCAGGATCTGACCGCGCAGATGAGCCGGAACATTTGATCACCAGCCCCGTTATCGGCGCACTTCCATTCAACGAGCCATACAACCCACTCGTCAAGGAGCACGTTCATGTCCGTATCTCTCTCAAAAGGCGGTAATGTTTCCCTGTCCAAAGAGGCCCCCGGCATCAAGGCCATTTTGCTCGGTCTCGGCTGGGACGCCCGGGCCACCGATGGTCAGGATTTCGACCTGGACGCCGTGGCCTTCATCCTGAACGCCAACGGCAAGGTTCGTTCCGACTCCGATTTCATCTTTTACAACAACAAGGTCGGTGCCAACGGCGCCGTACAGCACCAGGGCGACAACCGCACCGGTGAAGGGGAAGGCGATGATGAGCAGGTGATGATGAACCTGGAAGGGTTTCCCACCGATGCCGAAAAGGTGGTCCTGGCGGTCACCATTCATGAAGGGGATACCCGCGGTCAAAATTTCGGCCAGGTCAACAATGCCTTCATCCGCGTCGTCAACGCCGATGGCAACAAGGAGATCGCCCGTTATGATCTCAGCGAGGACGCCTCCACCGAAACGGCGATGATTTTCGGCGAGGTCTACCGGCGCAACAACGAGTGGAAATTTCGCGCCGTCGGCCAGGGTTTCGCCGGAGGACTCGGACCGCTGGCGCGCAATTTTGGCGTTGACGTCGGTTAAACCGGCCAAAGATCGGCCAAGCGAATGAACCGGGAGAGGGGTACGGCGATTCCCCCTCTCCCGCTGATGGCTCAGACCCCCCGTTCAGCCGTCCACCTCGGAGGACAATCCACATCATGGTCTCTTCATCTCGTTCCGGAACCAACTGGGAGGAGCGCGGACAACGCGCGGTCGGTGCGGCGGCGGACCTGACCGCCGGTCTCATTAAGGGTTTCCGCTCCCTGGGCGGTCGCATTCAGGCGGCCCGTTTTCAATCAGTCATCGATGGATTTTGTGCCTCGGCCGGTTTGGTGGCGGCGCAGAACGGCCGCCTGAAGCGGGAGGAAGTTGAAGGTTTCCGCCGATTTCTGGTCGAAAACCGGCAACATCCGGTATTGGGCCATTTCGCGCCCGACGAGCTGGTCGATAAATTTCGCGATTATGCCGTCAAGGCCTTTCTGGAGGATGATGAAGCCTTCGTGCGGGTGTTGGATCAAATCCCCAAACGGTCGGAAGAGGCCAACCTGATCCTGACCGGCTGTCTGGCGGTGGTCTATGCCGATGGTCATTGTGATCAACTGGAACAGACGCAGATCGAAAAGCTGGCCCGGGACCTGGGGGTCAATCTCAAACAGTTGTCGGACAACATGCAGGTATCGTTGCCACCACCCGATCCCCCGGCCTTGCCGACACCGAGGGCCGGTGGCAGCCGTTTCACCCAGTCGATGAGCAGCGCCCCGCCGCCGCCCCGCCCGGAACCGGCTCCGGCACCGGAACCCCCACCGCCTCCCGCCACCCCGGCGGCGGCCAACCGCGCCGCCTGCACCTTTTGCAATGGCAAGGGGTGTGCCTTTTGCGGCAATACCGGTTTCGCCAAATAGCCGGTTTCCAGTCGCAGTGACAGGGCTCGAAAATCCCGAAGCCGTTTTCAGACGGGGGGCGATTCGGGATCGCCGGCTCCCCCACCCCGGGGCCGGACGAAGAGAAAACCCCATCCGGAAACGGATTCGGTGCATCAAGGAGCGGGAGAGGATGATTCATAAAGAACTGGTCGATGTGATCCAAGAGTCCATCAATGAAACGGCCATCGCCTTTTTTCAAAATGACATCGGCATCCAGGCCGGACCCGCCGTCATCAAACCCCCGGATCAACCCTATGAACCGCCGAAGGCCGATGTCACCGCCGTCGTCGCCTTCAGCGGTGAACTGGCCGGGGGGGTGCATCTGTCGGCCCCCCTGCATGCCGCCCTGGCCCTGATCGAAGCCTTCATGGGCGAACCGGTCAGCGAAATCGATGACACCGGCCGCGACGCCCTGGGCGAGTTGACCAACATGATCGCCGGCGCCGTCAAAAGCCGCCTGTCCGAATCCATCCATCTGACGCCGCCCAATGTGGTCACGGGGCAAAATTTGAATGTCTCCTACACCACCAACCTGGAAAGCACCAAATGCTATTTCCGTACCGGCAGCGGTCCCTTTTTCGTGGAAGTGTTCTTCCGCACCCAGGCGGCGGTCCTGCTGGATGAACTGCAACGGGAACATGTGGCCATCAAGGCCGCCTTCGAGGCCATCCGCCGCGAGGGCATCGGCAGCAAAGAGGGACAGAAGACCTTCTGGATGGTGGAAAAGTTGCTGGTGACCCACCTCGAAAAAGAGGATGAACAGGTCTATCCCGCCCTCAATATCAGGGCCCGCAAGGACACCGGCCTGCAGGAACTCCTGAAAAAATCGAGCTGGGAAATGCGTCACATCAAACAACGGTTTCAGGACCTGTCCAATCGGCTCGTTACCGATCTCGAGGATGAAGACATCGAACAGGAGTTCAATCAGATCCACGAAACCCTCACCGAGCGGATGAAGATGGAAGAGAGTCATCTCTATCTGATCTTCGCCGACACCTGATCGTCGTTGGACCCGGCCTGCCGGAAAATACGATACCCCCCCTTATTTTCATTGGGCGGTCCCATTGCGCACGGTTGGCCATTTTCTTCCGGAAAGCATCGGAAAAACAAGCCGGACATGGCACCTCGCCCCTTGGATTCAGACCGCGCTGAACCGGCCCGGAAACCGGATCCGAGCCGCCGCCCGGCCCCCCACTCCGCCGCACATCCCTTCCAAACGGGGAAAAAACCTGATAAAAACGGCTTGGGATGAACTGAATTTAATAAAAGTGAGGGAGCTTAACGACAATGGAAGAAGCGGTCATCGTAGCAGCCGGGCGCACCGCCATCGGCAAATTTCTCGGTACGCTCGCCGGCATTCCCGCCAGCGAGCTGGGGGCAAAGGTCATCAACGGACTGCTGGAGCGGTCCGGTATCGCCGCCAGTGAAATCGACGAGGTGATCCTCGGACACGTATTGACCGCCGGCGCCGGTCAAAACACCGCCCGGCAGACCAGCATCGCCGCCGGCCTCGGGGTGGAAACGCCGGCCATGACCATCAACAAGGTGTGCGGCAGCGGTCTCAAGGCCGTGGCCCTGGCCACCCAGGCCATCCGTTGCGGGGATGCCAGCATGGTGATCGCCGGCGGCCAGGAAAACATGAGCCTGGCCCCCCACGTCCTGCCCAAATCCCGCTCCGGCAACAAAATGGGCGACTGGAACATGGTCGACAGCATGATCACCGACGGCCTGTGGGATGTGTTCAACAATTATCACATGGGCTGCACCGCCGAAAACATCGCCCGCGACTTCAACATTTCCCGTGAAGATCAGGACACCTTCGCCACCGGGTCCCAGAACAAAACCGAAGCGGCGCAAAAGGCCAACCGGTTCGCCGATGAGATCATCCCGGTGGAGATCCCGCAGCGCAAAAAACCGCCCATCATCTTCGATACCGACGAATTCCCGCGTCATGGCGCCACGCTCGAAGCCATGGCCAAACTGCGGCCGGCTTTCGATAAAACCGGCTCCGTCACCGCCGCCAACGCCTCGGGCCTCAATGACGGCGCCGCCGCCGTGATCGTCGCCTCCCGCAACAAGGCGCAAGCCCTGGGGCTCGCCCCCCTGGGCCGGGTGGTGGCCTATGCCAGCGCCGGCGTCGATCCCAAAATCATGGGCACCGGGCCGATCCCGGCGGTCAAAAAGGTGTTGGACAAGGCCGGCTGGTCCGTCGCCGACCTGGACCTGATCGAGGCCAACGAGGCCTTCGCCGCCCAGGCCCTGTCGGTCAACAACGGTTTGGGCTGGGATACCGGCAAGGTCAACGTCAACGGCGGCGCCATCGCCCTTGGCCATCCCATCGGCGCCTCCGGCGCCCGGATCCTGGTCTCCCTGATCCATGAGATGGGCCGCCGCGACGCCAAAAAAGGTCTGGCCACCCTCTGCATCGGCGGCGGCATGGGCGTCGCCCTGGCCGTCGAACGGTAGCTTTCAGAGAACGGAAGGCAGAGGACGAAAAAAGGTTCCGTCCCTGCGAACGGTTCTTATCACGTTTGGAAAAAGACAAAAACTAAGGAGAGGATCATGGCACAAAGAGTCGCTTTGGTGACCGGGGGAGTCGGTGGCATCGGTACGGAAATCTGCAAACAGCTCGCCCGGGCCGGCTACAAGGTGGTCGCCACCTACGCCCCGCCCGAGGCCGGCATCATCGATGAATGGTTGAGCGCCCGCAAAGGGGAAAATCTGCAGATCGAAGTGGCCGAAGTGGACGTTACCGACTTCGACTCCTGCGCCAAGATGGTTGCCGATGTGACGGCCAAGGTGGGGGCCATCGAGGTATTGATCAACAACGCCGGCATCACCCGCGACGCCTCGCTGAAAAAAATGAAAAAAGAGCAGTGGGACGCGGTGATCGGCGTCAACCTGACCGGCGTCTTCAACATCACCAGCCAAATTTTCCCGGCCATGCTGAGCGCCGGTTTCGGCCGCATCGTCAACATCTCTTCCATCAATGGCCGCAAGGGACAGTTCGGTCAGTGCAACTACGCCGCCGCCAAGGCCGGCATGCACGGTTTCACCATGTCCATCGCCCAGGAGGGCGCCCGCAAGGGGGTCACCGTCAATACCGTCTCCCCCGGTTACACCGGCACCCGCATGATGCTGGACATCCCCAAGGAGATCCTGGACGGCATCGTCAAGCAGATCCCGGTCGGGCGTCTGGCGGAACCGGCGGAGATCGCCCGGGCGGTGCTGTTCCTGGCCGCCGACGAATCGGCCTTCATCACCGGCGCCAACCTCGACATCAACGGCGGTCAATTCATTCACTGATCCGCGGCGGTCCGCCATTGGCGGTTCGATTCGCGTTCCATCCATTCGGGAAGGGGCCGTTCACCCCTTCCCGAATTTTTTTTTCCGTTCCATCCCCCACCAATGGTATCGTTCAATAATTTTCGCCCTTTCCGCCGCCGAACCCACGGGTCCCCTTTATGAGCGCACCACCCCGCATCATCCGCAAATACCCCAACCGCCGTCTCTATGATACCGAAACATCCACCTACATCACCCTGGAAGGGATCCGTCAACTGGTTCTGGACGAGGTTCCTTTCGAAGTCAGGAACAAAAAAAACGGCGCCGACATCACCCGCACCATCCTCCTGCAAATCATCAGCGACCAGGAGGAGCAGGGCAACCCGGTCTTCGGCACCGAACTGTTGATGCAGATCATCCGCCTCTATGGCGACACCACCCAGGGGGTGCTGGGGGAGTTTTTGAAAAAAAGCCTGTCGGTGTTCATGGGCCAGCAAAAACAGTTCCGCCAGGCGGCCGACCCCCTGGCGATGATGCACCAGATGTCCGAACAGAGTTTCGCCTTCTGGAGCGGCCTGTTCACCCTCCCCCCCAGCGGGGACGTGGCGGCAAAAGAAGATTCAACCACTGGAAAAAAAAGAAAAAAATAACCGTTCCCCAATTTTCCCGCCCCCACCGGAGCGGCGGTTTCACCAGCGTCATCCCCCATTCGTGACAGCGGGACGAAATTTTTTGCCGGCCGGATAATTGCTAAAAAATTTTCTTGACAAGCCTATACGTTCTCTTTATGCTGCATCGCAACATATGCTGCAATGCAGCAATTGATTCGAGCATACGGACCACTTCGCAATTTTCATCGACCAGATCAAGGGAGCGACGAACCATGGAAAACAAAATTGCCGGACAGATGGCTGAGATGAGCCAACGCATGGTGGAGACCATGACCACCCTGCAAAAGATCAATGAACGCACGGTCAAGGAGCTGGCCCAACAGCAACTGCAGGCCGCCGAGGGTTTCGTCAACACCGGCGCCAAACAACTCAAGGACATGAGCAGCATCAAGACCGTCCAGGAGGCGATGAGCACCCAGGCTGAAATCGCCTCGGATGTGGGACAGATGCTGGTCGGCAACGCCCGCGCCACCATGGATGTGCTGACCCGCAGCCAGGACGAGCTGAAAGACCTGATGGAAAACAACATCACCGAACTGATGAAACAGGCGAAAATGCCGGGCAAGTAATCTCCGGACATTCGGAACGATCCCCTACAGACAAGCTGCCGGAAGGCGGTTCCCCGCCGATGGGGGAACCGCGCGGAAGGCGGAAAGGGAGACGGTTGACGCACGCATCCCTTTCGGTTCAATCTCGTACATACGCATGAGCTTTTTGAAAAGAGGGGGCGGAAGGATTCATTTCCGCCCGTCGGGCTACCCGGGTTGACGGCCCGAGGAGACCGTGAAGGTCACTGGGGCTGGCAATCGAGGAGAGGCGCAATGGAGAATGACACGTTTACAGCCGATTGGATGCAAGGTATGACCGACTTGCAAAAAAAAATGTGGGATGACTGGTCCAACGCCGTGCAAAAGACCATGGCCGGCGGCGAGACCCCGTTCAATCCCATGTCCTTTTTCCAAGGCATGAAACCACCCGACCTCAACGCCCTTTGGGGACAATCGGCCAACCCGTTCGCCGGCATGGGGGCCTTCCCGGCCATGGGCGGATCATTCACCGCCCCGGGCGCTGGTCTTCCCAACTGGAACAATCTCTGGGGTCCGGTTCTCAGTGGTTTCTCCAAACCCACCACCGAAACCATGGCCATGCAAAACCTGGTGGCCACCATGGATGGTTTCATGCGTATGGGCCAGGAGGTGTTCAAGGTTTTCCAAAAGATGGGCGACGGCATGCAGGAGGGCGAGGAGTGGACCGCCCTGCTCGACCAAAGCATCCAACAGGCCAAAGCCCTGTTCCAGGAAAGCGGCAACACCTTCGCCGCCCAGGACCCGATGGCGGCCTGGAACCAGCCATTGACCGCCTGGAAGGGCATGTTGCAAAACAATCCCCTCTTTTCCGGCCCGCTCATGAACACCATCCTGCAGGCGGCCGGCGGCAGTTCAGAGACCCCCCTGGAAGGGGTCATGGAACGGATGTTGTCGATACCGGGACTGGGTCTGACCCGGGAAAAACAGGAACGGATGCAGGAGGGCGTCCGCCACGGTATCGCCTACCGCAAGGCCTACGAGGCGCATCGGGACATGATGAACCGCATGAACCTCCGGGCCCTGGACCTGTTCCACAAAAAATTGTTGGAGCGGGGGGCCTCGGATGAACCGATCAACAGCATGCGGGAACTGTATGTCCTGTGGGTGGATTGCAGTGAAGAGGCCAATTCCGAAACCGTCACCAGTGATGAATATCAGGAACTGAACGCCCAGATGGTCAACGCCCTGGTCCGGGTGCAAAATCATGTTCAGGGCATGATCGATGACTATCTGGAAGCGATGAACATGCCCACCCGCAAGGAGGTGGACAGCGCCCATCGCCAGGTTCACGCCCTGAAACGGCGGGTTCGCGAACTGGAAGCCACTGTCAAGGCCCTGGGCAACAACAGCGAACATCGCGCGGAAGTGCGGGCGGTACGGGAAGAGATGGAACGGTTGGACATCCGCGGATTGCGGGAAGAGGTGGCGAATTTGACCAAAAAGGTCGCCGCCCTCGATGTCAAACCGGCGGCGGCCGCCGCCAGGGGCAAAACCACCGAGGACAAACCCCGTCCCCGCACCCGTACCAGCACCGCCACCGCCAAAAAAAGCAAGGCCGGAGCCACCGACAAAGGAGCCTGATGCATGTTCCCTTTTTCCATGAATCCCAAGCAGACGGTGGAGGAGCTGGCGCAGTTGAACGAAAAACTGGCCACCGGTCTGAAAACCCTCAGCGAAACCGGGCCCATCTCCAGCGGGGTCACGCCCCGGGAGGCGGTCCACCAGGATGACCGGGTGGTCCTCTACCACTACCAGCCGACGGTGAAAAAACGGCACCGGGTGCCGGTGTTGATCGTTTACGCCCTGGTCAACCGCCCCTACATGGCCGACATCCAGGAAGACCGTTCCCTGATCCGGGGTCTGTTGGATCAAGGGTTGGACGTCTATCTCATCGACTGGGGTTATCCGGACCGTTCGGACCGTTACCTGAACCTGGACGATTACATCAACGGTTACATCAAGGGCTGCGTCGATTACATCTGTGAGCGGCACGATCTTTACCGCATCAACCTGCTGGGCATCTGTCAGGGCGGTACCTTCAGCATCTGTTTCAGCGCCCTGCACCCGGAGCAGGTGCGCAACCTGGTGACCACGGTCACGCCGGTGGATTTTCACACCCCGGACAACCTGTTGAGCCACTGGGCGCGCAAGATGGACGTGGACCTGGCGGTGGATACCTTCGGCAACATCCCCGGCGACCTGCTGAACTTCACCTTCCTCTCCATGAATCCCTACCGCCTGACCGGACAAAAATATCTGGACATGGTGGATTTGCTCGACCAGCCGAAAAAGCTGAAAAATTTCCTGCGCATGGAAAAATGGATCTTCGACTCCCCGGATCAGGCCGGTGAGGCGTACCGTCAGTTCATCAAGGATTTTTTCCAGGGCAATCGGTTGATTTCTGGAGAGGTGAAAATCGGCAACAGGCGGGTGGACCTGAAAAACATCACCATGCCGGTGTTCAACGTCTATGCCACCAAGGATCACCTGGTGCCGCCCGAGGCGTCACGCGCCCTGGGCAATTTCGTCGGCAGTTCCGATTATAACGAGTTCGCTTTCAACGGCGGCCATATCGGTATCTATGTCAGCGGTCGCGCCCAGCGCGAAGTGCCGCCCGCCATTGCCGATTGGTTGAAGGAAAGAGGCTGAGAAGACGGGTTTCCCTTCTCCTCATGCCCGCCCGCCACCGTCTCACCGCCAACGCTCGTCGTCGCCGGGAGACGGTGGTGCCTTTCCCTCCTCCGCCCGTTTGGTGCCCCATCTTCCCCACCGGTTTGCCATCGATCCGTCGCCGATGAGACGACCGGCGGGGTGGGGCGTCCGACGGGTCCGGTGATGTACCGATCGCCGAACCCCCGTCCCGTTACCTGAGGACGGTGTACAGTTCCTCCACCAGCGCCTCCTGCGAATCGATCGCCTCATCGCGCAATCCAGTGGTTTCAAACAGTTTTTTTACGCTCTGACGAATCGCTTCCTTGGATTTTACCGTCTTGGAATCGTCGAAACCGTTATAGTACTTGTAGTACTCCAGGAAGCTGTTGACCAGTTCCGAGTGCATGTCGATACAGCGGAAGGCCGTATGACAGGTATAGTCGAAAACATCGAAGATCGAGAACACCGGAAAGGGTGCCCATTTTTCATTCAACTGCACGATCTTCGCCTTGCGTACCGGTTTTTTCGCGTTCATGCATCCCCACCCTTTTCCCGAAAAGAGGTACCCTTGCCGATTCACGAGCCACCGGGAATTCACCTCGAAACCGGGTGAGTCCCAAAAACAGCCCGGCTGGCCTGATTGGCCGGCCCCTGAATGGCGGATCGTCCACTGATGTATCGTCAAAACCACTGACGGCCCGTCGACCGTCGATGCCAACCCACCTCCTTTCCCGTATCGATTGCCCCTGAAAAACCCTACTTTCGATAAGGTTTCTTGGGTAGCACATGAAAAAATATCAGTCAATCAAAATAATTTTTATGGCAAAAAATCATCTTTATCCAAGGTTGTAATAATTTAATACCAGGAATGGAAACGCCCCGTAACCCAACAACCGGAACCGGTTCCGGCCGCCGCCGTCCGATCGTTGCCCGGGATGATTCGGAAAAAAAAATTCACCCACTGCCCCTTTTTCGTTTAGACTGTTTGGTTCCGGTGGAGAACCGGCATAATGGCTACCGAGCCCCGGGGAAAAATCGCCTGTTTGTCACTGTCACCTTGATATCTACGGAACGAAACCGATAAAACCGGTATTCCCTTGTTTGAAACGCCCGTTCAATCCTTCATTGAATCGACCGGCGGTCGATCAGACCAATCGCATGTCAGCCAGATCTCCCCAACCGTCCGTCCTCATCGTCGATGACTCCCCCCGGGAGATCGAGCCGCTCCGTGAGGCATTGCGCCCGATCTGTGAAGTGCGACTGGTTACCGATGCCGATGCGGTCCTGGAGAGCGTTCGATCGGAACCACCCGATCTGATCCTGCTGGATACCGATATCGGCGGCACCGATGGTTTGGCGGTTTGCAACACCTTGAAGGAACAGGAACCGCTCGCCGACATACCGATCCTCTTCCTCGCTGCCGACCTCTCTGCCGAGGAGGAGGCCCGGGGACTCTCCCTGGGCGCGGTGGACTTTCTCCACAAACCGTTCCGTCTGCCGATCGTCGCCGCCCGCATCCGCAACCATCTGCAACGGGTACGGGATCGGAACCAGTTGCTGAAACAGCGGGCCGTTCTCGATACGGTCATGGATATGAGCGGTATCATGGTCGTGGCCACAGATGAGAAAGGAACTATTTTTCAGGTCAACCGTACCTTTGAACATTTTTCCGGCATCACCCCGGAAAAGATCATCAACCGGCCGGTCTGGCAGGTTTTGGCCCCTCTGGGGGGCAGCCCCGATCAATGGCCGGTTTTCACGAAACGGATCACCGACATTTTCCGGGCGCCACCCGGGACAGAATCGACCTTTGAGTGGAAATGTCGGGACAACCGCAACACCAGCCGCCGCGTCGCGTGGAAGGTGGCCCACATCGCCGCCGAAAACGGCTCGCCGCCTTTTGCCATCCTCACCGGCACCGACATCAGCCATCGGCTGGAGGAGGCGGAGAAGGCCGACCGCGCCACCCAGTCACGCATCGCCATCGCCGCCCTGCTGGAGACCTCGCTGGAGCCCCTGACCCTGAAGCGGCAGTTGGAGATCGCCCTGGACATCATCCTGTTCATCCCCTGGCTGGCGGTGGAGTTCAAGGGGGCGATTTTTTTGATGAACCAGGAGGCCGGCCTGCTGGAGATGATCGCCCACCGCGACCTGCCGAAACCGTTGTTGACCCAGTGCGCCAGGATCGCCATGGGTCAGTGTTTGTGCGGTCAGGCCGGCCAGAGCCGCCAACTGGTTTTCGAAAACCGGGTGCGGGAAAACCACACCATCCGCTTCGACGGCATGACCGATCACGGTCACTACTGCGTACCGATCCTGTTCCGGGACCAACTGTTGGGGGTATTGGACCTCTACCTGCCCTTCGACCATCAACGGCAACCGGAAGAGGAGGCCCTGCTCAGCACCGTCGCCAACACCCTGGCCGGCATCATTCAACACCGGCGCCTGGAGGGGGCGCTGCACAGTGAACGCGAGTTCGTCTCCACGGTGCTCGGCACCACCTCGGCCCTGGTGACGGTCCTGGATGACAAGGGCCGCATCGTCCTGTTCAACAACGCCTGCGAGGCCCTCTCCGGTTACCGCGCCGCCGAGATGGAAGGACACCCCTATCTGTGGGACAAACTGCTGTTGCCGGAGGAGATGCCGGCGGTTGAAGAGCACATCCATCAACTGACCACCGGCCTCTCCCCGGCCCGTCATGAACACCATTGGCTAACCCGGGGTGGGGTCAAACGGCTCATCTCCTGGGTCAGCACCACCCTGTTGAACGCCGATGAATCGGTCAAAAACATCATCGCCACCGGCATTGACATCACCAGCCAGCGCGAGGCCGAAAAAAAATTGACCTTCCTGGCCCATAACGACACCCTGACCGGCCTGCCCAACCGGCGCCTGTTCCTGGAATATCTCAACCAGGCCCTGGCCCAGGCGCGGCGCCATCGGTTCCGGCTGGTGGTGTTGTTCATGGACCTGGACAAATTCAAGGCGGTCAACGACACCCTGGGTCATGACATCGGCGACCTGCTGCTCAGGGAGGCCGCCCATCGCATTCAACACACCCTGCGCGAAACGGATATCGTCGCCCGGCTCGGCGGCGATGAATTCACCGTCCTGCTGGGGAGCAACGCCGACACCACCGTCGCCAAACGGATCGCCGACAAGATCATCACCACCCTGTGCCAGCCCTTCACCCTGCAGGGTCACACCTGTGAAATCGGCACCAGTATCGGCATCAGCTGCTATCCAAAACATGGCACGACCGCCGATATGCTGTTAAAAAAGGCGGATACCGCCATGTATGCCGTCAAAAAGAGGGGGCGCAACCATTGTCTGGTCTTCGATCCGGAGATGGAGACACTGGCTGTGGAAACGGGACCATGACCGGAATGACGACACGTCCGAAAATCCTCATCGTCGATGATTCCAACGCCAGTATCCGCGTGTTGCGGGAGATTTTTCGCGCCAACCATGAAATTTTCATCGCCCGCGATGGCGCCGACGCCCTGAAAATCGTCAAAAAAAAAGAGCTCGATCTCATCCTTCTGGACGTAATGATGCCGGACATGGATGGCTACGAGGTGTTGGAACAGCTGCGGGCCAATCCCGAAACCCTGGACATCCCGGTCATTTTCATCACCGCCCTCAACGCCGGACCGGAAGAGATCCGCGGCTTGGACTCCGGCGCCGTGGACTATATCACCAAGCCGATCCAACCGGCCCTGGTGGCGGCGCGGGTACGCAATCAACTGGAGCTCAGCCAACGCCGGAAAATGCTGGAAAAACTGCTCGATGAGCGCGAGCGGATGTTGGTGGAGCTGAAAAAATCACGGGATGCCGCCGAACAGTCCAACCAGGCCAAGAACGCCTTTCTCTCCACCATGAGCCACGAAGTGCGCACGCCGATGAACGCCATCATCGGCATGACCGATCTGGCCCTCAAGACCGACCTGAACCAGGAACAACGCCAATATCTGGAGATCGCCCTGCAGTCCGGGGAGTCCCTGCTGGGCATGTTGAACAACATTTTGGACTTCACCCGCCTGGAAGGGGGCGAACTGGAGTTGCGTTCCATCCTGTTCGATCCGGTGGAAGTCCTGGAAAACGCCTGCGAAACCTTTTCAGTACGGGCCCACTATAAAAATCTGGAGTTGTTGCACGACGTCTCACCGGACATTCCCTCACGGTTGCTGGGTGACCCCTTCCGCCTGCGCCAGGCCCTGATCAATCTCATCGACAACGGCATCAAGTTCACCAAGAAGGGCACGGTCCTGGTACGGCTCGGCGTCGATCGGGACCATCCGCTCCGGCACCCCGAACGCGGCGGCAGCCCGCGCCTGATGCTGCACTGGCGGGTTTCCGACACCGGCATCGGCATCCCCCCGGAAAACCGGGAGATCATCTTCGAACGGTTCGTCCAGGGCGAGGATTTCCGCACGCGCAAATATGGCGGCGCCGGGCTGGGACTGGCCACCTCCAAGGAGATCGCCGAACAACTGGAAGGGTCATTGACCGTTGAAAGCCCCGGTGTCAATCAGGGCGCCGTCTTTCATCTGACCCTGCCCTTCCCGGTACCGCCGGAGAGCGCTGGCCACGGTTATTTCACCCGCTCGGGCAATTTTTCCGGCCTGCGCATCCTGATTTCCGAGGCCAACCAGCAGGCGCGGACCATCATTCGGCGTACCCTGGGCATGTGCGGGGCCACGGTGGTGGAAACCGGTTCCCACGCCGAGGCCCGGGACCTGCTCGATGCACAGGACGGGAAACAGCCCTTCCATCTGTTGCTGCTAACCTGTCGGCGCGATGATCCGGAGATGGAAACCCTGGCGCAATGGCTCACCGGAAATCCCCGCTGGAACGGCAAAATCATCATCATGCTGCCCACCGGCCTGCGCCGCTATGATCTGCCCGGTTGCAAGGAGATCACCGTCTCCAGCGGGTTGATCAAACCGGTCAAACGGTTTCGTCTGATCCATGCCATCAACGTCGTCCTCGATCTGGACCAACCCGATGAGGAGGAGCACACGCCGCTGCCGGAAGCGCGGATGAAACCGGAGCCGCTGCTGGAACCGGACGAGACCGACGATGAGGAGTTGAAACGAAAACGGTTCCAGTTCATGGAGACCGCCCTGGTACCGCTGGAACAGCTGACCGACGCCATGATGCAGGGCAAAATAACGAAAATGCTCAGTCCGGTGCGCTGGTTGAAATATCAGTCCGGGGAGATCGGTGCCAAACGGTTGGAGTTTTGCGCCCGTTCCTTCATCGTCGCCATCAATGAGGAGAACATCGCCGACGCCGCCTTTCAGTTCGAGGTCCTTCAGGAAACCTTCCGCCGCACCGCCGAAGCCATCGCCCACTGTTTGAACGATTGACGGCCAACCATGCCCACCGGTCCGGAATCGACGTCATCACTGCCCCCCCCTCCCCGGCCCCGATGTCACTGACGGCGCTGGTGGCCACCGGCCTCGTCGTGCCGCTGTTTTCGCTGCTGCCGCCGGACCGTCCCTGGCGTTGGCTCACCCTGTCCGGCATCGTTTTCTGTCTGTTTTTCGCCGTCCAGTGGTGGGTTCGGCGACGGAGCGGCACCCGGACGGCGCCCCCGCCCCCCCCCGAAACGGCGCCGGAGCGGCAACCGTTGGACCCGGCCTATTACCGCGCCATCATCGACAGCTCCCTGGACATGATCATCGCCGCCGATCCGCAGCGGCGCATCGTCGAGTTCAACAAGGCCGCCGAACGAACCTATGGCTATCGGGCCAACGAGGTGCTGGGAAAGCCGATCGATCCCCTCTACGCCGACCCGGAAGAGATGCAACGGGTCGGGGAGGTGATCCAACGAACCGGCCGGTTCATCGGCGAGGTTCGGGGCCGCCGCAAGGACGGCGACCTTTTTCCCGCTTTCATTTCCGCCACCCTGTTGCGCGATCCGCAGGAACGCATCATCGGTTCGGTGGGCAGTTCCCGGGACCTCAGCCATCAACGGCAACAGGAAAAACGGGAACGGCTGGCCATTGAGGAGGCACAGGTGGCCAGTCAGGCGAAAAGCGCCTTCCTGGCCAACATGAGCCATGAGATCCGCAGTCCCATGAACGCCATCATCGGCATGACCGATCTGTTGTTGGGGGTCAGTCTCAGCACCCGTGAGCAACGACAGTATCTGGAGGTGATCATGCGGTCCGGTGAGTCGCTGCTCGGATTGCTCAACGGCATCCTCGACTATTCCAAGATCGAAGCCGGCAAGCTGGAATTGGAAACCTTCTCCTTCGATCCGGCGGAGGTGGTGGAGTCGGCCTGTGAAACCCTGTCGGTGACCGCCCATGGCAAGGGGCTGGAGTTGATCCATGATCTGGACCCGGAACTGCCGCCGCGCCTGTTGGGCGATCCGTTGCGTCTGCGGCAGGTGATCGTCAACCTGGTCGACAACGCCATCCGTTTCACCCGCGAGGGCGAGGTGAAGGTGTCGTTGACGCCGGACCGCTCCGAGCCGACCGGGAACGGGGAGACGGGCGGCGCCATCACCCTTCGCGGCACCGTTACCGATACCGGCATCGGCATCGAAGGGGATCGGTTGGAGGCGATCTTTTCCCATTTCAGTCAAGCCGGCGTCGACACCAGCCGCAAGTTCGGCGGCAGCGGTCTGGGCCTGACCATCTCCCGCCAGCTCATCGAACACATGGGCGGCACCATCCGGGCGGAAAGCCCGGGTCCGGGCCGCGGCAGCACCTTCCATTTTTCCCTCACCCTCGACCGGGATCCGCAAGCGGAGAGACGGGAGGCGCCGGCCGATTTTTCCGGTTGTCATTTTTTGCTCGCCGTCGGCAATGACGCCCTGCGCCGGGTGCTGAACCGGTCGTTGGCACCCCATGGTCCCACCCTCACCAACGCCGCCAACGCCGGCGACACCTTGAACGCCCTGCGCGATACGGATCGACATCCATCGCCGTTCACGCTGTTGATCATCGACTGTCAACTGCCGGGGCTGGACACGGCCAACATCGGCGGCTGGATACGGACCCATCGGCAACGGGTCGGAAATACCATCATTCTGCTGCCCATGGGCAGCCGCCGTTACGATCTGCCCGGCTGCCGGGACCTGGATGTGGCCCGGGGTTTGATCAAACCGGTCAAACGGGAGGCCCTGATCCGCACCCTGCGGGAGGTCCTGGAACCGGTCCACGCCGCCGAGCCCGAACCGGCCCGGCCGGAGCGGGACGAAAACGACGGTCCGGAGAAAATTTTGGTGGTGGACGACAATATCGATACCCGCACCCTGGCCCGGCACATCCTGGAGCAGGCCGGCCACGCGGTCGAAACGGCGGAAAATGGCGCCGACTGTCTGGAAAAACTCTCCAGGGCCCCGTTCGATCTGGTGTTGATGGATGTGCAGATGCCGGAACTCGACGGACTGGAGGCGGCCCGGGCCATTCGCGGCGGCCGGCTCGGCATCGACTCGAAGACCCCGATCCTCGCCATCAGCGCCGGGGTGTTGCCGGAGGATGTGGAACAGTGCCTGGAGGCGGGCATGAACGAATTTTTGCCCAAACCCTTCCGCAGCGACGCCCTGCTGGAGGCGATGCGGCACACCCTGGATAAAGCGAAACGGACGGCGCCAACCGAAGACCGGTCGAAAGGGAGCGCCAACGCCCGCCGCGGCCCGGTATTCCAGGTCCCGATCCTCTCCCCGCAACCGCTGGACAACCCCGACTTTCTGGCCATCGCCCGGACCTTTCGGGAGACGATCGACGACCGTTACCGGGATTTGCAGTCGGCGCTGACCGCCGGCCTGCCGGACCGGGTGGAGATCACGGCCCGAACCATCAAGGAGGAGGCCGGTCGTCTCGGCGCCGAGCGGGTCCACAACCGGGCGTTCCGGCAGATACTCGCCGCCCGCAACCGGGATCTGGACACCGTGCGGCAACTGATGCCCCGCCTGCGCCGGGAGATCGATGAGGTGATCGCCACCCTGGCCGATCAGCCCCCACCCCCCGGGCAATGAACCCCTCACCGCTTTTGGTCTTGCGCGGGGTCGTCCTGGCCGGCAGGGAGGCGCAACGACCGCTGATCGATGGGGTCTCCCTGGCCGTCCGGCCCGGCCAGCGGCTGGCCATCCTCGGCGCCGAGGGCAGCGGCAAAAGCACCCTGATGCGCCTGATGGCCGGTCTGATTCCGGCACAGAGCGGTGAGATCACCCTGTTCGGTCACACCGCCGATGCCCGCGCCGGTCGCACCGAGCCGCCCGGCGTCCTGTTCCGGGAGCCGGAGGCCCATTTTTTGACCCCCCGGGTGGGGGAGGAGATCGCCCTGACCCCCGCTTCCCGGGGCGTGACCGGACCGGAGTTGGAAACACGGATCAACGAGGCCATGGTCTGGGCCGGTCTGCCCCTGGACTGGCGGGAGGAGCCCCTGGCCCATCTGTCGGCCGCGCAACGGGGCCGCGTCGCCCTGGCCGCCCTGCACGCCGCCCGTCCGCGTCTGCTGCTGGCCGATGAACCGGGGGGACCCCTTTCCGATTCAGGCGAGGAACGATTGGCCGAACGGTTCCGCCGTCTGTGCGCCGACCGGCAAATGGCCCTGGTGATTTTCACCAGCCGTCCCCGGCGGGCGCTCCGTTTCGCGGAGATGGTTTTGGAATTGTGCAACGGGCGGCTGCGGGAATACCCGGCCGGCAAGGGAGGACGGCGATGATCCGATCGGCGATCCTCCTCCTCGTGCTGTTGATCTCCCTGCCGTTTTCCGCACCGGCCGGCGCCGATGGACCACGACCACCGATCCTGTTCGAACAAGGGGATCGGTTCGGCTATCGCCGCGCCGACGGCACGATTCAGATTCCGGCCCGCTTTCCCATGGCGGAACCCTTTTCCGAGCAGGGATTGGCCGCGGTGGTGGCGGAAGGGGGCTATTGGGTCCTGATCGATACCCGGGGTGTCGAACGGTTGCGGCCGTTCGTTTTCGACAACGGACCGGATCCCTTCCAGGAGGGGTTGGCCCGTTTCATCGATCGGGGAAAAATCGGTTTTCATGACCGGTGGGGACGGGTGGCAATCGCGGCCCGGTTCGATTTCGCCCAACCGTTCAACGGTGGCATCGCCCTCTTCTGCACCGGTTGCCAGAAACGGTGGATGGGGGAACACGGTTTTTACCAGGGAGGGGACTGGGGGGCGATCGACCGGCGCGGACGGGAACTGTTCCGGTTCGATGAAAAAAATCCCCCCTGCCGCCTCGACCGTCACGACCGTTCGACCACGGCCGCCTTGAATGATTGCGCCGGCCGGTTCACCTATTTACGCGGACGCCGGCCCCTGCGCATTCATCAACATCCCATCGGCCTGCCACCGCTCCGACCGGGTGACAGCGGCCCCGCCGCCCCACGACAGGATTATCTGCATATCGGCGAGGTTCAAATCGTGGTGATTCACCCGGGAAACCTCTCCTGCCCCGGTCCCGTCTGGACCGCCGGCCCATTACGGGCCGTGCGCCTCGGCGGAAAAAAACGGACCAAGGACAGTTATGCCGGATGGCGGTTGACCGCCCGGTATCATGGCTGCGTAACCAAAGAATCGAATGAAAGAAACGGCTCGATCCCGGCGAATCGTCCATCAGGGCCATAAAACCGACAACCACTCCGGAAACAGGGCACTTTTTCCCCGTCGTTCCGCCTGCCGGGCCCGGTTGAAATCGGCCACCGCCCGCTCCTCCCGGCCCAGGGCGCGCCAGATGTTGCCCCGGTTTCGGTAAGCCTCGGTATTCTCCGGATCCAGTTCGATGGCCCGGGTCAAATCGGCCAGGGCCCGAACCCGGTCCCCCTGATGCCACCGGGCCACCCCCCGGTCATTATACACCTTGGCGGCGGTACCGTCCCAGACCGCCGGGTGGTTGAGACAGTGGTTCAACCGTTGAATCCGCCGCTCCAGGTCCGGTTCCCCCGCCAACTCCCGGCAATCGTTCTGCAACAACAGCCAGGCAAAGCCACCAATGGCGAGCAGGCCGAGAACCATCATCTTCAGGGCGGAGCTCATGGGGTCCTGAATGATCGGATGGGTTGGAAACGTTTTTCGGGCAATGCGGCCGATGCAATCGGTTGTGCAAAAAACGCACAACCGATTGCATCGGCCCATGGCTCACCGGTACCGGCGCCGGTGATTTCTTGATGCGCGTTGCGCGCCTTTTGCTGAGAACCGCAAAAGGCGCTTTTTGAGCTGAACGCGCTAAAATCAAAATCAAAGTCAAAACCGTGGGCGCTGCCCACACCCGCCAGGGGGCCAGCCCCCTGGACCCCAATTGTTTTGTTTTTTTTCATTTTTTTCTGGTTGTTTATTTCTTGAAAATCGTTTTCATGACGCCGCCCAACCAGCCACTCTCTTCTGCCACCTTCCCCGTCTCTTCCGGCTTTTTTTCACCATCCAGGGCCTCTCCTTCTCCCCGGTCCGGCTCCTCCCCTTTGGCAAACGACCAATCCAATACCCACTGTTTGATCACCCCATCCCGGCCACCACTCAGAAAAAAACCGGTATCCCGATTGAAACGCAAGGCGCACACCCCCTTGTCATGCCCCTCCAACGTGAACAGACACCGCCCCGTTTCCACCTCCCAAATACGAATGGTGCCATTTTTACCACCGGACAAAGCATGCCGCCCATCCTGACTCAAAACCACCGACGCCACCACCCGACCATCACTCTCAAAGGTACGCTGACAAAAACCGGTGGCCACATCCCATAATTTCAACGTGCCATCCTCACTGCCGGTCAAAACCATGCGGCCATCCAATCGCAGGGAAATGGCAGTGACGGGACCTTGATGACCTTCACAGTTGTGCTTGGACTGCTCGGTACGGGCCAGATTCCAAATTTTCAACGTGCCATCCCGACTGCCAGCCAAGGCATATGCGCCATCAAAACTCAAGGCCACCGAGGTCACCGTGTCCCAGGGCCCCTTCAAGGTTTTCAAGACCACCCCACTGGCAACATCCCACAACCGCACGGTCTTGTCGGCGCCCCCCGACAGGACGTGCCGGCCATCGACACTCATGACCACCGCCGTCACCGGCCCCTCATGCCCCCGTAATACCGTCCCGGCCCCATCATCACTGCGCGGGTCCCACAATCGCACGGTGTGATCGGCCAGGGCGGCGGCGGCGATTTCACCGTTGTAACTCAAATCGATGGCATCGACGGCGCCCCCCGGAAAGGAAACCTGCCGCGATAAACGGCCCGTTTCCAGGTCCCATCGACACAGACGGCCATCGCCACCGCCGGAAAACAGAAAACGACCGTCTTCATCGAACAACACATCGTTCAACTCCGGATGGCGATCGGGCACCACGAAATATTCCCAGGCCCCGCGCAGGCGGTGACGGGGCAACAACCGGCACAACCGGGCACAAATGGCCATGGCCTCGGCGCCCCGGTCAAAACCGGTCTGGGCGCGGGCATTGCGGACATGTTCGAGGGCCAGGGCCGCATCCCGAACCTTGAGGGCCCGGCGGGCGGCCTCGATCTCCTGGTCATAGGCGGTTTGGGTGGCGAGGACCGTTTCACTGTCGCGGATGCGCGACAACATGAACGGGGCGCGTTCCCGCTTTTCCGGATGGATGGACCACAGTTTCATCCGCCAACGGTCATCCATGGCCAACACATGATGGCCATCGGCGGCCAGGGCCCCCTGCGTCACCGCCCCGGAGCCGATGGCATGGGTGAACAGGCAGCGACCGCTGGCCACCTCCCACAGACGCACGGTACCATCGGCGGAAGCGGAAAGGGCCAAACGGCCGGCCCGATCCAGCGACAGGGCGGTAATGGCCTTGAGATGCCCCTGGAAACGACGCAACCGACCGGCCTTTTCCAGGGACCACAACCATACCGACCCGTCCTTGGCCCCCGACAACACCCGATCATGACGCCAATCGACGGCCAGGGCGGTAATGACCGCCTCGTGCCCTTCCAGGGTCAGCAACGGACGGCCATCGGCCACCTCCCATAAACGCAGGGTGCGATCCTCGCTGCCGGAGAGCGCCCGCCGGCCATCGTCGCTCCAGGCCAACTGCGTCACCCGACCGGTATGACCATCGAAGGAACGGGGATCGCCCTCGCCACCGCCGGTATCGCGCAGGATCAGGGTGGCGAAACTGCCGGAGAGCACCCGCCCCCCCCGGGATCGAGTGCCACCGCCGATACGGTGTCCATGTGACCGGTGAAGGTGCGCAGACACCGGCCATCGGCCAAATTCCACAACTTGAGCATGCGATCGGCGCCGCCGCTGATCAATGTCCCCTCATCCGCACTCACCGACAGGGCGATGATGGCACCACGATGACCCTTGCAGGTCAGCTCACAGTGGCCATCGGTCAAGCGCCACCGTTTGATCAGCCGATCCTCGCCGGCGGTCAACACCCAGGAGGCATCCCGGCTCAAATAGAGCGTGCGAACGGGCCAATCCTGTTTTTCCAGGGCGGTCATCAGCCGCCAGCCGTCATTCAGGCGATTTTTGGCCAGGTCAACGAGGTCGTCCGCCTCCACCCGTTGCCGTTGCGCCCCGGAGAGGGTGTGGAGGTGGGTCAGGACCCGGGAGGGATCGTTGCGCTCCAGGTGCAACCACGATTCACAGACGATATGGTTTTCCGGTCGGCGGGCCAGAGACCGCGACTCCTCCAGCTCGCGCAAAAAGGCATCATCGGTCGATTTGGCCAGGCGCCAGGTGAGCAACCCCCGATTGAAGATGCTCTCCAGGTGGCCGGGCTGGGTGCGCAGGGCCTCGGACCACAGTTTCAGGGCCTGGTTCCGCCGCCGGTCCTGCCCCTTGATCTCCAGGTCGAGCAACGACAGGGCGCGATTGTTGAGGCTGTCGGCGGTGTTGCGCCCCCGCTCCGGCACCAGACGCAGGTGCGGCTTGCCCAATAGCCGTTGATGGATCTCCCGCAACCGACCGGCGACCACCGCCATGTCATGGGGTCGTTGATCGGCCGACTCCTGAAAACAATCCCGTAGCAGGTCCAACACCGGGGGCGGAATTTTCGGGATGCGGTGCTGCAGCGCCCGCGCCCCCCGTTTCTCCATGAACCGATCCAGCAACGCCCCCACCACACTGCCCGAGGGCCACAGGAGTTCGCCGGTGAACATGTGCAACAACGACACCGCCCAGCTCCACAGATCGCTGCGCCGGGTCAGGGACCGTTTGCCCACCTGCTCCGGGGAGGCATAGGCCGGGGTGTGGCCGACACCATCGACCATCAGGGTATCCTGTTCATCCAACCGCACCGTCTGGCCATCGCTACCGCCCCCCTGGGGCTGGGGACGCGATCCGGCGAGGCCGAAATCGGTGACCTTGGCGGTCCCCTCCGGGGTCATCATCACATTGGCCGGTTTGACGTCCTGATGGATCAGACCGGCGTTGTGGGCGTGATCCAACCCCCAGGCCATCTGGATGGCGATGTCGAACATGCGGGACAAAGCCTCCTCCGGCGTCCCCCGATAGAGTTTGCCGGTTTCGATCCAGGCCTTGAGATCGCCGCCGGCGACATATTCGGCGAACACCCGCGGCACATCGTCCACCCGGCGCACATAGTGGCAGCTGACGGTGTTGGGATGCAGCCCCAGGTTGACCCAGGTTTCCGCCTCCCGTTCAAAGTTGGCCTTGCCGCCGGCCGCCGCCATCGCCTTGCCGGTGGGACTCTTGACCGCCAGGTCCAGTTTCCAGTTGTTGTGATGCACCAGATAGACGCGGCCGAACCCCCCCTCCCCCAGGAGTTTTTTCACTTCGTAGAGATCCAGCAGCCGCTCGCCCGGTTTCCAGGTTTCGGAGAACGATCGCCGGGCCGCCTTTTCGCCGACCGAGGCGTCGGTCAGGGTCACCAGTTCCAGTTTGAAGGGTTCCCCGCAACGCACACAGACAATACGCCGCCCCACCTGATCGGGACGCACCTTCTTGTAGCGGACGCCACAGTGTGGGCAGATCGCTCTTTGGTTGGCGCTGTCGTTCATGGATGAATTTTCCGTGTTTTACGCGGGCAATGCAAAAAAAAAGCGGTGGCGGTTCAACCGAAACGTGAACTTCAAGGGCGGCGGTCGGCCCTTTTCGAACGGTTTTTCCGGCAATGACCGGCCGCCAGCAGAAAAACCACGGCGAATGCCGCCAGTCCCGGCGCGAAAAACAGGGACCAGGCGCGGTCTTTGATCCGTTCGTGAACCCCGGCCAGGGAAACCGCCACGTACAGGGCGCTGGGGATGGCGAGGGAGGGCGCATCATCGGCAACCGGCAGCGGGAATCGGCGCAGGATGAGGCCCCGGTCGTCGGCGAGGCCGGAACCGGCGAGACTTTTTTTGCGGTCGGGGCGGATCTCGACGAACAGGATGTCCGGCAACTCCAACATTTTTTTCAGCCGTTTTTCGGTCTCCTCCCGGGAACCGCCGCGCAACCCCGCCACCAACGGCGGCACCTGGTCGCGACCGATGGCCGCCACCTGATGGCGAACGCGATCCACCTCCTGCCGATAGGCGAAAAAAAGGGTGACGGTGGCGACGGGAAGCGCCAGGAGCAGGGCCACGGCGACCCGACGCATCCGGGAACGGCACAGCCAGGAGGGGGTGGTCGGGGAGATCATTCCGGTCGGTTTCCATTTGGCGGATCATTGGGGTCGGGGGCGGATCCCGGAAAACCCGGCCGGCGGGTCGCCTCATGATCCGGGCGCCGCACCACTCCCGAACATTTTCCGGAAATGATCCACGAAGTCAACCACCGGACCCCGGCGACGGAACGGGCCGGTCCCCATCCGCATCTTGGCCCGGATATTGAATCGCTCCAGGATCCCCTTTGAGAATCCTACAACTGGCTTGGCATATGTACAAAAAATATTTTGGGCTGCAACGCTCACCATTTTCCATAACGCCGGACCCCCAGTTTCTGTTTTTAAGCAAACGACACCGGGAAGCGTTGGCGCATCTGCACTACTCCATTCAGGGTTCCAGTGGTTTCGTCATGCTTTCCGGTGAGGTGGGAACCGGTAAAACGACCCTTTCCCGTTGTCTGCTGGATCAACTTTCCGACAAGGCCGACATGGCCCTTATCTTCAATCCGAAACTGACCGCTCCGGAATTGATCGCCTCCATCTGCGACGAGTTGGCCATCCCCTACGGTGACACGTCCAGCATGAAGGTACTCTATGATGCCCTGAACAACTTTCTTTTAAAAAATTATGGGGATGGACGCACCACCGTTCTTATCGTCGACGAAGCGCAAAACCTCAGCGGCGAGCTGCTCGAACAGATCCGCTTGTTGAGCAACCTGGAAACCGTCAGCAAAAAACTTTTGCAGATCATATTGATCGGCCAGCCGGAACTGATCCAGTTGCTGGCCCGCTCCGATCTCCGGCAGTTCAGCCAGCGTATCACCGCCCGGTACCATATCACCCCCTTGAGCCGGAAGGAGACGGCGGAATATATCGGCTTCCGCCTGACGGTGGCCGGCGCCACCCGGTCGCTCTTCACCCCTGGGGCCACCCGGAAGGTCCATCACCTGTCCGGCGGGTTGCCGCGCATGATCAACAAGATTTGCGATCGGGCCCTGCTCGGCGCCTACGTCAAGGGGCAACCCCGGGTCGATGCCGCCACCGTCAAGGAAGCGGCGAAGGAGGTCCTGGATCCGAAGCCCCGGCCAACCTGGTACGCCCCGGCGGCCATGACGCTCGTCGGGGCCGCTCTCGGTTTTTCGTTTTGGTTCGCATTCCATAATGTCCCGGGTATTCAAAGTCGGATTCAAAACTTTTTTCACACCATCGAAACGCGCAGCATCGCCCATCTGACCCGCCTGTTTCCGGCGCCGGAGGATTCCGGGCGACCGGCGGCCACCGGAAAACCGGTCGTGGCCCGGGCACACCCCCCGAAAACATCGGCAAAACCGCCGCCGACACCCCCGGCCGACGCCGCAACCGACGTGGTGGCCGCGGCGAAACCGGCCGGTCCGGAAAAAAACCGTGTCACGACGGCAAAAAACACCGCGCCGGCGCCGAAAAAGACCCCCCCGGCCAAGGAGCCGCCGGTCCCGAAGGCCGACATCGTCTCCGCCCCGCCGATTGACCGCCGTCCGGCACAATCGGCCCCGATCGCCGAACCTGCCCAAAAAACCACGCCAACGCAACCAAAAACGGCACCCCCCATCGTCAGCGAGCGGGCCACCGGTGACGGGGATGCGGCTGCTGGCGGGAACCCCCCCCCCGTAACCACGACGGTGGCGAAAAAAAAGGCCCCGAGGGCGCAACCGGCGGCCAGACCGGTGGCCGAATCCGCACCGCCACAGGATCGAAAAACGATCGTCGCGACGGATATTGCTGCACAGAAGGTCCCGAAAACGACGAACAACCGGTCCACCGAGCCGATGCCGGATGGATACGACCGGCAACGTCTTGAAGCGAAAACCCCTTCCCGGAGCGGAGACCGCCCCTCCGCGGAACCGGTGACGGGAAGAAAAGAGAAATCCCCTGGCGGAACGCCCCCCACGGCGGTCAAAAAAACCGTTCAGGACAACCGGTCGAAAACCACCCCGGCCACCCCTCCCCCGGAAAGAGTGGCCACCGGCGCCCCGGCGAAGGGTCTGCCGGAACCGGGCCGGCCGCTCGCCAGGCCGGACAGTCTTTCCACCGCTTCCCGCACGGCGGAAAAAACCGGCGAGTCCCCTATAAACCAGCCTTTCCGGAACGCGCCGCCCGTTCCCATGAACGTGGTCTCCAACGATCGAAACGACCTGGAGACCGTTTTTTCCGACGCCCATCTTCAAACCCAACAGTGGGCGGCCTTGAAAAATCTGTTTTCTCTTTGGAAAATCGACCCCTCAAAGGTTTCTCCCCGACCGACCTGCGCCGGTGACGGCCGGCGGGCGGGTGCGATCTGCAAAACCTACAGCAGCACCTGGCGGGAGATCGCCATTATGGGATTGCCGGTGATCATTCGACTGCTCGGTAATGACCTGAAAGAGCACTTCGCCATCGTCACCGCCTTGAATCCGCAACGTGTATCCCTGTCTTTTGGGAAACGGGAAATGACCCTGCCGATCAATCTGGTGACCGCTTATTGGGATGGCACCTTTACCACCTTGCTGCGTACCACGCCCGGCAACCAAAAATTTCTGTTACCCGGCCATAAAAGTCTGGACACCCTGTGGTTGCGGCAAAAATTAAAAAAAATATTGGGACCCGAACGACCCGACGCCGCTGAACCGCTTCTTTTCGATCCGGCCCTGAAACGCCGCGTTCAACTGTTCCAAAAGAAAACAATGCTGCAACCCGATGGCATCGTCGGTCCCATGACCATTCTCAAACTGGACATGTTCAGCCGGGATCCCGCCCGACCCGTTCCACGGCTCGGGCCGATAAACGTGAAACAGGTGGAGTAACCAACCATGTCATTCATTCTGGATGCACTGAGAAAAAGCGAACGCGAAAAAATGATGGGTACCTTGGCGGAAAATCCCGCCCTGGGCGGCAGCGAACACGGGGAGCTTTTCAACGCCACGCCGGCGCCGGCGAAAAAATCCCATAATTTATTGTGGCTGCTGGTGGGCAGTGGTTTGACGGCGACCGGTTTCGGTTGGTTTTTTTTGTCCCCCTCCGAGCAGGTGCCGGTCGAGCCGGACCGGGCCGTCGCCGCCATCGCCGGCAAACGGCTCGAACAACCCGGAGAACAGGCGAAAAGGGGCGTTGCGGTCGACACCACCGTTCCTCCAGCCCCTTCCAACCGGTCCGCTCCGGTACCCGCCGTGGCGACCACGACCGCTCATGAACCGGTTCAAAAGAAACCGGCGCCGCCGGCGGCTGCGCCCCCTTCCCGGCCCACGGTGGCCAAACCGTCCATAGCCACCCCGGTCCAGCCGAACGGACCCGCCAACCTTGAAACGCGCCAGGCCCCGGGAACCGCACCCCGTGGGCATGCGGCAGTGGCCCAACGACCCGCCCTCCCCACCCGCATGGTCCCCCTGGAGCAAACACGGACCACGCCGCAGATCCCCCTGCCCCCCCAGGAGGAGGCGGGTCCGATCGACATGATTCCCACCAGCCAGACCGACGGTCCGCGGGTCACCTCCCGGGTGGTGGGGATCATCGATGGTTGTCTGATCTGGACCAACGAAGTGTTCCAGCATCCAAAGGTCAGGCTGGCCGATGTCACCTGCCCGAAACCCCGTTCCAAGGCGGGACGGGCCGCCCGCCGGTTCACCACCCGGGTGGCCTTTACCCGCACGGTCACGATCGCCTTCTGGAGTGAAGCGGAACCGGGCGTCCTGAAAGCGGACGTCTACACCCCGGATGGCCGGCTGCTCAACCGCGACCTGGTGAGAAGCGGTCTCGCTTATGCCGATGGCGACCGGTTTCAACTGGATGAACAGACGGCCCGGCGCAATGGGGTGGGCATGTGGCGCAATCCCGGCGCCTGGCTGAAGTCGCGTTGAATTGCAAAAAAAAATACTTGA
>CAYFNE010000017.1:0-48241 GCA_964344355.1 uncultured Magnetococcales bacterium
TTTGTTTTTGCGCAACTTTCATGGGCAATGTGTCTAGGAGGTGTCAAAGTCGGGACAAACGCCGGCGACTGTTTGAGGCGCGTTTGCGCGCCTTTTGCTGAGAAACGCAAAAGGCGCTATTGTGAAAAACGCGCAAAATCAAAGTCAAAATCAAAGTCAAAGTCGTGGGCTTCGCCCACACCCACCAGGGGGCCAACACCCTGGACCCCATCTAAAAAGAAGCAAAATCAATTTGTTGCTTTATCCGTGTGCATCCCAATCCATGGCTCCCTGTTTTTTTCGATTTTTTTTAGCCTAAAGGACGCTTCCGGATATCGTGTTATTTTTCCTGAAACCCGCCCCCGACCCGGAACTGGATCGCCTCGGCCAGATGTTCCACCCCCACGCCGTCACCGGCGTTTTCATCCAGGTCGGCGATGGTGCGCGATACCTTGAGAATGCGGTGATGAGCACGGGCGGAAAATCCCAGGCGGCGGCCGGCGTTCATCAACAACGACCGCCCCTGATCATCCAGGGCCACGTGCCGTTCCAGGGCCGCCCCCTCCAGGGCGGCATTGCGAATGCCGGGACCATTGCGGGCCAACTGCCGTTGCCGGGCCACCATCACCCGTTCACGCACCGAAGCCGACGGTTCACCGCCCGGCAGGGAGACCAGGGTTTCCGGCGGTACCGGCGGCACCTCCAGGTGCAGATCGATGCGGTCCAACAAGGGACCGGAAAGGCGGGCGCGGTACTGTTCGACACGCATCGGCGTACAACGGCAGGCATGGAACGGATCGCCGCGATGGCCACAGGGACAAGGGTTGCAAGCGGCCACCAATTGAAAATCGGCGGGAAACCGGGTGGATCGGGCGGCGCGGGAGATGGTGACATCCCCCGCTTCCAGGGGCTCGCGCAACACCTCCAGGGTGGTGCGGCCGAATTCGGGAATTTCATCGAGAAACAGAATGCCGCGATGGGCCAGGCTCACCTCGCCGGGACGGGGGTAACCCCCACCACCGACCAGGGCCACCTGGGAGGAGGTGTGATGGGGGGCGCGAAAGGGACGGGTGCCGACGAAAGGCCGCTCCGGGGTCAACCGGTCGGCGACGGAATGGATGGCGGTCACCTCCAGGGCCTCGTGCAGGGCCATCGGTGGTAAAATACGCGGCAGGCACCGGGCCAACATGGTCTTGCCGGAACCGGGCGGGCCGCTCATGATCAGATTGTGCCCGCCGGCCGCCGCCACCTCCAGGGCCCGCTTGGCATGCTCCTGTCCCTTGACATCGGCCAGGTCCGGCAGACCGCTGCCGGCGGCATCGTCCAGCACCCGCTGCCAATCGGCGGTCGGAACCGGTTCCAGGGTGGTCTCCCCCAACAGATGCCGTACCAGTTCCAGCAACGTCGCCGGGGCCACCACCCGCACCTCCGGCACTAGGGCCGCCTCCGGACCATTGAGGCCGGGGACGATCAAAGTGCCAACACCCCGGTCACGGGCGTGTATGGCGGCGGGCAGACAACCGGAGACCGGTTTCAAACGGCCATCCAGGGCCAACTCCCCGAGAAACAGATGATCGTTCACCACCCCCTGGGGCAATCGTTCCATGGCCACCAGCAACCCCATGGCCATGGGCAGATCATAACCGCTGCCGACCTTGGGCAGATGCGCCGGGGCGAGATTGATGGTGACCCGCCGGGAGGGGATGGAAAATCCGGAGTTGGTCAGGGCCGCCCGCACCCGATCCTTGGCCTCGCGCACCGCCCCCTCCGGCAGGCCGACCATGTTCATGGCCGGCAGACCGCGGCTCAGGTCCACCTCCACCTCCACGGCAACGGCGGAGACCCCTTCCAGGGCGATGGTATTGATGCGAGCGAGCACGCGGGACCCGGACCCCCCTTGAAAAATGATCGAAAGATGAATCAGGTACGATAGACCAGCACCCGCTCCTCCAACATGTCGGCCATGGCGTATTTGACCCCCTCACGCCCGAGACCGGAATCCTTGACCCCACCGTAGGGCATGCTGTCGACCCGGAACGAGGGGACATCGTTGTGAATCACCCCCCCCACCTCCAGGGTATCCAGGGCCTGGATCACCGTGTTGAAATCGGAGGTGAAAATGCCGCACTGCAAACCGAAACGGGAGTCGTTGACCCGTTCGAAGGCCTCGTTCATGCACTCCACCGGCGTCAGGGTGACCACCGGTCCGAACGCTTCATCGGTCTCCACCGAACAGTCGGGATCCACATCCTCCAGGATGGTCGCCGCCAGGGTGTTGCCCTGTCCCACCGGTGCCACGGTGTTGCCGGTCACCAGACCGGCCCCCTGGTCCAGGGCCTCGCCGATCCAACCCTGCAACCGTTTGCGGTTGGCGGTATCGATCATCGGCCCCAGGGTGGTGCTTTCATTCAGGGGATCGCCGGGCACCAACGATTCGGCCGCCTTTTTGAACCGGGCGCGGAATTCGCCGATGATCTCCTGGTGGAGAAAAATACGCTGCACGGAGATGCACACCTGGCCACACTGATAGAAAGCGCCCATGAGCGCCCGGGAGATGAGCAGATCCCAATCCCGGACATCCCTGTCGACGATCAAGCCGGCGTTGCCGCCCAACTCCAGGACCACCTTTTTTTTCCCGGCCTCGGCCTTCATTTTCCAGCCCACGTCCGGAGAACCGGTGAAGGAGAGCAGGTTGATGCGTTCATCCTCCACCAACATCTGTCCAGCGGCGCGATCACAGGGCAACACCGAAAAGGCCCCGGCCGGCCAGCCGGATTCGGCGACGATCTCCGCCAGCATCAAGGCGGTCACCGGGGTTTTCGAGGCCGGTTTCAGCACCACCGGACAACCGACGGCCAAGGCCGGGGCGATCTTGTGGATGGCCAGATTGAGGGGAAAGTTGAACGGCGCCACCGCCCCCACCACCCCGATCGGATAATGGCGCACCAGGGCCCGGCGTCCGGCGCCCATGGCGTTGATGCCGAGATCGAAGGACTCCCCCTGGATCCGGGTGGTCTCGCCGACGGCGATATCGAAGGTGGCGATGGCCCGGGCCACCTCCAATCGGGATTCGGCGATGGTTTTGCCGTTTTCCCGGCAGAGGGCCCGGGCGAACTCGGTTTCCCGCTCCCGCATGCGATCGCGGATGAAGGCCAGGACGTCGGCGCGCTGGTAGGGCTCCATGCGGCGCGTCTCCGCCAGGGCCGAACGGGCCGCCTCCAGGGCACGGTCGATCTCGTTTGTCCCACACCGGGCCACGGTGGCGACGACGCTGCCATCGAAAGGATTGACCACATCCAGGCTGCTGCCGGTTTCCACCCATTCACCGGCCAGATAGGCTTTTTTCATGGTGGCGCACTCCTCTCAAGGAAGATAGGTTCATACATCAGATAAACTTGATCCCCGCCACCGATCGAATCGCGCTCGGTGGATCGTTAGACCAACCACGGACCATCGTTCAAATACCGCTGTTCGAGGAAAGCTTCGGAACTTTCATAGCCTTGAACAATGACCACTCCCCGTATCGGTTCTGGTATAAAACGCCCGGACAGCTCTTGTTGTAGACGCGAAGCTGCTGTTTGGTTCCGGACACCTGTTTTTTAATGGATTTTTTTCGCGCCTTCGTCCGTTGTTCATAGCGCTTTTCCATCTCCAGGTAGGCTCCCTGCTCCTTGGCCAGTTTTTTGCCCTTTTTGTTCATCGACAGGATCTGCCTGTTGCTCCTGGGATTGGACCGGGATTTTTCCTTGAATAGTTTCCGCTCCTTCTCCCGCAGACTGGAAAAGGCCTTTTCCAGGATCCGGCTCTCCTTGTTCTGTTTTCGAACCACTCGTTGCAGTTGGTAAAAGCGCTGCTGCAAATTGTTGTACATCATCGCGCAGCGTTGGCTCAGTTTATCGTTCCCCGACGAGGAGATCTTCGCTGTTTTCCCGGGTGTGCCGGTGATGATCAAGGCCATTTTTTCCGTGTCGATCCGCCACTTCCCCAGCTTCTCCAGGATCGGGGTTCCCAGCAACGGCGGCACGCCTTTCCCACCGACCACCGCCGGAATGTCCACAACGGTGAAATCCCCGATCTGAATACGTTTCAGGAGAACGACCCGGTTCCGTCTACGGGAACCATCGGCGATGACGGTGGTGGCGGAACCGAGCCTTTCCTTATTGCCGACCGTGCCCAAGGCCACCAGTTTGTCGTACATCTCCTTTGAAATCTGGAGAATGCTGGCGCCGGTATCGATGACGAATTCAGTGGCCAGACGGCCATTGACCACGGTTCGAACCCAGTAGACCCCGCGCCGCTTGCCCCGCAAAAAGGGGATGGCGTGGGTTCGGGGCTCACCAACGGCCTTTTCGCCCTGTTCGTTCCGGGAGGTGTTCGGCTGTTGGGCAGCACACAGACTTTCGCCGATCAGGGTGCGTCCCCTGGCATCCTTGCAGATGGGAACGGCGGCCAGCGCCGGCTCCGCACAGAGAAGAAGGGAAACCAACAAACCGATCAACCAACCGTTTTGCACCGCCCGTATCCTCATCACCGACCCGAAAACCGGGAAAATCAGGATTCGTTATCATCCTTGGCCGTCAGGGCCGACTCCAGCTCCGCCACCCGTTTTTCCAGCTCCTCCACCTTGATCCGGGTGTTGCTGAGCAGTTCGTTGGCGACATCGAACTCCTCGCGGGTAACCAGGTCGAAATGTTCCACCCCTTCCCGGACCGCGTCCTGAATTTTGCGGACCATCTCCTCCCGGGTTTCGCCGACCTTGTTGAACAATCCCAGGACATTTTGCGTGATCTGGTCCAACACCGCATTGTCGATCTGCATATTTTTCTCTCCAATAGATCCGTCTAGAACGAACCTTCCATCATGGGTGTGATACCGGGCCGACGAAATCGAGACCCGGTTTGCCATAAAAATAACCGTTGCAGAACGGCTGGCCACCGTTGAGTTCCAACAAGCCGGCCAGGGCCCGTTCGCCGTCGATACGCCCGTCGAGCCGCGATTTCCACAGGCCGACGATCTCCTTCATGTGCCGGCTCTGGGGGGAGATACGCAGGATGTCCACCCCCATCGCCGCGATTTTTTCCACATCCGTCACCAGGTTGTACACCCGTTCCGACATCGTTTGAATGCCGTTGATGACCAGGAATTGTTGCCGGTCCTGGGTGCGCATGGGCATGCCGTCGGGAAAATCCCCACATTTATATTGGCAGTTGGCCTTGGAGAGGCGGAAGGCGCGGGCGGTGTAACAGCGGGCGGAAAAGGTCAGGGGCAGCAACCCCTGAACGAACAACTCCACCTCCGGCAATCCCTCCGGGCGGTCGCGGATGATGTCGGCGATGGCCGACTGCGACAACTCCACCGGCATCACCACCCGTTCCACGCCGACCTTGCGCAAAAAGGCCATGGTTTCCGGGTTGTAGGTGTTTATATGCGGTCCCGCCACCAGCGGTTGCCCCTCCCCCACCCCCATGCCGGCCATGTCGTTGACCTCCAGCTTCACCCCCAGTTCCCGGGCCACGGCCGCCAGGCGATGCAAGGTCCGTTGCTCCTCACCGCTCATCACCAGTCCGAGACTGGAGAGAACGATCTCCTTGCCACAACCGCGGATCTCCGCTACCAGGCGGGCGAGCTCATCCGGATCCAGGTGATAACGTTTGGAGCAGACCACCTCACCGATATAGAGGATATCCGCATCGCTTTCGAAGGCCATGCGGCGGTAAAAATCGGCGACTCCCCGTTTTCCCCACTCGAAGAGGATCGGTCCCAAGGCGATTTTCATTATTGCCACTGCTCCTCATAGGTGCCCAGGGTGTGCGTCGCCCCCTCGGAGGTGGCGTTGAGCACCCGCAACCATTTGCCCTTGGGACGAAAGGCGGCCGGATCGTCATAGTAGGAATCCACCGCCTGTCGCAAGGTCCGGGTGACGGTGCCGACATAGGATTTGGTGCGCTGCCGCCCCTCGATCTTGAGGGAGAGAACCCCGGCCTCGATCACCTCCGGCAACATCTCCAGGATGTTCAGGGAACCCGGCTCCTCCATCACGTGATAGACCTTTTCGTTGGCCTCGTAGCGGCCCTTGCAGATGGTTGGATAGGCGGCCTCCTCGCCGGCGCCGTACTCGGCGATCAGCACGCCGCCCAACCGGGTTTGCAAATTTTTTCCCCGGTTTTCGAATCGAACCGCCCGCGCCGGCGAGCAGACCCCTTCGATGTTGGGTGAGACGCCGGTGACATACGAGGAGAGGGAGCAACGTCCCTCGGCCATCACACAGAGACCGCCGAAGGCGAACACCTCCAACTCCACTTCGGTGTTGGCTTTGAGAAGGCGGATTTCCGGCAGGGTCAGCACCCGCGGCAACACCACCCGGGTGATACCGAAATGGCGCCGATAGAAGTTGATCGCCTCATGATTGCTGGCCGAGGCCTGCACCGACAGATGGATGGGCAGGCCGGGATGTTGCCGGTGACAGTACTCCAACAACGCCATATTGGCCAGGATGATGGCGTCGGCGCCCAGTTCCGCCGCCAGATCGACGGTGCGATACCAGATTTCCCCATCCGCCACCCGGGGATAGGTGTTGAGTACGATATTGACCCGGGTCCCCCGCCGATGGGCGTATTCAATGCCCCGCGCCGCCTCGGATTCGCTAAAGTTCAACCCTTCGAAATTACGGGCGTTGGTGGCGTTGCGAAATCCCAGGTAGACGGCATCGGCGCCATTGTCGACCGCCGCCTTGAGGGAGGGCAGATTGCCCGCCGGGGCCAGTACTTCCACTTTTCTCATGGTGATTCGAACTCCATCATTGATCCTTACACGCCACTGCGATCCGACATCAAAACCCATCCCGACCACGCCCGCAACGCAAAACCCGACCGACCCCGACCGCGAACCCGAAAAAAATCATCCGCGCCGGCCCCAGTTGCCATCATGATCGGGTCCCCGGGGCAACAGCCGATGCGGCACCTGCAACTGATCGAGGATTCGGGCGACGATAAAATCCACCAGGTCCAGCAACCGGCGCGGTCGGTGATAAAAACCGGGCGCGGCCGGCAGGATGGTCACACCCATTTGCGACAAAGACAACATGTTTTGCAGATGGACGGTGGAAAAGGGGCTCTCCCGGGGCACCAGGATCAGTGGCCAACGTTCCTTGATGCAGACATCGGCCGCCCGTTCGATGAGCGTGTCCGACAACCCATGGGCCACCGCCGCCAGGGTACCCATGGAGCAGGGACAGATGACCATCGGTCGGGGATGGATGGAACCGGAGGCCATTGGCGCCCCCCAATCGCGCCAGTCGAAGTGGCGCAGGGCGGTCAGGGGGGCTTCCTGCTGAAAACGGGCGCTGAAATAGTCCATCAAGGCCGTTTTCAGGGACGATCCGTCGCCGGAAAAACGGAGGTCACACTCCTGCTCCAGCACCGTGCGCGCGGCATCGGACAGCAGCAGATCGACCGACCGTCCGGCTGACAACAGGCAGGCCAGCAGGCGCAAACCGTAATCGGCCCCCGAGGCCCCGGTCAGGGCCAGGGTGATGGTTGGTCGCGGTTCTCCGTTGGAATCCGTTTCGCTGGTCACCGAACGCCCCATTCACTCCGGCCAGGTATCCGGCTCGGCATCGACATCATCCACCACGGGCGGCGAATTTTTCACCCAGCGCAACAATACTTTCTTGAAATCCCGCAACCGCACCGGTTTGGTCAAATAGTCATCCATGCCCACCGTCAGACATTTTTCCCGATCCCCCTTCATGGCATAGGCGGTGAGGGCGACGATGGGGGTACGCCGTACTCCGGGCCGCAATGCCTCCCGTTCCCGGTACAGGCGGCTGGCGTCGAAACCATCCATCTCCGGCATCTGACAATCCATGAAAATGAGATCATAGCGGTTGGAGTCGAGCATGCTCAGGGCGATTTTGCCATCCTCGGCCACATCCACGGTGATGTTGAACCGTTTGAGCATGCCCAGGGCCACGGCGCGGTTGATGGGATCGTCTTCCACCAACAGCAGACGGGTATCTTCCGGCAGGTCCAGATCGGTGGCCATGGAGCGGACCGGCACCGTGACCGGCGGGGTCTGACCCTCCTTGCCCAACGGCAGGGTGACCCGGAACAGGCTCCCCTGGCCGGGGGTGCTCTCCACCTCGATCTCCCCTTCCATCAGATCGACCAGCATCTGGGTGATGGCCAACCCCAGACCGGTGCCACCATATTTCCGGGTGGTGGTGCGGTCGCCTTGGGAAAACGATTTGAACAGATTGGAAAACTGTTCCGGCTTGATACCGATGCCGGTGTCACGGACGAAAAAGCGGATTTTTTGCCGATCCCCCAGGTCGCCGATGTAATCGGCTCCCAGGACCACCTCGCCGGCATGGGTGAACTTGAAGGAATTGGAGAGCAGGTTGACGATGATCTGCCAGATACGCACCCGGTCCCCCCGCACGAATCCGGGCAGTCCGGTACCGAGCCGCAGGTTGAAGGCGAGTTCCTTTTTGCCGACATGTCCCTGGAAAAGCCGGTCGAGGTCTCCCAGCATGCGGTGAAGATCAAAACGGCTCTCCTCCAGTTCGAGGCGGCCGGCGACAATCTTCGAATAGTCCAGAATATCATTGATGATCGCCAACAACGCCTCGCCGGACTGGACGATGGTCTGGACATAATCCGCCCCCTGGGCGGACATGGTCTCCCCGGACAACAACTCCGCCATGCCGATGATGGCGTTCATGGGCGTGCGGATTTCATGGCTCATGGTGGCCAAAAATTCACCCTTGGCGCGATTTTCCGCATCGGCCTGCAATTTCGCCCGCCGCCACTCTTCCATGCGCCCATGTTCGATGATGGTGGCCAGGACATTGGTGATGGTGAGCAAAAATTCCCGCTCGAAACGGGTGATGCCGGTGGACTCCCCGACATAGAGGTTCAGGATACCGAGCAGTTTGCCATCGGAACGGATCGGCAAACAGTAATGACCATGGGGTTCCATGCCCCGGGGATTGATTTCATGGCGTTCATCGATACAGTTGACCATCTCCGGTCGGCCACTTTCGGCGACCCGACCGCACAGGCAGGTACCGTAAGGGACCCGGGAACAGGACTCCAACAACGCTGTCCCCTGGCCGGCATGGGCAACCAGGATCAACTCCCGTTTCTCCGGCAGGGCCAGGAAGATGCAGCCCTTTTTCTGGATGGCCACCCAGGGAACGGCCAAAATTTCGTTCAACGCCTGTTGCAACGACTCCCGTACCGAACCGGCACTCAGGGCGATCCGCAAGAGATCATTGACGATGCTCTGCGTCTTTCGCGCCCGGCGCTCCTTCTCTTCGGCCTGTTTGCGCTCCTGAACCTCCATGCGCAGTTCATGGGTCCGCTCCCGCACCCGCCGTTCCAGTTCGAGATTGACCTGCTGCATCTGGTCCTCCACCAGCTTGCGGGCGGTAATGTCCACACAGCTACCGGAAAAACCGAGAAAAAACCCATTGCTGGTAAAACGGGGCAACGCCGTTTCATAAACCCAGTGATAGGCGCCGTCGGCGCTGGCCAGACGAAACTCCAGGGAATAGGGCTGTTTTCCCTCGAAGGCCTGCTGGGAATACTCCCGATAGTGTTCCAGATCATCGGGATGCATCCCATCCACCCAGCCGCCGCCCAACTCCTGTTCGAGGATGCGCCCGGTATATTTCAACCAGGTGCGATTGAAAAAAATTCGTTCATTTTCCGGATTGGACATCCACAACAACCCCGGAACCGAGTCGGCGATAAAACGGAACTCCTTTTTCAGGGTTTCGAAATACTCTTCGTTCAGATGATTGAGGTTCAGAAAGGTGAAAGAGGAGACCGCCGTGCGGCCCATGGTGTTGTGGGTGGTGGTGACACAAAAACGGGTATAGACCGGCTCCCCGCTCCCCCCCAGCAAAAACAGTTCATGGATACGGTTGTCGGCCTTGGGGATCCAATCGATGGCCTTGACCATGGACGACCGGTTTTCCGCGTCGACGAATTCCAGGGGGAACCGGTCGATGATCCGCTCCCGGGGCAGACCGAGCATGCGGCACAGGGTATCGTCGACATCGAAGATCCGCTTGCTTTTGGAATCGATGAGCCAAAATCCCTTGAAATCGGAGCTGATGATGTCGAAACAACTCTCCTTGCCCACCGGTCGCCGGGCCGAATCCAGAAAAGAGCTGGCCTGATGGCGCAACCGCGCCACCATCTCCACCTTGCTGGCCATGGGCAGTTTGACCAGATAGTTGTTGGCGCCGGCGGCGAAGGCTTGCGCCTTGACGTAGGGGTCCTCCTCGGTGGGCAGCATGACGATGGGAACCTGACTGAAGGCGCGGCGGCGGCGAAAACGGCGCAACAGGGTGATGCCATCGATTTCCGGCATGATCACGTCGAGAAGGATCACCGCCGGCCGCACCGACTCCGCCAGCCGCAGGGCGTCGGCGGGAAATTGACAGTAGTGCAACTCCAAGTCGGCCTCATCCCGGAGCATCCGCCGCAGCAGGGCATCCATCAACGGTTGATCATCCACCAACAGGATGCGAAAAACCCGCTTCTTGGTTTGGTTTTTTTTGGTCATCCACCCCTCGCCATCCATCGTGAGTTCCCTTCGAAAGGTCTCACGCCGTCTCCTCCGGGGGTCATGATACAGATGCGGCGACCGGATTCCAATCACTTATGAGCATTCATGATTCAGCAACGGCCGTTCGTTCGGCAATGAACCCTTCGCCGGCATCCCCGGTGAATACCGGGCAGGCGCTCAAAAGGGCCAGAAATGGGGGATCAACAGGCTGACCAGGATCCACATCAACAGGTTCAACGGCAATCCCACCCGCATGAAATCGCCGAAACCGTAGCTGCCGGCGCCCATCACCAGCAGGTTGGTCTTATAGCCCATGGGGGTGGCGAAGGCGGCGTTGGCGCCAAAAACGACGCCCATGAGAAACGGCACCGGACTGACGCCGAGAAAGGAGGCGATGCTGATGGCGATGGGGGCGAACAGGATGGCCGAGGCGTTGTTGGAGATGATATTGGTCAACACCATGACCATGAAGATGAACAGGGAGAGGATCCGGAACGGCTCTTCACCCTGGGTGACATGGACGACGCCGTGGGCCAAAAATTGGGCGGCGCCGCTGATCTGCATCACCTCCCCCAGGGCCAGGGTGGCGGCCACCACCAGCACCACCTGCGGTGAGATGGCGTTGTAGGCCTGGCGCAGGCTCAAACAGCGGCTGGCCAACATCAAAAAGGCGCCGGTGAGGGAGAGCACCAGCATGTCGGCGGTATGGGTGGCCGCCAACAGGACGATGAAGGCCAGGATGATGATGGCCACCCGCGCCTTGTCCGGCTGGGGGATGGTGTCCTGTATGCCCCAGAAGAGCATCACGTCATCCCGCTCGGAAAGACAGTCGATCTGGTCGGAAAAGCCCTGGATCAACAACAGGTCACCGGCGCGCAGGGGTCGTTCGGTGATGCGGCCCGGTTTGACCCGGCCGTCATACTGGATGCCGATGACCGATGGACCGAAACGATGATGGAATCGGACCCGGGACAGGGTACGCCCCACCAGGGAGGATTCGGGCGGGATCACCACCTCGGCCAGGGTTTTGCCGGTCTCCGCCGTCTCTTCATCCTGAAAGATGGCCGGCCGTTTCCGGCTCGACATGGCGGGAACCAGGGTGGAACGGGCATCCCACTCCACCTGTTTCAAATCCTTGGCGCTGCCGACCAGCAACAGCAGGTCCCCCGGCCCCAGGATCAATTCGGACAGACCGGATTTTATCATTTTCCCCCCCTGGAAAATCCGCCGGACCCGCACATGCGAAAAAATCCGTTGGCACTCCGCATCCCCCAGGGGACGGTTGACCAGGGGCGAATCGGGCAAAATTTCCAGTTGCGCCAAAAAAGGACGGCCCGATGCCGCCGAATCGGCGGGGCCCTGATCGGGCAACAGGCGTGGGGCGAGCAGAATGAGATAGATCAGCCCCACCCCCAGGACGATGAGCCCCAAGGCCGAAAAGGTGAACATTTCAAACAACTCCAAACCGTTTTCCCGGGCGAACTCGGCCACCAGGATGTTGGTGGAGGTGCCGATCAGGGTGCAGGTGCCGCCGAGGATCGAGGCGAACGAGAGCGGCATCAACAGTTTGGACACGCCGATTTTCATGTTGTTGGCCAGGGTGGCGAGGATGGGGATGAAAATTACCACCACCGGCGCATTGTTGAGAAAGGCACTGGCCCCGGCCACGAACAGCAGGGAGAGGGCCAGGGCCACCTGCCAACGGCCACCGGCCAGTTTGAGCAACAACGGCGCCACGGCGGAGAGGGCCCCGGTCCGGGTCACCCCCTCCCCCACCACCAGCAGGGCGACGACGGTGATCAGGGCCGGATGGGAAAACCCCTGCAACAGATGGGGCGCATCGAGCAGGTTGATGCCGGTGATCGGGTCCGACAACGGCATCAACTGGAAAACCACGATCAGAGTGGTCAGCAACCCCGCCGACACCAGGTCCACCGGCAACCGGCCCCAGGCATAAAATATCACCGCCAGCAACAACACGCAGAGGGCGATCCACATATGTGGAGTGGTCGCCGTTGAAAAAAAAGGTTGTAAGGGAATCACCGATCACTCACCCCTCATCGCCCGCCACCGGGCCGGCCATGGCCGATCCACGACATCGCCCACGACAGGGAACGAACTGGAAACACAGGCTCGCCCTGCCAAAAACGTGACGGGAAAATCATCCACCTTTCCAGGCAAAATTTCAATAAGGCGTTTAACATCATATTGAAGATACTCATATTTTTGACCATAAAACCGGTATGGCAGGACACTTGCTAAATATCTGGTCGTTCTGGTCGAACTCTGGACCGGCCCGCACAACCGGTCCCGGTCGTCAGAAAACGAACCATCGTCCAAACACCGTCATCGCCCGTGTACCCGATTCGTCGACAAGGAAACCATCTCATGTCTTCCGAAAAAAAGAGCGTGTTCCCGCGTTTAATCGTCCGTCCGCTGTTGTGGACCGCCATCGCCCTGCCCCTGGCGGTGTTCGCCGGCAATGAACTTCATTCCGCCGTCGTCAAGGACGGTATGTCCAATGGATTGAAAAGCGCCCAGAAAAACCGCAGTTCCCGCAACGCCCTGCACAAGGCCATCGAGGATGGCGCCTTCCAGACCGCCCTGGGCCTCATCGCCAGCCGCCAGGGGATCAACGACAAGGACGCCTTCGGCCTGACCCCGCTCCATTTCGCCATCATCAAACAGGATCCGACCCTCGTCCAATCGTTGCTCGTCCATGGCGCCGACCCCAACGCCCGGGACCGCCGGGGCGATACCCCCTTTCACATGCTGGCCGCCAACGGTGGACCCTATGAACTGGCGCAAACCCTGTTGGCCAACGGCGCCAACCCCGATATCGCCAACACCGATGGACATACCCCCATCCATTGGGCGGCGGGTGAAGGCAACCTGCCGCTGGTCAACCGGTTGATCGCCGCCAAGGCCAATATCAACGCCCGCGACGAACAGGGCGATTCGGTCCTGCACTGGGCCGCCGAAGAGGGACATCGGGACGTGGTGGAACGGTTGATCGCCAAAGGGGCGGACCCCAGGTCCCGCAACGCCCGTGGCCGCACCCCGCTGCACTGGGCGGCACGCAAGGGCAATACGGGAATGGTCGCCTTTTTGATCGCCCGCGGCGTGGAGGTGGACACCCGCAGCACCTCGGGTGACACCCCGCTGCACTGGGCGGCCGCGGAAGGTCACCAGAGCATCGTCTCGCTGTTGATCGAAAAACTCAACAACATCGACCCGCGGGCCGAATTCGGCGAAACCCCGCTGCACTGGGCGGTGTTGCGCAATCGCCAGGGCGTGGTCGCCCAGTTGGTCGCCAGCGGCGCCAATGTCGATGCCAAGGACCGATTGGGCAACACCCCGAAAACCCTGGCCAACGAAAAAGGCAACGAAATCATCAGCAAAATCTTGAACGACGGCCAGGTCCACCACACCGTCAAAACAAAAGCCACCGACACCCTGCGCGTCACCGCCATGCTGGATTGACCCTCACCCCATCATCGGGTAACACCGGAACGGGCCGTTGCATCGACGGCCCGTTTCTTTTTTGGCCGAGCGGGGAAAAGAGACCATTCGACGGTTGCCTCTCCGGACAAACCGGTGTATTTTTTCGGGTGGTTTTCCGTACCTTTGCCAAAGGATGACCTTTGACCCCCTTTGAACGAACGACCATCGGTCGATTGGGCGCCCGGGTCCTCCTTCCCGCCCGATCCTTCCAGGACCGGGATCAAAGCCGAGGCCGGGCCGCCCAACAAATCACCGAAGTCTATCCAACGGTTCGCACATGTCCATCGAAAGAATGAAAATTTTTTCCGGCTCCGCCAACCCGGAGTTGGGCCGGCGCATCGCCGACTACCTGTCGGTGCAGATGGGAAATGTCACCATCAAACATTTTTCCGATGGGGAAATTTTCATCCAGATCGATGAAAACGTCCGCGGTCGGGACGTGTTCGTCCTGCAACCCATCTCCTCGCCGGCCAACGACCATCTGATGGAACTGTTGATCATGGTCGATGCCCTGCGCCGCGCCTCGGCGGGACGCATCACCGCCGTCATCCCCTACTATGGATACGCCCGTCAGGATCGCAAGGAGGCCGGACGCACCCCGATCACCGCCAAACTGGTGGCCGATCTGCTGGACGCCGCCGGCGTCGCCCGGGTGTTGACCATGGACCTGCACGCCGGACAGATACAGGGTTTTTTCAACATGCCGGCGGACAATCTGTACGCCACACCGGTCCTGTTGGGAGCGGTTCGGCGCCAAGGGGTCAACAACGCCGTGGTCATCTCCCCGGACATGGGCGGCGTGGTCCGCGCCCGCTCCTACGCCAAACGGTTGGAGGTGGACCTGGCCATCATCGACAAACGGCGCCCGGCCCCCAACATCGCCGCGGTGCATCACATCATCGGTGACGTCGAAGGCAAAAACTGCATCATCGTCGATGACATGGTGGATACCGCCGGCACCCTGTGCAAGGCGGCCGAGGCGTTGATCGAACGGGGGGCCCAATCGGTGTCGGCGGTCTGTTCCCACGGCGTCCTGTCCGGACCGGCGGTGGAACGCATCCAGGATTCGGTTTTGACACAACTGTTGATCACCGATACCATCCGCCCCTCTCCGGCGGCGGCGGCCTGTGCAAAAATCAAGGTACACACGGTTTCAAACCTGCTGGGAGAGGCCATTCGCCGCATCAGCGACGAAGAGTCCGTCAGTTCACTGTTCGTGTGACGATCCATTCATTACAGATTCACCGCCACATCGCCAGCGGCCGAATCCATTTTTTTGTCGAAGGAGCTCAACCATGTTGAATATCAATGCCCAAACCCGAAATGATGTCGGCAAGGGTGTGGCCCGCCAACTGCGCCGCGACGGCCGGATCCCGGCCAACCTCTACGGGGCCGGACGGCCCAACCGCAACCTCTCCCTGGACAGCAAGGAGTGGATGGATCTGGTGGAAAAACACGGCTCCGGCCTGCGCACCAACCGGCAGAACATGGTCATCGATGAAAAACTGCGCGTGGCGGTGCTGTTGCGCGATTTTCAGATCCACCCGGTGAGCGGCAATCCGGTCCATGTCGATTTCATGCGCTTCGACCCCAACCAAAAACTGGAAATCATGGTCCCGGTGGAGATCGCCGGCGAGGAAGAGTGCCCGGGCATCAAGGAAGGCGGCGTCCTGCAAACGGTCCGCCGGGAACTGGAGGTCTCCTGCCTGGCCGGCAACATCCCCAACGAGATCATCATCTCCGTCGCCAACCTCACCATCGGTGATTCCATCCATATCGAAGATATTACCCTGCCGGAGGGTGTCGAGGTCCATACCGACGTCAACTTCACCATCGCCGCCATCGTCGGCGTCCAGGCCGAAGAGGTCGATGGACCGGTTGAAAGCGAAGAAGAGGGTCTTGAGGAAGCCGCCGGCGGTGAAGGTGGACAGGCCGAATAACAACGACGATCAGGGACCGTTGCAACGGGAAATGCCGTGAAACTGCTGGTGGGTCTGGGCAACCCGGGAACGAAATATGCCCGAACCCGGCACAATCTCGGTTGGCTGGCCCTGCAGGAGATCCTCCGCCGCCCGGGTGACCCCGGGGGCCCGCCGCCGGGTATGGAGAAGTTTCACGGCCTTTTCGGGGATGGCCGCATCGATGGCGGTAAAATTCTCTGGTTGTTTCCCGAAACCTACATGAACCGGGCCGGTCGGTCGGTGGCGGCCGCGGCCCGGTTCTTCAAGCTGGAGCCCGAATCGGTCGTGGTATTCCACGACGACCTGGAGTTGGCGCCGGGGAAAATCCGTATGAAACGCGGGGGCGGCAACGCCGGACACAACGGCTTGAAATCCATTCAGCAGGATTTGGGCTCGGGGGATTTTATCCGCATCCGTCTCGGCATCGGTCGCCCGCCATCGTACATGGACCCGGCCAATTATGTATTGGCCCCTTTCGCCCCCGAGGAGTTCACCCGGATCGAACCCCTGTTGACGGCCTTGCCGGCGGTGATGCCCCTGGTCCTGGCCGGCAATCTGGGCGCGGCCATGAACCGGCTGATGAACCCCCCGTCCGCCAACCGGGAAAAGCGGCCACGACCGCCGGACCGGCCTCCGGCCTGATTCGCCGACCAACCGAAGGCCCCTATTCACCCACCCCCATCACCGTTCCAAACCATCGATAGGTCTGCCCATGGCTCTGCAATGCGGTATCGTCGGTCTGCCCAACGTCGGCAAGTCCACCATATTCAACGCCCTCACCGCCGCCGGTGCGGAGATGGCCAACTACCCCTTTTGCACCATCGAACCGAACCAGGGGGTGGTATCGGTCAACGATTCGCGCCTGTGGGCCCTGTCGGAGCGGGTCAAACCGCAAAAAACCCTGCCGACGGTGGTGGAGTTCATGGATATCGCCGGCCTGGTCAAAGGGGCCAGCCAAGGAGAAGGGTTGGGCAACCAGTTTTTGGGGCACATCCGCCAGGTGGATGCCATCGCCCATGTGGTTCGCTGTTTCGAGGATGATGACATCACCCACGTTCACGGCGGGGTGGACCCGGTGGCGGACATCCAGGTCATCGAAACCGAACTGATGCTGGCCGACCTGGCCTCGGTGGAAAAACGACGGGAGAGCCTCATCAAAAAGGCCCGCTCCGGCGACAAGGCGGCCCGGGTCCTGAACGATGTCTACGAAAAGGTCATCACCGGACTCAACGACGGTCAACCGGTGCGGCGCCAATCGTTGAACCGGGAGGAGCGGGCGGGATTGAAGGATCTGTTCCTGTTGACCGCCAAACCGGTGCTCTATGTCTGCAACGTCGCCGAAGCGGATGTGGCCCGGGCGCAAAATCCGGGTGAACACCCCCTCACCGATGCCGTGCGCGAACTGGCGGCCACCGAGGGTTCCGGGGTGGTGGCCATCTGTGGCGCCATCGAGTCGGAACTGGCGGAACTGGACGATGCGGAAAAGGCCGCCTTCCTGGAGGACCTCGACCTGACCGAAGCGGGACTGGACCGGTTGATACGGGGGGCCTACGATCTGCTGGGATTGATGACCTTCTTCACCGTCGGCCCCAAGGAGGTCCGCGCCTGGACCGTCCGCAACGGGGCATCGGCCTTCGACGCCGCCGGCGCCATCCACACCGATTTTCAACGGGGATTCATCCGCGCCGAGGTGATCGGTTATGAGGATTTCATCGAATGCGGCAGCGAGCAGGGCGCCAAGGAAAAAGGCCGCCTGCGCCTGGAAGGACGGGATTATCCCCTGATGGACGGGGATATCATGCATTTTCGTTTCAACGTTTGACCCAACGAACCGCCATCATGTTCATTGGCACAACTGGTCACCGCAACAATGGGAAACAGAAACATGAATAAAACCACGTCCATTGCCGCCACGTTTTTCATCCTCTCCCTGGCCTCCAGCGCCGGGGTCAGCGCAAGCGAGGAGAAACATCCCGAAGAACCGACGCCGGAAGAACACCACTGGGAAGAGTTGATGTCGCGCTCGGTGGGACGTTTCCGCATCGAACGCATCAAGGAGCTACCCGGCGGCGTCATCCTGCTGGATACCGCCTCGGGCGATACCTTTTCCATAGCTGAAGATGGCAAGGGATGGATTCACTGGCGATTCATTCCCCGGATTTCACCGGAAGAACCACCAGCGGCCCCGACCGGCGCCATACCGACCATGGAACCTGGAAAATTGGAACAACGTTATAAGATTCGCATCATGCCGGATCAGTAAGGATCCAAACCCGGTCACTGAAGAACGCCCGGTCCGTTTCAGCCGATGGCGTTTTGCAGGACAAAGCCGGTGACGGCCTTGACCAGTTGGATGATGACGATGGCCAGAACGGCGGTGGTCAGCATGACGCCGCTGGAGATGAGGGCTTTCTTGATCGGTTTCATAGTGGCCAGCTCCTTTGGCATCAATCCCCCTTCCGCCTTCCCGACCGGGAAAACGCCGCCACCGTTGTTGCCGCAATAATGGGAAAACACACTTTTATTCCACAGCAGTGATCGCTTGAACGCATGAATATCCAACCCGAATCAGTGAGAAGGACGGCTTTTTGATCCGCCGGTCAACAAACGCCAGCCCGGTATGCCCTTCATCAACCGGGGAGAGGCGCAGGTGAGTTGCGCCATCTGCCGGCCATGACTGAGATCGATGGGCAGGCCGCTGGCGTCCACCACCATGTACAGGTCCACGCCCAGGTCGACTTCCCGCCGACGACGTCGGGAAACGATGGACTTCAATAAATTGCGCTTGCCCTTCGAAAACAGGTCCCGCTTGAGGAAAAATTTGTCATTGATAATGTTCATGACGCTCTATTCTCCCGAAGTGTCGTTCAATATCGGCCACCCCGTCCGCCGATCGCCGTGGCCGGTGGCGGGAAGTACCTTGGCGCCATCCCGGTTTGCCGGGAATTTCTGAGTCACCCATGATAATTGATTTCAATAATCATGCCAACCTCATTAACGTGACAAAAGCAGACAAATCGTACAATTGCCAATACAAAGAAAAAAAACGGCCGCGGAAGGGGTGGAAAAAAATCGACGCCAAATTGGGAAAGTGGGTATTTACATACAATTATCGACGTGCTATCAAACAATTGCAAAGCGGACCGAACTTTTTTACACCGAAAAAAAACAGGCACCCATGTCCCCCTCCCAGCCCGAACCGCCAATCCCCGAACATGAAATCCAGCTGGATTTCGTGCGCGCTTCCGGCCCCGGCGGTCAAAATGTCAACAAGGTTTCGACGGCGGTGCAGTTGCGCTTTGACGTCCGCCGTTCGCAAACACTGCCGCTGGATGTGCAGAACCGATTGATGGCACAGGAAAAAAACCGTCTGACCAACGATGGGGTGTTGATCATTCACGCCAGCCGTTTCCGCACCCAGGAGCGCAACCGCCGCGATGCCCTGGACCGGCTGACACGATTGATCGAAACCGCCCGCCACATTCCCGAAAAACGTCAAAAAACCCGCCCCAGCCGCGCCGCCAAAATCAAACGGCTGGAAAACAAGCGTCAACGCTCCCAGATCAAACGACGGCGAACGGGGCGCATCGATCCGGAGGATTGAGAGCACATTTTGCAGCCCAACCCGTCGAAGCCAATCTCTCTTTGCAATGATCGACCGTAAGGGATATCATCTGAAACGACTAGTCTGACCAGTTTGAATCGGAACCGTTTTGACCGATACGGTTTCAGGAAACCCGCAATCCCGGCAGACCATGGGAACGGATCCGGTCAACCATGACCTCGTTGTTTACATTTTTCCCCGATTCAATCACTGCCCGGTGGAACCACCGGCCCCAAAACGGGAGATCATCATGCAAACCTGGCAACTTCAAGAGGCGAAAGCCCGTTTGAGCGAAGTGGTCCGATGCGCTGGACGGGAAGGACCGCAGGCCATTACCGTGCGGGGCAAAGAAGAGGCGGTGGTGCTCTCCCGGGCCGACTATGACCGGCTCAGCAAGCCCAAATCATCCCTGGTCTCGTTCCTGCGCAACTCCCCGTTGGCGAACATGCAACTGGACCTGGAACGCGACACATCCCCAAACCGCCCAGTCGATCTGTGAACCATCTGATCGATACCTGCGTCATTTCCGAATTGGTACGCCCGCGTCCGAATCGACTGGTGATCGACTGGTTTGAAACCGTACCTCCGGAAACGCTTCACATCAGCGTTCTCACCCTGGGTGAAATCCGCAAAGGGGTTGAAAAACGTTCCTCTTCTGAACGAACGAAAATGTTGCGGCATTGGCTGGAACGGGACCTTCCCGATTGGTTCGGTAAACGGATCCTGCCGATAGACCGGGCAGTGGCCGATCGGTGGGGCCAATTGCAAGCTGAAACGAACCGTTCGATTTCAGCCGTGGACAACCTGTTGGCAGCCACTGCCCTGCATCATGGAATGAACTTCGTCACTCGAAATATCAAGGATTTCCCCTTTTCCGGTTTGAAAATCATAAACCCCTGGGTCGCACGAACCAACTGACAGGAACCCTCACACCGCCAACCGCCCCACCAGATCATATTCCTCGGCGGCGGTGATGGTCACCGGCACGATCTGACCCGGTTCCGGCGCCCCCTCTACGATATACACCAGACCATCGGCCTCCGGGGCCATGCCGACGGTGCGCCCTTCCATCACCCATTCGTCCGCCTCCGAAACCGCATCGACGATCACCGGCAGGGTTTTCCCGACCAACCGGGTCAATTTTTCCCGGCTGATCCGTTGTTGCAGGGCCATCAACCGATCCCGGCGCGCCTCGGCCACCGACGCGGGCACCTTGCCGGGCAGTTCACAGGCGGTCGTACCGGCCTCGTCGGAGTAGGTGAAAACCCCGACATGATCAAAAAATCCTTCGGCGACAAAATCATACAAATGTTGAAATTCCCCCTCCCCCTCGCCGGGAAAACCGACGATGAAGGTGGTGCGCAGAATGGCATCGGGCAGTTTTTCAGCGACACGCCGCAACAGATCGCGCACATCCGCCTCCCGTTCGCTGCGCTTCATCCCCTGCAAAATCGCCGAATGGCTGTGTTGCAGGGGAATATCCAGGTAGGGCAAAATTTTTTCCTGCCGGGCGATCACCGACAACAGCCGATCGGTGACCAGGGTCGGATAGAGATAGAGCAGACGGATCCACTGGATGCCATCGATGGTCACCAACCGTTCCAACAATGTCGCCAGATCGGTACGCGGCTGCAGGTCCCGGCCAAACAGGGTGGTATCCTGGGAGACCAGGTTGAGTTCCAGCGCCCCGACCCCGGCCAACACCCGCGCTTCGGTCTCGATGGCCTCCGGGGAACGCGACCGGAAAGGACCCCGCAGTTGCGGAATGATGCAAAATGCACAGGGATTGTTGCACCCCTCGGCAATTTTCAAATAGGCGCTGTGGGAACCGGTGGTCACCACCCGCGGCGCATCCTCCAGCAACGGTTCGTTGCGCGCCGGCAGGGCCAGGCCGGAAATCGCCGGGTCCGGGCCCGATTCGATGATGGGAATCAACCGGTCATAGGCGGCGGAACCGGTCAAAATGTCGATGGCCGGGACCTCCCGGCTCAGGGCGGCGCCATACCGTTGTGACAGACAACCGGTGACCACCAGCCGTTTGCCGGGATGGGCCGCCTTGATGGCCGCCATCTCCTCGATCGCCTGCCGGGATTCCGCTTCGGCATCGGCCTTGAAACCACAGGTGTTGACCAACAGCAGGTCCGCCCCCTCCGGCTCCGGGGTGATCTCATACCCCCCTTCCAGGAACCGGCCGAGCATTTTTTCGGTATCGACCAGATTTTTCGGGCATCCCAGGGAGATGACCGCCACCTTGGTGGCCGTGGCTGGCGGAGACAACGACCTCAATCCCGAAAATTGATGAGCTGCAGCGGCAGATCATACTTGGCCGCCTTGACCTCGGCGATCACCGCCTGCAGATCATCGCGCTTTTTGCCGGTAACCCGCACCCGGTCCCCTTGGATACTACCCTGGACCTTGATTTTGCTGCTTTTGATCATTTTGACGATTTTTTTCGCCAGTTCGGTCTCAACCCCCTGACGCACGGTGATCACCTGCCGCACCATGGCATTGGCGGCCGGTTCCACGGCCCCCGGGGAGAGCGAGCGGGCATCGATCTTGCGCCGCACCATCTTGGTCTTCAGGATCTCCATCACCTGTTCCATTTTGTAATCATCGTCCGCCACCAGCGTGATCAGCGCCCCATCGCGTTCCACCCGGCTTTTGGAACCCTTGAAATCATAGCGGCTGCCGGTCTCCTTGACCGTCTGGTTGACGGCATTGTCCACTTCCTGTAAATCCACTTCGGATACGATGTCAAAAGATGGCATGATCCTGTCTTCCTTTCGTTAACGGCTTGATTGGTCCCGGTCGTCGATATCATCTCGGTTCGGAGTTTCGAATCACATCCACCCCCGGCGGCACCTTGAACTGGAACAACCCGGCATCCAACCGCCGATTGAACACCATGCGGCTGAACTGAAAATCGGAGCGGTTGCCCAGGGAGTCGGTTACCGCCAGTTTCAGGATCCGGTCCTTGCTGGGGTGGAGAATGATGGATACCTGATGCACCGGCCCTTCCTGTTTGGGGGTCAAATCGATTTGCGGCAGACGCCAGACCGGATCCCGATGTACCCGCCAGTGGAACAGTTCATCCACCCGCGCCTTGCTGGAAAGCAGGGCGGCGGGGGTTTGGTCGAGAAATTCGGCACTGCCGACGGTCACCTGTTCCAGGTCCGGCTCATAGAACCAGACCGTGCGTCCATCGGACAAAATCACCTGCGGATTCGGGGAACGATAATCCCAACGGAACCGGCCCGGCTTGGACGAGGAAAAATGGCCATGACTCTCCGGCGGCATGCCGGAATCCAGGGTCAGGGAGCGTTGGGTGAAATCGGCATCCAGGGTTTGAATCCGGTCGAGAAAGGATTGCAACCGCATCATGGCCTGACGGCCGGAGTCCTCGGTCGCCGCCCGGGCGGTGTTCATCCCGACCGCACCGAACCACAACGAAACCAACCCGACCATACACACAAAAAACCTCGATTTCACAAGCGTCCCCTTTTTTTGTCCGTCACCCGTTTTCATCCGATACCGTCGCCGTCGAAACCGGCACCCGGTTCCGATCCGGAATCATCGCCCGGTCCGGGCAGTTCCGGCAGCCGCACCACCAAATGAAACACGCTGCCCTTCCCCACCCGGCTTTCCAGCCAGATACGACCATCCATCAGCGCCGCATACCGTTTGCAGATCGTCAACCCCAGGCCAATACCGCCCTGGCTGCGGACCCCGGACTCTTCCACCTGGGTGAATTGTTGAAAAATCAATTCCTGTTTCTCTTCGGGAATACCGACACCGCTGTCACGCACCATGAAATGAAACGACGGCTCTGCGTCCCCTTCCCCGTCCGGCCCCCGCTCCACTTCCAGGGAGACCGACCCTTCCCGGGTGAACTTGATGGCATTTTTCAACAGATGCAACAAAATCTGCCGCAAACGCATGTGGTCGCCGATCAAGGCATCCGGTAAATCATCCGCCACCCGGCTGGTAAAGGCCAGTTCTTTCTCCGCCGCCAGGATGCCCAGGCCGTGAACCACCTCCGTCACCATCGACTTCAGGCTGAACGGTTGCAGTTGGCGTTCATGATCGGCGGCATCGGCCCGCACCAACCCGAGGATATCGTTGACCAGTTCCAGCAGGGTCTTGCCGGATTCGACCACGTGGCTGACGAACTCAACCCGCCGTTCCTGGTCCAGGTCGGGATTGGCCAGAAAATGGGCGAACCCGAGAATGGCGTTCAGGGGGGTACGGAACTCATGGCTGATGATGGAGAGAAACTCACTCTTGGCCCGGTTGCCGGCCTGGGCGGCATCCTTGGCCGCCTCCAACTCCGCCGTCCGTTCCCGAACCAGCTCTTCCAGCCGGTCGCGATGTTCCTTCAACTCCAGATGGTTCTTGACGCGCAGTTTGATGATACCGGGATTGAACGGTTTGGTGATATAGTCCACCGCCCCCAGGGAGAGCCCCAGGGTTTCATCCAGGGTGGTGTTGCGGGCGGTGAGAAAAATGACCGGGATTCCCCGGGTCCGTTCATCGGCCTTCAACTGCCGGCACACCTTGTAACCATCCATCTCCGGCATGATCACATCGAGCAGGATCAAGTCCGGCGGACTGTCGGAAAAGGCCAGTTTCAGGGCTTGTTCCCCGGACAGGGCGACACTCAACCGATATTTTTTCCGCAGAATATCCCGCAACAGGTCGATATTGGTGTGGGCGTCATCGACAATGAGAATTTTTTTTCGTTGATCGGAAGAGGTCATTCCACCGTACTTTCCCGCACACCGTTCCCCGAAGCTTCAAGCAGCCGCATGATCTCCCCCACGGAGGTCACGGCCAAGTCGAAATCATAATTCTCTATCTGATTGCACAGCTCGTGCAACCTATTTTCCAGATCACTCCCCTGCAACTCGGCGCGCAATCCCCCCAACAACCGGTCGGCCTCCGGATCCTGCTCTTCAAGCAACGACCCCAGTTCCTTCAACAGGGGCACAACCCGCCCGGCATCGACCGGTTTCAACACCCGGGCCGATTCGCTGGCGGCCACCGCCAGGCGTTGCGCCGAACCGGCACCATCGCGCCAATGGTTTTCGACCCCCTGCAACAGCTCTTCCAGGGCCACCCGAAAGTGGATCAGCGCCCCCTGAAGATCGTCGCCGTCGTCCCCATGGACCCCGCCTTTGATGGCAATCTCCAGTTTTTGCGCCCGATCCTGCAAACGATTGGCGCCGATATTGCCCGCCACCCCCTTGATGGTGTGGGTCAGGCGCCGGGCGCGTTCCTGATCGCCCTCGATCAATGCCGTCCGGATCTCCTCATCGACCCGGGCGTGATCCTTGACGAAACGCCGCAACAGTTTCAGCAACAGGTCATGGTTGCCGGAAACACGCACCAGGGCGGTGGCCATGTCCAGGCCGGCGATCACCGAATCATCACCAACGGCCTCCGCCACCCCGCCTGCCAATACCGTCACCTCGGGAACCACGGTCCCGTCCAACGTCGATGGCGCCGTTTCCTCCGGCCGCTGCCGAATCCATCGCAGCAGGGTGGTGAACAGTTGCTCCAGATCGATGGGTTTGCCGACATGACCGTTCATGCCCACCCGTAGACAACGGTCCAGTTCCTCATCCATGGCATGAGCGGTCATGGCAATGATGGGCAGATCCTGGAAACGGCCATCCTTCCGAATGTGCCGGGTGGTGGTGTAACCGTCCATTTCCGGCATCTGCAAATCCATCAACACCAGATCGCAGGTCCGGTGCGCCAAACGCTGCAATGCCTCGCGGCCATGGTTGGCGATCTCCACCCGCAGTCCGGATCCTTCCAGGATCTCCCGGGCCACCTCCTGGTTGATGGCATTGTCCTCGACCAACAGGATGCGGGCGCCAGCGATTTTTTCCGCCACCTCCCGGGCGGTGATCGCCGACCCGCTTTTACGCCGGACCGGGACGGCAAAACCGAATACCGACAAAATGGCGTCAATCAGGGCGAAGGGACCGAGGGGTTTGTCCAGGAGCACATCGGCACCGGTCCGCCCGGCCCCGGAACGGTCGTCGGCACGACCGAAGGGGGTCAGGAGGATGGTCCGGGCGGCCCCCTCGTCCAGCAAGCCACCGCCGACCGGCGCCGGTTGCCGCAATTGGTGGAGGGTATCGATACCATCCCGGTCCGGCAGGTGCCAGTCCACCACCAGCAACCGATAAGGATCCTGGCGCCGGGCGGTGGCCGCGGCCATTTTCAAGGCCTCGCCACCGGTGGCGGCCACATCGACGGACAACAGATATCCGGTCAAAAACCGTTGCACACTTTCCCGAAGCGGACGGTTGCCCGCGACCACCAACACCCGCAACCCCTGCAGCGGAACCGGTGACAGCTCGTTTTCCCGTTCCGGGGGTTGCCGCCGCAACCAAACGGTAAATTCAAAACGGCTGCCGACATCCGGTTCGCTTTCCACCCGGATACGACCCTCCATCATCTCGACGATGCGCTTGCAGATGGCCAGCCCGAGACCGGTGCCGCCATATTTGCGGGTGGTGGAACCATCGGCCTGGACGAAGGATTGAAACAGTTCGGGTATCTGTTCCGCCGTCAGGCCGATACCGGTATCCCGAACCGAAAAATGGAGACGGACCCGCTCCCCGGCCGACTCGCCGAGACCGGCATGGACCACCACCTCCCCCGCCGATGTGAACTTCAGGGCGTTGCCGACCAGGTTCATCAACACCTGCGCCAGACGCATGCCGTCGCCGATCAACCGCTGGGGACAGTCCGCATCGGCCGACATCACCACTTCGACCGGTTTTTTGGCGGCCGATTCCTTGAACAGGTCGCACAGGTGGTCGAACAGATCGAACAGATGGAAATCGACCGCCTCCAGGTCCAGCCGTCCGGCCTCGATCTTGGAAAAATCGAGGATGTCGTTGATGATCCGCAGCAGGGAGCGGGAGGAGCTGTCGATCTTCGACAGATAGTTGTGCAGTTTCGGCGGTAATTCCCCACTCAGGGCCAGACCGGTGAGCCCGATGATGGCGTTCATCGGTGTGCGGATTTCGTGGCTCATGGTGGCCAGAAAGGTGCCCTTGGCCCGGTTGGCCACCTCCGCCGCCTCTTTGGCCTTTTGCAACTCCCGGGTGCGCACGGCGACGTTGTATTCCAGATTTTTGGCGTGATCGTCGAGCATCCGGTACAGCTCGGCACTCTCCAGGGCATAGGCGGTATTGCTGAAAATGATGGAAAACAGATAATAGAAAGCGCTGGCCAGCTCCCGTCCCGCCAGGTCCACCACGCCGATGAACATGCCGCGGATGCGAATGCCGGTGGAGATCAAATGCAGCAGGACCGACCCTTCGGGCCGTTGCATCCGCGACACCACCGCCCGGTTTTGATTCAACGCCCAGGCGAACTCACCCGACTCCACCAACTGATCCACCAGTTCATCGGCCAGATCGGACTTCCCCTCGGGATCACACAGGACCATGGAAAAACCGCCGTCCTCCTCATCGACGGTCAAAAAGGCCATCACCTTGAAGTTCAACAACAGCCGCCGCAAATATTTCCGGGTTTCCAGAAGAATGGTCGTGTTGTCGCGGGTATGGCTGAGCTTGCCGTGAAAATGGACCATGGAGGCGGCCAGTTCCATGGCGAACAGATGTTGACGGCTGGACTCTTCCAGATACTCGACCCGTTCCCGGAGTTTTTTTTCCGCGTCTGTCGGCGAGCCGGCCATCCGTCAGCCGGTCTTCATGAAGATGGTCAAGGCATCGGTGAATTGCGCCTTGATTTGAACCAGCAGATTGGGAACGCTGCTGATGGGCAGATGGATCCGCTCCCAGGCGGCGGCATCCAGGGGCGGTACCCGGGGTTCGATGCCACTGCCGTGCCGAATGGAGACCGCCAGGAGGTCGGCCACATGGACGATGGCGGTCTCCAGCAGAAAATCCTCGGCGGCCGACGGCGTGTGATGGTGCCAGACCGGCAGATGGAGCTCCGCCGGCAGCCGCCACTGCTGCAACAATCGGCCACCGACCTCACCATGATCGAAACCGAGCACCTCCCGTTCGGTGGTAAAAATCGGTTTTTTTTCCGCCGCACTCTTTTCCAGCAGCGGGCCGGCCTCCTCCGGCAACTGGTTGAGGATCACCAACTGCCCGACATCATGGAGCAATCCGGCCAGATAGAACCGTTCGACGTTGATCTCCCGGCGGGCGGTGGCGATCACCCGCGCCGCCACGCCGCAGGCGATGCTGTGCCGCCAGAAGGCATCCATGTCGATGCCCTTGGAAAGTTTGCCGAACATGCGCAGGACGAAGGTGGCCGCCACCAGGTCCTTGAGCTGCTTGGTGCCGATCATGGTCAAGGCGCGGGAAATGCTGTTGACCGGAAAAGGGGTGTTGTAGAAGGAACTGTTGGCGATTTTCAACAGCCGCGCCGCCAGGGAGGGATCCTCGGTGATGATGCGGGCGATGGTATCCATCGAACCACGGGGATCGTCGACCGCCTGATTGATGCGGGCGACGATGGCCGGGAAGGAGGCGATGCGGCCTTGGGAACGCAACATCCGGTCCAGATCGATGGTCACGATCCGGCACCCCCGTCCCGGCCACTCCCGGCCCCGACCACCTGCAGGCACTGTTTCATCAGCTCGGCGATCAGGGGATGGTTGGCATCGTTGTGACGGAACAGATCCTGAACGATACCCTGGCAGCCTGGTTGCGGCTGCGCATCGACGGTGGCGGCGAACGGGCTTTTCCGCCCTTCGGTTTCGCTCCCGGCGGCGGCCGGCTCTTCGATATCGGCCTCGGACACCCCCCACATCTTGAAGATGCGCAAATGTTTTTTTGAAATTTCCCCGCCCGTGCTCAAGAGCAGACGGCCACTCATATCCCGCACATCTCCGGCCAGGACCATTCCCGGTGAAATTTCAGAGAGCCGTTTGATGGCCATCCGTCTCATACCTTTCCGTCCAAAAACGCCCGCGCCGTTGCAGCCATCTCCCCGGGAATGTTCCGGATTCTTTGGCGGACTGTCAAGAACGTTCGACGGCGAAAGTGGGGCGATGCCCGGCCAGCCGCGCAGGTTGTATCGAACCGGCCCCCGGCCTTGATGAAGGTAGAGTCATAATCAACTGTTTTGACAGGCCTTTATCACCCCCTTTTTCGCTTTATCAACTTGGCATGAAAATAGCAATCCAGAACTGCGGGAATTTTTTTCCATCCGGACCACTCTCATGGCGATATCCATCATCGGCAATTGACCATGCAACCACCCTTTCCCACATGGAAACAGGGAGCGTCCGGTATGAATTTTTACACCTCGAAACAGCCAGAAGACCATGTGGGGTCCCCCATGCTCAAACCCGCTGACACCAACGGTCAATACGACCACGCCCTTCCCATCGCCGCCCTGACGGAGCTGCTCGAAGAGCAGCAAACCCTGCCGGATATCCTCAGCGCCTTTTTGGAATGGTTGACCACCCTGACACCGGTGGAGTTGGTGGCCTTCTGGAATCCACATCGACAATTGAATCATCTGGTCAGCAACAGCGAGGGCGATCAACGAACCGCCATTGTGCAAGCCGCCAACGGCATCATACACGGCCCCCTGCCCCGTATCCGCCATTGGCGGCATGGACACTGGCTGTTCCACCTTTGGCTGGGCGCCCCCCTGGACCGCTGGGACCGCCTGCTGATCGTCGAAAACGGCGTCGGTCTGCCGGTGGAGGAGTCGAACGTTCTCTTACGGACCGCCATCGAAACATTGCAACCCAACCTGACAAGGGCTTTTTAATTCAACCAAATGTTTCCGTTCAGCGCTGCCGCTCACGAACCCGGTTCGGCAAAGGATTCATGAACTCTACGATCCGGTTACGGGTACAGGCGCTCCCCGTGCGACGCCAAACCTGCCTGATCTCCTTGGTATCACAGCAGAAAGCCATCAGCGGATGCTGGGGAAGCGCGCCCCCTGTTTCGGGATGGTACCCCATGTCCGCACCGTCTTAACAAATCTTTACCTTGCGGAAAAACCCCAGCAACCCAACCAGGTCATGATCTCTTCAAACCAACTTCGGCCCAATGCCGATCCACCCACATGGAGAGAACATCATCATGAACGCCCAATCAACCCCCGAACGAAACGATACCGGTCAAGCCCAACGGATGGAAAAGATCCGTACTCCGGAGCAATCTCCCCACCGATGCCAAAAACGCGGCTCCAAATTTTTCCTTTGGGCCACCCTGCTGCTGTTGGCCGCCGGGAGCACGCTGTTTTTCGTTCACCGTCATAGCCATGCCGGTTTCGGACACCCTGTCGGACCCCTGTTTTTCCAGGGCGGGCCATTTCAACACCAGGCCCGCTTCCTGGGCGACCGGCTACTCGACGAAGTGGAGGCGGACAGTGGCCAGAAAGAGCGTATCCTGGCGGAGATCCAACGGACCATGACCGATCTGGCCCCCCTGGCCGAACAGCATCGGGCACTGAAAAAACGGTTTTTCACCGCCCTTGGCCAGGAAACCATCGACCCGGAGACATTGACGGCCCTGCGGCGGGAACTGTTGACCCTGGGCGACCGGCTCTCCGAACGTTTGCTGGACGGCCTGTTGGTGGCGGCCGGGGAGTTGACCCGCGAACAGCGTCAAAAACTGCTGACCCCGGGTGATCGAACCTGCCGGTGATCGCCATCATTGGCCGTTTCCCGAAAACGGGCCGCATGCCGTTTGGCCATGCGGCCCGTTTCATGTCATAATGATAGAGACATCATCGTGGTTCCACACCGCCGGTGCGAAAAGATGAGCAAACGGTTGTTGATGATCGAGGATGACCTGGAGTTGGCCGGCATGGTGGGCGAATATCTGGCCGCCGAAGGCATGGCGGTGACCGCACGCCGGCGGGCGGCGGAGGGTTTGGCTTTATTGCGCAATGGCTGGGATGCGGTCATCCTCGACATCGGACTGCCGGACCTGGACGGTTTCGAGGTGTGCCGCCGCATCCGCGCCGTTTCCGATGTGCCGATCCTGATGTTGACGGCCCGGGGCGAAGAGACCGACCGCATCGTCGGCCTGGAGTTGGGCGCCGATGATTATCTGCCGAAACCGTTCAACCCCCGGGAGTTGCTGGCGCGGTTGCGGGCCATCCTCCGCCGCCGGGATGGCAGCCTGAAAAAAACGGGTCAAACCCTGCGATTCGACGACCTGGAAATCCGACCGGAGGAGCGGAGCGTGCGACTGAGGGGCCAACGGCTGCCCCTTACCGGCCATCAGTTCGACCTGCTGTTGGCCCTGGCCAGCCACGCCGGGCGGGTATTGAGCCGGGAAAGGCTCATGGACCTGGTTCGCGGCGAGGACCTGGAGGCCTTCGACCGCAGTATCGATGTCCATATCTCCCGCATTCGTGCCGCCATCGAGGAAAACCCGAAAAAACCCCGGTGCATCCTCACCATTCGCGGGGTGGGTTACCTGTTCGCCAACCGTCGGGATGACTGAAAGAAGTGGGAAAAATCGCCATGCGACATCTCTATCTGCGCATTTATCTGGCCATCGTCTTGATATTGATCGTTTTCGGTATCCTGGCGGCGGGCTTGTGGTGGTGGTTGCCGGAACGAACCGAACGGCACCAAACCTTCTATCAGGGACTCGGCGCCATCGTCCAACGCCTGCTGCCGGCCGAGCCCTCCCCCCGGACCCAACGGGAAGAGGCGTTGATGGCCTTTCATCGTACACTGCCGGGACGGTATACGCTGCTGGACGGCGAAAACCGGGTCCTGGCCCACATCGGCCCACCACTGGCCCCGCCCGGCGACACCGACCGGAGCAACGGTTGGCAACACATCCACGGCGGACCGGTCTGGTCGTTGTCGCTGCCGGACGATCGGCTGCTGTTGGCACGGCCGCAACATCCACAACACCGGGGTTGGCGTTTCCTGTTGGCCCTGACGATCCTGGGCGGTCTGCTGGCGTTACTGGTCCTGCCCCTGGCACGGGGGCTCACCGGTCGTCTGGAACGGTTGCAACGACGGGTGGATGGATTGGCCCGGGGAGACCTGGAAAGCCGGGTGGTGGTGGAGGGCCGGGACGAGGTGGCGGCGTTGGCCACCAGTTTCAATACGGCGGCGGATCGCATCCGTACCTTGCTGACCGCGCACAAAGAGTTGTTGACCACCGTCTCCCATGAACTGCGCACCCCCCTGACCCGGCTGCGCATGGGTATCGAACTGTTGAAAGAGGAGCCACGCCCGGAACTGCGCACCCGCATGATCGAGGATGTGAACGAACTCGACCGCCTGATCGGCGAACTGTTGCTGGCCAGTCGTCTGGACCATCTGGACCGAAACGAGCCCGTGAACGACGGCATGGATGAAGTCGATCTCCTGGCCCTGCTGGCCGAAGAGGCCGCCCCCCTGGAAATCGAGGTCGGCGGTGAACCGGCGCTGTTGCGCGGCGAACCGCGCTGGTTGCGGCGCATGATCCGCAATCTGCTGGTCAATGCCCAGCGTCATGGGGACAACCGGGAGATCATCTGTTCGGTGCGGACCACCGCCGAAGGGGCGGAACTGACCGTCGCCGACCGCGGACCCGGCATCGGTGCCGAAGAGGCGGAACGCATTTTCGAACCGTTTTATCAGTCCCAGGGTCAACAGAGCGGTCAGGGCATCGGTCTGGGGTTGGCCCTGGTACGCCGCATCGCCCGCCGCCACGGCGGCGAAGCCACCTGCGCCCCGCGGGAGGGCGGCGGCACCCGTTTCACCATCACCCTGCCACGCAATCCGCCGGCACAGGCCATTGACTCCTGAACCAGCAGATGTTTGTTTTTCAGCTGTTTTTCAATAAAGTTACCGTCAATCGCGCACCATCAGGAGACCCACTGCCCTACCCTTTTGGAACTGAAAAGAAATTTCCTATCCAAGCGCCATTGATCAAACACCCCGTTCCCCTCACCCCACCATCAAATAATCCCGCCCCCGCCGATAACCGCGGGATTCCAGTTCCAGGCGGATCTCCTCGCGGGCGCCATGTTTGATGACATAACTGAGTATGAACGGTCGATCCCGGCCATCCAGCCAGGACGGGGGCACCACCGGCGCCTCCCAGACCCGATGGCCGATCTTGTTCGGATCGACGTCGATCCAGGCCGTCACCGTGAATCCATGGTTCAATAAGTTTTTCACCCGTTTGCGGGTATGACGCCCCGCCCCCCAGATCACCAGGGGACGATCGGTGGCCAGGCGGGGATCCGCGGCCAGATGATGGGCGCGCAGGCGGTCGAAGGCCTGGCGACCGTAGCGGGGGTCGGTGCGGGTCAGACGGTCGGCGTGGTCGGTCCAGTCCAGCAGCACCCGGGGCAGTTTGGCCAAACGGCAACCGGCGCCCACCATGCGCAACCACAGTTCATAATCCTCCGGAAACGGACCCTCCCGATAGCCGCCCAGTTCCAGGACCCGCTGCCGGCGAAACATCACCGATGGATGGACCACCGGCGATTCCCAATAGATCTCATCGGCCAGCTCCGACGGTTCGATCAAACCGTTCTGCCAGCGCATATATTCCCGGAACCCGGCGCGGATCCCCGCTTCCGGCACCGCCCGTACCCGGCAGGCCACCAGATCGATCTCCGGGCGCCGATGCAGAAAATCGGCCTGGGCCGACAACCGCTGCGGATACATGACATCATCCGCATCCATGCGCGCCACCAGCGGCGCCGATGCCTCCGTCAATCCAAGGTTCAGGGCCGCCACCAGACCAATCCGACCCGGTTGCAACAGACGCAATCGACAACCGGACGGCAACCGGTCCGCATGGGATCGCACCAATTCCGCCGATCGATCCTCGGAACCATCATCCACGGCCAACAGCTCGAAAGGGATATCCGTTTGCGCGAGAATGGAGTCCAGACAGGCCGCCAGTGTCGATTCACCGTTCCGGAACGGCATCAAAAGGGTCACCAGGGATGCCGTTCCGGTTTGGATCATGCGCCTTTTTTCAGGAACCCGCGATGCCGGTTCCGGTTCGATGGGAACCGGAATCAGGGAAGTGGGAAACCCGACAACCGGCCATTAACGGGATATTAACGAATCAGTGGTACTTGACCCGACTGATTTTCACATGGACGATGCCGCTGTTGTTCTTATATTTGAACGCAACATCGTTGGCATAAAGATAGAACTGTCCATCCGCCGGGGCAATGAATGGTCGATCCAGGCGTACGGGAAAATGACGACCACAGGTCGACTTTTCACAGTCCCCGTAGACCGCTCCCATCAACTGAAACAGGTCCTGGTCGGAGTTCCGCGCCAGGTTCCTGGAGAGGATCGATATCAGGCTTGGATGATGCCAGCCCCGGTCGGTTGCAGACTGCGTACAATCAAACCACAGAGTATCCTTCGGATTTTTATCCGCTTTTTTACAGGATTTATCCTTGGGTTCCGAATTTTCCACCTTGACGAGTGAAACCACATATTTTTTTTCCGCGGTGAGGTGAGCATCCGTCTTATTCCAAACAGCAGCCGCATCGACCTTGGCTTCCACATCCTGCCATTCCGACGTCGCAGCGGTACTCGGCGCCAACCCTTCCTTGGTGCAGGGACTGGAGGGGGTGGGGATCAGCCAACCGGTTACCAGCAACAGCAGGACCGCCAGAATGAGCCAGGAAAGCATATTGCCCAACCGTTGAAGGACCGAACCCAATGAATCCACCAGAAAATCGCCGATGCCATCGGCCATACGGGAATACCATCGTTTGTTGCCGATCTCGCGATGTTGATCCTCGGAGGCGGTTGCCTTCCTATCGTCCGCATTGCAGGCCTGGAGAAAAATGGCCCTCTTTTCCTCGCTGACATACTGAACCCGTTTTCGGAGCGTTCGGCGAGGAAAATAAAACACCACCACCATGTACAGTAAAAACAGCCAGAAAACCGATGGTTGGGTGATGGTGGCATAATAGAGCAGGTCCTCCACGAACCCGGGGATGGAATAGCTCAGGATCTCGTTGACATAGGACATGACATCATAATAAAGCCCATGGCCGGCCTGATCCTCCTTGGATGGATAGGGCCAGGAGAGCCCACCGATCAACAACACCAACAGAACCGTTTCAATAAACGCCCGATAGAGTTTTTGCTGAACGAGTACCAGCTTGTTGAGTTTTTTGTTGAGATCCATCCATGTCGATGCCGCGAATTTACAGACCGAGTGGGTGGGAGAGGGATTGGCATCCTTGGTACCGATGAGCTGAAACTGATCCGGCAGAAAGCGGGGGGCATAATCATCGGTGGCGCGTTTCATCCGCTCGATGACGCTCCGATGCATCTTGATGGACCCCCCCGCCACCAAGGGAATGGAGGATGGGGATTGGCAAAGTTTATTGATATCGCGCGGCCCATAGCGATAGAAAACACCCAGGCCGGCCCGGGAGTCGAACAACTCCCCCTGCTCGTTGGCGCGATAATGAACCTCCTCCATTTTGCCGGGAATAAACCGTAATTTGGCCTCTACAGCCCGATCCATCATCCATTCCAGGGCAACGTCGGACAGCCCGCTACGGGGATAACCACCCCCGACATTGGAGTGGACGCCGGGGAACCACACCTGTTCAACCCGTGGCAATTTATTGGGATCCTTTCCGGAAACCGGATATTCATCCCAGATCACCGGGTGAAAAGTGGTGCGTTGATCATCGATGGCCAGGGCGTGGCAAACGTTTTCCACCACCTCATAGGGTTGATAATCATAAAACTGGTGGGGCAAAAGCCGGTTGGAAACCCACTCCACATAATCGAAAAATTTTGTGAACCAACGGCTCCAGGCGGGACTGAAATTTCGGGGAAAACCAAGGGCACTGACCGTGTCCCAGATCCCGAGGAAATGGATCTTGACCGTTCCGTGGGCATGGATCGGACCGTCTTGCCATTTTTTCCGGCCACTTTGATCACGATAGGGATCATATTCCCCCGCCGGGACATCCGCCAGCGCCCCCTCTTCATAATATTTTATGGCCCTGTCGATATCCTCCTGAAAGCGTTTTTCGTCGAACAGGCCACCGGCCTTTCCATAGTTTTTCCGGTCCAGCAATCCACACCACTGGATCATGCCGCAGAAGGCCCGGGCGGTGGCGGCGCCACGGCTGAACCCGAACACGTAGATCCGGTTCCCGGGATCATAATTGCGGGCCAAAAATTCGTAGAGATCACGAACATTGCTCTTGAAGCCGAAACCAAAGGCCCCGGAGAGACCGCGGATGACACTGCTGTCCTGGGTGCCGACGCCATTGTCATAGAAGGATATCTGCTCCAGCGGGTCCGTGCGGTCCTCATGCGAGCGCAGATTGATCGCCCGGTAGAGTTTATAGACATTGCTGTCATCGCCATATCCCCCTCGATTGCCGGTTCCATCGGCGCAAAGAATTATATTTTTCATGCTCTCCTCCCCGTTTCGATCGAATCCCGATTCAAGCCGATGACCGGCCCATTCATGACCGGATCCTTTTTCGGCCCGGCATTCTCCCCATGCTCAGTGATTATCATTTTTCGAAAAAAATTATCAAATTTTGTCACGATACCCATCATCACCGATCAAAAAATTCAATTCTGGCCGCGAATCCCCCATAACAACACCAATTTGCAGAATAGCTTCCCAAAAGTTTAATGACAAGCGGTCATCTCACCGACGGATATCATCCCCAGACACCGCACACACGATTGGAATCAGGGCGTTCAACCCGTTATCAACGCCAACACTCCTCATCATAAAACCGGCGCCGGCTTTCCATCTTCATCGATCGGGAAAAACCGGCTGGATCGGATGTCCCTCTCCCGCCACCGATGGCGGGACCGCCCGTCCGAGGCCCCCCCCCAGCCCATTCCAAAACCGCCCCACACACACCAACGGCTCGAAAATCGCGCCCATTTGTCATAGAATGTGGGCGAGCGGAACCTCCGGGGTGAACTCGCCGGCCCGGAACAGCCGTCCCCTTCTCCCTGCGATGGCCGAGCGAATCGACCCATGAACGACCCTTTCAAAGAACACCCCCACGGCATCACCCGCATCGATACCGGTTATGTGCGGCCCGGTTTCGCCGCCGCCTATCTGGTTGAAAAGCGGGGCCGGGCGGTATTCATCGAGACCGGCCCCCAACACGCCGTTCCCCGGTTGTTACAGGCCCTGGAGCGGCGCAAGCTATCCCGGGAGGCCGTGGAGGCGGTCATCGTCACCCATATCCATCTGGATCATGCCGGCGGCGCCGGGGCCTTGTTGCAGCATCTGCCCAACGCCCGCCTGATCGTCCACGCCCGGGGCGCCCGCCACCTCATCGATCCCTCGAAATTGCTCGCCGGAGCGACGGCGGTCTATGGAGAGGAAACCTTCAAACAGCTGCTCGGCGGCATCACCCCGGCGCCGGCCGACCGGGTCCATACCCCCGGGGATGGCGAACGGTTTTCCCTCCAGGGCCGTATCCTGACCTTCTTCGACAGCCCCGGCCACGCCCGGCACCATCTGTGCGTCCAGGATGCCGAAAGCGATGGCCTGTTCACCGGTGACGCCTTTGGCATCTCCTATCGGGAGTTCGACCGGGATGGCACCCCGTTCCTGTTTCCCGCCACCACCCCGGTGCAGTTCGATCCGGTGGCCAGCCACCGCACCATCGACCGGTTGGCGGCCCTGGCCCCCCGATGGATCCACCTGACCCATTTCGATCACATCCCCTTTTCAACCGATCTGGTTGCCAGCCTGCACCGGCAGTTGGACCGTTTCACCGACCTGGCGATCGAGAATGATTCGCAACCATCCGGAACCCGCCAGCACCGGCTGCTGGCCGCCATGCGCCAGGTGGCCTGGGAGCAGCTCACCACCCACCATCCCGGCCTGGACCGGGAACGATGTGCGGAGTTGCTGGCCATGGACTGGGAGATCAATGCCCAGGGGCTGGCGATCTGGCTGGAAAAACGGCAACGATCATGACCCTGGAACTCACCGACAATGCCCGGGTCGCCGTGGTGGGCGGTGGACCGGCCGGTTCCATGAGTGCCTGTTTTCTCCTGGAACTGGCGCAACGGGTGGATTTAAAACTGCACATCGACCTTTACGATCCACGCGATTTCGTCAAAACCGGTCCCTCGGGGTGCAACATGTGCGGTGGCGTCATCTCCGAATCGTTGGTGCAAAAGCTGGCGACGACGGGCATCAACCTGCCCGAGGAGGTGGTGATGGACACCATCGATACCTACACCCTGCATACCGACAGCGGCTCCGAGGAGATCCGCGCCCCGTTGCAGGAGATGCGCATCGCCAGCATCTACCGGGGTGGCGGACCCTGTGGCGCCGAACATCAAACCCCCCTGCCCTGGTCCAGCTTCGACCAGTTTTTGCTCGACCTGGCCATCGAACGGGGCGCCCGGCACCTCCCGGAGCGGGTAACCGACATCACCTGGGACCAGGGACGCCCCCGGGTTCATTGCCGGGACGGGGCACCGAAAACCTATGACCTGCTGGTGGGCTGCGTCGGCCTCAACGGTTCCGGCATGGATCTGTTCGAAGGGATGAATTTTGGTTACCGCCGTCCACAAAGCGCCCGTGCCTACATCGCCGAACTCTATCTCGGCGATACCGAGGTACAGCGGTTGCTGGGACATGCCATGCATGTGTTTTTGCTCAACATTCCCGGGGTCAAGTTTGTCGCCATCACCCCCAAGGGTCCCTATGCGACCCTGATCATTCTCGGCGACAGGATCGACAAGACCCTGGTGGAACGGGTCTACCGGAGCCCCGAAGTACGAAAACGGATGCCGGCGGGTTGGACGATTCCGGTGCAACCGTGCAACTGTCAACCCCGCATCCACACCGGCCCGCCGGTCAACCCCTTTACCGACCGGGTGGTCCTGGTGGGGGACTGTTCCGCCTCCCGTCTCTACAAGGATGGCATCGGCGCCGCCTACCGTCTGGCCCGGGCCTGCGCCTACACTGCCGTCAGCCATGGCATTTCCAAAGCCGATTTCCACAAACATTTCAAACCGGTCTGTGATGATCTGACCTGGGACAACCGGCTGGGTCACCTGATGTTTTTCCTGGATGCCCTGTTCCGCCCCCTGGGATTCGTCCAGGAGGCCATCCTGCGCACCGTGCGCCACGAACAGAACACCCCCGGCAATCCGCACCGGTTGAGCGGCGCCCTCTGGGACACGTTTACCGGCAGCGCCCCCTATCGTAATATTTTCAGGCGCGCCCTGCACCCGAAGGTGGTGGCACGCCTCTCCCTGGAGATGTTCAGGACACTGGTGCGGCGGACCCGAAACCGGCCTTCGGGCCAGAATATGTAACATCCGGATAAAAATATGCTTTTCAGCAAACAACACATCAATATCGGCAAACATTATGACGACGGCGCCATCATCACCCGGGCCGGTGATACGCAGGTGGAACAGATGTATGTCATCCTGGATGGCCGGGTGGAAATTTTGCTGGATGACGGCCGGGAAGAGCCGTTTCAGTTGACCGTGCTCGAAAAAGGCAACGTGTTCGGCGAAACCTCCATGTTCGACGGCTCCCCCCGTCTGGCCACCGCCCGCGCCCTGGGCGATGTCCAGGTGTTGTCGGTGGACAAAAAGGGTTTCCTGAAATATCTCGGCGAGGATCCCCCCACCTCCCTGAACATCCTGCTGAAAATGGCCGAGCGGATCCGCACCCTCATCCAGGAGATCGTCCACCTGCGTAAAACCCTGCGCAAAGCGGGGATCGACCCGGACGATTGATCCCACGCAACCACCACCGGCAGCCCCCTCCCCACGCCATCCCTTTCCCCGGTCGCCCCCCCGGATCATCCCCCGTATCGGTCCGGTTCAATCACGGATCGGAAAAAGAACGTTCATAACGGTTCGAGGATGGGGAAACCGGCCAGAAAAAATGGGCATCCCCGCCAAAAAAACAGGGAACCAAAGCGAACGCTCGAAACTCAAAATACTCAAAATTCCCCAACTACCCAGACAGCCCTTTCCCGCATTTGGAAGGTGTCGCTCCGTGAATGACCGCCCTGAAACGTTCCTGACCAGCAAGGAAGCTGCGGACCTCCTGGGGGTCACCATGCAAACCATCCAGAACTGGGTAGCGAAATCGTATTTAAAAGCCTGGAAAACCCCCGGGGGACACGCCCGGATCGCCCGAAGCTCCGTAGAAGAACTCCTTCGCCAACGGTCCAATTCGGTCGAAAACAATCCCGCGAAAAATCCAGCCGGCTCTCCGTCTACGCCGAAGAAGTCAATCGTCAATGGATTGAAACGATAAAAACGGCAAGAGATCCGCTGTTGCGTGAAAAATACCGGCGCCAATGGCTTGGCCACCCCCAGCAAACCAGGAGACATGGATATGAAAAATCTCAGTATCGGCAAAAAACTGGCGCTTGGCTTCGGTCTGGTGATCATCCTGATGATCGGCGGCGGTATATTCAGTGCCCGGACCGCCTCCGATCTGGCCTCCACCACGAAAAAGCTCTACCGCCACCCCATGGCGGTGAGCAACAGCATCCGCGACATCGAAACCAACCTAGTGGCCATCCACCGCTCGATGAAGGACGTGGCCATGGCCAAAAATCTGGACGCCATGGAGAAGGCCTTCGCCACCGCGGAGAGTTATGGCAAGGGGGCCGAAGAGGCCTTCGCGGTTCTGAAAGAGCGGTTTCTGGGCGATCAAAGCGCCATCTCCGAAGCGGAGCAGCTGTTCCATGACTGGCGTCCGATCCGGAAAAAGGTGGTCCGGGAAACCCGGATTCGACTGGAGAATGACGCCATCTCCATTACCAAGGACGAGGGCGCCCGGCACATCGCCGCCACCCGTGAGGCCATCCAGGCCTTGAGCGATTTTGCCGCCGGCAAGGCCAAGGAGTTCAACGAAAAGGCCAGAAGTGCCGACGTCAAACTGGCCAAGGGGTTGGTGGACAAATTTTACCGCCACCCGTTCACGGTCAGTGACAGCGCCAACAAGATCGCCACCGGCATCGTGGCCATGGCCATCACCATGAAAGACATCAGTACCGCCCCCACCTTGGCCGAAGTGGAAAAACTGACGGCCCGGGTGGATAAACTGGAGCAGTCGGTTCTCAACCGGTTCTCATTGATCCACGAGCGGTTTTTAGGCGACAAAACATTGGTGAACCAGGCCGAGAACCTGTTCGTGGATTGGAAAAAGATCCGCGACAAGGTGATCACCATGCGCAAGGCCCAGGTCGGCGCCGACCCGGGCCGCATCACCCGGGAAGAGGGGGCGCCCCACCTGGCCAGACTCAATGCGACGCTCAAGGGGATACGGGATTTCGCGGATAACAAGGGCCGGGAGTTCAACACCGGTGCGGAACACCAGGCCAACGACGCCAACATGTGGCTGTCGGGGATCTTCATGTTCATCTCCCTGCTGGCGGCGGCAGTGGCTTTCATCATCGGCCGTGGCATCACCACCGGTCTCGGCCAAGGGGTGGCCTTTTCCAAAAAGGTCGCTGAAGGGGACCTGACCGCCACCATCGATCTCAACCAGAAGGACGAGATTGGCCAGTTGGCGGGGGCCCTGACCAACATGGTGGACCAGCTCCGACGAATCGTCGTTGATGTGCGCGAGGCCTCGGACAACGTGGCCTCCGGAAGTCAGGAACTCAGCTCGACGGCACAGAACATGTCCGAAGGGGCCACCCAGCAGGCGGCCAGCGTCGAGCAAACCTCGTCGTCCATGGAGCAGATGGCCTCCAACATTCAACAGAACACCGACAACTCCCAGCAGACCGAAAAGATCTCGGCCAAGGCGGCCACCGACGCCGGCGAGGGCGGGCAGGCGGTGACCCAGGCGGTGGGGGCCATGAAGGAGATCGCCGAAAAGATCTCCATCGTCTCGGAAATCGCCCGGCAGACCAACCTGCTGGCCTTGAACGCGGCCATCGAGGCGGCCCGGGCCGGTGAACACGGCAAGGGCTTCGCCGTGGTGGCGGCGGAGGTCCGGAAGCTGGCGGAACGCAGCCAAACCGCCGCCGGTGAGATCAGCCAGCTCTCCTCCTCCAGCGTCGAGGTGGCGGAACGGGCCGGCACGATCATCAACCAACTGGTGCCGGACATTCAAAAAACCTCCGAACTGGTCCAGGAAATCAGCGCCGCCAGCCAGGAACAGAACCAGGGGGCCGGTCAGATCAACACCTCCCTGCAACAGTTGGATCAGGTGATCCAGCGCAACGCCGGGGCCTCCGAGGAGATGGCCGCCACGGCCGAAGAACTCTCCTCACAATCCAGTCATCTTCAGGATGCCATGTCCTTCTTCAAACTGGGAACGGGGGCTTACCGGAAAAAACTGGCCCAACAGCGCGCGGCGACCGCCCGAACCACTCGAGCCCTGCCAGTGGCCCGGAAGGCGCCCGCCAAGGCCCTTCCCGCCCCCACCCGGGTGAAAACGCATTCCGACCAGGACGCCGTGGAAACCGGGGACGCGGAGTTCGAGAGGTTTTAACGGGACGGAGTGACCCGCATGGGACCGTTCCAGCCGGGAAAGAGGCGGTCGGAACGGCCCTGCCCGTTGAAGGGGTTCTTTTTTTCGTCCACCCGGATAGGCCGACCGCCAGGGCCGAGCGGACGATCGGGGTATAAACCACCGGCCCTGGCATGATATCCTTGCCGGTCGATGATGATCGGAGATTCATCCCGCCCGGAAAATCGATTGTGCCAGGAAAGACGGATCACCCGCGAAGGTCCCTGGAGCCGCGCTGCCGGAAAAGGATTGAATCGATCATCGGCTCAACAGATTTCGAACCGGTATCGGGATGATCCGAAGTTTCGCCCATATCCTGCTGCGGCCCAGTCATGTATTCACGCGGATGCGCGGTCACGATCTGCTGTCCCTGGCCATTTTCTTGCAGCTTTTCCGCTGGCACGCCACCGCCTTCACCACCATGGTCAGCCTCTACCAGGAGCGGTCACCGATGCTCCTGCCGACCCCTTTCGGCATTGATGCCAACACCTATCGAATGGTGGAAATTTTCGCCTATGGCCCCTACGGGCTGTTGGTGATCACCGGTATCGCCCGGATCCTGTACGTCTATGGCAGGGATCACGCCACCATCGGCGTCATGACCCTGGGCAAAACCTGGGAGTTGGTGGGCATCTGTTTTTTCGCCCCCTGGTTGCCGAGCCTGGTCATCGATTCCATTTTGATCAAACTGGGTTGGGGCGGACCGATGGTGATCATTCCCTGGCACCTGTTCATCCTCACCATCGAAGGGGCGCTGGTCGCCGTGGGCTTGAACGCGGTGTTCGGCATTCCCCTGGCCAAGGCCACCCGTCTGGGCATCGCCGCCGGTTTCACCTTCCTGGTGCTGGCTGGAATCCTGATCCGCTGACGACCGGGGGAGCCGGACGCAAGGTCGGTGGGAGTTTCGGCCGCGGGGTATTGTCCAGAACCAACGCCGACTGCCCGGGTATTTTCCACCGTTGCAACGCCTGGTCGGCCGCCTCCCGGGTGGGAAACGGACCCAGGCGCACCCGATGCAGGGTACTCCGGCCCCCACTGGCGGTCACCACCCTGGGGGAGGCCCCCCGTTGACGCAATTTTTCGACCAGGTCCGAAGCCCGTCCCAGATCGGAAAAAACCCCGACCTGTACCTCGAATACCCCGGGAACGGCGGTCGAGGACCAGTTCGCCGCCGGGTTTTCCGCCCGCGGCGCTTTATACCAGGCCGGCTTCACCAGTTGCGCCGGAACCGTGCGCTCCGGCAACAGTGATGGACGACCCGGCAACTCCGGACGCGGTGGCACCGCCGCCTTTACCGCGGTTTTTTTCTCCGCTGCCTCCGGCTCCGGCGGCAACACCACCTCCCGCCGTGGCAACTCCCGATAGAAGGTCAAATCCACTTCGGGGGCACGTATCCGGGGCGCCAACCCCTTGGGCAGGGGACGGACCGGTGGTTCGGCCGCCCCGTTGCCGGCGGCATTCGGTCCCGAAGCGGTTTTTGCCGATGAGCCGGGAACCGAACCGGCCACGACCGGTTTCAACGGCAGGTCGATACGGGTGGAAACGGTATGTTCCCCGACCGGGGCATTGACGGTTTTGGAAACCGGAGCGGACGCCGAAGGAACATCCGGCGCCACGATTTTGCGGGCGACCGGTGCCGGTGTCCTGACAGCCGACGGTGCGGTCGACGGGGCCGGAAGCCGAATCTTCCGGGAGGTCGCCGGTTCCAGGCGCAAGGATTCCAAGGTGGGAGCCCGGGCCACGGCCGTTTCCGGCTCCGGCGCCGAGCCCCAGGGATTGAACCAGATGAACAGGCCGGCACCGGCCAACAGACCGAAAACAAGGGGGCGCAGATAGAGGCCGTGCCGAGACCCGGAACGACCCGGACGCTGTCCGCGCATGGGCCGGTTGGGCCGGGTGTTCCGACCGGTGCGCCCGGATCGATTCGATCGGGCCGTCCGGGCGGTACGGGCGGGCGGGCGCCGGGGATTCACATCTTCTCCGGGGCGGAAACACCCAACAGGGCCAATCCGTTGGCGATCACCCGGCCAACGGCGGTCACCAGTTGCAATCGGGCGCCCCGCAAGGCGGCATCCGCGTCCAAAATGCGGTGGCCATTGTAGTAGGCATGAAAAACGGCGGCCAACTCCTGGAGATAATAGGGCAGGCGATGGGGTTCCCGGGCCAGGGCGGCGCTCTCCACCACCTCGGGAAAACGGCCCAACCAACGCAACAGGTCCAGCTCCTCCGGGAGCTCCAGACGGGCCAGGTCGCCCCCGTCGCCACGCAACCCCGACTCGGCCAGTTTCCGCCATACCGAATGGACCCGGGCGTGGGCATATTGCACATAAAATACCGGATTGTCGTTGCTGCGGGCGGTGGCCAACTCCAGATCGAAATCCAGTTGCGCATTGCCGGAACGGGTCAGGAACAAAAACCGCACCGGATCGGAACCCACTTCGTCGAGCACCTCGCGCAGGCTGACGAAAACTCCGGCCCGTTTGGACATGCGCACCGGTTTGCCACCCCGGAACAGGTTGACCATCTGCACCAGTTCCACATCCAGCATCCCCTTGCGCCCGGTCAACGCCTCCAGGGCCGCCTTGACCCGTTTGACATAACCGCCGTGGTCCGCCCCCCAGACATTGATCAATTGATCGAACCCCCGCCGCGCCTTGTCATAATGGTAAGCGATGTCGGCGGCGAAATAGGTATAGCTGCCATCGGATTTTTTCAAGGGCCGATCCACCTCGTCACCGAAACGGCTGGCACGGAACAAAGTTTGCGGGCGGGACTCCCAATCATCGGGCAGTTTGCCCTTGGGCGGTTCCAATACCCCTTGATAGATCAAATCATCGGCCGCCAACCGGTCCACGGCCCGTTCGATGCCCCCCTGATCATGCAGGGTGCGTTCGGAAAACCAATGGTCGAAATGGATGTCCATCAGCGCCAGGTCCGAGCGAATCCAGACCAGCACCCGTTCGATGGCGAAGTCCACCACCTCGATGGGGGGTTCCGCATCGATCGGCGCCGGCAGCCAACGATCGCCATCCCGCTCCCGCAACGCCCCGGCGATCTCCTGGACATAGGGCGCCGGATAACACCCGTCGGGCATCTCCAGGGTTTGGCCGAACAGTTGCCGATAGCGGATCAACACCGATCGCCCCAGCACCGACATCTGCGTGCCGGCATCATTGAGATAATATTCCCGTTCCACCTGGAACCCGGTCGCTTCCAACAGACGGGCGATGACATCACCGGTCACGGCGCCGCGACCATGGCCGAGATGCATGGGACCGGTGGGATTGGCGGAGACGAACTCCACCTGCACCTTTTTGCCCGCCCCCGGGCGGGACCGGCCATAGTCGGCCCCTTGTCGCTGAATATCGGTGATCAAACGCCGCAACCGGTCGGCGGAAAGATGAAAATTGATGAATCCCGGTCCGGCGACCTCCCAACGGTCGACATCGGTTTGCCCGGCCGGCAGGGCGGCGACGATTTTTTCGGCCAGGTCCCGGGGTTTCCGGCGCGCCACCTTGGCCAGGACCAGGGCGGCATTGGTGGAAAAATCGCCATGATTTTTGTCCCGGGGGCGCTCGACGCTGAAACGGGGCAACTCCCCGGAAGGCAAAATCCCTTCCCGGCACAAGGTTTCCAGAGTGGTGCCCACCAAATTTTCAATGATCCGCCGCATCGACATTCAACCGCAGGAAAAAAGTGGAAATCAAGCCCCCGTACCCCGGACTCCGGCATGGTACCCGGGACCACGGGGAATATTAACGGCAGTTTGTCCCCAAAGGCAACGTTGTCGCTCTTTTTTTGCGGCATTCATTTTTCTTGCCATTGCCCATGGCGATTTTTTCCCCTTCCCGATATCCTGCGCCGACTGTCCTGGATAAATACAAGCAACGGACCCGACGATGAAGACCGATCTGACCCGAATCGACCTCCTGCGTCATGGTGAACCCCGGGGTGGCAACCGCTATCGGGGATCATTGGATGACCCGTTGAGCGATACCGGCTGGCGGCAAATGCGCCAAACGGTCGGTGATCACGCCCCCTGGCAGGGGGTGGTCACCTCGCCCCTGCGCCGTTGTGCCGATTTCGCCCGGTCCCTGGGGGAACGGCTGGAAATACCGGTCACCGTCGATGAACGCCTGCGCGAAATGAGTTTCGGTACCTGGGAGGGACGGACGGCGGCGGAGATCATGCGCTTCGATGGCGACCACCTGACCCGGTTCTGGCAAAATCCCTTGAAAAATCCCCCCCCGCAGGGAGAACATCTGCACACCGTGCACCAGCGGGTGACCGCCGCCTGGCAGGCCTTGATCGACGGCAACCCGAACCGCCACCTGCTGTTGGTGGCCCACGGTGGGGTCATCCGCACGATCATCGCCCACGCCCTGGGCATCTCCCTGGAGCACCTCTCCCGAATCACCGTGCCCTATGCCTGCCTGACACGTCTGCATGTGGAACGGGTGGCGGGAATGGAGATACCCCGGTTGATTTTTCATGCCGGTTCATTACAACCATCGGACTGAAAGACGAGCCTGGACATGACAACCCGCCACATGCCCACCGTTTACGGGGACAGCAGCGATGACTGAACCGACGCCCACCCTTCTCACCCTGGGAGGTGTTTTCCTGCTGGGGGCCTTTACCGATACCTTCGGCCGTCAACTCCGCATTCCCCGCATCACCCTGCTGTTGTGCATCGGTTTGATCCTGGGTCCCTTGGGCTTCGACGCCCTCTCCCCCGGCGGCAATCACAAATGGTTGTCGGTCACCGCCGACATCGCCCTGGTAATGGTGGGATTTTTATTGGGCTCCCATTTCACCTTCGACTCCATCCGCGAACACGGGCGGTCGGTCATGCTGTTTTCCATCGCCATCGTCGCCGCCTCGGTCCTGGTCATGATCGGCGGATTGGTCCTGCTCGGAGCCACCCTGGAAGTCGCCCTGCTGCTGGCCGGCATCGCCACCGCCACCGACCCGGCGGCCATCGTCGATGTCATCAAGGAGACCCGTGCGAAGGGCCGTTTTTCCGACACCCTGCTCGGCATCGTCGCCATCGACGACGCCTTGGGACTCATCGCCTTCAGCATCCTGCTGGCCATCGCCCACTCCTTGAACGGCGCCACCGGTTGGGAACACCTGTTGATCAGTATCTGGGAGATCGGCGGCGCCCTGCTGCTCGGCGGCGGCATGGGTTACCTCATGGTCCGCATCTTCACCCTCACCTATCTGGAACAGTGTCCGGAACACAAGGAGATGGTGTTGATGGAAACCCTGGGTTTCGTCCTCCTGTGCGGCGGACTGGCCATCTACCTGAAGGTCTCCTTCCTGCTTTCCGCCATGATGATGGGAACGGTGGTGGTCAATATGATCCCCCGGTCCTGCCTGGAAATTTTTCATGCCATCGAAGGGATCAGTTGGCCATTTCTGACCCTGTTTTTCATTTTTGCCGGCGCCTCCCTGCAACCAGACTCCCTGCCGCAAATCGGTTTGATCGGTTTCGGTTATGTCCTGTTTCGCATGCTCGGCCGATTCGTCGGCGGCTGGATCGGCGGTACCGCCGCCCGATCCGACCCCGGCATGCGCCGTTGGATGGGAACCGCCCTGCTGCCCCAGGCCGGCATCGCCCTGGGCATGGCCCTGGTCGCCGCCCAAAATTTTCCCCATCTCAGTGAGATCATCCTGCCGATCGTCATCGGTTCCACGGTCCTGTTCCAGTTGATCGGCCCTTTGCTGACCCGAAAGGCCTTGATACAGGTGGGTGAGACCGACAAAAAACGATAGGGTCCAATCGCACGGCTCAAACCCGCATGGCCAGTATGAATCATGATACCGAGCCATCGACCATCCCACGGACTGTTCATCCCTGAACCGCACGAGGCTGTGGAAAGGCTATTCGACAACCGCTCAGGAGAGACCCGGGAATTGGAAACTCACACTGAAAAAACCCCTTCCAGGGTATCGGACTTCAAAACCCGCCTGAGCCATTTTTTCAAGGTTTCCCCATCCGCCTTGATCACCCGTTCACGGACCGCTTCCGAAACATCCCCATATTTGTCTTCCAGCACCAACAGCAAGGCGGTCGCGACGCCCTTATTTTCACCACGCTTTTCACCACGCTTTTCACCACGCTTTTCACCACGCTTTTCACC
>CAYFNE010000017.1:48341-68572 GCA_964344355.1 uncultured Magnetococcales bacterium
TTTCACCACGCTTTTCACCACGCTTTTCACCACGCTTTTCACCACGCTTTTCACCGCGCTTTTCACCCCGTAATTCACCACGCTTTTCACCGCGCAGTTCATATTCACGGGACCACTGTTCAAACCGTGATGCCAACATATCGACCACCTCCTGGAGTTCTTCAGGAACCGGAGACAACGGTTCCTCCCCCTGGAACCGTTGTAAACCGCCGATCAGCAGTTCCCGAAACAGGTCTTTGATCAATGCCGCGTGCGGATACTTCGAACCGGGCGACGTCCAAAAACGCCATGGATAACGTCTTTGGACACCCTCTCAGGATGAGGCCCGGTGATTGGAAGCTCACGCTGAAAAAACACCTTCCAAGGTATCGGACTTCAAAACCCGTCGGAGCCATTTTTTCAAGGTTTCCCCATCCGCTTTGATCACCCGTTCACGGACCGCTTCCGAAACACCCCCATATTTGTCTTCCAGCACCAACAGCAAGGCGGTCGCCACGCCTTTGTGTTCTCCACGCTTTTCACCGCGCTTTTCGCCGCGCTTTTCGCCGCGCTTTTCGCCGCGCTTTTCACCGCGTTTTTCACCCCGTAATTCACCCCGTAATTCACCCCGTAATTCACCACGCTTTTCACCGCGCAGTTCATATTCACGGGACCACTGTTCAAACCGTGATGCCAACATGTCGACCACCTCCTGGAGTTCTTCAGGAACCGGAGACAACGGTTTCTCCCCCTGGAACCGTTGTAAACCGCCAATCAGCAGTTCCCGAAACAGACCTTTGATCGATGCCGCGTGCGGATGATCCCGAAACCAATCGGCCACCTCACGGCTGGTTGCCAACATCTCTTGCGGACCGGGTGGATGTTCCAACCGGAACAACAAGGCCGAAAGCGAAGTACGGCCTTTCAATTCCGCATTGGAAAACCGCCCTTCATCGATCACATGATAGTGCATTTCCGGTTGAAAACGCCACAATGAAGACGCCTTCGGCAACGGAATCAAGGCGCGCAGAGAGGTGGATGCTGTCCAGGGGGACTCACCATTGTACAAAACAATCGGAAACACCGGCGGCAACCCCTGTTCCGGCTTCAATTTTCGCTCATCGACCAACTGTTGATACAACAGTCCCTTGTAGACATCGATGCGCAGGGCCATCCAGGCATCGACCAGGGACTGAAACTCCAGGATCAACAGCAAATAGAGGGTACCACCGCTACGGATGGGCATTTCCCACACCACATCCCCACGACGCCGTTTTCCCCCGGGAGCGGTAAATTTGCTGTTCAGCCGTCTCATTCCCGAGGGATCGATCTCTTTGAGGATTTCCGGATCGAGAAAATTTTCAAGCAGGTCCGCCACCATTTCCGGATGGGAAAAAAAACGGTGATAGAGAGAATCATGGTCCATCATACCGCCCGTACCTGATTAAAGAGTGGACCGCCAAAAAGGGCCGTTTTTGGACAGCCGACAAGATTTCAGAGCGGGAACGAAAAAAGGCGGGAGCCGAACCGCTCCCGCCTTTTCCGGTGTTTCCGAATCAGCGGATGAAGGGGCTCAAGAGAGCACCGACCCTCCTCCCCGCAGCCAGCCATCGACACTGGCCGCCGCCTCGCGACCACCGGCGATGGCCTTGAGGACCAGGGATTGGCCGGTGGCCATGTCACCGGCGGCGAACACACCGGCAACGCTGGTCATCTGGTTTTCATCCACCTTCACATTGCCCCGACCATCCAGTTCGACCCCCAGGCCCTCCAGCAATCCGGCCTTGACCGGGTGCAAAAAGCCCAGGGCCAACAGCACCAGGTCCGCCTCCAGGACGAAATCGCTGCCGGCGATCTCGGACATGCCGGGCCGGCCCCCGTCCTCGCGCTCCTCCCAGAGCAGGCGCACACAGTTCAGGCGCGCCACATGACCGTCATCGGTCCCCTCGAACGAGCGGGTCATGATGCTCCAGAGCCGTTCACACCCCTCCTGGTGGGAGGTGGAGGTGCGCAACATGACCGGCCATTGTGGCCAGGGGGTATCCTGGGACCGGTCCTTGGGCGGTTTGGGCAACAGTTCGATCTGGGTCACCTTCACCGCCCCCTGGCGGATGGAGGTCCCGACACAGTCGGCGCCGGTATCGCCGCCGCCGATCACCACCACCTTTTTATTCGTGGCCAGGATCGCTTCCCGGTCGGAAAAATCATCTCCGGAAACACGGCGGTTCTGCTGGGCGAGGAACTCCATGGCGAAATGGATGCCCTTCAAATCCCGACCGGGTACCGGCAGGTCCCGGGGGTGTTCGGAACCGCCGGTCAGCAACACCGCATCGTGTTCGGACCGCAACTGCGCCACCGACAGGTCGACACCGACATGCACACCGGTCCTGACCGTCAAACCCTCGGCCTCCATCTGCTTCAAACGGCGGTCGATCACCCCTTTTTCCAGTTTGAAATCGGGAATGCCGAAGCGCAACAGGCCACCGACCGCCTCATTTTTTTCATAGAGGGTCACCGCATGCCCCGCCCGGGTCAACTGCTGGGCGGCGGCCATGCCGGCCGGGCCGCTCCCCACCACCGCCACCCGTTTGCCGCTCTTTTCCGCCGGCGGGCGCGGATGGATCAAACCACGGGCGAATCCCTCCTCGACGACGGTGCGTTCGATCTCGCGGATGGTGACCGGCTCGCGGTTGATGCCCACCACGCAGGAACTTTCACACAGGGCCGGGCAGATCCGGCCGGTGAATTCGGGAAAATTGTTGGTCCGATGCAGCATCTCCACCGCCTCGGCCCATTTTCCCCGATACACCCAGTCGTTCCAGGAGGGAATCAGGTTGCCCAGGCTGCAACCGCTGTGACAGAAGGGTACGCCACAATCCATGCACCGGGAGGCCTGATTTTGCAGGCGCTCCTTGGGAAAGGGCTGGTACAGTTCATCCCAATCCTGGATCCGTTCGGCAACGGGACGCGCACTCGGGGTCTCCCGTTCGACCTCCATGAAACCGGTCTCCTTACCCATTGGCCACGCGCTCCCGCCGCTTCATCTCCTCCAACACCCGCTTGTACTCATAAGGCATGACCTTGACGAACCCGGGGAGGCTTCCCTCCCAATCGTCGAGGATTCGCCTGGCCACCGGGCTGTCGGTGTATTTCAAATGTTTTTCCAACATCGATTTAAGCTCCGCCTTGTCCTCTTCCTCGCTGACGGTCTGCAACTCGATCATGGCATGGTTGCACAGAGAGGGAAAATCGCCGTTTTCGTTCAGCACATAGGCGATACCACCGCTCATGCCGGCGCCGAAGTTGCGCCCGGTGCCACCCAGGACCACCACCACACCGCCGGTCATGTATTCACACCCATGGTCCCCCACCCCCTGGACCACGGCCTTGGCGCCGGAGTTGCGCACGGCGAACCGCTCACCGGCGATGCCGCGGAAATAGGCCTCGCCGCCGGTGGCCCCGTAGAGCAGGGTGTTGCCGACGACGATGTTCTTCTCCGGATCGTAGGGGACCGTTTCCGGGGGTTTGATGACGATGCGCCCGCCGGACATGCCCTTGCCCACATAGTCGTTGCCGATACCGTCCAGATGCAGGCTGACCCCTTTGACGTTGAAGGCGCCGAAACTTTGCCCGGCGACGCCGTTGAACCGGCAAAAGATGGTATCATCCGGCAGACCGTCGGCCCCGAACCGTTTGGAAATCTGCCCGCCGAGCATGGCGCCGACGGTACGGTCGGTATTTTGGATCGGCAGTTCGATCTTGATCGGTTTCAAACTTTGGAACACCCGCTCGGCCAGGTCCATCAACTGGTGATCCAGCACCTTGTCGATGCCGTGGTCCTGGGGTTTGACGCGACGGATTTGAATATTGGAGGGCACATCCGGTTTTTTGAGGATGGCGGAAAAATCGAGCCCCCTGGCCTTCCAGTGCTCCACGGCCTCGTTCACCTCCAGGTGGTCCACCCGGCCGACCATTTCGTCGATGGTGCGGAACCCCAACTCGGCCATGATTTCGCGCACTTCGTTGGCGACGAAGAAAAAATAGTTCACCACGTGTTGCGCCTTGCCGGTAAATCTTTTCCGCAGGGAGACATCCTGGGTGGCGATACCCACCGGGCAGGTGCCCAGGTGACATTTGCGCATCAACACACACCCCTCCACCACCAGGGCGGCGGTGCAGAAACCGTACTCCTCGGCCCCCAGCAGGGCGGCGATGACCACATCGCGGCCGGTGCGCATCTGTCCGTCGGTCTGCAACCGCACGCGGCTGCGCAGATCGTTGAGAACCAGTGTTTGCTGGGTTTCCGCCAGGCCCAGTTCCCAGGGGATGCCGGCATGTTTGATCGAACTCATGGGGCTGGCGCCGGTGCCGCCGTCATAGCCGGAGATGAGGATCATGTCGGCATGGCCCTTGGAGACGCCGGCCGCCACCGTGCCCACTCCCACCTCGGAGACCAGTTTGACCGACACCCGGGCGTCCGGATTGACATTTTTCAGGTCGAAGATCAACTGCGCCAGGTCTTCGATGGAGTAGATGTCATGGTGCGGCGGCGGACTGATGAGGGTGACGCCGGGGGTGGTGTTGCGGGTTTTGGCGATGACGGCGTTGACCTTGTGGCCGGGGAGTTGTCCCCCTTCACCGGGCTTGGCGCCCTGGGCGATCTTGATCTGCATCTCGTCGGCGTTGGCCAGATAGTGGCTGGAGACGCCGAACCGCCCCGACGCGACCTGTTTGATGGCGCTGCGGGGAAAATCACCATTGGGCCGGGGGTTGAACCGGTCCGGGTCCTCCCCCCCCTCGCCGGTATTGGATTGACCACCGAGACGGTTCATGGCGATGGCCAGGGTTTCATGGGCCTCCTTGGAGATAGAGCCGAAGGACATGGCCCCGGTCACGAACCGTTTGACGATGCTGGTGGCCGGCTCCACCTCACCCAGGGCGATGGGCTGCCGGGCCTTTTTCAGTTTCAACAGACCGCGCAGGGTGCAGAGTGACTTGGCCTGGTCGTCGATGGCGCTGGTGAACGCCTTGAACAACTTGTAATTATCCTCGCGCGTCGCCCGTTGCAGGGTGGAGATGGTGTGCGGGTTCCACAGATGGCGCTCCCCCTCCTTGCGGTATTTATAGTCACCGCCGACATCCAGACCATCCAGATAGACGACATTGCCGCTGAAGGCGCGTTGATGACGACGCAGGGTTTCGGCGGCCAAAATGCCCATATCGATGCCCTGGATACGGGAAACGGTGCCGGTGAAATAGCGTTCCACCAGGTTGTGGTTGAGGCCGACGGCCTCGAAAATTTGCGCCCCGCAGTAACTGAACAGCGTGGAGATGCCCATCTTGGAAAAAATTTTCAGCATCCCCTTGCCGACGGCCTTGATATAGTTGGCGTGCAGGGTTTCCACCGTTACGTCATCATCGTGGAACAGCCCGCGCCGGGCCATGTCGGAGATGGATTCGAAGGCCAGGTAGGGATTGACCGCCCCGGCGCCATAGCCGGTCAGCAGGGCGAAATGTTGCACTTCCCGCGCCTCGCCGGTTTCGACGATGATGCTGGCCTTGCCACGATCCCCGGCCCGGATCAGATGATGATGGATGCCGGCGGTGGCCAGCAGGATGGGAATGGACACCTTGTTGGGACCGACGCCCCGATCGCTGAGGATGATCAGGTTGATGCCTTCGTTCAGCGAGGTCGAAACCCGGTCGAACAGATCGCTGAGGGCCTGTTTCATGCCCTCCGGTCCACTCTTGACGTCGAACAGGGTGGAAAAGGTCCGGGATCTCAGGTTTTTCAGTTTGATCGAACGGATTCTTTCCAGATTTTCGTTGCTCAGGATCGGTTGATCGACGCGGATCCGGTCCACATGTTCCGGGGTTTCCGCCAGCAGGTTGCCCACCGGTCCCAACTGCATGAACAGGCTCATCACCAGTTCTTCACGAATGGGATCGATGGCCGGGTTGGTGACCTGGGCGAACAGTTGCTTGAAATAGTTGAACAGCAACACCGGCCGGTCCGACAACACCGCCAGGGCGGCATCGTTGCCCATGGAACCGGTGGGTTCGGTACCGGATTTGGCCATGGGGCCGAGCAGGACCGAGAGATCCTCCTCGGTATACCCGAAAATGCGCTGCCGGGAACGCAACGGTTCGCTCTCCGGCTGGTGGGCCTGGCCGGCGGGCAGATTATCGACGGTGACCAACCCTTCCTCCACCCATTTCCGGTAGGGCTTGTGGCCGATGATCTCCTCCTTGATCTCCTCGTCTTCGATGATACGGCCCTGTTCGAGGTCGATGATGAACATCCGCCCCGGACGCAGACGGCCCTGCATCAACTCCTCTTCCGGCGGCACGGTAAAGGTGCCGGCCTCGGAAGCCATGATGCAATAACCGCTCTTGGTCACCATGTAACGGGCCGGGCGCAGACCGTTGCGGTCGAGGGTGGCGCCGATATAGCGCCCATCGGCGAAGGCCACCGCCGCCGGACCGTCCCAGGGTTCCATCATCGAGGCGTGATACCGGTAAAAGGCCCGGCGGTCGGCATCCATCTGCTGATGGTTTTCCCAGGCCTCGGGAATCATCATCATCATGGCGTGGGGCAGTGAACGACCGGTGAGCACCAAAAACTCCAGGGCGCGGTCGAAGGAGGCCGAATCGGAGAGCCCCTCCGGGACGATGGGGAACAGTTTTTTGATATCCTCGCCGAACTGGGGGGAGGAGAGGGCCTCTTCGCGGGCGTGCATCCAGTTGATATTGCCGCGCAGGGTGTTGATTTCACCGTTGTGGCAGATCATGCGGAACGGTTGCGCCAAATCCCAGGTAGGGAAGGTGTTGGTCGAATAACGTTGATGCACCATGGCAAAGGCCGAGACGACCCGTTCGTCACCCAGATCGGGATAGTAATCCCCAACCTGGTCGGCCAGGAACATGCCCTTGTAGAGCAGGGTGCGGGTGGAAAAACTGGCGACGTGGAAGGCCTTGATCTCCTCCTCGCCATAACCGCGCACGGCATTTTCGATGCGGCGGCGGGTGACGTAGAGTTTGCGTTCCAGCCACATGTCATCGGCATCGGCCGGACGGTTGCGGGCGCCGACGAACAGTTGCTGAATGACCGGTTCGGAGGCCTTGGCGGTGTAACCGATGCGGGCGCCGGAGTTGATGGGGACGTTGCGCCAACCGAGGAAAAGCTGACCCTCCTCGACCACGGTCTTTTCGATCAACCGTTTGAAGGAGGTGCGCATGTCCTCCTCCTTCGGCAGAAAGATCATGCCGACGCCGTAGTCCCCTTCCGGTGGCAGGTCGATGCCCAGGTCCGGGCAGACCTCCCGGAAGAAGGCGTCGGGAATCTGCATGAGCAGACCGGCGCCATCGCCGGTGAGGGGATCGGCGCCCACGGCGCCACGGTGGGTCAGATTGACCAGCACCTCAAGACCCATCTGAATGATTTTATTGGATTTTTCACCGTTGATCCTGGCGACGAAGCCAACACCGCAGGCATCATGTTCGAACCGGGGGTCGTAGAGACCCTGTTTTTGCGGCAAACCGTTATGGGGCATGGTAATTCCCTGACAGAGTTTTTCCATTTCGCACAAGCCCGCTAATATCCGTCAATCTCAACGGGGTGTCAAGCAACAGCGGGGAGGCAACCGGCGGCACGGAACCGGACAGCGGCGGATAACCGCTTGAAACGGGTCAATAATTGTCGAACCGGCCGAACCGCAGCGGTCGCCGGGATCAAACCCGTTGAGAGGGTTAGAAAAAGGGAAAATCCACAGGGAAACGACCGGCCACGAGAGAGCGCCAGCGGCAATGGTCCGCGAACCCGCATGGCGGAAACGAACCGGGAAGAATGCGAACGGCCGTCCCAATCGTGTGATCGGGACGGCCAGACTGGTCGGTATCAATGAAAAGGTTCGAAAAACTCAGTTGCCGGACAGGATCCGGGAGGCCTGCTCCAGGACGTCTTCGGGCATTTTGCGATTGGCCTTGCGGGTTTCGCGTTTGATTTTATCGTAGATCTCCTCCCGGTGGACCTCGACATCCCGGGGCGCATCAATGCCGATCCGCACCTGGTTGCCTTTGATCCCCAGCAGGGTGATTTTGATCTCTTCACCGATTTTCAGACTTTCGCCAATCCGTCGCGTCAGGATAAGCATGATTTCCCCTCTTCCCCCCGTTTGGTTCTCAGCAGGCTGAACACAAAATTCACCTTAGTGCTCCAAGGAACCGTCCATGATTCGTGCCAGCAACAAAAGCGAGCGCATTCTAAAGCTGTTTGGATAAAAAGTGAATCCTAGATGTGGCTTGTCGAGAACCCAGGCGGTTATAGGAGGATGGCGGTCCCTGCGCGCCCTCCTTGAGCGCCCGTAGCAACGATTCGGTGGCGGTCATCACGCCGGCGTAGACGGCCTGGTTTTCCCTGTTGCCCGCCTCCGCCTTGCCGATGGCATCCCGCAACCGTTCACGCACCTGCAACAGCCCGGAATCGCCACCGAGGGCCCGGTCCAGCGCCGACAGGTCCAGGTTTTCCCGGGACAGCCCCAGTCTTCCCCCCAATACCAGGGTCAACTCCTGCCGTTCCTGGTCGATTTTATGAATATCCACCAGGGTTTGGGCGATCCGCTGGGAAAGGGAGCCGATTTTTTCGACCTCGCGCGCCCGCAACGCCGCCCGCTCCTCTTCCAGGAGCGGTGCCAACGCCTCGAAATGCTGGATCAGCGGTTCCAGAACCGCTTTGAGCGTGTCGAGTTCCCTTTCGTAACCGGCAATCATCCCACACGTGCCCCGTCCGCGGCCTAGACCGCTTTTTTCCGTTCCATCAACACTTGACGCAGGATCTTGTCCGCCACATCGATGCTGGAAACATTGTACCGGCCGCCGGCCAGGGCTTCGCGGATCGGTTCCACCAACTCCATGCGAACTTCCGGCGCGGCGTTGATCACCTCGTCGGCCCGGCCGATGGTGCGTGCATCCGAAGAAAACTTGACATCATCGCTGCGGGTGGAAGAGCCCGTCGAGCGGGCGCGGGACCTGGCAGGTTTCCCCTTACCGGGGATCCGACCCAATTGACCGACATTCCTGCTTTTGATTCGGGTGACCATGCCATCCTCTGTTCTAGGGTGTCACTTGATGAGAAGATATCATAAAAACGGATAGAGGGTATTTAAAAATGTGTTGCATTTGGACAGCCGTCGAAAAAAATTCAGGATTGAATTTACGACGGCGGCGTGGGAACCGTCAACCGGAACATCCTTTTTCCTTGTCGGGACAGCCGGATCAGGGAAAAGCTTTTCCCTTTTTTATCGGCAGTTGACTGGCGGCACTCAAGGAATTCTTTTCCGCCCGCAACCGCTGCAGATCGGCCGCCGGGTCGGTCACTGGCCCGCCCAGGGCCCCGGTCATCTGTTTGATCAGGGACTCCTTGAGACCGAGACCGTTGGGCCGCCGGCTCATCAAACCGGCATATTCGCCATCCAGCAGGTCCTTGAATATCTTTTCACCCTGACTCTCGCCGAACAGCCCGCCATCTTCACCTTTGGGAATGGTTTTGCGCATGGCGCCCAGGAGCTGTTTGATGAACAGCGCCTCGAAATCGGCCGCGGTTTTTTTCAGCGACGCCAACTCCTCCCCGGAGAGCCGGGCGGTTTTGGCGGCCGCTTCCCCGCCGATGGTGGATTTGGCCGCCGGTGCAACGGCCGCGGGGGGAATGGCACCGATGGGAAGATCACTCACAGCAACTCCAGGTCCGCTTGCAGGGCGCCCGCCGCCTTGATCGCCTGCAGAATGGCGATCAGATCACGGGGGGTGACACCGATGGCATTCAATCCCCGTACCAGGTCGCCCAGGGTGACCCCCTCATCCATCTCCAACAGACGGGCCTCCCGTTCCTCGACGGCGATATCGGTTTCGGGGGTGACCACCGTCTCGCCATCGGCAAGGGGGGGTGGTTGGTTGACCCGGGGGGATTCCTTGATGCGCAGGCTCAAACCGCCATGGGCCAGGGCGACGGTGGAAACCCGCACATTTTGCCCCATGACGATGGTGCCGGTCCGTTCATTGACGACGATCTTGGCGGTCTGGTCCGGCTCCACCTGCAAATTTTCCAACCGCGAGACGAAGGAGACCACCCGGCCCTTGTAGGATTTGGGTAGATCGAGCAACACCGTTCCCGAATCCCGGGCCGTGGCCAGGGTGGCGCCGAACAGATCGTTGATGCTGCGGACGATGCGGTTGGCGGTGGTGAAATCGGGGTTGCGCAGGGCCAACTGCAACCGTTTTTCCCGGTTCAACTCGAAATCGACCTCGCGCTCGACGATGGCGCCACCGGCGATGCGGGCGACGGTGGGATGGTTTTTCTGCACCTTCTGGCCCGCCCCCTCGGCGGCGAAACCACCGATGGAGACCGGTCCCTGGGCGACGGCATAGATGCGGCCGTCGGCCCCTTTCAGGGGGGTCAGGATCAAGGTACCGCCCTGGAGGCTCTTGGCATCCCCCAACGATGACAGGGTGACATCCATGCGGCTGCCCTGACGGGCGAAGGGTTGCAGGGTGGCGGTGACCATCACCGCGGCGACATTTTTCGCCTGCACCCCCTGACGGGCCGAGACCCCCATCCGTTCCAGCATCATTTTCAGGGATTGTTTGGTGAAGGCGGTGCCGCCGTCGCCGGTGCCGTTGAGACCGACCACCAGGCCGAAACCGGTCAACGGGTTGTCGCGAACCCCCTCGATGTCCACCACATCCTTCAACCGCGCCGCCTCGGCGATCCCGACCTGGAACAGCACCAGCAACAACAGCAAAAACCGTGAATAAACTGCCATGAGACGGCCTCAGATCAGGTTGACGGTGGAGAAGAAACGGTTGATCCAGTTGGGACGCTGTTGATCGTCGATGTCCCCATCGCCGGAGAAATCGATGCGGGCGTCGGCGATCTGCGCCGATGTCACGGAATTTTCCGGCGAAATATCCTCGGGCCGGATGATGCCGGACAGCAGGATGAACTGATTTTCATGATTGATGGTGATATCCCGGCGGCCCTCGATGCGCAGATTGCCATTGGTCAACACCTCGGTGACCACACAGGAGATGGTGGCGCTCAACTCGCTTTCGCGGGTGGTGTTGCCCTCGCCCTTGAAATCGTTGGTGCTGGTGGCACTGGGATTGAGGGTCGAGGCCTTGAACATCTTGTTCAAATCGGTCAAACCACCGCCACTCAAGCTGAAATCGTTGGTATTTCCCCGCTTCAACTCGGTGGTGGCATCTTTTTCGGCCTTGGATTTTTCCAGGATCCGGACGGTGACGATATCACCGATGTTGCGCGCCTTGTTATCCAAAAACAGGGTGTTGCGATCGGTGGTCTGCCAGATGGAACCCTTTTTCGGGTTCAACACCTCGGGAGGGGTCGGTTTGACCACCGCCACCGGGGCGATGGGACGATGGGAGGCCCGGGTCATGCCACAACCACCGACGACGAACGCCGAAAAAATCGCCACAATGGCCAGGAGACGGTTGTTCCACATCATCTTTCGCTACTCCTCACACCTTCTCACCAGGTTTGCACCCGGGCCCGGCCGGGACCGGTCACCCGGGCTTCATAACGGATATTGCTCTTGGGGTTGCGCACCTGGATCAGATCGCCGACCCGGCCCTTGCCGAGGGATACGGCGGTTGTTTCAATTTTCAGGCCACCCCGGATGACGCGGATGCGAACCCGTTCCCCACGGTCCACCGCCATCGGCGCATCGAACCATTTTTTGCGCAGGATCACCCCTTCACGGATGCGCCGGGTGGCGGCCATGCCGACCAGGGAATCGATCTCCCGGACCAGACCGGGAACCGGCCTGGTCAGTTCCCGCTCTTCCCACCGGAAATCGGCGGCGGAGACCACATCACCGCGATCGATGCCATGACGCGCCACCGGCAGCCGCAGCCATTGTTTGAGCACCGCCGAAACGCGAAGAGTCGCCTCCGGGTGTCCATCCACCAGGGCGGTGACGGTTATGGCGCGACGCCCGGGCCGCAGACCGTCCATTTCCTGGTTCACTTCCCAGGAGATGGCACCATCGGGCAGCGTCAAGGATTTGTTGTAGTGAACGCTGGCCAACCGCAAGGAGCCGCCGGCATCCTCGAGCAGGGTCCGCAGATGGCCATCCAGTTCCCGGACCAGTTCGGCACGGCCCAGGGTGGCGGCGGGGGCCGAACCGCTCCAGCAGAGGGCGGTAAGGAGAAAAACGGCGAAAAACCTTGAGAAAAATGTCATCATCAACGCTTCAGTTGAGCCACTTGACCCAGCATGTTATCGGCGGTTTGGATGGCCTTGGTACCGATTTCATAAGCCCGTTGGGTGGCGATCATATCGACCATTTCCGTGACCATGTTGACGTTGGACTGCTCCAGAGCGTGATGGCGGATGCTGCCCATGCCGTTTTCATCGGGATTGCTGAGGATCGGCGCGCCGGAGGCGACGCTCTCCACGAACAGGTTGTTGCCCACCGCCGTCAAACCGCCGGGATTGACGAAGTTGGCCAGGACGACCTGACCGACACCGGCCTGGAATCCGGGGTTGGTGTTGGTGGAAAAACCGATGCTGCCGCCGGCCTCGATGGAGATACCGGTGTGGGCGGAAGGATCCGCCCCCACCTGGCCGCCGACCAGGGCATAACCATCGGCGGTGACGATATTGCCTTGATTGTCGATCTGGAAGCTGCCATCCCGGGTGTAGGCGATGTCACCGTTGGGCAGTTCAATCTGGAAAAAGCCCTGACCGTTGATCATCATGTCGACGTTGAAGGCGGCGGTGCTGGTGGGAATGGCGCTGCCCTGGGTGAACTCCTTGGTCACCGCGACGGCCTTGACGCCATGTCCCAGTTGAATGCCGCCCGGCACCTGGGTACCGGCCCCGGAGGTTTCGCTGCCGGCAGGGCGCATGTTGGCATAGAGCAGGTCCTGAAAATCGGTCCGGGATTGTTTGAAACCGGTGGTATTGACGTTGGCCAGATTGTTGGCGATGACGTCGATATTGGTCTGCTGGGCATGCATGCCGGTGGCCGCTGTCCACAGTGCTCGGATCATGGTGTTTCCTCCTTACGGATTTATGGGTACCGTTCCCTTGAAGATCAACTTAATTTGCCGATCTGAACCGCCTGTCCATCCAGGCCGTCCAGGGCCCGGATCATTTTCATATAACTTTCGAAGGCCCGGTTGGCCTCGATCATCTGTGTCATGCCTTTGATGGGATTGGCGTTGGAACCTTCCAGGAACCCCTGGCGGAATCCACCCCGGGCGCCATCCAGCGGAATTTCCCGTTCCTGGGGGGCGCTGTAGAGATTTTGTCCCATCTTTCCAAGGGATTCCACTGGAATGCCCACCCGTTGCAAACGGCCGATCAGGCCGGCGGGCGTGGAGACGGTGCCATCGACCCCGATCTCGACCGGCCCGTTGCCGACATTCAACGGCGCATTGCCGGCGCCAAGGACCGGAAATCCATCCTTGGAAACCAACAGTCCTTCGGTGTTAACCTGAAAGGCGCCGTCCCGGGTGTAACGCCGTCCCTGGGGCGTGTCCATCAGGAAAAATCCATCGCCATCGATGGCCACATCCAACGCCCCGCCGGTGGGCACCAGCGCCCCCTGCGTCATATCGGTGTGGGTACCGTCGGCACGGGGATAGGTGACGCTGAGGGCATTGGCGGCGGGATTGGTGTAGGGAAAGGGAATGTCCGCCGGCGACCGGATGCCCAGGAACTTGTCCGAAGGCAGGGGATGTTGTTCCGGACCGGGTTTGGTGATGTAGGAGTCAAAGGTGATATTGCCTTCCTTGAAACCCGTGGTATTGACATTGGCCAGATTGTTGGCCAAAACCTCAAGACGCATTTCGGTACGCAAGGCACCGTTTACCGCTGCAAACAAGCCGCTATCCATGAATGACTCCTACTCTGGGTTGAACGGTAATTGGGAAGCAACCCCCATGCCACAGGGAAAATTGACCGTTTTTTTGTCGCCGATGCGGGAAAAACCCGGCCCGCGGAGCACGGGACGATCCGGTCGCGGCCAACCGTGGGCGTCGAAACGGTGGCAGTTTTTGCCTGGACGCGGGCAAACCTTGACTCCCTCCGCCCGGGAGATCCCATGAGCGGAAACGGAGAAGACAGCGGCGCGGCGATGCGGCGCCTGGAACGACTCATGGCGCGGTTGCGCGCCGATGAGGGCGGCTGCCCCTGGGACCGCCAACAGACCTGGCGCACCCTGCTCCCCTACACCATCGAGGAGACCTACGAGGTGGTGGAAGCGGTGGAGAGCGGCGATCCATCGGCCTTGCGCGATGAACTGGGCGACCTGTTGTTTCACATCGTTTTTTACAGCCGCATCGCCCAGGAGGCCGGTTATTTCAGCCTGGCCGAGGTGGCCGATCACGTCACCGGCAAGATGACCCGCCGCCATCCGCACGTGTTCGGCGAACCGGAACAACGCATTGAACGGGCCGAAGCGGTGCCGGACCGGTGGGAAGAGATCAAACGGCGGGAAAAAACCGAAGACCACCGGCAACGAAACGGTAGCAAGAATGGGACCGTCTCCGGGCCGGCGTCGGTGTTCGACGATCTCAACAGCCGCATGCCGGCGCTGTTGTGGGCGGCCAAGGTACAGCGCAAAATGGCCCAGGTGGGCTTCGACTGGGCCGACGCCGACGGGGTGATGGAAAAAATCCGCGAAGAGATGGCCGAACTCGAACAGGCCCATCACCAGGATGATCAACCGGCCCGGGAGGAAGAGTTCGGCGATCTGCTCTTCACCCTGATCAATCTCGCCCGTCATTTACACGTCGAACCGGAAACGGCCCTGCGCCGCGCCACGCACAAATTTCAGGACCGGTTCCGCCATATGGAAAAACGACTCCACGAAACCGGCCGAACCGCTTCGGAGACGGACCTGGAAACCTTGGAATCCCTCTGGCAAGAGAGCAAACGCAAACCATCGTGACTCATCTCGACCTTCGCAACATCGCCATCATCGCCCACGTCGACCACGGCAAGACCACCCTCGTCGATCAACTGTTGCAACAGTCCGGCACCCTCTCCCGACGGGATGGGGATCGGGAACGGATCATGGATTCCATCGATCTGGAGCGGGAACGGGGCATCACCATCCTGTCCAAGAACACCGCCATCAACTGGCAACATTTCCGCATCAACATCGTCGACACCCCCGGCCATGCCGACTTCGGCGGCGAGGTGGAGCGGGTGTTGTCGATGGTCGATTCGGTGTTGTTGCTGGTGGACGCCGTGGAGGGGCCGATGCCGCAAACGCGGTTCGTCACCCGCAAGGCTTTCGACATGGGTTTCCGCCCCATCGTCGTCATCAACAAGATCGATCGTCCCGGCGCCCGCCCCGACTGGGTGTTGGATCAAACCTTCGACCTGTTCGATCGGCTGGGGGCCACCGATGACCAGTTGGATTTTCCGGTGGTCTACGCCTCGGCCCTGGCCGGCCACGCCTCGCTGGATCCCAACGAGAAGGGCACCGACATGACGCCGCTGTTCGACACCATCGTCCGGGAGGTGCGGCCACCGCAGGTGGATCCCGAGGGGCCGTTTCAGTTGCAGGTCTCCTCCCTGGACTATAACAGTTATGTCGGCCTGATCGGCATCGGCCGCATCACCCGTGGCCGGGTCGACAGCAACAGTCCGGTGACGGTGGTCTCCGCCGACGGCAAACAGCGCAACGCCCGCATCCTGCAAATTTTTGGTTTCCTCGGCCTCAACCGCGTGGAGAACCCGCAAGCCCTGGCCGGCGAGATCATCGCCTTCACCGGCATCGAAAAGCTCGGCATTTCCGACACCATCTGCCATCCCGACCGCCCGGAGATGTTGCCACCGTTGACCGTCGATCTGCCGACGGTCAGCATGACCTTCCAGGTCAACAAAAGCCCCCTGGCCGGACAGGAGGGCAAATTCGTCACCACCCGGCAGATCCGCGATCGACTGATGCGTGAACTGGAGCACAATGTCGCCCTGCGCGTGGAAGAAACCGAGGACCCGGACAAATTTCGCGTTTCGGGACGCGGTGAACTGCACCTGGGCATTCTCATCGAAAACATGCGCCGCGAGGGATATGAACTGGGGGTTTCCCGGCCGGAGGTGATCGTTCGCACCATCGATGGCGTCCAGAAGGAGCCCTACGAATTGATGACGGTGGATGTGGAAGAGGTCCACCAGGGGGCCATCATGGAAGCGCTCGGCGAACGCAAGGGCGAGCTGACCGACATGGTGCCCGACGGCAAGGGCCGGGTGCGCCTGGACTATACCATTCCCGCCCGGGGCTTGATCGGCTTTCAAACCATCTTCCGCACCCTGACCTCCGGCAGCGGCCTGATGCACCATGTGTTCGACCATTACGGTCCCCTGGTCACCACCACCATCGGCCAGCGCAAAAACGGCGTCATGGTCGCCAAGGAGCCGGGCAAGGCCACGGCCTTTTCCCTGTGGAACCTCCAGGAGCGCGGCCGCCATTTCATCGGCCCCGGCACCCAGATTTATGAAGGCATGATCATCGGCATCCACACCCGCGGCAACGATCTGGTGGTCAACCCCATCAAAGGCAAACAGCTCACCAACATCCGCGCCGCCGGCAGCGATGAAAACATCATGCTCACCCCGCCGATCCGCATGTCCCTGGAAGAGTCCCTGGAGTTCATCGCCGACGATGAACTGTTGGAGGTCACCCCCTCCTCCATCCGGTTGCGGAAAAAATATTTAAAGGAGCACGAACGGAAAAAATATGAGAAGGGACGCGGTGATTTGATTTGAAAAAAAGGCCGGCCTTCCTTGAATCCGTTCACCGGCATGTCGATTCCCGGAGGTCGGCCCGCTTGACTGTTTTCAGCCCATCAGACCAATGGCAAGCCGATGGTTTCGCTCATGATACCGAGATCGTTGATCATTTCCCTTGCATCCTTGTATTTTGATGAATCAATCATCCCATAACTGCCTTCGACAAAAAATGGTTTGACGCCAACCTTACCGGAATCGATTTTCAATTTCATCTTTTTCATCAGCCGATCCAACTGTTTGACGACGACATCCACATCCTTGTCTTTACACAACATATAAAAATTTCCTGCGCTTGACCGGTACAGTGTATCCGATGTCCTTATGGCATCCTTCTTTATCCTCGCCTCGATGACATCAGACACTTTTCTCCCTTCTTTTTCACTGATGTCACGAGAAACCCGATCAATATTTTTTATAATTATTTTAACAGAGAAAAACCCGGTTCCATCCGCCTGACTGGCTTGGTGCATACCGCTTAACTTATCCACCAACTCATTTTGCCTCTCTTCTCCATCCGAAACAATGGCCGTATACCGAAAAGGAACATAGCCGATATACAGATTATCCCCCTCTTTCAATGCGCTTCTCTGTATGGGCCGTTCATTCAATTTTACTCCATAAGAGCCAACGAACTCTTCGATATGCCAAACCCCATCAACGGGAAAAATTCGGGCATTGGACCTGGACAGTTTATTGGTTTGTATGTGGACGGAGTTTTCCGGTCCATTACCGATTGTCACCTGATCAATCTCCAGGTTGATATCCCCTATTTCACTGGACAACGTTTTATCAAGGCAAACGAGCTTGGCAGGTAGAGGAATTGTCACAGGGGATGATTCCGCACTGCCGTTATTGTTATCTTTATCTATTTCTTCATCCTCACTCTTCACAACACCACCATCATCCGCGGCCGGTGATGGTTGTTTTATGTTTGATGAGATTTTCTTTTGGAAATACACATCAGGCTTTTCATCAATATTCTTTCTTTTACGCGACTCTTTGTTTCCCGTTCCCTGCCCGTCGTTGATGGTTCGTTGATCTTTCTTTTCTTCATGAATTGTATCCGATGCCATTTCCTTCAATGTGGCGACCATGAATTTTTCATTTTTCAACAATTGATCATGAAACTCTTTACACTTGTCGTGAAACTCACTGACTTTTTCCTCCAGCTCCTTTTTAACTTTTTCCACATCTTCCAGCGTGTTTATTTTCCCAACATCCTCTGAAAGCTTTGAAACCCCATCCGTGACAACCTTCATTTCCGCTTTTTTCCGACCAAAAAGGCCAATCATTCCGGATATTTTTTTCTTCAATCCACCAAAAAATCCAGATTTGCTTTTGTTGCCGGATCGTTCCGTAACGGTTGCTTTTTGATTTAAACCAGAAGAAATATCCCCCTCCATACCCGAAGTCAAACCGGATGAGCCTTCATCAGACATCTGCAACATATTACGAAATTCATCCGTGCTTTGCGGACGATTTTTAATTCGAATGGACATCGCCTCATCAATTGCACTCAACAACCTTTTTGAATAATCACTGGAGCCCGCCCTTACCGCCGGCTCCAGGGGATCATCCTGCTGTTTGACGATCGCCTTGCTCCTTTCCGTGATACGAACCGGCCCCTTGCCGGTAACACACCGATAAAGAATAGACCCCATGGAATAAATATCCGTCCATGGCCCCAACGGCTTTTCCGTACCCATAAATTTTTCAAACGGGCAATCATTTGAAGATGAAATATAGGCTGATGTCTTTTCAGGCTGCAATATTTGACAGGTTGCGCCAGTGCCAGCCAGCATCTGGCTTTGGTTTTTGGGGATATGAATATTGCTCATTCGCAAACCTCTATGAACGTATCCATTCCCATGTAACTGATCAAGACCATCAAGCACTGAAAAAACAACTTGCAGCAGGGTTTTTTCATTGATTTTTGATTGTTTATCCAACAAAAAAGCCAAACTCTCCCCCCACCGATAGGGCATGACGATATACGCGGTTCCATTATCTTCAAAATATTCATGAATTTGGATAATATTATCATGTTGAATTTCAACCAACAACTTTGCGTCACTCAAAAACCGGGACAGATCATCCTGAAAATTTTGAATCTGGCCATGCGTCTTGGCCATGACTTTCAACTCTGGCCCCCTCATGGAGAGGGTTGAAGAAAAAAACTCTTTGACAACAAAGAACATCGGCAAGGTTTCAATCACAGCCAGATAGGTGATCGCAAAAATTCCCTTGTCAAGAACCTTTAATATCCTGTAATCACGCAGACGATAATTCCTTGGCAGGAACGATGTTTGTTTTTGCCTCTTTTCCATTTCACCCAACTCTTTCCCATTCAAAGTGATTCGCAACCCGAGCGGGCAATCATGTTTCAGGACAGTCGATGAACCTCACCGCTTGTTTCGGTGTAAAATGTCTTGATGGCCGGACAATGACCACGAACCGTTGTATACCGGGACCTCCGAAGTATTAGGGTTTGTCCAACAAAAACGTCAGGCCAATGGTCGAGCGGGACATCAAGCGGCCCTTTCCTCTCATCACCAACCCAATGGCCCCTGATACTCGCCCAGCATCAAAATTTGTTTGAGAGCAAGGTCTGGCCGGTAAAGTTCGTTGTATTCATATTCATTACGCCTTTTGACTTTTTCATCCTTGTCCATTTTTTTGCCAAGATCCACGTTAACCATTTTGGCATCAATCATGATTGCCCTTTTAAAGTCCGTTTCCCGGACAGCGGCACCAAAAAAATCGGCACCAGTCAGATTTGCCTGATAAAAATCCGCCAGGCTCAGTTGCGAGTGGCGAAGATTACTGTATTGAAGCCGTGCATAGGACAAGGTTGCAAAACTCAAATTTGCACCGGACAGATCGGCCCGTGACAAGGTGGCGCCTTTAAAGTAAGCCCACACCAGATGTGCCCTTTTCAGGTTGGCATTTGTAAGATTGGCATAATTTAATTTTGCCCGCCAAAGATTGGCATTGGCAAGATTGGCTCCATATAAATTGGCTCCGGTCAAATCCGCCCCGGCAAGATATTTGTTACTCAAATTCGCCCGTGACAGGTCACATCGCCGACAGGAGTTTTCTTTCAAAAGATGCATGACATCCCGTTCATCATAAGCAGCCGCTGAAAATGACCATAATAGAAGAGTTGCCAGAAAAAAATGTGTCAATATTGATTTTTTCATGTTCAGCCCTTTGAAAACATGGAAACGGCAAAACGGAAATGACCACCCATCTTTACCAGTCGTTCCCGTTTAATTTTATCTTTATGACCGACCAATAACTGTGAACCATTACAAGCCAGAGTGCCCGGAACTTTCTGGTTTATCTTTTAACAGCTTACGATAGCGGACAATTCTGCAGACATGGGTATCCGGTTGCCTCAGGCTTGACAACCATATAACATAAAGAGTCC
>CAYFNE010000018.1:0-68034 GCA_964344355.1 uncultured Magnetococcales bacterium
CCCTACACTAAACTATAAAGAGGTCGGTGTCTCGGTCACATTGGCACAGAGGGCAGCCATGGTAGTGCCTCCGGGAAAACGTTATGAACCCAAGAGGCAAGAGTGAAACAAAGACCGGATTATGGAAAGCTAGGTTGACGCTCAATGCCCGAAAACGGGTGGCACACTATGGGTGAACATGGGTGGTACAGTATGGGCGGCTACTGACAAAAGGCCGTTGATGATCGGCAAGGTGCCCAAAAAAAGAAAAAATCCGACCATGCTCGGCGGAATGGCGGTGCCACCGAGGGTGGTGGTTTTCAAAAAAAACAAAATCGGCAAGCTCAAAATGGATAGGGCGCCGGTAATGAAAAAAATGCCGGTATTGGCCACCGCCCCTGACAAGGTAATGACCAAAGCGCCGACTATGGCCAGAGTTTCAACGCCGTCAAGCGCACCGGATACGGCAAGAACAATGGCGACAACCAATGCCAAAATACCGGAGAGGACCAAGGCGAAATAGCCGGTTAAGGATCGAGCCCTTCTTCCGGAAACGATGCCAACCAGGGCGCCGGCACTGACCAAAAATCCGATGGTGACACCGAACCCGATCGAGAGCAGCCAATGACCGGTAATGAGAAGGAATAGCAACGAGAGAACCATGGCCGCCATGGCGCCAACGGGAATTCGATACATGGATAAAGGCAGGCTTGGGAAAAATCGCTCGATGAGGGCAAACAGGTCATGTTCAACCCGCCGCTCGCGCCGTTTGATCCAGCGGATGGACAGGAACATCACCGCCCAACCACCAAAAAGCGCCAATACCATCAAGCCCCGCTGCCATATTGTCCAGGCCATCGGCAACAGTTCCACCGCACCGACCGTTCCACTGCCACCAAAAGCCCAAAACAGAATGAACAAGGCCAGCGAATAACCCAGAGACAACCCCATGCAGGTCAAAAGCCCACGGAGAGTCAACGGCCGATGGTTCCCCGGTGGCCGCCGATCAAAAAAGGCATCGACCGCATCGAGAATCAAGCGCAACTTGGCCTCATAAAATGGCCGAAACAACGGATGACGAAGCTGCTCTTTGTAAGTCTCGCGGCTGACCGTCTCCTGGAGAGTGCGGATATGACGGTCGAAAATCCACTTGTAGACGGCAAAAATCAAACTGGAAAAACCTAGAATTATTTCCAAATCCATGGATAGGCGCCGTTCGGTCTGGTGAGAACATATAATGGAGGGTTATCCTTAACAGATTATCAAAGTTTCAGGAATGGGAATTTTGAGAGTGTAGGTTTCTGCGGCATACAATCGCTTTGGAGCGAGCCGGTACGGTAGGGCGGGGTTACGTCCCCGCCGAATGGTTTGAGGGTGCACAGGCGGGGACGTAATCCCGCCCTACCGTTTTCTTGTAAACCATCTCGATATCAGGCCATGTCCCTCTGAAATGGGTATAAAAGTGTGGGGCTGCGGTCCAACCGAAAAGAAAATTCCGGTGGGGTTGCCGATCGTTTCCGTGTTGAATGTTGCTTTTTCAGCCATAACCGGATATATTACCGGATAGATATGGAAAAGACAGGAGGTACGGGTCAATGGGTCATTCACAACGGAAAGCGGTTGAAAAATATCGGCAACAACTCGTCGAGAAGGGGGTGGTCCGTCTGGAGGTGCAAGCTGTCAAAGAGGATGCATCGTTACTTCGGCGAGCGGCCAAAATTCTCCGTGGTCCACCCGAGCAGGCGGAAAAAATGCGGGTGCATTTACGTCAAGCCGTCCAGATGAGTTCCCGGCCAGACCTGAAAGCGCTTTTGGCCTCCGCTCCCCTGGAAGGCATCGATCTAACCCGACCCAGGGATTTTGGCCGTGATGTCGACCTGTGAACTTCCTGCTCGATACCAATATCATATCCGAAGTTCGCAAAGGCAGCCGTTGTCATGAAAATGTGGCTCTCTGGTACGCTGAAGTTGATAGCGAGAGCCTGTTTCTGAGCGTCTTGGTGCTGGGTGAAATCCGGAAAGGCATCGAAAGTTCCTATCGTCACCAACCCGACAAGGCCATGGTGCTCGAAAAATGGTTTCACGTCGTCACAGATGCCTTTGTTGGGCGGATTCTTCCAGTTTATCGAATTGTTGCGGAAGAGTGGGGGCGAATGAATGTCGACCGCACTTTCCCAGTCATTGATGGTCTATTGGCGGCTACCGCGAAGGTGAACGATATGATCCTGGTATCCCGGAATATCGCTGATCTTCACGGTAGTGGGGCCAAGCTGCTCAATCCGTTCGAGGGGAATACCGCTACGGTGTTGGGTTAGATTTCCATGCCATCCATGTGGCGGATCAAGTCCAATACCCGGTTGGCATAGGCCCATTCGTTGTCGTACCAACTCATCACTTTCACCGTGTTGCCGATCACCCGCGTACTGTCGGCATCGACAATCGACGACCGCGGATCGCCCTGATAATCGATGGAAACCAATGGCTCCGCCTCATATCCCAGATAACGGTTCACCGACTCCTGAAACGCCTGATTGACCTCCTCGACCGTACAGGCGCGCTCAACCTCCATCACCGCATCGACCATCGATACGTTGGCCGTCGGCACCCGCACCGCCAATCCGTCAAAACGTCCCTTCAACTCCGGAATCACCAAACCAATGGCCGCCGCGGCGCCGGTCTTGGTGGGGATCATCGATAAACCGGCGGCCCGCGCCCGGCGTAAATCGTTGTGCGGCAAATCGACCAGGTTCTGGTCACCCGTGTAGGCATGGATGGTGGTCATCAACCCCCGCTCGATGCCAAACCGGTCCATCACCACCCGCGCCATCGGCGCCAGACAGTTGGTGGTGCAGGAGGCGTTGGATACCACCGTGTGTTGCTCCGGGTCATACTCATCCTCATTGACCCCCATGACGAAGGTCTTGACCTCACCCTTGGCCGGGGCGGTGATCACCACCCGGCGGGCGCCACCCTTGAGATGGGCTTCCGCCAGATCGCGCTTGGCGAACCGTCCCGTGGCCTCGATGACATAATCAACACCCGCATCCCCCCAGGCGATGGCGCCGGGATCCCGTTCCCCGGTCATGCGAATGGCATGACCACCAACCGCCATGCCTTCATCGGTCTCTTCAAAGGAACGACGCAACGGCCCCATCACCGAATCATAACGAAGCAGATGGATCAACGTCTTCTTCGGCGCGGGATCGTTGATGGCCTGAATGGCAATGTCCTGAAACAACGGGTCCCGATTGGCGGCCCGAAAAATACTGCGGCCAATGCGGCCAAATCCATTGATACCCACTCTGATCGTCATCTAAAATCCCCGTCATTGGACGCAAGCGCGTCGATGCTCCGGCCACCGGTTTTCCGCTTTGGCCATCCATAAAATAATCCTGGGAACAGCATAACACCCTTGCCTCCCCCGAACCATGTTTCCAGGAACGAAAAATGATCGCCGAACGGGCAAAAATCGGCTGAAAAAGGGGCTCTTTCCTTGCCCAAAGAAAATCTTGTTGACAAAAATTTATTTTATGCGAGACTTGCCATTGACACGGCATTTATGGCAAGGCAACATGCCATTCATTAGATGTCCATTATATACTTCTATTGGAAATAAACTCTCCCATTGAAAATCGTCCTGGCCACTCGTAACCAAAAGAAAATCAAGGAAATTCGGCGAATGTTCCCCCGGGGCGCCGTCTCCTTCCTCAGCCTTGACGATGTTCCCGGTTGCCCCCCGGTGATCGAGGACGGGAAGAGTTTTCAGGAAAACGCCGAAAAAAAGGCCCGCGAGGTGGCCCGCTTCACCGGCTGCGCCGCCCTGGCCGACGATTCCGGCCTGGTGGTCGATGCCCTGAATGGCGCCCCCGGTGTCCACTCGGCCCGCTACGCCGGTGACGACGCCACGGACGTCGATAATCTGTCCCACCTGCTGCGGTCCATGGATGGCATCGCCGATCAACGGCGTGGTGCCCGCTTCGAATGCGTGTTGTGCCTGGCGCGGACCGATGGCCGGGTCAAAAACTACCATGGCACCGTCGAGGGACGGATCGACCGCGCCCCCCGCGGCGAAAACGGCTTCGGCTACGATCCGGTCTTCGTACCCGCGGGCGAAACCCGCACCTTCGCCGAAATGGCTGGCGCCGAAAAGGATGCCATGAGCCACCGGGGACGGGCGTTGGCCGCATTCGTCGGCGACATGACACGGGAGATGGCGGCGTCGACATCGCGCGTCGCCTGAATGAAATGAACGGGGCAGGGGAGCGGCAGGGCTGCCCATATCACGAAACGTACAACCGGAACCGAGACGATTTCGGGCGGTAAACAGTCCCGGATCGTATTTTTCTTTATCTGATTTACAGGTCATAGAAGGAGAACATATATGTCAAGATTGGTACCCCCCCATGGCGGCGGTCCGCTGAAACCCCTCATGCTCACCGGCAGCGCCCTCACCGCCGGCTTGGAAAAAGCCAAAACCCTCAAACAGATCCGCATGACCTCCCGGGAATCGTGCGATCTGATCATGCTGGGCATCGGCGCCTTCACCCCCCTGGACGGTTTCATGAGCAAGGCCGACTGGCAGGGCGTCTGCGACGAAACCCGGTTGGCCAACGGCGTCTTCTGGCCCATCCCGGTCACCCTCTCGGTCAACGAACACGACGCGGATGACCTGGACATCGGCCAGGAAATCGCCCTGATCGACGATGAGTCCGGCGAAATCCGCGGCCTGATGACCGTCGAGGAAAAATACACCATCGACAAGGGTTTGGAGTGCCGCTCCGTTTTCCAGACCGATGACATGGAACACCCCGGCGTGCAAAAGGTGATGAACCAGAAGGCCATCAACATCGCCGGCCCGGTGCGGGCGCTCTCCGAAGGCGGTTTCCCGGAAAAATATGGCGACATCTACATGCGCCCCGCCGAAACCCGCGCCCTGTTCGAAGAGAAAAAATGGCACAAGGTGGCGGCCTTCCAGACCCGCAATCCCATGCACCGTTCCCATGAGTTCCTGGCCAAGATCGCCATCGAAACCCTCGACGGCGTGCTGGTCCACCAGATCCTGGGCAAGCTGAAAGCCGGCGACATCCCCGCCGAGGTGCGCGCCGACGCCATCAACACCCTGATCGACAAATATTTCGTCAAGGATACCGTCGTCCAGGCCGGCTACCCCATGGAAATGCGCTACGCCGGTCCCAAGGAGGCCCTGCTGCACGCCGTTTTCCGGCAAAACTACGGCTGCTCCCACCTGATCGTCGGCCGCGACCACGCCGGCGTCGGTGACTACTACGGCCCCTTCGACGCCCAATACATCTTCGACCAGGTTTCCGAGGACGACCTCAAAACCCGTCCCCTGAAAATCGACTGGACCTTCTACTGCTACAAGTGCCACGGCATGGCCTCGATGAAAACCTGCCCCCACGGCAAGGACGATCGCCTGCTGCTCTCCGGCACCAAGCTGCGCAAGATGCTCTCCGAAGGTCAGGAACCCCCGGCGGAATTCAGCCGTCCGGAAGTGGTCAAAATTCTCCAGGCCTACTACGCCACCCTCAAGGAGGGCGACAAGGTGGAGATCAAAATGCACAAGGCGGCCACCGGTTGAGTCCCCGGTAACGTTTTGAATAATCAAAAGGACGAATCCCATAACCATCTTTTGAGAGGGGCATTCAAATGCCAAGTTTTGTAATCAGTGACAAATGTGACGGATGTAAAGGCCAGGACAAGACCGCCTGCATGTACATCTGCCCCAACAACCTGATGAAGCTGGACAAGGAACGGATGAAAGGCTTCAACCAGGAACCGGATCAATGTTGGGAGTGCTACTCCTGCGTGAAGATCTGCCCGCAGCAAGCCATCGAAGTCCGGGCCTATGCCGATGTCGTGCCCATGGGCGGCGCCGTGGTGCCCCTGCGCGGTTCCGACTCCATCATGTGGACCATCAAATTCCGCAACGGCAACGTCAAACGCTTCAAGTTCCCCATTCGCACCACCACCGAGGGCGCCATCAACCTCTACGATGGCAAACCGGAACCGGACCAGTCGAAGCTGAACGACCCGGGCTTTTTCAACCTGCCCCAGTCCGAACTGCCGACCATCTCCGGCTAACAGTTGGTTTACGAACTCAATAAAACAAGGAGCAGATAAGAATGGGTAGCTTTGGAAATCCTGATATCGTTGAAGTCGAAACCGACATCCTCATCATCGGTGGCGGCATGGGGGCCTGCGGCGCGGCCTACGAACTGATGCGCTGGGTACCCGAGGGCGTCCGCATCAACCTGGTCGACAAGGCCTCCATGGAGCGCTCCGGCGCCGTGGCCCAGGGTCTGTCCGCCATCAACACCTATCTCGGCGATCAAGACCCCGCCGACTATGTGCGCATGGTCAGCAACGACCTCATGGGCATCGTCCGCGATGACCTGATCTATGACGTCGGCCGTCACGTCGACAACTCCGTGCAGCTCTTCGAAGAGTGGGGCCTGCCGATCTGGAAACAGCCCGGCGACGAAGACAAGAGCCTCGCCGAAGGCGGCAAGCCGGTCCGCTCCGGTAAATGGCAGATCATGATCAACGGCGAAAGCTACAAGGTCATCGTCGCCGAAGCCGCCAAGAAAGCCCTGGGCATGGACCGCATCCAGGAGCGCGTCTTCATCGTCAAACTGCTGTTGGACGCCAACGACAACAACCGCATCGCCGGTGCCGTCGGCTTCTCCAATCGTGAAGACAAAATCTACGTCTACAAGGCCGGCACCATCCTCTGCGTCGCCGGCGGCGCGGTGAACGTCTTCCGTCCCCGCTCCGTGGCCGAAGGCATGGGCCGCACCTGGTATCCGGTCTGGAACGCCGGCTCCACCTACGCCATGGTCGCCCAGGTCGGTGGTGAGCTGACCATGATGGAAAACCGTTTCGTCCCCGCCCGCTTCAAGGACGGTTACGGCCCGGTCGGTGCCTGGTTCCTGCTCTTCAAAGCCAAGGCCACCAACTGCAAAGGCGAAGTGTACATGGACACCAACAAGGAGATGTTGAAAGACTATCCTCCTTACGGTCTCGCCAAAGTGCCCGCCACCTGCCTGCGCAACCATCTGATGATGAAAGAGCAGCGCGAAGGCCGCGGTCCGATCTTCATGCGCACCGACACCGCCCTGCAGGCCCTGGCCGCCTCCTATGAGGAAGAGTTCGGTCCCAAGGTCGCCAAGAAGAAAATCAAACACCTCGAAGCCGAGGCCTGGGAAGACTTCCTGGATATGTGCGTCGGTCAGGCCGGTGTCTGGGCCGGTGAAAACATCGAGCCCGAAAAGGTCCCCTCCGAGCTGATGCCCACCGAGCCCTACTTCCTCGGTTCCCACTCCGGTTGCTGCGGCATCTGGGTCTCCGGTCCCAACGATATCGCTCCCGCGGAGTGGCAATGGGGCGATGCGCCGCCGAAAGCCGGTGAAAATCCCGAGCCCGGCCAGAAAAACTACACCCGCATGACCACCGTCAAAGGCCTGTTCACCGCTGCCGACGGTGTGGGCGCCTCCGGTCACAAATTCTCCTCCGGTTCCCATGCCGAAGGCCGGATCGCCGCCAAATCCATGCTGGCCTGGCACCTGGATCACAAGGACTATGTGCCCAACCTGGATAAAAACGCCCAGGAACTGGCCGAAGAGATCTACGCCCCGGTCCGCGTCTACATGGAGCACAAGGATTACAGCACCATGGAAGATGTGAACCCCCACTACATCACCCCGCGGATGCTACAGGCCCGCCTGCAGAAAATCATGGATGAGTACGTGGCCGGTGTCGGTACCTGGTACACCACCAACACCACCCTGATGGGCATCGCCGTCGACAAGCTTCAGGAGCTGAAGAAAGACTCCGAGAAGATGATGGCCCGCGATCTCCACGAACTGATGCGCGCCTGGGAGAACTTCCACCGCATCTACGCCGGTGAAGCCCACCTGCGGCACATGCTGTTCCGTGAAGAGACCCGCTACCCCGGGTTCTACTACAACATGGATCACAACTATGTCGACGAAGAGAACTGGAAATGCTTCGTCAACAGCCGCATCGACGTCGAAACCGGCGAATGGAAAACCTTCAAACGGGCACATATCGATCTCGTGTCCAAGTAAGCGTCTCACCAAAAAGGGCGGCCTTGGCCGCCCTTTTTTTTTATGTAATTTTGTCAATTTTTATTAACGGATCATTACGGACGCCCAAAGTGGCCACGAGGCCGGGAAACCTTGTTTCGAAACCGGTCGTTGCCGGACTCCCTGGTGAACCAGGGATGCGTTTTGTCGGCAACGACGGGCGTTGCGGGTTGAAGTCGGCGTCCCGGCGGCGAAAATGACCAATCCACGGGTGTTCGGGTTTGTTGAACAATCACGGAACGTTCCCATGCCGGCCCGGGACGGAACAGGCGGTTTCGCGCCACCGGCTGAACGGCCACCAAACGGTATCCACCCACCCATAGATCAAGGAATTGTGATACATGTCTGAAAAAGGCTACGAAGCCGAACGCGACAAGGTGATGAACCTGGAGGAGGAGATGCGCAACATGCCCCGGGAGGTGCGGGACGTGTTGCACCCGGTGCGCCTGACCGAAGGAACCCCCTTTCAGTTCCGCTGCCACCCGGAAATTTCCTGTTTCAACAAATGTTGCGCCAACATCGAAATTCTCCTCACCCCCTATGACATGTTGCGCCTGCGGCGCCGGCTCGGCCTGACCGCCGAACAGTTTCTCTATCAGTACGCCAACCCCCACACCCTCTCCAAAGGGCAACTGCCGGTGGCGATGATGGCCATGGACAAGGAGACCGGGAAATGTCCCTTCGTCACCGACGCCGGCTGTTCGGTCTATGAGGACCGCCCGGTCACCTGCCGCTATTATCCCATCGGCCTGGCGCTGATGCATCGGCAGCAGGAGGCCGGTGAAGAGGAGTTCTATTTCCTCATCAAGGAAGACTACTGCCAGGGACATCGGGAGTCCAACCGGCAGACGGTGGCCGAATGGCGGCGGGATCAAGGCTCCGACGGCTATGATGAACAAAATCGCGGCTGGATGGAGATCATTCTCAAACGCCGCTCCGCCGGCGATGCGGTCAGCACCTCGTTGCAGGTCTCGGAATTTTTCTACATGGCCAGCACCAACCCGGAAAAATTTCGCGAATTCGTTTTCAACTCCAGTTTTCTGGAACGGTTCGATGTCGATTCCGAAACCCGGCAACGGCTGAAAACCGATGATGACGCCTTGACCGCCTTTGCCTTTTCCTGGTTGAAAACGGTCCTGTTCGGCGACAAGGAGGTGGCGGTAAAACCCGAGGCCATCAAGAAAAAACGTGCCAAAAAAACCACCACAGCAGCGGACGGAACCGAAAAATGATCGTTCGCCCCAGCGGTCTGGTGGTTTCCGACCGGCGTCTACTGGTCATGCACTACCGCTATGGGGGCCGAGACCGCTTCAACCTCCCCGGGGGCAAGGTCGATCCCGGGGAGAGCTTGAGCGATTGTCTCGTCCGCGAGTTCGCCGAGGAACTGGACCTGGAGGTTCACCCCGGCGACCAGGTGTTCACCGTCGAAACCCACGCCGGCGGCCGCGAGGTGTTGCACCTGATCTTCGACATTTCCGACTACGCCGGCCTGCCCTGCCTCAACCCGCATCACACCAAATCCCTCGACGTGCTGTGGATGGACGTGGAGACCCTGGCGACGGCGCCCCTTTACCCGGCCATCGGCCCGGTTCTGGCCGCCTGGATGACCTCGAAAAAGGGTCATCCGGTCTACCTGGGGCTGTGGGAACAGCCCTGGATTTCGTAACGGCCAGACCCGGCCGGCGTTACTTTTTTGCAAAATTTTTTAAAAAATTAGTACATTTTTTTTGTTGTGTTATTGGGCGGTTTCTGAATCCCCACCCGCGGCGAGACCGCTCCCACGGTCTCTTCCCCCTGGTTCGCCCGCACCTGCGGGCCAGGCGGCCTCTGTTTGGATGGTTGTTTCAACTTGTTGAAAAATTTGAGAAACACCGAGAAATCTGTCGAAAAATGATCTTATACGCAACGCCGTGCAAGGCCAGAATACAAATGTACAATTTGTGGAAAAAGGACTGTTTCCATATAAGGGTTTCCTGAAAATTATATTCTAAAAAGTGGGTTGACAGGCGGGAAGCGCTGGGGCTATGTGTCATACCCTCGTAACGATGGAGTCTATTGGCGGATGCATGCCTTTAATGTGCCAGGCGCCCAGGGGGGGTGGGAACACGGCGGACGGTCGCCAAGGGCTGTCGGACCTTACAACCACAACTGGAGACCTTGATCGATGGCGTTAATCAGAAACCTGTTGGCTGTGCTTGGGCTGCTGGTGCTTCTTGGGGGTGGTGTCGCCTTTGCCAAACTGGCCCCCGTCCTGGCGGAGTTCGATCCCGGTTACATGAAGATGTACACCGAGTTCGCCACCAAGCTCCTGGAGACCAAGGACCCCGGTGAGGCGATGATGTGGTCGGTGCCGGTGGAGGATCCGGATCTCACCCCCGAGGACGTGAAAGATTCCCTGAAAAGCCTCGCCTCAGCGCGCAACTTTTTGTTCGTCGGTGAAGCGCCGTTCTACAAACAGGTGCAGGCCATCACCGGCAAACCCTACCGTCACGTGACATTTCTCTCATTTTGCGATGCGGCCGTCGGCAAGATGATGGCCGACTATCGGGATGCCTATACCGGGTTCATGCCCTGTCGCATTGCCTTGGTCGAGGACAAAAACGGCAAACTGTGGATGCACTCCATGAACCTCGACATGATGATCTATGGCGGCAAGAAACTGCCGCCTGACCTGAGGAAGGAGGCTTTGAGGGTCAGCAGCGTCATCCAGGAAATGATGGCGGGTGCCGCGAAAGGTGAGTTCTAGCCCCGGGCTGGAAACGCCAATACGAGTTCAGCCGGTCTGAATCGGTTGTTTCTTATCCATAATCTTGATGTTTGATTAGGAGGGTAACATGCATCGAAAAAAAATCCACATGTTGGTCTTGGCAGGTGGGTTCCTGTTGGGCGGTACGTTGTTCGGTTCCACCGCCGAAGCCGGTCCATCCGCTGCCGCCATGGCTAATACGTGTGCGGGATGCCATGGCACGAATGGTGTGTCCGCCGGTCCGGCCATGCCCAGCATCGCCGGCATGCAGAGCACCTATTTGACGTATGTCATGCAGGAATTCAAGGATGGAACCCGTCCTTCCACCATCATGGGCCGTATCGCCAAGGGGTACACCGAAGAGCAGACCAAGGAGATGGCCGACTTTTTCGCCAAGCAGAAGTGGGTGAACGCCATGAGTCACCCCAACTCCAAACTGGCGACCAAAGTCGATAAAAAGCTGGCGAAAAGAGGTAAAAAGAAGGCGAAAAAATGTAAAAACTGCCACGGCAAAACCGGGGTGCAGGAGGCCGACGATGAAGATACGCCACGCGTAGCCGGCCAGTGGTTGGACTATCTGCTGTTCAAGATGCAGGATCTCAAAAACACCGCGATGAAAGTTCCGCAGCCGAAAAAAATGGCCAAGAAGGTCGACAAAATGTCGCTCAAGGATCTTGAGGCGATCGCCCACTTTTACGCCAAACAAAAGAAATAGGCCATCGGGACAAAGGAGATCAAAACCATGTCGAAGATTACGCGCAGAAGTTTTATCAAGCTGACCGGTGGAGTGGCGGCGGCTGGGGTCGTCGCTGGCAGTGCGCCTGCGATTGCCGGTGCCAAAAAGAAGGTGGTGGTGATCGGTGGTGGATACGCCGGCGCCATTGCCGCCAAATACATCCGCATGGCCGACCAGACCATCGATGTGACCCTGATCGAACAGAACCGCCACTATCACTCCTGCCCGCTGAGCAACTGGGTGGTGGCCGGTTTCCGCAACATCGCCCAGCAGCGCTGGGATTACAGCGGCCTGAAAAAACACGGCCTCAACGTCGTCCACGATCATGTCAACAACATCGATCCCGAGGCCCGGACCGTCGGTACCGTCGGCGGCCACAAGTTCAAATATGATGCCCTGGTGGTGGCGCCGGGTGTGGACTTCAAACCGCTGGAAGGCTATGACGAAGCGGCCACCCACAAGATGCCCCACGCCTGGAAGGCCGGTCCGCAGACCGTGACCCTGGCCAAACAGCTCAAGGCGATGAAAGATGGCGATCCCTTCATCCTCGTCGCCCCTCCCAATCCCTTCCGCTGCCCGCCGGGACCCTATGAGCGCGCCAGCCTGGTGGCCCACTTCCTGAAAAAGCACAAACCCAAATCGAAAGTGCTGATTCTGGATCCCAAGGCCAAATTTTCCAAGAAGGGCCTGTTCGAAGGCGGTTGGCGGCAGCTCTATGGCTACGGCGGCAGCAACAGCAAGATCGAATGGATCTCCGGTCCTGAAGGCGGCAAGGTGGTCCGGGTCGACGCCAAATCGATGACCGTTTACACCGACAATAACGGTTTCGAGGAAGAGCACACCAGCAGCTGTATCAGCGTCATTCCGCCCCAGCGGGCCGGCAAGATCGCCCAGATGGCCAAATTGACCGATGCCTCCGGCTGGTGCCCGGTGAACCTGAAAACCTTCGAGTCGAAGATTCACAAGAAAATCTACGTCATCGGTGACTCCAGCGCCGCCGCCGGTCTGCCCAAGTCCGGCTACGCCGCCAACTCCGAAGGCAAGGTCGCCGCGGATGCCATCGTCGCCGCGCTCAACGGCAAACCGGAACCGGATCCGGCCTACACCAACACCTGTTACAGCATGCTGAGCCCCGATTTCGGCATCAGCGTCGCGGCGGTCTACAAGTTCGATCCCGCCAAACCGGACAAGGTGCAAAAAATCACCGGCGGGCTCTCTCCCGCCAAGGCTCCGGAATACATCCGCAAACAGGAAGCCCTCTACAACGAGAGCTGGTATCAAAGCATCATGGCCGATACCTTCACCTGAGTTTGACGGCTGGAGCGGTACGGTATCCATCGAAAAGCGGGACCCACCCGGGTCCCGCTTTTTTTTACACCTCCGGAGTGACCGGTTTCACGGGACACCGGTCCCGCCGGACCGCAAGAGCAAGATTTTCCGTCATGAAACAAAGGGGGAGGGGAGATCGGCTCTGGGAATGAAAACCGCTCCGGGGGGGCATCCCTTGCACATTTGCCGGGGCATTGTGTATATATGGCCCCCTGTAGAGTACAAGGAGTGTACGTTTGGGCGTCATGGACCGTTGACTGGACGTTGTTTTACAACGGTTTCCGTACCATGGCGACGGTAACGATCACGCTTTCTTCACAAGGAACGCATCCATGAATTTTTTGAAAGGGATTTGGAACTGGCTGAGCACCCCCAGTCAGAAGGCACTGGGTGTGGTGATGGCGGCCACATTCGTCGCCACCATCATCTTCGCGCTGATTTTCCATTTCGGCTTCATGACCGCCACCAACAAAATGGAAATCTGTATCTCCTGCCACGAGATGGATGGGGTCTATGAGGAGTACAAGGAGACCGTCCACTACAACAATCCCTCGGGCGTGCAGGCCACCTGTGCCGACTGTCACGTGCCGCACGGCAAGACCATCGGTGACTATTTCGACAAATATATGGCCAAGGTGATCATCGGCACCAAGGATATCTTCCACCACACCATCGGCACCTATCCCGATCGGGAAGCCTTCGATGCCGCCCGCTATCACCTGGCACAAAACGTCATCACCGAAATGCGCCATCGTGGCTCCAAGGAGTGTCTGTATTGCCATAAATTTGAAAACATGAAATTTGACGAGCAGGACCGCTCCGCCGCCAAAAAACATAAAAAGGCGATGGAAAAAGGCGACAAAACCTGCATCGACTGTCATGTCGGCATCGCCCACGAGGAGCAGGATCCTCCGGAAGAAGATGAAGAGGAGGATGAAGAGGAAGATGAGGAAGAGGAGACCGAGGAGGGCAAGGAGTGAGCCCTGCCCTGGTTGCACCCACATTGACGCCGCTATTGGAGGCTTGGAAATGGAGCAAAAAAGAGAGTTGACGCGTAGAAGCTTTTTTCGCACGGTTGGCGCCGCTGGTGCGGCGGTCGCTGCCGGCGGCATGTTGACGGCGGCGCCCCGCAGCGCCCAAGCGGGCCCCGTCGAGGATTTGATCACCGATAAAATGGGCAGCGGTCCCATTTCCATGGAAAAGGTCAAGATCAATACCCCGCCCACGGCTGAAAACGCCGCCCTGGTGCGTCTGCCGGTATCGGTGGATCATCCCATGGAAGCGGGCAATTATATTCAATCGCTGGCGGTTTTCGTGGACAACAATCCGAACCCGTTCATCGCCCAGTTCGACTTTACGCCGGAGTGCGGCAAGGTCGACACCGAGTTTCGCATCAAGATGGCCAAGACTTCCAAGGTGCGGGCCATCGCCAAGACCAACACCGGCAAGCTGTACGGTTTTGTCAAGGAGATCACGGTGGCCGCCGGTGGTTGCGCCGGTTGATCCGTGGGCCAACAGCGATAGACGAACGGGAGAATAATGATGGCAAAGATTGGTAAACCCAAGGTGCGCGGCCCGCGCAAGGCGGCCAAAAAGGGTGATCTGATTCAGATCAAATCCCTGATCAAACACCCCATGGAGAGCGGGCTCCGCAAGGACAAGGCCACCGGCAAGCCCATTCCCGCCCACTTCATCGAAAAAGTGGTGGTCAACTATGGTGGCAAGGATATCCTCAAATCCACCTGGACCGGGGCGATTTCAAAAAACCCCTATTTCGCCTTCTACGTCAAGGCGGAAGCCTCGGGACCGTTGACGATCACCTGGACCGACAACAAGGGTGAGAGCTTCAGCGCCTCGGCCAAGATCAAGGTCGCCTGACGGTAAACGGCCAGATTCGCATGACAAAAAAGACCACCCGATCGTTGGGTGGTCTTTTTTTTATCGTTGCCGTCCGGTACCGGAGAGTTGGCGTTGGTGGCATGGGAACGGCTGGGGTGATATCTTTACATGAATATTTTCGGGTGGTTCCATTTTGGCTGGGAGTGAAGGGCTGATGTTGGCAAAGCGGATTATTCCCTGTTTGGATGTGCGTGAAGGCCGGGTGGTCAAAGGGGTGCAGTTCGAGGATCTGATCGACGCCGGCGATCCGGTGGAGGCGGCGCGCCGCTATGATCTGGAGGGGGCCGATGAACTGACCTTTTTGGACATCACCGCCTCCCATGAAAATCGCGATACCATTCTCGACGTGGTGCGGCGCACCGCCGAGCAGGTGTTCATCCCCTTGACGGTGGGTGGCGGCATCCGCGTCAACGAGGACATCCGCCGTTTGTTGAACGCCGGCGCCGACAAGGTTGGCATCAACACCGCCGCGGTCTTTCGGCCCGAGTTCGTCAAGGAGGCCTCGGAACAGTTCGGTTCCCAGTGCATCGTCGTTGCCATCGATGCCAAATGTGTCGAACGGGACGATGACGGCGTGCCGAGGCGCTGGGAAATTTTTACCCACGGTGGCCGTAAACCAACCGGTTTGGACGCCTTGGAATGGGCCAAACGCATGGAAGCGTATGGCGCCGGCGAGATCCTGCTGACGTCGATGGATCGCGATGGCACCAAAATCGGCTATGACCTGGTGTTGACCCGCGCCATCGCCGATGCGGTGACCATTCCGGTGATCGCCTCCGGTGGCGTCGGTGAAATGGTCCACCTGCTGGAAGGGGTCCGGGAGGGCGGCGCCGATGCGGTGTTGGCGGCCTCGATCTTTCATTTTCGCCAACACACCATTCCAGAGGTGAAGGCCTACCTGCGGCAACACGGGATCGATGTCCGGGTGTGAGGGACGGTCGGTTGCCGGCTGGATCACCACGATTTCAAAGGTTTTCCCTTGCATGTCACCATCGGTTCCTTCAACAGCCGGCTAAAAATTACTGCTGAAGTGGCCGCGGTCCGGGGGAGATCCTGGCCCGGGTGCCGGGATCCCGGCTGATCGTCCATGTGCCCACCTTGTCGAACCCGTCGATACGGGTGGGCTGTCAACGTTTGTTTGACCGGCAAGGTATGCCAATGGGCAAATTGACACTGATTGGTCGCGTTCGGGAATATCAAGGCATCGCCCCTGGGGGAAGCGCCCGGTTTTGCACGCGATATGGAACATTTTTTCCGATCCGCCTGGCGGCGATGGTGTCCGGAAAACCAGACCACCGGAACAACCGGTGGAGAGTGGTCCGGAGCAACCGGAGAAGGGGTTGCCAGGAGCCGCTTGCCAAAATAACGTTTCATCAAAAGGTCGACTATGGACAAAATTCCCGATTTGGCATCCCTGAAATTTAACGCCGATGGTCTCATCCCCGCCATCTCCCAACAATATGACAGTGGTCAGGTGTTGATGATGGCCTGGATGAACCGGGACTCTTTGCAAGAAACCCTGCGCACCGGTATCGCCTGTTACTGGTCGCGCAGCCGGCAACAGTTTTGGAAAAAGGGCGAAACCTCCGGCCATATCCAAAAGGTCAAGGCGGTCCGCACCGATTGTGATCGCGATACCCTGTTGTTGATGGTGGATCAGATCGGTGTCGCCTGTCACACCGGCCGGCAAAGCTGTTTTTATCTGCAGGCGGTGCCGGGTGGCTGGCAGGAGGTGGCGGCGCCGACGGTGGATCCGGAAAGCGTCTACGGCAAAAAATGACCGCTTCGGACCGAGAGATCATCGACCGGCTCTATCAAAGGGTGATGGAACGGCAACGACAGTTGCCGGAAAACTCCTACGTGGCCGATCTGTTCCGCCAGGGGCGCGACCGCATTCTGCAAAAGGTCGGGGAAGAGGCCATCGAGGTGGTGCTGGCGGCCAAAAATGGCCAATCGCAACGGACCATCCATGAAATCGCCGATCTCTGTTTTCACTTGCTGGTGATGATGGCCGAACAGGGGTTGACCCCGGACCAGGTATATGCCGAACTGAACGACCGATATCGAACACAAACCCATGCGCACGATAACCGTGAGGAAAAACCATGTCCAAAGCCCTGAGATATCTTGCCGCCGCCCGTCCGGAAGCCGCCACCAATCTGCTCGGATTCTATAAACACAGCGTCCAGGCCCTGGACGACAAAACGCGTTTTTTGATCCAGATCGTCACCAAGGTCACCGTCGGCACCGAGCGGGGTTTGCGTCAGTACGCCCCCAAGGCCCTGAAGGCCGGCGCCAGCCGCGAGGAGATCCTCGATGCCGTGCTCATGGCCTTTCCCGCCGCCGGTCTCAACAAAACCCTGGATGCCATCGACATCATGAACGATCTCGACCTGCTGCCCGAGATCAAAACGGAAAAACCGGAACCGGAAGGCAATCTTCTCGGCCGTCTGGACGATTTTCCCATCGGCAAAATGCAGTGTATTCACCGCAACGACGGCGATCTGATCCTTTTCCGGGTCGATGCCGACACCGTTCGTGTCTACGAAGCCCGTTGCCCCCACTCCAAGGCCACCCTGTGCAAAGGCACCGATCATGGCGATCGGGTGGAGTGCCGGATCCACAACTGGATCTTCGACCTGGCCACCGGCGCCTGTCTGGGACCGGACCCGGAGGGCAAGGCGGCCATGACCAGCGTTGCGGTGACGGTGGCGGAGGGGCGGGTGTCGTTGGCCTGACCGGGGCGGCGGCGGGATACACCGAACCGGGGGTGTCCCGCAGGGTTGGCCAGAACAGTCAACCGCACAACGGTAAAACGTGCAGGGCCGGACAGTCCGTATGCTCCCCCCGGCCACCGGTCGGGCCGGCGGCGGAATCGGGAAAACCGGCCATCTCGATGGAAAAATGGAGAGATCCAGGGAACCAAATATCGGTTGGGACCTCTCAATAGACACGGAGCAACAGAATATTAATATGACATAAAGGATATATAGTGAAGCTGGCTGCAATCGATGTTGGTTCCAACGCCGTGCGTTTGTTGGTGGCGAATGTTTATGAAGTGGGAAATTGGACCCCCCTGGTACACAAAGCGGATCTCTACCGCGTTCCACTGCGCCTGGGGGAGGATGTGTTTTTGAAAAGTCGTATCTCCGAAGAAAAAGCGGGGTATTTTCTGCGAACCATGCAGGCTTTTCAACATTTGATGACCGTCTGTGGGGTGGAGGACCATCTCGCCTGCGCCACATCGGCCATGCGCAATGCGGAAAATGGCTCCGAACTCGTCGAACGGGTGCAACGGCAAACGGAAGTCGATTTGAAAATCATCGATGGTTCCCAGGAGGCGGAATATATCGCCTTTAACCGGTTGGATGGTCGATTTATGGAAGGAGCCTATCTGTTCATCGATGTCGGTGGTGGCAGTACCGAGCTGACCTTGTTGGAGGATGGTCGGCAATTGGCGGCCCAATCGTTTGAAATCGGTACGGTACGGATCAAGGAAGGGCTGGTCACCGCCGATTCATGGGAAAAAATGGCCGAATGGGTGGTGGACAACAGTGCCCGGATTCAGGGTCTGCAAGCCATCGGTTCGGGGGGCAACATCAACAAACTGTTCAAGTTGACCCGAAAAAGACAGGAAAAACCCCTCACCCTGAAAAAACTGGTCAAGTTGCATGAACACCTGAAAGGATTGACCCTGGAAGAGCGCATGGTAAAACTGCGCCTTCGTCCCGACCGCGCCGATGTCATCGTGCCGGCGGGACAAATTTTCAAACGGGTGATGAAGTGGGCGGGTATCGAAAAAATAATCGTGCCGCAAATTGGTCTGTCCGATGGTTTGATCCATGCCCTGTATCGGAAACATCGTCCTGAAAATGGCGGATGATCACCGTTTATCGGAACCATGGTGCAAAAACGGGAAAAGGGGTGACAGGCATGTTGAAACTCAAGGAGAAAAAAGGCATTTACCTGCCCGGGAAACTGAAAAACAAAACCCTTCTGGTCGCCGGTCCGCCAGGATCGGGCAAATCCCACCTGTTGAAAAAAATCGGCGGCTGGCCCGGGGAGATCTGCATCAATCCCACCATCGATAAATGGTGGAAACTGCCGGACTTGAATCCCCGGCCCCGGGAGATCCACTTTTCCCTGCCTTTTCATAAAGAAAAAGAGTGTCATCCGGTATACGATCAACGCTGGCGGACCGTGTCAGCCTTGCCGGATCCCATTTTCAAGGAGGTGCGGGTACCGAAGAAGAAAAAATTTTTCTGGTCGCCCAACTGGCGGGCCAGAATGGTGTTCGATTTCATTCTGCCGCCACCCGACTGGACCCTGGCCAGCCGCGCCGGTCGGCGTGAGTCGGGGGATGAACGGTTGGTGGATGTGGGGTTGAACGAAAGCCTGGTGACCTGGCAGGTCCATGTTTATTGGCTGATGGCCTGGCATCTGCACTGCAAAGGCCTGCATGTCATCGTCCATCCGTTCAGTACCGCCTTTCCGTTCATGTTTTCCGATCTGGTCAAGGCCAGCGTGGGAAAACCGAAAAAAGCCCGGCAAAATCTGTTTGCCGAGGGTGTGGATATCGATGGACAACGGCCCACCCTGGGTGAATGGCTGGAACGGACGGCGCCTGGGGCGTGGCGGAAACGGGTGGGGGAGGAAAAAGGGAAAAAAGGGAAAAAAGGGTGAAATGCTTAAATCGCTCCGGGTGGCCGGGGGCTTTTACGGTGTGACGGTCCGGTCCCGGCCGTTGCGATGCCGAATACGCCATCCGGTCCAACAGGCGGCGTTTTCGGCATCGACCGAAGCGGAGGGGACAGCCCGGATCAAACCGCTATGGGATAGACCCGGTTGCGGCCGTTGGTTTTGGCCTGGTAAAGGCGTTCGTCGGCGACGGTCACCATGCCATCCAGGGTATCGCGCAGTTGCAGACAACCGCCGATGCTGACGGTGACCCGGAGAATTTTTCCCTGGAAGACGATTTCCATCTCCTCGATGAGGATGCGCAACTGTTCAAATTCAAAACGGGCCTCGCGGGGGCTGCGGTCGTAGAGCAGGACGCAAAACTCTTCGCCACCGAAACGGGCGACGATATCGTTGGCACGGAAACGGGTTTTCAGGAACTCGGCGACTTTTTTCAGTACCGCGTCACCGCCGTCATGTCCGTAGGTGTCGTTGACCTTTTTGAAATGGTCCACATCGATCATGCCGAGGCTGATGCTCTTGCCATTTTTGCCGGCCGTCTCGAAACGGCTCTGCCCCTTGTCGAAAAAGTAGCGGCGGTTGTGGAGACCGGTGAGAAAATCACGGATGGCCGAATCGTGCAGGGCGCTGACATAGTCGGCGATATCGAGGTTTTGTGAAATACGGCAGACGAACTCCTCGACCAGGAACGGTTTGTGAACGAAATCGTTGGCGCCATACTTGATGAACCGGGCCGACAGGGCCTGTCCCTCGGAGGAGGAGATGCCGATGATCGGCAGGTCTTCCTTGTTGTGTTTGGTGCGGATTTTCTGGATCAACTCGAAACCGTCCATCCCCGGCATGTTGTAGTCGGTGATGACCATCTTGATGTTTTTGGTGTTGTCGAGAATTTTCAGGGCCTCCTTGCCGGAGGCGGCCTCCAGGACCGTCAGTTGCTGAACCTTCAACATCTCCGAAAGATGGTAGCGGCTGCTGCGTGAATCATCCACCACCAGGACCCGGGTCTCCTTGTTGCGGGCGACGCGGCGGACGATGGAAACGACGAAATCAACGCTGGCGGCATTTTCCTTGACCACATAGTCGATCACCTTTTTCGACTGCAGTTTGGAACGCACCTCCTCCCGGAAGGAGTTGGTGAAAACGACGGCCGGAATTTTTCGTCGCCCGGCCAGGTCGACGATCTCCCCATCCGGGGCATCCGGAAGGGCGAGGCTCATGAGGGCGACGAGAAAATCACTGCCGTGTTGACCGATCAAGGTATCGGCCTCATCATAACTGCCGGCCACATAGGTCTGAAATCCAAGTTTGGCGCGAATCTCCCGCTCCAGGGCCGCAGCGTAAAATTTCGTATTCTCGACGATCAATACCTTAAACATGTGCAGACCTTTCCTGCTGTTCTCTATAAATCCCGACCGACCCGCTCGATGGGTGGCGCCGATTTTCCGAGGGGCGATGCCGGGGGCAAGGGGTGATGCCGGCGAGCGTCGTGTTGCGGACGGATCATGAAGGGCCGTCAGCGGGCCACCATCGGTCCGATGCGCCGGCCGCCGAGAATATGGGCGTGCAGGTGAAACACCTCCTGTCCGCCATCGGCATTGGTGTTGATGATGGTTCGATATCCGGCGTCGTGAACATCCAGCAGACGGGCGACATGCGCCACCCGTTCCAGCAGATGGCCGGCGATCTCCCGATCCCCTTCGTCCAGGGCATCCAGGGAGCGAAGATGCTTTTTGGGGATCACCAGGACATGGACCGGGGCCTGGGGGCCGATGTCGTGAAACGCCATAACCTTTTCATCTTCGTAGATTTTTTTACTGGGGATATCGCCGGAGACAATTTTGCAAAAAAGACAGTTTTCGGCCATATTCTCATTTCCTTGGAAGGTGTCCTATGTTACGATAAAAAATACGGCAAAGAGTGTGTTAATCCGGAGTGGACCTGTAAGCCGGGTTTTGTCCACCGATCCTGTTCAAGGAACGGGGAGGCGGCCATTCATCTGGGATGATCGTTGCCGATCACCTCTAGCAACCGACCCGGGGGCTGAACGGGCCGTTCTTGACGCCCCCCTATTTGGTTTTGCTTCGGATGGGGTTTACCATGCCGCCCCCGTTACCGGGAGGCGCGGTGCGCTCTTACCGCACCCTTTCACCCTGGCCGACGGATTTGAAAAATCCAGGTCGGTGGTCTGCTTTCTGTGGCACTCTCCCTGGGGTCACCCCCGCCGGGTGTTACCCGGCATCCCGCCCTGTGAAGCCCGGACTTTCCTCCCGTTCGTTCGATCGCGTCAAACGAACCAGCGGCCGCCCGGTCCACTCCGGAATTTACCGCATCGGCTGCCATGGTGCCAAAACGGCGTTTCTTCGGCAACCGGGATCGATTCGAACCGTCAGTGGGTCGTTCCCGGCGGCATGCCGATTTTTTTTTCGCACCCATCCGCTTATCGGTCGGACGTTTGGTGGGCCTTAGTATTTTGTCGGTTTTCCCGCCTCGGCCTCCAACAGTTCAATGAAGGCCTCCGCCGGGATCGGACGACTCCGATAGTACCCCTGATACTGGTCGCATTTCATGGTTTTCAAAAATTTTTTCTGTTCCCCGGTCTCCACCCCTTCGGCGATAACCTTCAGGCCCAGGTTGTGTCCCATGGAGATGATGGCGGAAACGATGGCCGCATCGTCGGAGGCGCTCTTCAATTCACGCACGAAGGACTGGTCGATCTTGAGGGCGTGAATGGGAAATTTTTTCAGGTAACTCAGGGAGGAGTAACCGGTGCCGAAATCGTCGATGGAGATGAACACCCCCATGCGGCGCAAATCGTTCATCACCTGGATGGCGTGTTCCAGATCATCCATGAGCATGCTTTCGGTGATTTCCAGCTCCAGGTTTTCCGGGGCCAGACCGGTTGCCGCCAAGACATCCCGCACCGCCTGGATCAAATTTTTTTCCTGCAATTGCCGGCCGGAGAGGTTGACCGCCACCCGCAAATCCGTATATCCCGCTTCGATCCATGTCCGGGTGGTGGCACAGGCGGTTTTCAGGATCCAGTAACCGAGGGGGACGATGAGACCGGATTTTTCCGAAACCTGGATGAACTCACCCGGGGAGACCATGCCGCGTTGCTGATGGTTCCAGCGCACCAGGGCCTCCATGCCGCAGATGCAGTCGGTAGCCAGGTCCACCTTGGGTTGGAAATAGATGGTGAACTCATTGCGCTCCAGGGCCAGGCGCAGGTCTTTTTCCATGGCCATGTGATAGAGGGCGATTTCGTTCATCTGCGCGGTGTAGAACTGGTAGTTGTTGCGTCCGCACTCCTTGGCCCGATACATGGCGGCATCGGTGTTTTTGGTCAGGGTTTCGAAATTGTCCCCATCGTCGGGATAGATGGCGATGCCGATGCTGACGCCGACGTTGAGCTCGTGTTGCTCCAGGGGGATCATCTTGGAGATCTCTTCGAGGATGCGCCGCGCCACCCGCACCACGCCGTCGTGATCCTCCACATCGATGAGGATGACGGCGAACTCGTCCCCGCCGAGACGGGCGATGGCGTCGGTATCGCGCACACAATATTTGAGCCGTTTGGCCACCACCTGCAACAGTCGGTCGCCGATGGAATGACCGAGGGTGTCGTTGACATCCTTGAACCGGTCCAGGTCGAGAAAAAAGACCACCACCTGACTGTTGGTACGGCGGGCGCGGCTGAACTCCTGTTCCAGCAGATTTTTGAACAGGGTGCGGTTGGGCAGGCCGGTGAGGGTGTCGTAAAAGGAGATCTCCTGGAGCCGTTTTTCCGCCGCCCGGCGTTCCTCGTTTTCCTTGATCAGGGCCCGGGTCTTTTCCGTCACCTGCCGGCGCAGAAAGAGATTGCCGATGACCACCAGGACCAGGATCAGGGTGACGAAGATCCCCAGATAGTAAATCCACTGTGGCAGGGGTTTGTTCCCGCTGCCGCCGAACCAGCGGTTGAAGGCACTGTAGTAGATGGATTTCTTGTCTTTTTTCAGGTTGGCGATATGGCGGTCGATGAGGGCGATATGCGGATTGTCACGTCCTTTGGGGGCGGCGAAACGGATCTCGACGGCACAGCAGACGATGGTGCTGCGGAACAGGTCGAACCGGCCTTCGATGACCAACCCGTTGGCCCGGGAGATGACGGCGGCATCGGCTTGGCCACGGGTGACCATCTCCAGGGCGGTGCCATAGTGGTCCACCACCGAAAAGGTGTGGGGGATGTCGAATCGCCGCAGCAGGGCTTTCAGTCGGGTGGCGTAGATATCCTTCTCCTGGCCGACGATATGCCGCTCCTTGAGGTCGAGGATCGAGTGCAGGCCTGGATTCTTGACATACACCTGACCCCAGTTGGAAAAGACCGTCTCCTCGGTATAGTGGAACCGTTCGCTGCGCTCGTGGGTGTAGGCGATGGCCAGCAGCAGGTCGATTTCACCCTCTTCCAGGCGGCGGTAGTTTTCCGCCCAGGTGCCGGGGACGTAGTGCAATCGCCATTTTTCCCGCTCGGCGATGTGTTGCAAAATCTGCACGTAAAATCCCTGCGCCCGGCCCTGTTCGTCCATGAACACCCCCGGCCGGTTTTGATAGATGCCAACCCGCAAGGCCGTTTCGGCCCGTGGGCAGACCGGCACGAGAAACGTCAGCAGGAACAGCAACAGCGTCTGGAAAATACGGCTTCTCACCGAAAACCCTCCGGGGTCATCGTCCGCGCGGAAAAGGGGGGGAATGGAAAACATTCCCTCTTTTCGGCGCCAATCGAAGTCGAGACGAGATAAAAAGCGGTCAGTGGATTATAGGATCTTGCCGTCGGTGACGATAGGGCGGGTGATTTGACCGCATCTCCGGACGGAGCCGGGCCGGCCATTGCGGGCGACTTTGGCAATCTTCGTTTTGAGCAAAAATGACATGCTGTGGATTTGGCTGGCCGGTTCGTCTCGCAGAAATAACCGTCCATGGCAGGTGGGGTTGCGTCCCCGCCATTGTCCCGAGTCATTCGGTGGGGACGTAATCCTGCCTTACCATCGGCATGTGTTTTTTTCGAGGTTGTCCAAAAACGCCATTCATGGCGCTTTTGGACAACAGGAAGCAAAAAAGCCAGCGTTTCCGCTGGCTCTTCGTACCGCATCGAATCCTGTCGGATTCGTATTTGGTGGGCCCACCAGGATTCGAACCTGGGACCGACCGGTTATGAGCCGGCGGCTCTGACCGCTGAGCTATGGGCCCTGGAGCGCCTGGAAGGGTCAGGATTCCAGGAAGCTGCGTAGTTTACGCGATCGGGTCGGATGGCGCAATTTGCGCAATGCCTTGGCTTCGATTTGACGGATGCGTTCCCGGGTGACGTGGAACTGCCGGCCCACCTCTTCCAGGGTGTGGTCGGTGTGCAGACCGATGCCGAAACGCATGCGCAACACGTTCTCCTCCCGGTCGGTCAAGGTTTGCAGTACCCGACCGGTGGTATCGCGCAGGTTGGACATGATGGCCAGTTCCGAAGGGGACAACATCGATTTGTCCTCGATGAAATCGCCGAGATGGGAGTCCTCCTCATCGCCGACCGGGGTCTCCAGGGAGATCGGTTCCTTGGCGATCTTGAGCACCTTGCGCACTTTGTCCAACGACATGTCCATGTGCTCGGCGATCTCTTCGGGGGTCGGTTCCCGGCCCATCTCCTGGACCATCTGCCGGCTGGTGCGCACCAGCTTGTTGATGGTTTCGATCATATGCACCGGAATGCGTATGGTGCGGGCCTGATCGGCGATGGAACGGGTGATGGCCTGACGGATCCACCAGGTGGCATAGGTGGAAAACTTGTATCCCCGACGCCATTCGAACTTGTCCACCGCCTTCATCAACCCGATGTTGCCTTCCTGGATCAGATCCAAAAACTGCAGACCCCGGTTGGTATATTTTTTGGCGATGCTGATGACCAGGCGCAGATTGGCCTCCACCATCTCCTTTTTCGCCCAGCCCGCCTTGCGCTCGCCGTTGAGGATGGTGCGGTTGGTGGCCTTGAGCTGGCTGACCGTCTGGCCGGTATCCAGCTCGATCTGACGGATCTGGACCTGCAGTTCGCGAATTTCCGTTTCGCTGGCGAGAAATTTTTTCCAGCCTTTGCCGGAACGGGATTTTATGTCGTCCAACCAGGATTCACGACCTTCGTTTCCCTGGAACTCCTTGAGAAAATTTTTCTTCTGGATGCCGGACTGGTCGGACAGTTTCAACAGCTTGGATTCGATCTTGCGGATTTGCTCCACCCGGTTTTTGAGCTTTTGTACCAGCCGGTCGATCTGTTTTTGGGAAAAGTTGACCGAGGCCACCATTTCGACGATGCGCTGTTTCAACTCCTTGTAACGTTTTTTCAGTTTTTTCCCCGCTTTGGAGTCGGAATCGTCGCCGAGGGCCTGCAACTCATCGGTGATCTCCTTGAGCTGGGCGTGCTCCCGGGCGATGGCATCAAAAATTTGCTGGGTCTGTTCCAACAACTCGGCCATGGGCGAGTTGTCTTCATCCTCTTCGTCTTCATCTTCCTTCTCTTCATTTTCGCGGTCATCCCCGTCCGACGGTTTGTCGTCCGGATCGGGGAGGGTATCGGCATCATTCTTGGCGGTGCGTTTTTTCTGGCCCGCCGCTTCGTCGCCATCCTTGGCCTTGTCGACGGTCCCTTTCTCCTCTTCCTCTTCCTCCGCCCGTTCCGATTTTTCATCCCCTTCGAGATCCAGGTCCGCCTCCTCTTCCTCCTCTTCCTCCTCCTCCTCCTCTTCCGCGACCGGGGTGGGGATGTCGAGGATTTCCCGCAGGGAGATCTCCTTGTTGCGCAACCGGTCGGCGAGGCGGATGATCTCCTGGAAGGCCACCGGGGAGTCGCAAATGGAGGAGATGACCTCGTTGCGTCCCATTTCGATGCGCTGGGCGATGAGTATTTCCCCTTCCCGGGTCAACAGATCGACCGATCCCATCTCCCGCAGATACATGCGTACCGGATCGTCGGTCTTGCCCAGGTCGATGTCTTCGATGCCCTTTTCGGCGCCGCTGCGCACGTCTTCTTCGATGTCCACATCCTCGACCGACGTTTTTTCCAGGTCGTCGCTCTTGTCGCCATCCGAGGTCTGTTCATCCACCAGGCTGATGCCCATGTCATCGAGAATGCTGATGACATCCTCGATCTGTTCGGCGGAGTAGATATGGCTGGGCAGGACGTCGTTGACCTCATCGAAAGTCAGGAAACCGCGCTCCTTGCCCCGATCGATCAGTTGTTTCATATGGTCCCGTTTGGCGTCCTCACCCATTATGTTCTCTTTCCATGATTTGGCATGAGTTAGTCTTTAATATCCCTGGGCGGTCATTTGCTCAACAGAAGCAGCTTGCGTTCCTGCTGCAAGGCGCGGAGCATCGGCATCAGCCGGCTCAAATCGCCCCTGCCACTGCCGATTTCCCGGGTCGTCTGGTCGATCTGTCGATCCAGTTGTTGTCCCTGAATGGCCTTCAGGCAACCGTCGAGTTCCGCGTGAACGGCCTCCGGGGAGAGTCGTTCGATGGTCTCTTCGGTTTCGAGCAAAATGTTTTGGGCCAGGGCGGCCAGGGAGGTGTCGGAAATTCGTTCCAACGGCCAACTTTCCGACTCCTCGTCCAGCTCGGCCCCCAACTCGATTAATTCGGATAAAAGACGAAATAGTTGAGGATTTTCCAGTTTTTGCCCACTCAACGCCTCTTCCCGCTCCAGGAACAGGGGGGGGAAGTTCAAGATAAGGGCCAGGAGCGTCCTTTCAATGTTCAATCCATGGGTCGGGGTCCCGCCGGCCCGTTCGGCGCCAAGGCGTCGGGGCGACCACCGTTCTCCGGCACCGGATCGCCGCCCGGCCATGGTGCCGGGCGGAGGCCAGCCGTGGGGTGGTTCGCTGGGCGGTGGGGACGGAAACCCCGGGGGCGGTGGATGATTCCGACCGACCGACGATTCATTTGGCGCCGGCCCCAGCACCTGATCGGCGGGAATGTCAAAAGGTTGACCGATGCTCTGCGCATAAAGTTCCCGCAGCAGTGGATCGGCCACCCGCCACAGCAATGGCCGGGCGCGATGCACCAGGGCGGCGCGGCCTTCGGGGTCATTCAGGTCCAGGCCGTCGCTCAAACGTTGAGTGAGCAGTTGCGTCAGAGAGAGCGCCTCCCGGAGCCGTTGCCGAAAGGCCTTTTCACCCTCCTGGCGGATCATGTCGTCCGGATCACGGCCATCGGGCAAAAACAGGAAGTCGGCATGGCGGTCGGCCTGCAGACCGTCCATCACCCTTTCCAGGGCCCGCCAGGCGGCATCGCGTCCGGCCTTGTCCCCGTCGAAACAAAAATGGATGCGCCGGCTGCGTCGCCACAACCGGTGCAGATGGTCACCGGTCAGGGCGGTGCCGAGGGTGGCGACGACGGCGTTGATGCCGCGGTTGCTCAGGGCCAGCAGGTCCATGTAGCCTTCGACCACCAACACCCAGCCTTCCCGTTGGATCGCCTCCTGCGCCAGATGCAGACCGTAGAGGAGCTGTCCCTTGTGGTAGAGGGGGGTCTCCGGGGAGTTGATGTATTTGGGATGCCCGTCGCCCATCAACCGACCGCCGAAACCGACGCAGCGGTTTTGATGGTCGTGAATGGGAAAGATGATGCGGTCCCGGAAACGGTCGTAACGGTTGCCGCCTTCGGGCCGGCGGGTGACCAGCCCCACCTTCTCCAGGGCCATGGCCGCCGCTTCCCCGCCGCCGAAATGGTCCAGCAGGTGGCTCCAGCCCGGTGGTGCATAGCCGATGTGGAACCGTTGCAGGGTTTCCGCCGTCAAACCACGGTGTTGCAGATAGTCCCGGGCCGGTTGGCCCCGGGGACCGGCGAGCTGTTCCCGGAACCAGGCGCGGACGCGGTTCATGAGATCCAGGAGTTGTCGCCGTTCTTCGCGTTCACGAATCGTTTCCGGGCTTTCCCGGCGCGTTTCGGGCAGCGGCAGACCACAGGAGGCAGCCAACTCCTCAATGGCCTCATAAAATTCCAGGCCTTTGATTTTCATGATGAACTTAAAGGCATCTCCGCCAGTGCCACAGCCGAAGCATTTGAAGAATCCCTTGTCGGGACGCACACTGAAAGAGGGGGTTTTTTCAGAGTGGAACGGGCAGAGGCCGGACCAGTTGACGCCGTTTTTTTTCAGGTTGACGTGGCGGCCCACCAGTTCCAGCAGGTCGACGCGCTCACGGACCTCTTCGATGAAGCTGTCGGGATAGCGGGCCATCTATGTCACGGTGGGGTCGGGCCGGGGTTGATGAACAGGGTCTGACCGATCGGGAACGGGGACGGTTCGCTCATGGCGCCAGATCCTATGGGAAAGACCGGAATGGCGTTCCTCCTGAAAAGGGGAACGCCAGGATTGATCCTGATTCTCGTCTCAGAGGCGGTCGAAAAACCTTTCGACAGCCTCGTGCGGTTCACGGATGGACCGCCTCTCGAATTTAAACCATCCAACCTAGGTCTGGCCGTCAATTTTGTCAAGGGTTGTCATGAACCTTTCCTCTGTTCGCCCGTCTTGACGGAGGGGGGGGGAGCAAAAAATTATCGAACTTTTCATAATATGGCATGATTAATGTATCCCAAAATGGCCAAATGTCCGTTTTCAATTTTTTTGATTGTTTGAATGATTGATTGATCTACCAGGATTTTCGCATGGTTTCGTCCTTTGCCGATCGATGTGCCGCCGTGTTTCCAGTCCGTGATCGTTACCGGCTGGGAATCCGGGTGTTGATGCTGTTGCTGGTCCTTGGCGCCCTGTCGCCGTTGGAGGTCATGGCCCGGGATGACCAGGCCGAGGTGGACCGGGCCGCTTTCCAACGCCTGCGCCGGGCCGCCCAGCGTGGGGATGTCCTGGCCCAGGTCAACACCGGTGCTCTCTATTATCATGGTATCGGTGTCAACCGTCAGTATGCCAAGGCCTTTTTTTGGTTTCTCAAAGCGGCCCGGGCCGGCAATGCCTGGGGTCAGTTCAATGCCGGCAGCATGTACCAGTATGGGTTGGGAACGGCGAAAAACTATGAAAAAGCCGCCTATTGGTTCGATAAGGTGGCCAACATGGACCCCCGGGTCGCCCGTTACAATCCGATCATACGCGGTTGGGCCCGCTTGAAGATGGCCTTGATGTACCTGGAGGGCCGGGGGGTGCCCCGCGATGAACGGCGGGCGTTGGACTGGTTCGGCAAGACCGCCGACGAGGGGTTCGCCCAGGGTCAATACTGGATGGGCCGCATGAAGGAGGAGGGGCGTGGCGTCTCCCGGGATCCGGTGGAGGCCCTGGCCTGGTATGACATGGCCGCCGCCCAGGGCAGCCGCGATGCCGAAAAGGCGCGCCGGGAGCTGTCCCGGAAAATGGTCCCGGCCAAAATCGCCGAGGCGCGGCGCCGGGTCCGGGAGCGGGATCAAAGCTCGGTGGGCCGGTTGATCGAATCCCTGGAGTCGGGCCGGTCGGGCGACGTGCCCTTCTCTTCATCTTCCGGGGAAATCGATGCGGCGCAACCGCCTGACCCGTTTCCGGAGGGGCCGCCGCGGGCGAAATCGGTCACGCCGGTCGAGCCCCCACCGATCGTCGCCCCGCGTTCCGTCGGACGCTCCGAAGAGCGGTCGTCCCGTTTCGCCCTGACGGTGTTGGTGACGCCGCCGGAGGCCCGGGTACGGATCCTCAACATCGTCGAACGGTATCGACCGGGCATGCGCCTGCAACCGGGACTCTATCGCATCGAGGCCGATCTGGCGGGCTATCGTACCAAACGCCAATGGGTGGAGCTGGAAAACCGCGACCTGGAGGTTTCTTTGGAGTTGGAGCCGGAACCGTCGGCGGCCGAAGAGGGGGATCGTCAAAATATTGCCGGGCCACGGCCCAACTTGACGGTGATCCCCATGCCGGTGGATGCGACGGTGCGCATCCTCAATATTTTGCCCCGTTATCGTCCGGGCATCTCCCTGCGGCCGGGACGGTATCATCTGGAGGTCTCCCATCCCCGGTATGAAAGCGTCAGCCGCTGGATCACCCTGGAGAAGGGCCATGAGAAGGTGTTCATCGAACTCACCCGCCGGCGCGACGAGGTGCAACCGGAGGACGGTCCGGAGGAACCCCGCATCGAGGCGGCGTCGCGGATCGTGGCGGAACCGGGGGAGGGGGCGGTCGAAAGTTCGGAGAGATCGGCGGATCGTTTTGGATTGACGGTCCTTCCGACACCGGCGGATGCCCGGGTACGGGTGATGAACATCCGTCCGCCCTATCGGCCCGGCATGCGCCTGAAGCCGGGGCCGTACCGCATTCGGGTCAGCCGTCCGGGCCACCAGACCGAAGAGGTGCGGGTGATCCTGTCGGATCGGGACCTGGCGGTGAATGTCGATTTGAAACGGTCGGCGGCGGTCCGCTACGGTTTGACGGTCCATCCGACGCCGGTCGATGCCCGGGTGCGGGTGTTGAATATCGTTCCCCCCTATCGGCCCGGCATCCGGTTGGCGCCCGGTTCCTATCACATCGAGGTGAGCAAGGAGGGATTCGAGCCGAAAAAAAGATGGGTGAATATCGTCCATGCCGACCGCGATGTTTCGATCGAGCTGAAACCCCGTTTCGGGGGGGATTTTTTTTCGTTGACGGTGCGGTCGACGCCGGCCGATGCGACGGTGCGCCTGTTGAACATTCGTCCCACCTATCGGCCCGGCATGAATCTCGAACCCGGTTCCTACCATGTCGAGGTCTCGAAACCCGGTTATCACACGCAAAGCCGCTGGGTGGAGCTGGGTCACCGGGACCTGGAGGTGCCGTTCGTCCTGCAAAAACGGCAGGAAGGGCCGCTCTCGGCACTGACGGTGTTGCCGACCCTGGCCGGCGCCCGGGTACGGGTGCTGAACATCGCCGCCCCCTATCGCCCCGGCATCACCCTGCGACCGGGCCGTTACCACGTGGAGGTCTCCAAGCCCGGCTTCAAGACCGAGCGGCGCTGGGTCGATCTCGGTGAAAAAAACCTCAACATTCCCATCAGCCTGGAAGAGCTGAACAGCGATGAAAGCGGTGTGCTGTTCGTCAATACCTGGCCCGGCAACGCCCGGGTGCGCATCCTCAACATCGATCCGCCCTATCGGCCCGGCATGCGTCTGGAGCCGGGGCGTTATCTGATCGAGGTCGTCAAGGAGGGTTTCCGCAGCGAAAAACAGTGGGTGGAAGTGGGGACCGGCGTCACCAATCTGCCGGTCAAGCTGAAACCGGCCCGATGATCGGATCGCTGACGGTCAATCGAGGGGGAGGCCCAGGGAACCGGCCAGGTTGGACAGGGTTTCCACCGCGTCATCGTATTCGTAGTCATCCACCTGTCTTTGCAGCCGTTCGACGGCCGGCCCCTGGCCGGAAGCGGCGAGGCGGGGGGTGATCTCCGCCAGTTCGTCCGCCGATTTCGGGTCGCCTTCCGCCAACCGGTCGAGCAGTTCCCGCACCAGGGGGGTGAGTTCGTCCGGATCGAAGGGATCGTCGTCCATGGCAGGGGCGGCGACCGGTTTTGCCGCACCGGCCAGGTCGGCGAGTCCTCGCAGGAGGGGGGTGGTCACCTGCTCGAAATGGTCCAACACCCCATCCCGGGCCGACGGTTGACCGTTGCGGATGGCCGTTTCCAGGTCCCGGGCCGCCCCATGCAGGGCCTCGGCGCCCAGGGAGCCGGAGATGCCCTTGAAGGTGTGGGCCAGACGCAGGGCCTCCTCCTCCCCGTCACGATCGAGGAGATCACGCAGGGTGGGGACGATATCCCGATAATCCTGATAAAACTCCTTGAGCAGTTTGACGAACAGTTTGCGGTTGCCGGCCAACCGGTTCAATCCCGCCGCCAGGTCGATGCCGGGCAGCCGTTCCGGGAGATCGGCCGGGTCCGATTGTTTCGCGGCGGGGTGGGACGGATCCGGCGCGCCCCGTTTTTTGATCGGGATCCAGCAAACCAGGGCTTCGAACAACCGGTCGGGATCGATCGGTTTGGTGATGTGATCGTCCATGCCGGCGGCCAGGGATTTTTCCCGGTCGCCGGCCATGGCGTGGGCGGTCATGGCGATGATGGGCAGGGTGGCCCGTTTCGGGAGTTTGCGGATCTCGCGGGTGGCCTGCAAACCGTCCATCTCCGGCATCTGGATGTCCATGAGTACGATGTCGAACGGGGAACGGCCGACCCGTTCCACCGCTTCCCGACCGTTATGGGCCACGGTGACCCGCAACCCGTAACTTTCCAACAACTCCGTGGCCACCTGCTGATTGATCTGGTTGTCCTCCACCAACAACACCCGGGCGCCCATGATCTGGTCGAGGGTGTGCCCGTCCCGGCCCTTGGCCGGTTTCCGGGTACGGCGGCCGGTCGCCGGCTGTTTGTCGAACACCGCCATGATGGTGGAAAAGACCTGGGAGGGGTTGACCGGTTTGGCGGCGAAACCGTCCAGAAAAAGACGATCGGGCCCGGGGATCACCTCCGACCGGCTGAAGGGGGTGATGAGAACGATCCGTGGTGGTTTTTGCAGATCGGGATTTTTTTTGATCTGCCGCGCCACGGCGATGCCATCCATGTCGGGCATTTTCCAGTCGATCAACACCAGATCATAGGGGTTGACCGTCGGATCGGCGGTGGTGGCCCCGATCGCTTCCAGGGCCTCCGGTCCGGAGGCGACCGAGCGGCAGTCGAAAAAGAAGGTGGCGAGGATTTCCGCCAATACCTGCCGGGATCCGGCATTGTCATCCACCACCAGGGCGCGCATGCCGCGAAAATCTTCGGCCAGGGGAAAGGGTCGCCGGTCAGCCGCCGGGGAGGTCCCGAACCGGGCGGTGAAGGTGAACAGGCTGCCGGCCCCCGGTTCACTGGTGACGCCGATCTCCCCCTCCATCCGTTCCACCAGATGTTTGCAGATCGACAGTCCCAGGCCGGTACCGCCATATTTGCGGGTGGTGGAGCTGTCGGCCTGGGAAAAGGATTGAAATATCCGCCCGGCCTGCTCCCCGGTCATGCCGATGCCGCTGTCCTGAACGGAAAATTTCAACATCACCCGGTCATCCCGGGTTTCGAGGTGGTTGCAACCGACGACGATCTGACCCTCGTCGGTAAACTTGATGGCGTTGTTGCAGAGGTTGATCAAAATCTGTCCCAGGCGCATGGGGTCGCCGATCAGGTCGTTGGGCACCTCCCGGGGGCGGGAGAAGAGCAGCTCCAATCCCTTTTCCTCGGCGCGGATGCCGAGCATGGTGGCCAGATTGTCCAGCACCGCATCGAGCGTGAAGGGCACCGACTCCATCTCCATCTTGCCGGCTTCGATCTTGGAAAAATCGAGGATGTCGTTGAGAATGCCCAGCAGCGAGTGGGCGGCGCCATGCACCTTGGTCAGATAATTCTGCTGTTTGGGGGTCAAACGGGTCTGCAGCGCCAGATGGCTCATGCCGATGATGGCGTTCATGGGCGTGCGGATCTCATGGCTCATGTTGGCCAGGAATTCCGACTTGTAATCACTGATCCGTTGCAGTTTTTCGATGGTCTCCCGGAGCTTCTCCTGGTTGGCCTCCAGGGCCTCCCGGTGTTGTACGGTCTCTCGCAGCAACGCCCGGTTGCGGGTGGCGGCCTGAATGCCGCGCACGGCGACGGCGATGGTGTTGGCGACCCGTTGGCCGAACGCCAACTCTTCCTCGGTGATGGGCCGCATGAGGCCGATGACCATCACCCCGGCGGCCTGATCGTCGTGGACCAGCGGCAGGGCGGCCAGGGTGGCCGGTTTGACATCGCCGATGCCGGTATGGATGAAAAACGCACCGTCGGCGCCGGTTTCCAGGACCTTCCGCCGTTTTTCCAGGAACGCCCGTCCCAACCAGCCATCGGCCGGGGTGATGGTGGCGGTCGTCCGCTGGTCCGGGGGCAGGGCATGGCCGGCATGAAGCCGCAAACCGTGCCCCGTGTCGGCCAGATAGAGGGCGCCGATGTCGGCTCCCAGGGTGTGCACTGAGAAGTGCAGCCCGGCCTCACACAGGGCGTCGAGATCGGCGGCCCGGCGCATGGCCTGGTTGAGCCGGGCGAAACTCTGTTCCTGGTCCAATCGGGCCCGGGCCTGATCGCGCTCCCGGCCGCGCATGGCGCACAGGTCCCGGCCCATGTGGGTCACCGCCGCGGCGAGATGGTGGATTTCGACGATCGGCGAACCGGGCAGTGCCGGTTGTTCCCGGCAGTGACCGATCCGCGCCGTCTGACGGGTGATGGTCTGCAGGGGACGGACCAGGAACAGCCGCGTCAAAAAAAACAGCACCGTTCCCAACAGGGCCACGGCCGGGCCGATGGAGAAGAGCAACTGTTGTTGAATGCGGTTGACCCCGGCCATGACCTCGGCCGTGGGGATCACCGTGCCGATCAACCAGTCGCCATGTCCCGATGGGGCCAGGGTGACCAGAAAACCGGCCCCCCGGTAGCCGACCGGCAACCGGCTGCCGCTGGCGGTGAGGCGCCATTGCCGTTCTCCGTTGATGTCGGCGCCGGTCAGGGCCGTCACCGCCTCGGCCGCCACCTGCAACAACGGCGAGCGGGCGGCGGCCAGCCGTCCCAGTTGCGGTTTGCCGCCGATCTCGCCGGTAACCACCACCTCCGTCTCATCCTGAAAGGCGATCAGGGCCGAATTTTGATCGATGATGAAACTGGTGCCGGTGCGGCCCACCTTCAATCCACCGAGATAGTCCGATATTTGTCCCAACTCCATGCCGATGGCGATGACGGCGGTGAGATGGCCGTTTTTTTTCAGCGGCATGGCGATGTCGATACCCGGTCGGCGGCTGGAGGCGTAGATATAGACATCGGTCCAAACCTTGCTGCCGTTTCGTACCGCATCCCGATACCAGGCCCGTTGCGGGGCGTAGTAAGCCAGATCCTCGACGGTGGAATGGGTGAAGAGCAGGGTGGATTCACCCCGTTGAAAAAACCGGTTTTCACTCCTGGCCACTTTTTTTTCCGGGTCCCAGACCCGGTTGACGGCGCGGAAGGCATCGGCGGTCTGTCGTTGGGTGCCGAAAAAATCACCGTTGGGAAAGCCGATGGTGATCCAGGAAAAGGCGGGGTTGGCCCGCAGGAGGGTCAAAAACAGCCGTTCCAGGGCCGTCCGGTCGGTCACGTCGCCGATATCGTTGCGCAACAGTCCGTGCAGGGTGTCGAGATTGGCATCGGCGCTTTCCAGCAGCATGTGTACCCGGTCGGTGATCCCGGAGATGGTCCGCGTGTTCAATTGCCGGGTCAACGTTTCGACGCTGCGTTGGTAGGCGTGTTCCCAGGAGAGATGCACGACGACGGCCGCCGCCAGGACCGTGATCAACATGATGGCGATGGGGATGCGGCCCAGGGTCATCTGAAACCGGCCCGGGGGCTGGACCCGTCCGTCGTTCTCTGTTCCATTCATCGTTTATTCATCTGCAAAAATATCAGTGAATTTTTTTTCGCGCTGGCCCCCCTTCGGCTGGGATCCCGCCTTTGAACCGCCGGTTTCGGGTTCGTGGCAACCGGAGTGGCATCAAATCTCACCGGCGCCGCTGTGACGGTGACCGTTGGCCACCTCTTCACCCGGCTGGCTCTCCACCGAGTGGAACAGACCGTAGGCCACCAGGTAAGGGACCTCCACCCGTTTGGAGCCGATGCCCAGGGTGAAGATCCCGCGGCGGGAATGTTGTTTCCAGATGACCCGGTAACGGACCAGACAGCCGGGATCGGTGGAAAATTTGAGCCGCACCTTGCGGCTGATCTGGCTGCCGATCTTGATGCCGAGATTTTTGCTGATTTCCCCTTCGGTGCGGCTTTCCAGCAGTTTCATCAGGGTGGAGCGCATGGTGGCGCCCTGGCGGTTGCCGCGTCCCACCTGCAGGGAGATGGAGGCGCTGCGGGCGAATTCATGTTCGCTGTGGAGCAGTTTGTTGCCGAAACGGTTGTCCAGGGGGATCTCCTCGGTGGCCAGGACCACCTCCGTTTCCTCCTGCAGCGCATGATCGACAACCGTGACGGTGACGCCGGAGTCGGGTTGCAGCGCCGGCGGTGTCCCCTTTTTCGGGCGGGCGTGGGTGGGCACCAATACCCGGGCGGCGAAAATGCCGACCGCGGAGGCGATTCCGAGTGGGATGAGATAAGGCAACATGACAGGTCCCTGGCGTGGAGGGCCCGCGGGGGGTCAAAAGCGGTTTCGAACCCCCGCGGGCCGCATCGGTTATCGGAACCGTCCCGCCGCCGAGGCGGGCGGGACGGGGACCGCGTGACAACATGCCGATCGGTGGAAAGGACCCGGGTCGGCGAGGCCGTTCATCCTACGTTTTCGAGCCGGCAAAGGGGGCGGCGGGCCGGTGCTCGGCCGGAATCGGCGGACGGCCCTCCAGGGCTTGCTTGACCGTGGTGTGAAACTCCTTGCGGATGCGGTTCAATCCCGGGCGGCGGTCGGTTTCGAAAGGGATCGGCCGGCACAGGGCCATGGCTTGCAGGCCGATGCGGGCCAGGAACAGACCGTTGGCGATGCCTTGGCCGGCGCGGGCCACCACCACCGTTGCCAGGGAGTCGCCCAGGGAGTCCGAGGCAGCGTCGGCAACCAGCTCGGTGACGCCGGCCAGGGCCAGTCCCTGGAAGGCCTGCCGGACCAGGGCCATGGAGCCGAACAGACCCGGGCGGATGCCGTAGATTTCGGCGATCTGCCGCACCATGCGCGTATTGCGCCACAGGAACAACAGGGCGTCCAACCATGCCAGGGGGCTGAGGCCGGTGATCAGGGCCACCGCGGCGCCGTTTTGGACGATGGCCCGATAGGCCCGGTCGTCGACCACCGGAAGCACCTGGTTGGCGTAGATGTGCAGGAGTTCGCGGTCGCCCAACTGTTCCTGGATGCCGTTGCGGAACCGGGAGAGGGCCTCCGCCAGTTGGGGATCGTCGCGGTCGCCGCCGTCCGCCCGGCGGGTCAGTTCGATCCGTTGCAGCAGGGCCGGGGCCTGGCCAAAGCTGTGAATGCGCGCCAGCCGTTCCGCCTCCCGGCGCAATTCGGAGCGATCGCGTACCGAACGGTAACGCCGCACCTCCCGCCCGGTCAGGACGATGGCGCTGCCGAACAGAACCAGCATCGGCAGGGTGAAGAGCAGGCCCAGAAACGGATGGCTGCTCCACTGCCGTTCCAGGAACAGCAGGGAATCCTGGACCAGCACCCCGAGGAACAGGACCGTGGCGCCGCCCAAAAACCAGAGAAACGGGTGCGGCCGGTCGTTGAGGGCCGCGGTCAGGGTTTCCAGGCCGGGGCGCGGTGTGGCCGTCGTGGTGGTTTCTCCGGTCATCGGTGCCGGTTCCGGTTCGGGCTCCCCGTCGCCGGTGACGGCCAGCAGGGTTGGCGCCGGGGGTGGCGGCGCGGCGGGGATCGCTGCCGGGGCCGGTTGCGGCGGGGACCGCCGGGGCGGGGCGGTGGCCGGTTTCGTTTTCCGCGTATCGCCGGCGTCTTCCCGGGTGGATAACGGCAGCACCACCGGCGCCAGGACGGGTGGGGCCGGGGACCGTTGTTGTTTGGCATCCTCGCCGGAAACGGTCAGTTCGATCGGCGGGATCCAGGCGGTGGCGGCCATTATTGCAGCTTATCGCCCAGGAGAAACTCCAGGGCCTGGTCGAGTCGGATATGCGGCAAGGCGTTTCCCTCCGGGTCGGCGCGGCGTGGTGGTTTGAAATCCATGAAGTTGAAGCGGTTTTCATCCCATTCATCGGCCCTGGGAATGGACTCGGGGATCTCGCCGGGGAACAGCAGGACCTCCTGGTCACGCCCTTTGGGGATGCCCTGGACGAAGGAGAGGCGGCGTCCATGATGTTCCCGTGCGACGGTGCGGGTGCAGGTGACGGACGAAAGAGCCATGGTGCGTACTTCCACTCCCTGGAACACGGCATCGTTGGCCGATTTGACGATCATTCGGTTGAGCAGCCGCTCCAGGTTGTGATGCTGGTTGGCGGCCACATGATCCACCTTGGTGGCGGCGAAGAGCACTTTGTCGATTTTAGGCCGGAACAGGCGGTGGATCAAGCCGGAAGGTCCATAGCGGAAGCTGTCGAGGGTCGATTCCAGGGCGCTGCGGGTATCGGCGAAGCATTTATAGCCGTTATTCAAGGCCTTGAGCAGGTCGATGAGGACGATTTGCCGGTCGAACCGGGAAAAATGGTCGCGGTAGAAGGCGCGCACCACCCGTTCCTTGTAGGATTCGAAGCGGCGGGCCATCTCCTGGTAGAGGGTCTCTTCGCCGTGTTTACCGCCCTTTTCAATCCCATCGGCCGGCAGGGGACAGAAGGTGAGCAACGGCGTATCCTTTAATTCGCCGGGCATGGTGAAACGGCCGGGCTGGAGAAAACTCAGGCCGGCGTCGGCCTTTTTGCATTTCATCAAAAAGTCGGTGTAGAGGACGCTGGCCTCGCGCATCACCGACTCGCGGGCCGGTCCGTTGAGGTCCATGCCGTCGAGGAAGGCCAACCACTCCCCGGCCAGGGTGCGGCGTGGCTCCTCCTGGCAAATTTGGAAAATCGACCGCGACCAGGCTTCGAAATCGAGGTCCAGCAACGGCAGGTCCAGCAACCATTCGCCGGGATAGTCGATGATGTCCAGATAGAGGGTGCTGACCGGCGCCAACCGTTTTTGCACCAGACCGGTGGGTTGGTAGCGGATGGCCAGGCGGATTTCACTCAGGCCGTCGGTGGGGGTCGGCCAGTAGGGGTCCGAGCCGAGCAACGGTTCGATGAACCGTTCATAGGGAAAGGCGGAGACCGCCAGATTGGCCGGCAACATCACCTTGGCGCCGCGGAACCGTTTGCTGGCGGCCAGCTCGAAAAAGGTCAGGGAGTTGCCGCGCAGACCGTGCAACAGTTGGTGGATCAGGGCGGTGATGAAGACCGTTTTGCCGCTCTTGTTGAGGCCGGTCACAGCCAGGCGCACACTCTTGTCCATGGCCAGGTGCAACCAACCGTCCAGGGTGCGCTGGGCGTCGGAAAGGGTGGAACCGATGGGCAGGCCGCTGATCGATTCGATACGGCGGGGCAATTTCGTCAGGTGCGAGGAAATTTTTTTCCACTGGAAATCGAACTTTTCATCCTGCGACATGAGAGTGGCCTTCAATGGTCCAATAGGCATTTTTTTATCCGGTTTCCCGTTTTTGATTCAACTGGTTGAAAACAGCTTATCCCATCGTTCGACCGGAGGCCAACCTCCCGTTGCCGGCCTCAACCCGGAAAGGGGGCCTCCCGGGGGTCCACGAGGATGAACCGGAGTTCGACACGGCGTGGATTTTTTTCTCCCCGGGCATCCGGGGCCAGGTAACCGTCGATGCGGAACAGGGACTGGCCGCGCTGGTTGCGATAGCGTTTCAACTCCGGGCGAAAATGCATCAAAGTGGTCAGGGTGCGCAAGGCGCGCTGGGTGGCCAACTGCCAACTGGCGCGGAACCGGCGGCTGCCCACCGGTCCCTGGCCGGAGTGGCCGGCGATGACGATGGCGTCCAACTCCCCGTCCGGGTTGCTCTCCGGGCAGGCGCCGGTGGCCTCCGTATCCCCGCCCCGGGCATAACAGGGCAGAACCCGGGCCAGGACCGACACCAGCCGGCCGATGCCGGCCTTGCGTTCCTCGGTGAACCGGTCGCTGTCGCGTTCGAAATCAAGGATGCCCGGCAGGTAGAGGGTGTGCCGGTTGCGGTCGATCCGCACCGGGATGTCGGCGTCCCGTAAGGCGTTGCGCAGGGCGGAGAGGGCGCGCATGGGCCGGACGAAGGTGACCGGTGCCGCCGCGGCCGTTGCCGGATCCGCCGTCGTTTCCCGGGCCGCTGGTTCGGGCGTGCGCTGGTCCCGCACCGGCCTGGGGGCCGGATTCGGCCAGGTGAACACCGGTTTCAACCGGGGCGGTGGCGTCGGCAATGGGGTGGGCCGGGGTTCCTCTTCCCGGGCTTGAACCGCCGGTTCGGGCGCTGGCGGGATCACGGCCACCGATGGCGGCGGCTCGGGAACGGCCGGGGGGGCCGGGGTTCCGGTTGGCCGGGTTTCCGGTTCCGGGGGCTCCTCGACGATGATCGCCGGTGGCGGTGGTGTTTCCATCATTTCCGGCTCCCGGGCGACCACCGGTGGTTCCGGTTCGGCAACCGTCACCGGCGGCGCGGGTGCCGGGCCGGTTTCCGGGGCGGGGGAAACGTCACCGGGGGCGGGCGCCACGGTGGCCGTCGTCACCGGGTCGCCGGCGGATTGTTCGTGCTCCTTCAGTTGCTGGCGCAATTGTTCGGTTTCACGGTCGGCGGCCATGAAACGGCCGGTCAGGGCGGAATTTTCATTGAGCAGGTTGATGTTCTGGTTGAGCAGTTTTTGCACCTCCCGGTTTTTTTCCTTGATGCGGTTGGCCAGGGCGGCATTTTCCCGGCGCAGGTTGGCCATCTCCGAAAAGGGGGTGCCGACGCCGCTGGCCGGGACTTCACGCAGGGGTCGGCTCCGGACGGTGGGTTTCGATGCCACCCGGGGGCCGGGTGACATGGCCTGCCGGTCCAGGCGCTTTTTCTCCTCGCGGATCAGGAGATCGTTGAAATCGGCGGCCGCGAACAGGATGACGAACAGGACGAGGAAACCCACCCCCAGGTCGATGATGACGAATGTGAATTTCCGGGAAAGGGTGATCATGACACGGATTTATAGGTGATTTTGGTGCGATAGTGACGGCGGTACCGGTTTTGCCGGGCCATGAACCGTTCGGTCAGGTTTTGTACATTTTTTTCAACGGTCAGGGTGGGGCGGGGCGGTCCGCCGCTGCGGATGAGACCTTCGGCGGTCGGCTGTCCGTCCACCGGCTGCGCGGCGTTGGTCGGTTGCCCGGCGGACCGTTTTTCCTCCAGGGCCGCCATGCGGTCGGTCAAACCGTTCAGGGCGCTGACAGTCTCCTCCAGCTGCGATACCACCCGCTCCATGTCCGGGGCCGGCCGTTCCGCCACCACCGGTGTCGTTACCTCGGTGCTGGCCGGCACCTCCATCAGCTCGGTGTCGGTGACGGTCTCCGTCGATTCGTCGTCATCGACCGGTTGGGGGACCGGGGCCGGGTGGGCGCTGGCCCGGGGCGGCAGTTGGTTGGCGGCCCGGACCTGCCGCAGGATCTGTTCGCTGGTTTGATGCAGACGCTCGCCCTTTTCGCTCACCGTCCGCACCAGGCTGTTGAGGGAGATAGGGGTGACCCGGCCGATCTTGGCGTTCAATTCCGAAACCGAATGGCTCACCTCCGCCGCCATCCGTTCCATGCGTTCCATCTCCATCTGACGGTGTTGCTGGAGTTGGCGGCCCATCTCGCGGGCCATCTCGACCATCATCGGCGCCATGGTTTCACGGCTGGTTCGCAACCACTGTTCCCGCTCCAGCCGCACGGTCTCCAACAACGGTTCCAGGGCCGTGGCATCGGCGCCGCTCTTTTCCCCCAGGGCGCTGAGGCGCGCCATCATTTCCGTCTCCAACCCCCCTTGCCGCTGGCCGAGGCCCCGGGTCAACTCGTCGAGGAACTGGCGCACCACCATTTCGCCGGTCTGGGCCAGTTTTTCTCCCTCCTGGCGCAGGGTATCGACCAGGGTGTTGAAACCCCGGTCCCCCAGGGCCGACACCGCCGTTTCCATTTGTGAGGCGATGCGGCCCAACAGGTCGAGAAATTCGACGCTGGGGGTTTGCACCGTCGCTTCCTGCTGTTGTTGGGCCATACTGAGAATTTTTTCGACGGTTTTTTCGTTGGCCTGGAAGAGACGCTCCCCCTCCTGTTTGACGCTGGCGATCAGGGGATCCAGGGCCGGGGTGGCATCCGCGGGCGTCATTCGCCGCCCCAGGGTGTCGATGGCGCCGTCGAGCTTGTCGGCGATGCGGTGCAACAGCTCGGTCTGTTCCGTGGACAGGCCGGGACCGGCCTGTCCGCCGCCGCGGGCTTCGACGGCGGCGGCCATTTTTTCCATCGCCGCTTCATTGGCCCGGAGCAGCCGTTCCCCTTCCTGACGGAAATGGTCCAACAGCGGTTCCAGGTTGACCCCGGCGGCCGGGACGCCGGCCAGTTTTTCCCCGAGGTGGGTGATGGCCGTTTCCAGGCGGCCGGTCATCTCCTGCAAAAGCGGCAAGGCCTCATCGCCCCCGGTGGTCGAAACGGTGGTCTCCTGGCGGGCGCGCAGGGCGGCGGCCATTTTTTCCACGGTCTCCTCATTGGCCTGGAGCAACCGCTCCCCCTCGCGGCGGAAATGGTCCAGGATCGGTTCCAGGTCCAAGGGCCGGTCCGCTTCGGCGCCCAGTTTGTCAGCGAGCATCAAAACGGCGTTTTCCAGGCGCGAGGCGATCTCCTCCAGGGCCGGGGCCAGGTCCGCTTCCGGGCGTTGCAACCGGTCGCCCAAAGCCTCCGGCAGCCGTTTCAGGGTCAGGTCGTTGAGCTGGCGGGTGATACGCTCGCTCTCTTCACGAACCGCCCGCAGCAACGGCTCCAGGGAAATTTGCACCGGGGCGCCGGCACCGGTGGCGGGGAGGGCGATGGTGGAATCGAGATTGCCGGTGATTTTTTCCAGGTGGCGGTTTTGCGCCCGGCTCTGTTGCAACTGTTCATGGACCAGGCGCTCGCTGGTCAGGTGGACGAAACAACCATCCAGCAGTTGGCAGAACAGTTCCACCTCCTGTTCCAGTTGGTGGCGCTGCCACCGTTCCCCCCAGGAAAAGACCATGGCGGCGAAAAATCCGGCCAGGGAGGAGAGAAATTTCATGGCGGCGACGTGCAGCAATCCCTGCATGGCCCAACGGGCTTCGAGGATATCCTCCGAGGCCATGCCCTTGCTGGCGAACCAGAGGGCGGCGATCAGACCGACGAAGGTGAAGAAAAAACCGAGTCCCATCAAAAATCCGGGAATGGCGCGGTAGTAGCGGTCTTCCAGGTTGTTGCCGATCAACTTTTCCAGGGTGAAGTGGCGGTCGGCGCGGACGGTGCTGTGGATGACCCGCTCATCTTCCGAGTCGATCAGGGTTTTGGTGAAATCCCCCCACTTGTCCCCGACCAGGCTGTTTTCCAACAGCTCCTTGTCGATCTTGGCAAAGGTGGGACGAAAAGTGATCGGTTCCGAAGGGGCCTCCTCCAGGACCGACATGGCGTCGGACAGGGGGCGTTCCAGGGGGATGAACAGGTTGCGGCGCATGGCGAACCACTGCACCAGCCCCCAGAGCAATATGAGACCGGAGGTGATCCAGGGAACCCAGGAGTGGTTCAGAAGTTGAAATATCCAGTCAAACATATGCCGTCTCCGTCAACGAATGAATGCCGCCTGCCGCGGCATTTTGACACGTCATGGAACCTTTTGAAATGAATCGGTTGCCCATCGTTCCAATCGAGCGGCGGCCATCCGGGCCGTCCTCCCTCTCGATAATCGGTTTACGTTAACAAAAAACGTACCAAAGCGAATGGCACCGCGTCATCGTTTTTGCGAGAAGGTCGGGCGTCTGGCGAGTCCAGGGGCCGACTTTCGCCCCGGGAAACGTGTCAAACCAGCGCCCGGCAAGTTATTGAAAGCCAGTAAGGGGGTTGTCTCACCGGCCGTCGCCGGCGAGTCGCTGCCAACGGTGGAACAGCTCCAGCACCACCTTGCGCACCGGGTGATAATGATTGCCGTACCGTTCCCGCAGGGTGTGGAAGGTGAGGCCGTCATCGGTGGCCGTGGCCAGGACCGGGGCGTTGGGCAGATGGTTCTCGAACCAGGGCGAGTCGATTTCCCGGGCGATTTCCCGGGCCCGGTGGCCGTGCCGCTTGAACGGATTGGTCCGTTTGTCGGCGCGGTTGAGCACCATGCCGAGAAAGACCGGTTCACCGCCGCTGTTCTTCGAGCGGGCGTATTGGATCATGTTGAGGGTGTCCGGCATGGCGTTCATGGAAAAGCGGGAGGGTTCCACCGGTATCACCACCGAATCGCTCATCACCAGGGCGTTGACGGCCAGCAGGTTGCGCTGGTCGATATTGCCCGGCAGGTCGACCAGGACTAGGTCGAAACGGTTTTTCAGGATGGGTTTCAACCGTTTTTTCAGCAGGACCGACCGGTGCAGGGGGTTGGCTTCGAAGTCAAAGATGCTCTGTTTTTCCGGGACCATCACCCGGAGTTCCGGCAAGGGCCGCGCCCGGCCGGCGGGTTTGGCGGTCGAACGGGGAATGAAATATCGTTCCAACTCCGCCGGTGGGGCGGCGTCGAGTCCCTGGGCCAGATGGCCGATGGTGAACCCCCCGCCCCGGGCGTCGCATACCGCCGGCTGTCCCAGAAGGGCCGTGGAGCTGGATCCCTGGGCGTCCAGGTCCACCACCAGGACGCGCATGGGGCGGTTCCGGACCCGGGTGGCGGCGAGAAAGTCGGCCATCAACACCGTCAGAGTCGATTTTCCGGCGCCGCCCTTGTTGTTGTAGATCGAGATGACGTGCATGGGGGCTCTGTTCGCATCCGGCTGCGGGGCATGGGCAAACGGGCTCTGTCGCCCATGGTATCGTCTCGGGGGGGAGGCTGTCCATGATGGTACCGGATCGGGGGTGGCCTTTGGTGCGTTTTCCGGGTCGGGGGGATGGCATGGAACCTGCTGCCGCTACCCGTCCGGCCGGGGGAATTCCGTGGCTGGCGGGGCGGGCGGTCCGCTGTGCCGGCGCTGTTTTCCTTCTTGACAGGTGTTCTGAATTCTGTGGTAATGCCAGATTGGTAACGGGTCGTCATCGTTGAATTTTTTTGTGGCGCCCGCACCGGGGCCCGGTCCCGGCGCGGCCCGCCGCCGATTGGCGCCGTTGGTCATCCGTACCGTCGTGCGAATGATGGGAGTCGATGCATGTCGAAGCAACTGATCGTGCCGGATGGATTTTTGGGAGAAGCCCTCGGCGAGGCCCGCAACGGATTGGCGCCGGTGCTGGGTGGCACCGCCGGCAAGGGGCAGGCGGTTGGCGTCCTGGGCAAAGGGGTGACGGCCGCCGGAACGACCGGCAAGACCATGCACGCCATGGCCCTGGGCAATGGCGGGGCCGCCGGCAGCGCCGTTTCCCAGGTGGCCCTGGCGGTCAAGGGGGCCGGTTCCAGCATCCTCAACACCGGTTTCAATCTGGGTCTGGGCGCCGGACTGGGTATCTGGGGACCGATCCTGGCCCTGGGCACCGCCGTAGCCGTCGGCGTCGGCGTCTGCAACCATCTGCGCCAACGGGATCGACTGAACCGGACCTCCGCCACCGCCTGAAGGGGCGGGCCGGCGGCGCGGTGACCGGGAACGGGGGTCCCCCAGCTTCTTACGTTAATGCCCGGGGCCTACCCGGATGGGCCGGGAAAATCCTTATTGATGAGGGAATTGGTGAAATAAAATTCAACCGGGGCCAGCAATGGCCTTGTGCGGTTCCCACATATGGAACACAATCCTCCGTTTGGCGCCTGCAGCGGCGGAAGGGTTGAACCGCCGGCCCGTGGCCGGAGCGGATCGCAATGCGGAAATAGAGGATGGTATGGCGGAGTATCTGTTGGAACTACCGAAAAGTCCCAGGGTCCGGTTTTTGGCGGCACTGAGTTATTTCAGCGTTTTCTGCCTGGTACCGTTGATTTTCAGTCGTGAGGATGAATACATCCATTTTCACGCCCGCCAGGGGTTGGTGCTCTGGATCTGGGGCTTGGTCGGCATTTTCGCCCTGCATATCCCGGCGATCGGCGGTTTTTTCTTCAGTCTGTCGGTGGTTTTGATCAGTGTCTTCAGTCTGGCCGGGCTGGTTTCGGTGGTTTTGAACAGATCCTGGAACCTGCCGGTCATCTCACCCTTGGCCGAGAAACTGTGAACGTCGAACGACGACATCTGAACACCCTCTATCTCATGGCCGCCCTGGCCATGATTTTCACGACCCTGGCCCTGGCCCTGCAGCCGCTGTTCCTGCGGCAGGTCCTGGGGTTGCACCGGGACAATGCCGGGTTCGTCAACGCCAATATTCAAGTCATAACCGAAATCGTCGATCTGTTGTTCGTTGGTTACCTCGGTTATCTCTCCGACCGCTTCGGGCGGGTGCCCCTGATGACCGCCGGATTCATCATCGCCGGTGCCGCGGCCCTGATGGCGCCGTTCAGCATCGAGGTGGGGGCGGTGTTCGGGCTCAGCGGTCTGACGCTGTTCTATCTCTCCCGCACCCTCATGTCCCTGGGCACCACCGCCGTCTGGCCGCAGATCGCCACCCTGACCGGCGATTTTTCCGATGTTTCGAGCCGGCCCCGGTTGCTGGCCAAGGCCGGATTCATGATGGCCTTCGGCGCCACCCTGGTCTATGCCATCCTCATGCAGATCCCCAAACATTCGGGGATCACCAGCGCCATGCTGTTGATGTCGCTGACCGCCTTCGCCGGCGCCTGGCTGGCGAAAAATTTTCTCATCGATATCGCTCCCAAAATTCAGGAAAAAAAGGTACCGGTGCGTGCGATCATCGAGTTGTTGAAAAAGGAAAACCGCTTGCGCCTGAGTTTCATGTCCGCTTTCTCCTCGCGCAACGACATGGTGATCATCGGTCTGTTTTTGATGACGTGGTGCATCTATTTTGCCGATATTCTCGGTCTCAGCCACAGTAACGCCGCCGCCATCGCCGGCATGGTCATCGGTTTCATCGGTCTGGTGGTGCTGGTGACCATTCCCCTGTGGGGGGAGATCATCGTCCGTTACGGACGGGTTTCGGCCATGGTTTTCGGGCTGTTCCTCTCCGGGGCCGGTTTCCTGTCCATGGGCCTGATCATCAATCCCCTGAGCTGGTGGATCCTGCTGCCCTCGCTGCTGGTGGGCATGGGCCAGGCCGGCTGCCTGCTGGCGCCGCAAACCCTGACCCTCGATCTGGCGCCGGAAGAGATGCGTGGATCGGTCCTCGGTGCCTTCAATACCGTCGGCTGTATCGGCATCATCTTTTTTTTGCAGGTCGGCGGCGTGCTGTTCGACTGGCTGGGACCGACGATACCGTTCGTTTTCACCGGGATTGCCAATTTTTTGATCATGTTCTATGGTTTGATGGTCCTCAAAACGAGACCGAACCGCTTTGAACGGGCGTTGATCCCCGAAAGCGAGTGATTTTTCAATTTCAGGAGTGATTCTAATGGCTAGCATCGTCTTTGGTTTGGTTGCGATTGCACTGGGGCTCTGGGGCCTTTCCACCTGGTGGTGGTCGGTTACCGAACTGTTGCGCGGTCTGGTGCCCCTGGTCCTGATCCTGCTCGGTCCCATCGCCCTGGGCGCCGGTATCACCAAACTGAGGGAGGACAGTGAAATGGAGGCCGCCCTGGCCGGTGAATCGGCGGATGGTCCGGTTGGCGACAACGACGAATTGGCCTAAGCTGGAGAGTGGCGGACAATGATAGCCAAAGACATGCTCTATTGCGGTAAGGATCTGCGGAAATACCTGTATGTGATCGGTGTCGCCGCCTTCTTCATCCTCATCGCCAGCTACTGGTATACCAACTATTATATCAGGGGCGTCGGTCTGGCCAGCGTTCAGGATACGGCGCAAAACCAGACCGTCGGCGATACCGGCGTCAACGTCCAGCAGCACCGCAACCGTCTGCAGGCGATGAACATCCCCGGCATGAACACCGTCGCCCCGCAGGTACAGCAGGCGGCGATGATCACCCCGCGGGGCGGATCCTTTGCCCGGGTGACGCAAAACCTCATGCCCAGCATCGTCAACGTCAGCGCCACCCGCGCCGGGCAACCCGGGCTCCTGGCGCCCGCCGGCGCCCAGGGCGGTGGCGGTTTGCGTTTTTCCGATCCCTTTTCCGGCAAGGCCTTCGAGAGTGTCGGTTCCGGCATCATCGTCACCACCGACGGCTATATCCTCACCAACCATCACGTGGTGGAGAAGGCCCGGGAGATCAATGTCACGGTTTTCGACCGCGCCGGCGGCACCAAGCGGTACATGGCCGAATTGATCCGCAGCAGCGCCCGGGTGGAGCTGGCCCTGTTGAAGATCGAGCCGGTCCGGCCGTTGGAACCGGCGCCGTTGGGCAACAGCAACAAAATCAGCGTCGGCGATCCGGTCATCGCCATCGGCAGTCCTTTCGGTCTCGATCAAACCGTCAGCCAGGGCATCATCTCCGGACGCCGCAATTCGGTTACCATCGAAGGGGTGGCCCACCGTGGTTTGTTGCAGACCGATGCCGCCATCAACCGCGGCAACTCCGGCGGACCCCTGGTCAATGGCCGGGGTGAGGTGATCGGCGTCAATACCGCCATCTACACCCCCACCGGCGCCTTCGCCGGCATCGGTTTCGCCGTACCCATGGATCGCGCCAAGGAGTTCATGGAGGAGATGATCAACCTGCCGCGGGTTCGGATACGGGCGGGTGGCGGCAAACGGCCCACGGTCATGCCGGTGGCGGCGCCGAACAACACCCCCCCGCCGCCCATCACCGCCCGGGCGGCCACCGCCCGGCCCCCCCATGATGACCGCGGTCCCTGTGAAAACTGTCATATGATCACCGCCGCCAATCCGGCGGCCTTCGCCGGGTCGCCGATGAGAGGTCCCGGTTCCGGGGCCGGGACCGGACACGGTTTCGCCTTTTCACCGGGTGGCGCCGTGGCCCTGAACGTCGCCAATCAGCCGATGTTCCCCAATGCCACCGCCGTCGATGTCACGCCCACCGGTCTCGGCATGGGTCTGCGTCCCCTGACCCGGGAGTTGGCCCAGCGCCATCGGTCGCCCTATGGGACCGGGGCGTTCATCCACCACGTGCAGCCCGGTTCAAAAGCCGAGCGGGCCGGTTTGCAGTCGGGCGACATCATTTTCAAGCTGGATGGCCGCTGGGTCAAATCGCCGCAGGCCTTCAACGATCAACTGGCCGAATTCGTACTCGGGCAGGAAGCGCGCATCTCGGTGATCCGCGGTGGGGAGCGACAAAACGTCTTTCTGCCCATCACCCGTCCCGGGGCCGGGCGCGGTCGCGTCGCCGCCCGGGGGATGACCCGGACCGTGGCCATGCAGCAACCAGTGGCCACCGGCGGGGCCAATGGCCGTTTCATGCAACCGCCTGGGCAACAGCAGGCGCCGCAAATGCTGGTTCCGGGACAACCGCTGCCGAAGGCGCCCGCCAACCAGCCGGCCAAGGTGGCCACCGAATTCGAATGGCTGGGATTGGAACTCAATCCCATCGATGCCACCGCCCGCGCCAAGACGCCGGCCTTGCAGAACAAGCAAGGGGCGACGGTGGCCGAGGTGGACCCCGGTACCAAGGGGGAAATGGCCGGCATCGAGGCCGGGGATATCGTCGTCGCCATCAATGGTCAGGCGGTGGTCGATGCCGCCACCCTGGATGGGGCGATCAAGGCGGCCGGGCGGCAAAACACCATTTTGCTCGAAGTCGAACGCAACAATGTGCGCATGTTCGCCACCATTCAGTGAGGGCCTCCCCCCGGGGGACGGCGGGGATCGGTGGCGGTCCGCGGGTCTGAGCCGTCGATGGCCATGCCGGCTCGATGGGAAGGTCCACCGCCAGGGGGCGGTTGTCGGTCCGATGATGGCGGGACGGGTTGTTTGAACGGGTTGCCCGTCGTTGGCGGGGAACCCTTGATCGGAATCGGAGAATCCGGATACCGGACGGTCTCGTGCGATGGGGAGGCTGGGAAGGGGAAAATATGGAAGAGCGGGTAACGGATGCGGAAGGGGATGCGGGGGTTGACGCTCCAGCGCTGCCGAAGGGGGACGACAGCGGCGAAGCGGCCGATGATGTCCTGGCCCCGGAAGTGGAAGCGCCACGGGTCACGGAGGGTGGAGCGGATGAGAACGGCATGACCCCGGACGCGGTCTCTGACCGGGTGACGGTACCGGAAACGGTGGCCGGAGAGGCGGCGCCGGCGCCGCCCACGGCCGCCGATGATCCTCGATCCGCTACGGCGGCCATCGACCCGAAACCGGCCCGGCCCATCGAGTTGACGTTGTTGTTTCAGGATCATGGCGTCAAAGGGTTCGACGAGGACCGGGAGACCGGGACGGCGGAACCGGGACCGGCCCCGGATGATACCGGGGCGGCGGTCGAACCCGAACCGGCCGAGGAATTTGCGCCGGATTTGGAAGAGACGGTTGCCGTTGAGGCCGAACCGGCCGAGGAATCCCAGCCGGTCGAGCCCCCTGAACCGGTTGAGGAACCACTGGAGATGGACCCCGCGCCGGCCGAGGTCCCCGAACCGGTTGTGGAACAGACGGCGACCGAGGCCCCCGAACCGGCCGTGGAAGCGGAATCGGTCGTGGTACGGCCAGCGGTGGCATCCGAACCGGCCGCGGCAGCGGAGGAGGAGGTGCAACCGGTGGTGTCGGAAGCGGTACCGGTCCCGCCGGTGGTCCCGGAACCGGCCGTCCTGACCCGGGTCGAAGCGGGCCGGGTGGTGCGCAGCCGTACGGAACCGGCCGCGGGTTTGACGGCTGGTCCCGCCGTTCAAACCGCCAAAAAACAGGAGCTTTTCGAGGGCTGGATCAAATATGGCCGTTCGGAGCCACCCGCCGCACCGGCGGTGGAGATGGCCTCGGAACCGCCGCGGTTGACCATGACCCGGCAGGCGGTGTTCGCCGATCTGATCGGTCTCTCCTATGGTGTCGCCGAAGCCGGGCAGCCGGAGGCCGGCGGAGCGGGGGTGGTGGTCGGGGAGTCGACCGTGGAGATGGCGGAAACGACCTTGACCCTGGCGGTTGAAGAGGAGACGCCGGATGGCGGGAAGGAAACGGAGGAGGGGGCGGTCGACGATAACGCCGCCAGCGGCGAGGTGGTCGAAACCGTCGAATCCGAAGTGTCTGCCGGGCTGACCGCCGAAGAGACGGACGACGTGACCGGGGAGGCGGACGACACCCCGGAAATGGCCACGGTTCGTGAACCGGAATATTGGGGGGCGCCATCGGTGGTTCCGTTGATGCCGTTGCCGGAAAAACCCCTGTTTCCGCCGCCCGAGATGAAGAAAACGCCACCGCAACCGGACGGGCATCCGGTTGCGGAGCCACCGGTCCGGCCCCGTGGTCCCCTGCCGCCGACACCGGTGTTGCAGGTGGTGCCGACGCCCGGTCGCCGTGAGCGGTTGGCCGCTGACCGGGAAGCGGCCCTGATGATGACCCGGGCGCGGTCCGAGGCCTACCGGGAAGAGGAAACGCCGCCCATGGGGCCGACCGCCGAAACGGTGGCCGCCGCCTGGGAAGCCGCCTCGACCGTGGCCGCGGTCCGGGAAGGCTATTTGCCGCCGGTGATGGCGGAAGCGCCGCCGGTGATATCCGAGCCCGAACCCCGGCTGGAGGAAACGCCGGCAGTGGCGCCGGAGGCCGAAGGGCCCCGGATTACCGAAGAGCCGCCCCAGGCGCCGCCGGAAGCAGAGGTTCCGGTACCGGAGCCGGTCGTTGCGGAACAGCCGGCTGCCCAAGCGGCGCCGCAGGTGGAAGAGCCGCTGCCGCAGGTGGAAGAGCCGCTGCCGCAGGTGGAAGAGCCGCTGCCGCAGGTGGAAGAGCCGGCGCCTGAGGTGAGTGAAGAAGAGGCGCAAGCGGCCATCGCCGCCGCGGAAGAGGCGTTGTGGACCGTTGGCGAAGACGAAGAGGAAGAGGCGGATGATGCCGTCACGCCGGAACTGGTGGCGCAGATCGCCCGCAAGGTGGCCGAAGAGGCGGCGGGGGTGGCCCCGGCGCCCTCCCGGGGTGGGGATTATGTGCCGGTGGAGGGATTGGGCCTGGGAATCGTCAACCTGCTGGGCGATGCCGTCGGTGGCGTCATCAGGACCGGTCGGGGTGTCGGGGCGTTGGTCGGCGGACGGAAAAAATCCTCCGGTCGCAATGCGGTGATCCAGGAGACCATGCGCCTGCCGGCGCCGCTGCCGGCGCCCGAGCCCGCTTCGGCGTTCGAATCATCCGCCCTCATGGGGGGGAGGGTGGTACATGGTGTCAGCGGCATTCTGTCCGGCACCGGCGCCATATTGGTGGGTGGCCGGGATATCGTCGTCGGCGCCGTCGGTTGTGTCACCGGTACCGTCGGTTGCGTGACCGATGCGGTGTTTTGCGTCGGCGCCGTGTTGACCGGTGGATCGACGGCCGGCCACGTCCGGCTGATTCGCGAAACCGAAGGGACGCCCCGGCAAGCGGGCTATGATGCTTAACGTATCGATGCTGTTCGAAAAACAGTATCTCATGATCCAATGGAGGGAATGATGTCGAACCAGCAAGGGGAAAGGGCGCTGTTGTTGGGGATCGATCTGGGGACGGCTCGAACCGCGATCATGAGCAATCGCAAGTTCAAGGGGCTGGTTCACTCGGTTGTGGGCTATCCCCGGGATATCATCGGCGTAAAAATTCTCAATCGCACCCAGGTGATCGGCAGCGAGGCCATCGAAAAACGGTCCTACCTGGATCTGTTCCACCCCTTGGAGGACGGGGTGCTCAAGGAGGCCAGCGAAAAGGACCTGGAAGCGGCTCACGAACTGCTCAAACACGCCATCGAAATGGCCGAGCCGCGTGCCGGCGAAAAGGTGTGCGGCGTCATCGGCGTGCCGGCCCGGGCTTCGCTCGCCAACAAGGGCCAGTTGTTGAAAATTTGCGAAAGCCTCATGGATGTCTCCATGGTGGTCTCGGAACCGTTCATGGTCGCCTACGGCCTGGGCAAACTCAACAACACCATCATCGTCGACATCGGCGCCGGCACCATCGACATCTGCTCCCTGACCGGTACCGTGCCGAAGATGGAAAACCAGGTCAGTGTGCTCAAAGGCGGCGACTATATCGATGAACTGCTGGAGACGGCCATCCGCGACGCCTATCCCGGTGTGCAGATCGACCGCTATCTGGCCCGTACCATCAAGGAGCGGCATGCCTTCGTCGGAGAACCCCACGAGTCGGTGATCCACACCATGCGCATCAACGGCAAACCGGCGGACCTCGACATCACCGAACCGTTGCGCCTCACCTGTGAGACCATCGTTCCCGATATCATCGAGAACATCAAACAGCTGTTGCTGGTCTTCAACCCCGAACACCAGTCCGAGGCCCTCTCCAACATCATCCTCGCCGGCGGTGGTTCCCGGATCCGCGGCCTGGGGGCGATGATCGAGCAGCAGATGGCCGAGTATGGCGACGTGACCGTGGCCATGGTCGCCGATCCGGAATACAGCGGCGCCCAGGGGGCCCTGAAACTGGCCATGGAGTTGCCGCCGGAATATTGGAGCCAGATCGGCGAAATGGTCGGTGGATGAGGGACCGGCCATCTGGAAACGATACCGCCATCATAAAAAATTTCAGGAGACCGCAACATGAGCGATTCAACCGTTTTGACCCGGAATACCACGCTGTCCACGCGCATCATGGCCATCATGAGCTATCTGGGGGTGCTGAGTCTGGTGCCCCTGGTGGTGAACAAGCAGGATCCCTATGTCCATTTCCACGCCCGTCAGGGGGTGATCCTGTGGATGTGGGAGGTGCTGGCCATCTATACGTTGCTGCTGCCGACGGTCGGCAAGATGTTTTTCAAGTTTTCCTCGGTGGCCTGTCTGGTGCTGTCGGTGGTCGGCATCATCTCGGTGATGCTGGGTCGGGCCTGGAAATTTCCCGTGGTCGGGGAGTGGGCGGCCAAACTGTAACGGTTACCGGGGTGGCCGGCGTTTCGCGCCGATGGGGCGTGCGGCGCTGTGACCGGCCGAAGGGTCCCGGTATGGCGACGAACGGGAACGGTTGTTTTTATCTGTTTGATCCGGAGGAGATGTGGTCAGGCTTGTTGTCTCTCTGATACTGGCTATTTTGCTGCTGATTTTTACATCGCAAAATATGCACGAGGTATTGGTGCGTACCGTCTTTGGCCCCCCGGTGGAGATGCCGATGGTTCTGGCCCTGTTCGGGGCCTTCATCGTCGGTTTCGCCATCGCCACCTTCCGCAATATCGTCCGGGCCTCCAAACAGAGCGATCTCGATGATGACTGACCGTCTACCACTGACGATGACCGGTGCTGGCGGATATGAAGGCAGGGTACGTTTCAAATGAGATATTCCCGGTGTGTGACATGCCATCAGATCGTTGGCTGGGTGGGGTTGATGGCCAACCTCGGGCTTTCGTTCCTGAAGCTGTTCGTCGGCTTCGTCTCCGGATCCCAGGCGTTGGTGGTCGATGCCCTCTATTCGGTCAAGGATGTGGTGACCTCCATCCTGATCCTGGTGGGGTTGCGGGTGGCCAAGCAGCCCATCGACCGGGAACATCCCTTCGGCCATGGCAAGGTGGAGTACATCCTCTCCGGCGTCGTCAGCCTGGTCCTGGTCGGCATCACCGTGCTCTTTTTCATCTTCGCCGCCGAACATCTCCTGGAAGGGGATCATCGACCACCGCATATCATCGCCCTGTGGGCGGCGTTGTTTTCGGTGGCGGTCAACATTTTCATGCATCGTTACACCCGCTGTGTGGCCGTCGAGATCAACAGCCCCATCGTCAAAACCCTCTCCAAGCACCACCACGCCGACGGCTGGTCCTCCGGGGCCGTGGCCCTGGGTATCATCGGATCCCATTACATGGGCATGCCCTGGCTGGACTCGGTGGTGGCCCTGGGTGAGACCATCCATCTCATCTATCTGGGCAGCGAGGTGTTCTGGGACTCCTTCCAGGGGTTGATGGACATCTCCGCCCCCAAGGAGACCATCGAGCGCATCCGCGTCAGCGCCCTGGGCGTCGACGGGGTGGACAAGGTGGAACAGCTCCGTACCCGCCGGGTGGGACAGGAGATCTGGACCGACATGGTGGTGGGGGTGGATCCCGATTACGAGGTGCGGACCGCCCGACGGGTGACGCGCAACGTGGAACAGGTCCTGGCGGCGGAGATCCCCCATGTGGGGGATGTCAACGTCCAGTTCCAGTCCACCTCCGGCTCGGTGCCGGAGATGTCGGTTATCCGCGAGGAGATCGCCAAACGGTCGGAAAAACCGGCGCCCGAAAAGGGTCCGGGCGTGGAAGACGAGTATTTTTGATGGCCATTCCCCTCCTCGTTACGGCCCTGTTCGCCGGCGCTTTCGTTCTCGCCTTTCAAGGGGTGTTGGACCGGCGTCTGGTGATGCTCGGCGGCGGGGCGCTGTTCGTGCTGCTGGGCGGCCTGCTCGATTTTTACTCCCTCTCCATGGCCCTGGAGGCGGTCTACTTCGACACGCTGATCCTGCTGTTCGGCATGTCACTGATTTCCGCCACCCTGGCCCGTTCCGGCTTTTTCACGCTGATGGCCCGGCGGGCGGCGCGACAGGCCCTGGGCAGCGGCTGGCTGACGTTGGTGTTCTTTTCCCTGATCACCTATTTTTTTTCCATCTTCGTCAACAACCTGGCCGCCATCGTCATCATACTGCCGGTGACGCTGGAACAGTGCCGGGCGGCGCGCGTCAATCCGGTGCCGATCATCATCGCCGAGGTGGTGGCTTCCAATCTCGGCGGCGCCTCGACCATGGTCGGGGATTTTCCCAACATGATCATCGCCTCGGCGGCGGGGTTGGGCTTTTTCGATTTTATCGCCGGCATGATGGTACCCTGTCTGGTACTGTTGGCGGCGATGCTGCTTTTTTTCCAGGGACGGCGGTTCGAGTTGCGTCTGGGTGGCCGCAGCGGCGGGCCGGAAGAGTTGGAAACGGCGGTGGCCATCGACCCTTATCTCCAGCGTCTGGGCCTGACGGTGTTGGTCCTGACCCTGATCGGTTTTTTCATCGCCGATCGACTCGACACCTCGCCGGCCGGCGTGGCCCTGGCGGCCGGTATCGTCCTGTTGTTGTTGGGCCGGTTTCCCCGGGAGGGATTGTTCGAAGCGGTCAGCGGCGGCGATATCCTGTTTTTTCTCGGCCTGTTCATCATGGTCGGCGGTCTCAAGGCCGGTGGCGTGTTGGATGGGGTCTCCTGGCTCATCACCACCTTGGGGGGAGGCGACTCGACCCTGGAACTGTTGGCGTTGATGGGGGTGGCCGGCGGGCTGACCCTGTTCATGAACGCCGGTCCCTCCACGGCCTTTTTCATCCCGGTGGCCGGGGAAATGAGTGCCTACATTCCCGGACCGGTGGTCTGGTGGGCGCTGTCGCTCGGGGTGCTGGCCGGTTCCTCGGCCGCCCTGACCGGCGCCACCGCCGGTTCGGTGGCCGCCAGCCATCTGGACAACCATGTACGGCGTCATCCGGAGTCGCGTCGTTACCTCTACCCGGCTCAAGGATTGGGCTATCGGCAATTCCTGGCTCACGGATTGCCGATTATGGTCCTGTTTTTGGGTTTGTCGTCCATCTACATCATCATGACGGCGCCATGACATGAAAAAAATGTTGAAAAAAAAGACCAAAGACACCGTTTACCGACCTTTTTGCCGGGGTCCCTGGAACGTCTACGCCATCCTGCTGGTATTCGGCCTGCTGGTGACCATGGTGTGGGGATTCCATCTGCTCAACCATGTCGTCGAGGACCTGTCCGAACAGGCGGCCCGGGTGGGCCTGATGCCATCGGCCATCTCCGTCGCCGCCTTCCAGATGGATGCCAATGGCGCCGTCTCCAAGAACACCCTGGTCCGGGCCTCCCTGGTCAACATCGCCGGCATCTCCAAACGGGCCGGGAACGGACAGACCGCTTTCGTCTCCGTCGGTTCCGGGGTGATCATCACCCCCAACGGCCACGTGGTGACCGCCGCCCATGTGATCGGTGATCTCAAGGAGATCCTGGTCCGGGTCCAGACCCCCTCCGGTCCCCGGCAATATCCGGCCAAACTGGTCAAGATCTCCCGTACCCACGACCTGGCGGTGATCAAACTGGTGACCAAGGACCTGTTCCCCTTTGCGGCCCTGGAGCAAAAACCGCCGATCGTCGGTGCGCCGGTGACCGGCTGGGGCGACCCCAGCGGCACCACGGCCATGATCCGTTCCGGCAGCATCACCCGGACCGATGCAACGGTCGGCATCAGCGGTGGCCGCCTGACGCACATGTTGCGTACCAACGCCGTGTCCGACTGGTCACAGAGTGGTGGTCCCCTGGTCAATGCCGATGGCCGGGTGGTGGGCATCAACATCGCCATTCAGGATGACGTCGGCACCAATATGGGCTATGCGGTGCCGATCAACGTGCTGGTGGCCCATTTTCAGGATGTGGTCACCTTTCCGGCCGTGAAACCGGTCCAGGCCCTGCCGGCGGTGGGCGCCATGGCGCAGCCGGCGGCGATGGTCACCCCGAACATCGCCTTTCCGCCGGCGGCTGGCATGACCGGTCGCGCCGCCCGTCAGGCCGATGCCTGGTGGCAAAAGGCCCGGGCCCTGTTCGGCGCCCCGGACTCGCCGGCCAATGCGGCCGCTGGCGGTGCCAATGGCATGGGCGTTTTCGCCGCCGCGGCGCAACCGCGGACCGGACCCTTCGGCGTTCGGGACGGGGCGGTGGTCGATCCGGCGGCCCACGCGAAAACATGGCGTTTTCTGGGCTATGACGCCCAAACCCTCATCAGTCTGTTGATCCTGGGGCTGGTCTCCGGCATCAGCGGCGGCATGATGACCATGGGCGGCGGTATCATCAAGGTCAGCGGTCTGATCCTGATCTTCGGCTATGGCATGGTATTGATCCGGCCGGTGGCCTATCTGACCAACATCGTCCTGTACGGCGCCGCAGTGTTGCGTTACCGCCGTTATGAATTGATCCGCTGGGCGGCGACCAGGCAGTTGATCCCCTGGGCCATGGCCGGCGTGGTGCTGGGCTATTTCCTCGGCAACATCATGGGCAGCCACTACCTCCATTACCTGCTCGGTGTGTTCGCCGCCCTGGTCGGCGTGAAGATGGTGGCGGAACTCATCGAACAGCGTCGCCATTTTCAACCGGCCGAAGAGTTGATGATGGCGCGGGAACAGAGCCGTTCGTCCAATTTTCTGGTCCGCTATCTGGGGCGGGACAGCCTGGTCGATGGCAAACCGGTGGAAAGCGGTCTGGTCAGCAGCGGCATCCTCGGTCTGCCCATGGGCATCGTCAGCGGTATCCTCGGCATCACCGGCGGCGTCGTCGAAGTGCCCCTGCAACGCTATATCGCCCGCATGCCGCTGCGCAACGCCATTGCCAACAGCGCCGTCCTGGTCCTGTTCGCCTCGTCGGTGGGCGCCGTGGTCTCCATGCTGCACGGCATCAACACCGGCGCCTTCGACTGGGATACGCCGTTGCGTCTGGCCGCCATCCTGGTGCCCGGCGCCTATGCCGGCGGTCTGATCGGCGCCTGGTTGACCAAGGTGATCCCCATCGGCGCCCTGCGCTGGCTCTACGCGGTGTTGATGTTCCTCATCGCCGGCCGGATGTTCCTGACATGAGCCGGCTTCCGCAAATGGTCGTGGCCCTGGCCGTCGGTGGTATCGTCACCATCGTTATCGCCGCCCTGTTCCAGCAGCCGGACTATTCCGGCCTGCCGGCCGGCAACGGCGCCCCGGGCGCGATGGCCGCAGGCCCGGGGGCCGGGCGACCGGTGGCGTACGATCCAGCCTATCCGCCAACGGTATTGCCGGCCATGGTGCCGGTGGCCGGGCAACGGCCGGTGGCCAAGGCCCGCGCCCTGCCGCCCAAGGCCTTTTTCGCCCCCAACGTGCAATTGGCCGAGGCCCACTGGCAGGGGATGGAGGTGATCCCCCTGAGCACCGAGATCAAGACCAAGCTGAAACTGCCCCTGGAACTGGAAGGGGTGTTGATCGATGAAACCACCCTGGTGGCGGCGGCTTCCGGCATCCGCGCCGGCGACGTCCTGCAGTCGGTCAACGGCAACCGGGTCCGCTCCATCAACGATGTGGTGCGGGAGTCCAAACGGGTCAAACGGCGAAAATCGGTGAAGATGACGGTGTTGCGCGATGGTCGCCATCTGCGCCTGGTGCTGCGCGCCGACGAGGCCATCGGCTTCGCCCAGGCCGAGACGGCGCCGATGATCCTGCCCGGGGACATCATGCCGCATCCCTACCGGGGACCCTGTACCCAGTGCCACCCCATCGGCACCACCGGCCACATGGTGCCGGATCCGGAAATGATTACCCTGCCGGCCCCGGTGATTCGTTCCGGCGCCGTCTCGCCCCATCAGGACCGGGGACCCTGTGAAGCGTGTCATCAGATGATATGAGCGGAGAAAAAGAGACGATGAGCCGAGAAAGACAACAAAGAGGCGGTGTTTTCATGGATGAACTGGGTTTGGCCTGGTTCACCGGGTTGCAGGTGATGAAAAAACTGGCCGTCACCGCCATCGAAGGGTATCGCTCCCTGTTTTCGGTCGATGACGACCTGCGGTTGCAGTTCTACCGCGACAAGGGCATCCGTCACACCGAGCGCGGCAACTATGTCCAGGCGGCGCCGTTGCTGGCCCGGGTCCTGGAACAGCGCCCGGATGATTTCGAAACCCTCTTTCATCTCGGTTTCGCCCTGTTGAAGAGCGGCCGCACCGGCGAAGGCATGCCGTTGATGGAACGGGCCGCGGCCATGGATCCGTCGGATCCGCGGGTCTGTTCGGTGTTGGGCATGGCCTACATCCAGGCGGAAAAATACCAGGAGGCGGTGACCATGCTGGAGAAGGCCCTGGAGACCAATCCGGAAAATTTCAATCTGCACTACCGCCTCGGACTGGCACAGGATAAACTGCGCAACTTTCCGGCGGCGCTCGAGGCCTTCAACGTCGCTGCCAGGCTGCGTCCCGATGAGGCGAAAATTCATCAATCCATCGGTTTCGTGCTGGAACAGCAGGGCAAACGCAAAGAGGCGGTTGACCATTTCAAACGGGCCATGGAGCTGGGCGAGGGTGGCGAAAAACGCTAGATCGGGCAACGCCACCCCGGAACGATTCCCAGGATAAAGAGACACCAAATGAACGAGCAGGAAATGAACGAACTGGACAAGGAGCAGGTGAACGACGAGCGGCTGCGCCGCATGAAGTCGCTCATGCGTCAGCTCTACAAGGAGGAGTTCGAGTCCAAACAGTTCTCCATGCCGCCCATCAAGGGCAAGACCATGATCATTTTCGTCTCGTTCCTTTCCATCATCGTCTTCGGCGTGACGACGCTGTACAACTACAACCGGTTCGTCAACCTGCAGGAATGGGTGCGCTCCGCTCAGGGACATGTGGAGGACGCCTTGCAGGTGCGGGCCAATCTGTTCGTCAACCTGGTCAATCTGACCCTCAACCAGTCAAATCTGGAACGCGAGGTGTTCGGCCATGTAGCGGAGACTCGCACGGCATTGGGCGATGTGAGCAAAAAACTGGTCCGGCCCGACGGGTCGGCGGCGCCGCCACCACAGGAGATAATGGCCGGTCAGGGCGACGACATCGGCACCGCCCTGTCGCGGTTGTTGGCCATCGTCGAACGGTATCCGGACATCAAGGCTTCCACCACCTATCAACAGTTGATGGACAAACTGGTGGTGATGGAAAACCGCATCGCCCAGCGCCGCGATGAAGCCAATGAACGGATCCGGGTGTTCAATACCCTGATCTCCTCCTTCCCCTGGTACGTGCTGGCCCGCATCACCGGGTTCCAGCGCTATGATTATTACCGGGCCATGGGGTATAACCAGCGGGTTCCGGAATTGACCCCCGAGATCTTTAATCAACTTCTACCCATCAAAGCGCCGCCGAAACCGGTGGCGTCCGGTGGGGGAGCGACTGCGCCATGAAATTTCCCCATTGTACGGCCTGCCGGGATGAGGTGGTCTGGTATGCCGTTGTCGTCAACGTCGGCCAGATGATCTTCAAGGGCACCCTCGGCATCATCACCGGCAGCGCCGCCCTGGTGGCGGACGCCTTTCACTCTTCGGCCGATGTGATCGCCAGCTCCGTCACCATCATGAGCTTGAAAATTTCCCAAAAGCCGGCCGATGAAGAACACGCCTATGGTCACGGCAAGATTCAGTTCATCTCCTCGGCGGTGGTCGGATTGATCCTCATCAGCGGCGCCCTGTTCCTGTTGGTCGAATCGCTGTACAAGGTGATGGAGGGAACCTTTGAACCTCCCAGCCGCCTGGCCTTGATCGGCGCCGTCGTCTCCATTCTGGTCAACGAGATCATGTATCGCTACCAGGGTTGCGTGGCCCGGGAGTTGAGCAGCCCCGCCATCATGGCCAACGCCTGGGACAACCGTTCGGACGCCATGACCTCGGTCGGGGTGTTGGTCGGCATCATTTTTGCCACTTTCGGCTATCCCATCGCCGATCCCCTGGCCGCCGTCGGCATGTCCCTGCTGGTCATGCGCATCGGCTTCGAGTTGAATGTCGATGCGGTCAAGGGGTTGATGGATGCCATGCCGGACCGCGATGAGTTGCAAACCATCTATGAAACGGCGAAAAGTTCACCGGGCGTCCTGGGCATCGCCTATCTGCGGGCCCGCACCCTGGGCGAGGGGATGCAGGTGGATATCAATGTGCGGGTCGATGCCAATCTCAAGGTTTATGAAGGCGATCTGATCGTCGATGTGTTGCGCGACAAGATCACCCGCGCCCTGGATAGCGGCACCTGTGAAATTCACGTCTATCTGACCCCCATGGAAGCGGCGCGCGCCTGACATGCTGCCCCTGATCGCCTTCGTCGCCGCCACCACCTTCGCCACCGCTTCGGCCATCCGCCTCAGCCAGCGCAGCCGTCGGGCCCGCGCCGGCAAGGGGGGCCGGAAGTCCGCCGACACCACTTTTGAGGTGGTGGGTCATCAGGTGGACTCGGAAGAGAGCGCCATCCTCGCCGTTGAAGAGGTGCCCCTGGACAACCGGTATGGCAACAAGGTGTTCGTCAGCGAACACGATTTCAGCCGTACCGCCGTCGTCTCCTTGGAGTTGGAAAGCGGCAAGCAGTTGGACTCCCTGTCGCGGTTCGGATTTTTTCCCAGCCTGAAACTGGACCTGCAAAGCCGCCTTTCCCGGGACCTGGAAGTGGAGATCGGCAGCCAGATGAGCCGCCACGTCCGCGTCCGTTTCGCCGCCGCCCCCGGCGAGCGTATCCGGTATCGTCTCACCTGGAAACAGAACAACCAACGGGGCCTGTTCCAGGTGGCGGTGGGCAGGAAGGTCCATACCATTCCCTACGTGGTCACCTACGGGCTTTCCCATTCGGTGGAGAGCATCGCCGTGGTGCGGGACGGGGATGGGAACGGGTAAATTTGATTTTCGATAATTTGCGGCCTTGTCAGCATTGGCGCCCGGTGCTTTTTTCATCATCCGGTCGTATGCGGTGCGGATGGGCACCGGCAGGGTTTGCCCGGTCATGGCCGCTGATGTCGATTTTGGTGTGGAGTTTGTTGATTGTCAGGGTGTTTTTTGGTGTGGGCAATGACGACCAGCTGATCGGACCACTCTCGGGCCGGGGCGGTGGATCTCCGGAAACGGGTGAAAAATATGGCCTGGATTTTCAAATGGTTTGATGTATCAGGTCTTGGCCGAATCCGGTCGGTGTGTTAGCATTCCCCGGTGGTTTGGGATAAAACCGATAACAAGGGCGGCCCGAACCGCTTTCGATTTTTTCAGGTGCAGGGGTTTATCAATCATTCATCACCAGGATGGCGGACCGCGCCGGATGCCATGCCGAGCCGTCCGCCTGGAGCCGATTTTTTTTCGGATATCAATCGATTCGTTGAGGAGGGATCATGGCCGCGCAGACACTGATGTTCAAAATGGAGGCCGCCCAGGCGGCGAACCTGTCCGGGATGGCCGGCAAAACCTATACCGTCGGCAAGGTCTCCGCCGTCGGCACCGGTATGAACAAGTGGCTGTTTTTGCAGCCGGTCGCCAACAAGGCCGGCGCCGGCACCGTGGCCTTGAAGATCGAAGGTGGACGGCAACTGGCACAGATCGGCGGTCTGGTCGGTAAAACGGTCACCGTCGGCAAAACGCCGACCATCGTCGGTGGCGTCGGCGCCAAATATCTGGTCTTGCACCCCGCTGGCAGCGCGGCCGCCGCGGCTGCGGCCGCCGCGGCCGGAACCGCTGGCGCCGGCAAGGCCGCCGCGGCCTCCGGTACCATGATGATGAAACTGGAAGGGACCCGGCAGGCGGCGCAGATGAAAGCCCTCGGCGGCAAGACCTTCACCGTCGTCAAATCGCCGATGATGGCCGGTACCGCCAAGAACTGGCTGTTCATGAAACCTGCCGCCGGCGCCGTCGCCGGCAAGGAGATGATCGCCCTGCAGGTGCAAAATGGCGCCGGTAACATGGGCGGAATGATCGGCAAAACCTACACCCTGACCAAGGCCCCCATCGCCACCAACGTCAAAGGCGCCTGGGTGCTGATGAAACCGGCCACCGCCACCGGCGCCGGTACCGCCGCCAAGGCCGCCGCCTCCATCGGTGCCGGTGGCATGGCCATCAAGAAGAGCGCCGTGGTCGCCGCCAAACCGACTGCCGCCGCCCCCATCGTCGCACCGGCGCCCGTCGCCCCGGTGGCCAAGGCCGCTCCCGCCGCCAAGGCCGCCGCCGTTGCCAAGTCCACCGGCGCCGCCTCATCCGGCGGTACCATCTGGACCGGCAGCGGCTGGAAACTGGGTCTCGGTTGGGGCCTGGGCGCCTGGGGTCCGGCGATCCTGGCCGGTGGCATCGCCGCCGTCGGCTATGGTGTCTACCAGTATTATCAACGGCTGGATGATGAAACGGAGTTGGTGGAAGCCGAAGGGTGAGGATCGGCGACCCTATCGAGAAGAGCGGTTCGGTCCCTTTTTGGGGCCGAACTTTTTTTCGCTGACGGTTGAGGTCGACGAACCGTCCGCTGTCGGTTCGCCGGGATGCGGTCAAGGGAACGACATTCATGAAAACGGAAGAGTGGTTGGTGACGGCTGGATTCGTGGCGGTGGTGGCCATGGTGGTCTTTGTCGTCCTGCCCGATGATTTTTGGGAAGGCACCGAGGTCGAAACCGCCCACCAGCGGCTGAACCCCGCCGCCCAGACCGGCGTCTATCCCGGTAATCCGCCGATGATGAACATGGGGGCGGGGCTGCCCGGGCAACCGTTCCAACAGGGATTTCAACCCCATTTTCAACAGGGGGGGCAACCGTTTTCCAACCAGCCCCAATCGCCCAACTGGCAAAACCAGCCACCCAACTGGCAAAACCAACAACCGGTGGCTCAACAACCATCCCGTCTACCGTTTCAATTTCAAGGTCAACCGCCGGGGCAACAACAGTGGGCCGTGCAACCGGGTCAACAGCCGCCCGCGGCCGGAAATCCCAAACCGGCCCGCCGCAGAACCCTCAAACCAAAACCCGGTTTGATGCCCTTCGAGCAGGCGCCAAAGGTGCGTTTCAGTGGCGCCATTCAACAGGTGTCGGAGATGCCGCAACGGGATGGACAGATGCACGTCACCCTGCACGACCCGGCCGGCCGGGAAGTCCACCTGTCGGTGGCCCCGGACTGGTTTTTGCAATATATGGGCTGCTCCCTGCGTCATGATGCCACCATATCCGGAGTCGGGTTTCAATTTGATGATTCACCGGTCGGACGGGTGATCTATGTGAAAAAACTGGTGACCGGCCGTCAAACCTGCCATTTGCGCAACGACGAGGGTTTCGCGCTCTGGTCCAACCAGTTGCGGTGACCGCTCATGGGCTTCCGTCGGGGAAAAGTCGACAAGTTGAAAAATTTTGGCGGCGTATTGCTGTTGCTGGCCGTCATCGCCGGTGGTTTTTTTGGCGGCGAACCACTGAGAAATTTTCTCGACATGGTGGGCGCCGACCGGCTCTCCAGACAGTTGCAGGGCGAGGTGTTGGGCTCGATGCCCAAACCGACCCAACCGGCCATGAGCGATCCCATGGTCGATATCATCAAACCGAAACGGACCCGGCGCATGGTGGTCAAGCGCATTCCCAAGATCAAGCCGGGTCAACGGATGCCGCATGGCTATTGGGGCCCCTGCAACCGTTGCCACCTGTTCAAGGGCGGCGCTCCGCCGGGCAGTCAAAAAATTACGCCGGTGGGCAAGGTCTGGGAAAAATTTTCCACCATCAAAAAAGTGGGACCGCCGATTTTACCCAACTCCACCATACCCCATCCCCCCTCGGGACGGTGTATCAAATGCCACGATATCGTCATCGAGGTGCCGATCTGAGGCGTTCGGGCAGGAGAAATACCGAAGAGGGAGAGGCTGCTGGCGAAGCGGTTGTGTTTGGCCGGCGATCGAGCCGCGTATCAGGAAATTGGGGAGAATGGGGATGAGCCGTTTGCACACCCCGCCGGGAAAAAGCCTGGCGGTCATTGAAACCGATGTCGGCAAAGGAGCGGAGGCCGGTACCGGTACCCGGGGATTGGCGGCACTGATGGTCATGGGCGCCGGCTTGCTGGTGGCCGCCGGGGCCTATCAATATCTGAAAGGTCGCCGTGGCGATGGAGACGGCGTGGGGGAGAACCGCTGAGGGAGTGTCGATCATGTTTAGTTTGAAGAAAAAAACATCTGAAATCAAACTGATGGCTGCGATTGGCTATCTGGGTGTGCTCTGTCTGGTGCCATTGATTTTTAATCGTGACGATGCGTATGTCGATTTTCACGCCCGCCAGGGTTTGGTGTTGTGGGTCTGGGGCGTATTGGCCATCTTCAGCCTGCACATTCCCGTGCTCGGTCCCTTTTTCTTCAGCTCCTCGGTGTTTTTCATCACCCTCATGACCCTGGTCGGTCTGCTGTCGGTGTTGTTGCGCAAACGGTGGAAACTACCGATCGTCAGCTATTTCAGCTACAAATTTTAGTCCCGTCGATCTGGTTTGGCACTTTGCTCCGGCTCAAGGCTGACGGAGTGTGTAGGAGCGAGCTTGCTCGCGAACCGGATCCCGCCGATATATTGCAGAACCCACTCCATCCGCCGGACGAACAGAGGGTCTCGGTAGAGGGCGGTCCTTTTCCAAGGATCACCGGCATTCGACCGGTCGTACCGGGGCATAGCCCCGGGCACGGATGAGACACTGACCCTCCTGGCCCAGGATCCAGTCCAGATAGGTTTTGATGTCGCCTTGGGGAGGACCATTGCTGTAGATGAACAACGGTCGGGTGATGGGATAGCTGTTGTTGAGGGCGTTTTCGGCGCTGGCGGCGACGGGGGTGTCCCCCTTCATGTGGGCGATCTTGAGCATCTTAACCCGTGGCGTGTCATAGGCCAACCCGCTGTAACCGATGGCGCAGGGTGTTTCGGCCAACCGTTCGATCACATCATTCGAGTTTGGCAGGTCGCGGGAACCGGGGAAGAACGACCGGTCCTCGCCCAGGACTTTTTGTCGAAAATAGGTCCGGGTGCCGGAGGCCCGGTGCCGATTGAGGGAAACCAGTTTTTGATCGACGCAGCCGGGCACCTCGACGCCCAGTTGGGACCAATGGTGGAGGGTGCCCTTTTCACCATAAATTTCCGACAGTTCCTGTATGGAGATGGCGTTGAGCGGATTATCCTTGTGGACGAACACCGCCAGGGAATCGAAACCGACCACATGGGCCACCGGAGAGACCTGTCTCTGTTGCCCCTGTTCCAACTCGGCGGGCTTGATTTCGCGGCTGGCGTTGGCCAGGTCGACGGTGCGGTCGAGCAAAGCGGCGATACCGGTCGTGGTGCCACCGCCGGTGACGGCGATGGCGATATCGGCATGGGTTTGGTGAAACCGTTCCGCCCAGGCGACGGCGACGGGGACCAGGGTGTCTGAACCCTGGATCTGGATGATCCCCCGCGCGTCCAGTCCGCGGATGGAAATGGTGGCGAGACCACAGATCAACGGGATAAGGGCGAGGAACCTTCGGGACATCGATTTTTCCGGGTGGCAATGGTCGGGTGGGACCGCCGGTCTGTTTATGGTCTGCAGATGTTTGTACCGACTCTGCTGTCTCGAACACCAGTCCGTTTCTTCAGACATGTGTCCATCCCGGCTTTTCAGACCCTGGCCAGGAGGTTTTTTCCGTTACCGGGTCGTTGGTTACGAGATTCAGGCCACTCGTTGCGCGGAAGATTTCTCCGTTTGATCGGAGACCTCCTCGGAGGAGGAGGGGTGTCTGGAAGGGGAAGGCGGTCTCTGGCATTTTCGCACATGGTAGGCCAACTCCTTGATGATTCGCTCGACTTTTTGGTCGGTCCGCACATAGTCCACGGCATGGGAATCGAACACGAAATCGATGACCTCATTCGGTTTTTCATCGTCAACGAAGACCACGTAGGCATCCGGATGATTGTCGATGATTCGTCTGTTGGCGGCAAAACCGGTCATGGACGGCATCTGGATATCCATCAGAGTGAGTTCCGGTTTGTGCCGTTTGTGCAGGTCGATCGCCTCCTGGCCACTTTTGGCCTCGGCGACGATTTCACAGGGCAGCCCGCTCAACAGTTGGATCAGCCAGCTACGGGTCCGGTCACAATCCTCTACTACGAGAACGCGGACCCTTCTTGGTTCATTCGTCGCATGTCCGTTTGATTTCATGAGCATTTTCCCAGTAAATCGATTTGATTTGAAATAGGGATGATGGACGTCTCGTCCCGGACAACCTTCTCCATGAATGGGAAGGGTCACGATTAACCCTGAAAATACCGTTAATTATCCATGCGAAAGGTTTAAACCACCGCCTTTAGGCGGTCAGCTTTCAG
>CAYFNE010000019.1:0-65742 GCA_964344355.1 uncultured Magnetococcales bacterium
TATTCTGGAAGTTTTTCAGGTTGTTTTAGCCTGAGGCAACCGGATACCCATGTTAACTCATTTGCACCGTCAAGCACACCTTCGAAATGAGGGCTGCCGTAAAGGATGTTCCCACAGGGCTGAATCGGAACGATCTGGTTATGCACCTGGCTCCAGTTCAAGGCGGACTGAGTATGTCGGAGCGAGCTTGCTCGCGAACTTTGGACAATGTCCATGCCGGTGCAAGAGAAAAATGCATAACCGGATTGGAACGAATCGACCGGTGATCAGTCTCTGGAATTTTCACCGCTGGCGTTCGAAGATTCCGTTTCGGCGACGGCAAAGGCCCACCAGGGGGCGGATTCGGGGTTGAACAGGGCGTGCCAGTACCAGGCGGATACGGTGCTCCATGAGCGCCCGGAACCGTCGCGGATCCATTCACAAACCCGCAGGCGTTCTCCATGCCTTTCGGCGCTCAGGCAGTTTTGTCGCCGGCCATCGCCGGTCATTCCCATGGGCCGGGGGGTGATGCGGTAATCGATGGCCCGCAGACAGTCGGCGCCGGGGTGCAGTTTTCGCGTCGGCGCCGTGATCCAGCGGAGGATGATCTCCCGCCGGCCATCGGAAAAACGGCCCACCCGGCCGGGAAAACCGGTGGCAAAGGCCCGTTCCCGGTCCGACAGGGGCAGTGGATGGAGCGGCCGTCCCTCCCAGGTGGCCGGCCAGCCGGGGAACGGGATCGATTCCGGGGGCGGTCGTTGCCGGGGTAACAACGGCGCCAACGCCGACGCCAGCAGCGTCAACCAGAAAACAAACCACTCCAGGCGCCGGCCGGTGGGGGTGTGGTTCACCATCGGCCGATTTTTTCCAGGATGGGCGGCAGGGTCAGGGCCAACAGGAAAAATACCGCCACACCGATACCCTCGTGCCACCAGCCGGGTCCGTGCAGGATGCCGGTCTCCACAAAAAACAGGCTGGCGCCCCGCAGACCATTGGCCCCGATCACCAACAGCAGGCAGACCGCCAGGGCCAGGGCGGTGCGTGGGGCGTTCAACCGGTGAACGACGGCCAGAACCAGGGTCAGGAACAGCCCGGCCCAAAGCATTTTGACCCCGCTGCAGGGGGCGTCGAACTGAATCATCGTTCCACCCCAGTCGAGCACCGTGCCCCGTCGAGTGACGGGCATGCCACTGTTTTGCAATAAAAAGACCGTGACGGTGGCGGCGGCGACCCGGGCGGGGAAACCGAGAAAAAATTGCAGGGAGGGGACGATCGGCAGGCTCAACAGGAACAACCCCCAATAGGGGGCGGCCGGCAGGGTTCGCCATCGGTGCAGGTGCAACACGGTGCCGACGGCCATGATGGCGATGGCGCCCCGGGCCAAAAAGGGCAGGGTGGTCTGGCCCAGGGCATGGAGCGCCAACAGCAGGGCCGGAACCAGCAGTGGCCGGGATGGCCGCTCCCCGCTGGCGGGGAGGGTCAGAATCAGGACCAATGTCACTACCAGGACCAGCGGCGCCGCCAGGGATTCAAGCCGGGGAGCGAGCCGATGACCGTAGCCGATCCAACTGTCCCAGCAGGCGGCCACCGTCAAGGGCAAAACCCAGAGGGGTGGGGTCACGGTTGTGGATGTCGGAGAGGCCACCGCAATCGTCGTCGAAAATGCCAGGTGAGGGCCAGCAGGACGGCGATCAACAACAGCCAGGTTTCCGGTTCGGGGATGGTGGGAACGGTGCCGACGGTGTTCGGGGCCAGATCGTTGGCTTCATAGTCGGCGTCGGTTTCCAGCACCACGGCGCCACTGACCGGGGTGATCAACCGATGTGCGGTGGCCAACTCGATGGCCCGCTTGCGGCTGTCCGGTTTTTTCCCACGGAGGAGACGGTCGATTTCCCGCTTGGCCCACAGGGCGGCGATATGGCGGTTTTTCGGCCAGGAACCGGTCGCCTCCGGCAACTCCGCCAGGGGGAGACGCCGTTGCCGGGTTTCCGGCATCGGTTTACCGGGCCACAGGGCCGTAAGGGTGTCGGTCAACCGTTCCGGGGCGATTTCCAGGCGCGTCAACCGCCGGCTGTGATATTTCAGTCCGGTATCGGCCAGCGGCAGGTTTTCCCCGGGAATCAATGCCAGATCGATCAAACGGGGAAAGGTCGGCAAACGGTCCAGCAACTGTTCCAGGACCATTTTGTCCGTTTCGAACGTCACCGGTTGCGGACCGTGGATCCACAGGATCATCCCCTGTTCGGTCGCTGCCAGCCGGTTGACCGCTTCCGTCAGGGCGGCGGCGTTGTAGCGGCCCCCTTCGAAAGGGTATTCCCGCAGGGTTCGGAGCCAGTTTTTTTTCCGCTCCCCGTCCCAGGGGGCCACGGGGAGGATCATCGGCCGGTCGCCGGCGATCACCAGGCCGGTGGCCAGTCCTGGCGGGATGGTGGAAAAAATGTGTTTGAATCGATGGATCATCGGCTGGCCGGCCAGACCGTGGGAACCATCGATGACGATCATCAACCGGTCGACCGGGGTTGGCGGAGGGGCGGTCCACTCCTGGAGGATGGCCGACTTTTGTTCATCGCCCGGATCCGGTGTCCAGACCGTCGGCGCCGGTACCGGCAACGGCAGGCCGATGCGTGCCTGCGGAGAGCGGAGTTCCCGGTCGGAAAGGGTGCCGCGCAGACGATAACCGTTGTCGCCGGCCGGCTCCCGGAGGAGGGATGACAGCGGTGTGTCGAGGCTGTCCTTGGATTCGAACCACACTGCGTGGATAGCGTCGGTCGGCAGATGAAAATTTTCGTCGATGAGGATCGGCAACAGCAACTCGCCACGGTCCGGGGCGATGGCCCGGATGGGGGCGGTGATGCCCAGGCGGAATTTTAAACCTTCTCCGGCCGGGATGGGAAAGGCCTGGGCGAAAATGCGGTCCGGTCCGCGGCTGGTCACCAGCAGCGGATCGCGCCGGCGCCGCACCACCTCCTTGTAGGCCTTGCTGGTTTCGGCGCGGCCGGCGAACACCGCCTCCCGTTCTTCCCCCGCCACCCACAGGGTGGCGCGGCTGACCACGCCGCCCGGCGGCAGGGCGATCAGGGCCCGGGCCTCCCGCTGGCGGTTTGAGTCGTTCTCGAAGGCCAATGTCCACTCCAGATAGGCCAGCGCCCCGGTCGCCGACAGGGAACCGTCGAGCCGGGAGGCCTCCAGCCGCAACCCGTTTTGCCGGGCGCCGATCCGATCGCCGCCCTGGTCGAAATCCCGGTCGATTTGCCGCAGGAAGGTGAACCGGTCCGGGTTGGCCGGCGGGCCATCGTTGAACCGGTGGCCGGTCACCCGGTAATGGAGGGTATGCGCCCGGGCGGGAGAGAGGTCGGTCTGGTTGGAAAAAACCAGCAACAACGGTCCCTGGATGGTGGTGCGCCGGAAACGGCCCAGTCGTCGGAGATAGGTTTCATCCCCCAGATGACGCAACAACCACAATCCCCGCTCCCGGGTTTCCACATCGCTGTCCGATCCCCATTTCACCCCCAGCAGGGTCGGCATCAGGACCATATCCTGAGAAGCGACCAACAGCAGACCACAGAGCAGTCCCAGCCACAGGGGGCGCGGCCCGGTTTTTTCCGAGTGGGCATCGAGTCGTGGCCGCAGATGGTTGCGGTACAGCTTGATCGCCACGATCCATGCCGACAGGGGGGCGAACACCATGATCGGCGTCAGCAGAAAAACCAGAAATATCGACAGGGGCAGCAGGGGAATAAAGGGAAGGGTATAGAGCCCCGCCACCACCCAGACCGTGGCATTGACGAACCGCAACCGGTCGAGAGACGGTGCGGCCTCATCTCTCAGTTGCTGCCAAACCATGAAATTGGCGGCGGGGACGGTGGCGGCCACCAGGAGATGCCAGAAGGTGGGCAGGGGATCGAACAGCTCGTTGGCGCAAAAACCGAAAAACCACTCCAAAAGGATGGTCATGGCCGGAAAGAGCACCCCGAGGGACAACAGCATGAAACCGGGCGGTTTCAGGGGTCGGGCGGCGGACCGGCCGGGCTGGACGTCGCTGTTTCGGGAAGGGCCGCTCACTGGTTTCTCTTTACCCGCGCCTTAAAGAGTTTGGTGATCCATCTTACCAGAGAGGGGTCAGGTGGGTCACCCCATCTGACCCATCTGACGTCTTCATTTCTTCGATTTTAGAAAACGGAAGACAGAGGGCGGAGGACAGAGGCGCTCTGTTTCGGAGTAAGCCGGTACGGTAGGGCGGGGTTACGCCCCCGCCGAATGGCTCAAGGATGCTAAAGGAGCCGAAACGGATGTCTCCATCCCTTCGATTTCAGGGCAGGGTCTTTTACGGAGGACGGAAGACAGAGGACGGAAGACAGAGGCGCCCTATTGGTTTGAGAGTCTTCATTAAGCCCGAAAAAAACTACAATATATCAAGTGGTAAGCATCCATCCCTTCGATTTCAGGGCAGGGTCCGGACCAACTGACCATTGCACAACATCACACGTCGAAACGTCTCCATCCCTTCGATTTCAGGGCAGGGTCCGGACCCTTCTTCCCCGGCATCTTCGGATGCGGACCCGAGTCTCCATCCCTTCGATTTCAGGGCAGGGTCCGGACTGTCACTGTGGCTATTGCAGTCATGACCGCTGGGTCTCCATCCCTTCGATTTCAGGGCAGGGTCCGGACTCTATCAGGGGTGCCGGATGGTGGGGAAGCCCTCCGTCTCCATCCCTTCGATTTCAGGGCAGGGTCCGGACAGAAGTATCTCGGGCGGGATGTGGTCGACGCCGTGTCTCCATCCCTTCGATTTCAGGGCAGGGTCCGGACGGTGAAAGCCTGCGGGAATGACATTCTGAGCACTGTCTCCATCCCTTCGATTTCAGGGCAGGGTCCGGACAGAGAGTCCCCTTCCATCGGCCAGGATGCCATCGTCTCCATCCCTTCGATTTCAGGGCAGGGTCCGGACCCCTAACTGTCACGCAACTGACTGTTTTTAAAGACGAAAAAATCGCATAAGTAAAGCAATAAAAAGTTAGACGCAAAATCATCCATACCTGCTTGATTTTTATGACGGAAAGAAAAATTTAATCGAGTGTACCTGTTTAATTTTAAACAGCTTTCTCCTGACAGGGCGTATGTTCGATATTTTGCCATAAAGAGTGTCTTCTTCTCCCAAAAAAGTTAGCTTTCCCTGTCCGCCACCGTCGTAAACAGCCCGGGCCATCCGGCTCCCACCTGGTGATCCATCTTACCAGAGATGGGTCGGATGGGTCACCCCATTCGGTGAACCATCTGGACATCTCCATCCCTTCACTCGGTCTTTTCATGTATTTTTTGGGAATGGACGACGGCGAGGAGCATAAAACCGATTCATCCGGTGATTTTTTTCAATAAATGGTGCGTTTATGTCCCGAAATCCCCTGCCCGGAAAAAGAGATGGTGGATTCTGGCGCGCATGATGGTTTGCGCCATCACCGGAAATATGATCTACTGAAAGGCTATGATCGTTTCGAGAGTGGGCGGTTTCCCAGGATACTTCCAGGTATTTCCGGTGGCAGTGGGGTGAAAGGCGGAGATGGATGCGGCGTTGAATCATCTGAACCAACATATCATCGTCTGCGGCCTCAGCGTGTTGGGAGAGGCGGTCTGTACCGCCCTGGTGGAGGAACAGAAGGCCTTCGTGGCCGTCGATCAGGATGAAACACGGGTGGAAAAGGCCCGGGAGCGGGGCTGGAACGCCATCGCCGGCAACGTCACCGAACCCGATATCTGGCAGGAAGTCGCCCTGGTCCGTGCCCACAGCGTCATCAGCACCCTGATCGACGAGTCCGCCAACGTCTATGTCATTCTGCGGGTGCGGGAACAACGACCGGACTGTTTCATCGTCTCCTGCGGGTCGTCGCGGGCCTCGGAGGGACGGTTGAAACGGGTGGGGGCCAACCGGGTGGTCTCGCCGTTCATCATGGGCGGCGCGCAGATGGCCCATACCGCCCTGCGTCCCGCCGCCATCCAGTTTTTCGACATGGCCTTCAAGCGGGACCATGTGGAACTGGAGATGGATGAGTTGACCGTACCGGCGGATTCCTCCATCCTGGAGAGCCCCCTGCAGGAACTGTACGACATTCCGGAGTTGGGAGATGTGATCGTCGTCGGTTATATCTCCAGGGGCAAGGAGATCGAATTCAACCCCAAAGGGGAAACCATCTGCCATGCCGGTGACATCCTGATCTGCCTCGGCCATATCGATGATCTGGCCCAGTTCCGGAACGCCTTGAAATAACGCCCGTCCGCCGGGATCGCCGGCCGGCCGGTTCTTTGCTGAGGAGTGATTGCGAGGTTTGCCCATGAGCGCTCAAACCCTGTTCGAGAAGGTTTGGAACGACCATCTGATCCGTACCGATGACGATGGCACCAGCTTGATCCATATCGACCGACATCTGGTCCACGAGGTGACCAGCCCCCAGGCCTTCGAGGGATTGCGCCTGGCCAACCGCCGGGTGCGGCGCGCCGATGCCACCTTCGCCGTGCCGGATCACAACGTGCCGACCCGCGATCTGGACCGGGGCATCACCGATCCCATCGCCCGTTTGCAGGTGGAAACCCTGGACCGCAACTGCCAGGAGTTCGGCGTCACCCAGTTCGGCATGGGTGACATCCGTCAAGGGGTGGTGCATGTCATGGCCCCGGAACAGGGCATCGTTCTGCCGGGCCTGACCGTGGTCTGCGGCGACTCCCACACCGCCACCCATGGCGCCTTCGGGGCCCTGGCCTTCGGTATCGGCACCTCGGAGGTGGAACATGTCCTGGCCACCCAGACCCTGCCACAGAAAAAACCGAAAACCATGTTGATCCGCATCGATGGCCGCTTGGCGGCCGGCGTGTCGGCCAAGGACCTGGTGCTGGGCATCATCGCCCACATCGGTACCGCCGGCGGCACCGGTCATGTGATCGAATTCGCCGGCGAGGCCATCGAGGCCCTGAGCATGGAGGGCCGCATGACCGTCTGCAACATGGCCATCGAGGGTGGCGCCCGGGCCGGCATGGTGGCGGTGGACGACAAAACCATCGATTATCTCAAGGATCGGCCCCTGGCGCCCAAAGGCGAACTGTGGACCCGGGCGGTGGCCGCCTGGCGCGGGTTGCGCAGCGATGAGGGGGCCCGTTTCGATCGGGTCATCGAACTGGATGCCGCCGACATCCGGCCCCAGGTCTCCTGGGGGACCTCGCCGGAAATGACCCTGCCGGTGGATGCCCGGGTGCCCGATCCCGCCGCCGAACCGGATCCGCAACGGCGTGATGGCATGGAAAAGGCCCTGGCCTACATGGGCCTGACGCCGGGTACGCCGTTGACCGACATCAGCATCGACAAGGTGTTCATCGGCTCCTGCACCAACGGTCGCATCGAAGACCTCCGCGAAGCGGCGCGGGTGGTCGAGGGCCGCCGGGTGGCGGCCGGGGTCAAACTGGCGATGGTGGTGCCGGGCACCGGTCTGGTCAAGGCCCGGGCCGAGTCCGAGGGGTTGGACCGGGTTTTCGTCAATGCCGGTTTCGAATGGCGCAGTCCCGGCTGTTCCATGTGTCTGGCCATGAACAGCGATACCCTGTCACCGGGTGAACGGTGCGCCTCCACCTCCAACCGCAATTTCGAGGGCCGTCAAGGGGCCGGGGGCCGTACCCACCTGGTCAGTCCGGCCATGGCCGCGGCGGCGGCGGTGACCGGCCATTTCACCGATATTCGCAATTGGAGTTGACGATGGACCTGGAACTGATCCTCTTCAAGGCCTGTCCCTTCGCCCAGCGGGTGACCATCACCCTGCTGCACACCGGTCTGCCCTACCAGCAGACCCTGATCAATCCCGCCGACCGACCGGACTGGTTGCGGACCATCTCGCCCCTGGGCCAGGTCCCCCTGTTGCGGGTCAACGGCGACACCGTTCTGTTCGATTCGTCGGTGATCAACGAATTCATCAACGACAGCGCCGGCGCCGGCTTGTTGCCCGCCGATGCCCTGGACCGCGCCCGTTGCCGGGCCACGATCGAGTTCGGCGGCAACTGCATGAGTGATTTCTCCGCCATGATCACGGCCCCGGATGAGGCCGCCTTTGGCGCCGCCCGGGAAAAATTGATGAAAAAACTGCACTGGCTGGAGGCGGAATGGTCCGGGGATGACCGATTTTTCACCGGCGGTCGTTTTTCACTGGTGGACGCCTCCTATGGACCGCTGTTCATGCGCATGAACGCCCTGGAGGCCATCGTCCCCTTCCAGGAACCGGAGGTGCTGCCCCGGGTGAGCCGCTGGGGGACGTCATTGTTGGCGATGGATGCGGTGAAAAACTCCATCGGCCGGTTTGATGTCCTGTTCAAGAAGGTCGTGCAATCGCGCGGCAAGGGTGGATTCGTCGACTCCCGATTGGGATAGGAGCTGTTACGTCATCATGGAACCATTCGTCACCTTTACCGCCCGGACCGCGCCGTTGGACCGGGTCAATGTCGATACCGACGCCATCATCCCGAAACAGTTCCTGAAATCGATCCAACGGTCCGGTTTCGGACCCAACCTGTTCGATGAATGGCGATATCTGGACCGGGGCGAACCGGGCCAATCCTGCGAAGGGCGGCCGGAAAACCCCGATTTCGTCCTCAACCAGCCCCGTTACCGGCAGGCGGGCATTTTGCTGGCCCGTGATAATTTCGGCTGCGGTTCCAGCCGCGAGCACGCCCCCTGGGCGTTGGCCGATTATGGATTCCGGGTGATCATCGCCCCCGGTTTCGCGGATATTTTTTTCAACAACTGTTTCAAGAACGGCATCCTGCCGTTGGTGCTGGACGCGGCGACGGTCGAGCGGCTGTTCGTCGAAACCCGGGCCAGCGAAGGGTATGAGCTGACCGTGGACCTGGAAAACCGAACCGTCACCACGCCGGGGGGTGAAAAAATTTCCTTCGAGGTGGATCCGTTCCGTCGTCACTGTCTGTTGAACGGTCTGGACGATATCGGCCTGACCCTGGAGCATCTGCCGGAAATCGAACGGTTCGAGGCCCGGCGCCGCCAGTCGGCCCCCTGGGCATTCGTCAATCAATAGATCGTCAATTCAAGGAGTTTATCGGAATCATGGCCGCAAAGACCATTTTGTTGCTGCCCGGGGATGGCATCGGCCCGGAGATCGTCGCCGAAGCGCGCAAGGTAGTGGGCTGGGCCGCCGCCGAAGGGAATCTCTCCCTGACCCTGGAAGAGGGGTTGATCGGTGGCACCGCCTATGATGAAACCGGCGATCCCCTGCCGGCGGAGACCGTGACCCGGGCCAAGGCCGCCGATGCCGTGCTGCTGGGCGCCGTCGGCGGACCGAAATGGGAATCCCTGGACTATGCCGTGCGTCCGGAACGGGGATTGCTGGGCATCCGCAAGGAGTTGGACCTGTTTTGCAATCTGCGTCCGGCCAAGGTGTTCCCGCAACTGGTGGACGCCTCGACCTTGAAACGGGAGGTGGTGGAGGGGACCGACATCATGGTGGTGCGGGAACTCTCCTCCGGCATCTATTTCGGATCCCCGAAAGGGGTGGAAGAGCTGGGCGATGGCCGCAAAAAAGGGTTCAACACCCTGGTTTATACCACCGACGAAATCAAGCGCATCGCCCGCGAAGCCTTCATCGTCGCCGGTTTGCGCAACAAAAGGGTCTGTTCGGTGGACAAGGCCAACGTGCTGGAGGCGACCGAGCTGTGGCGCGAGGTGGTGACCGAAGTCTGGAACTCCGATCCGGCCTTCAAGGCCATGGAGCTGTCGCACATGTACGTGGACAACGCCGCCATGCAGTTGATCCGCAACCCCAAACAGTTCGATGTCATCGTCACCACCAACATGTTCGGCGATATCCTCTCCGATGAGGCCAGCATGTTGACCGGTTCCATCGGCATGCTGCCCTCGGCCTCCCTGGGCACCCATGGGGCGCTCTATGAACCGATCCACGGGTCGGCGCCGGATATCGTCGGGCAGGGGTTGGCCAATCCCCTGGCCACCATCCTGTCGGCGGCGATGATGTTCCGTCAATCCCTGGGACGGCCGGACCTGGCCGACCGCATCGAGGCGGCGGTCAACGGCGTACTGGACCGCGGTTTGCGCACCCGGGATATCATGCAGTCCGATTGCCGGGAGGTGGGTACCGTGGCCATGGGCGATGCGGTGTTGGCGGAACTGACGGCCTGAATTCCATCCGCGCCGGCGTCCTTCCGGGCGCGGCGTGAATGGTTCGGCCCTGAAAAAATTTTATCGAGGAATGAAAAATGAGCGGTTACAAGGTAGCCATTGCCGGGGCCACCGGCAACGTCGGTCGGGAAATCCTGAAAATCCTGGAAGAGCGCGATTTTCCCATCGGTGATCTGCATCTGCTGGCCTCCAGCCGTTCCGCCGGCAGCCGGATTCCATTTCGTGGGCGGGAACTGCTGGTGGAGGAGCTGGACGGTTTCGATTTCACCGGCACCCACATCGGCCTGTTTTCACCCGGCGGAAAAATTTCCGCCGTTCATGCGCCGCGCGCGGCGGCGGCCGGATGCGTGGTGGTGGACAACACCTCCCATTTCCGCATGGATCCCGACGTGCCGTTGGTGGTGCCGGAGGTCAATCCCGAGGCGATCGCCGGCTATAAACAAAAAAACATCATTGCCAATCCCAACTGTTCCACCATCCAGATGGTGGTGGCCCTGAAACCGATCCACGATGCGGCGGTGATCAAACGGGTGGTGGTCTCCACCTACCAGGCGGTCTCCGGGGCCGGCAAGGATGCCATGGATGAACTGTTCGAGCAGACCCGCGCCACCTTTTTGACCGGCGGGGAGGTACCGCCCAAGGCCTTCAGCAAGCAGATCGCCTTCAACCTGATTCCCCAGATCGACGTCTTCCTGGACAATGGTTACACCAAGGAAGAGATGAAAATGATCAACGAAACCCATAAAATATTGGATCCCGCCATTCGTTTGACTGCCACGGCGGTGCGGGTGCCGGTTTTCAACGGTCACTCCGAGGCGGTTTCGGTGGAGTTGGAAAAAAATCTGTCCGTCGCCGCGGCGCGGGAGGTGTTTTCCAAGGCTCCCGGTATCATCGTCGTCGACGATCCCTCGCAGTTGGCCTATACCACGCCCCGGGAGGCGGCGGGCAAGGATGATACCTTCGTCTCGCGGATCCGCCGCGATGAAAGCGTGGAGAACGGTTTGAACTTCTGGGTGGTGTCGGACAACCTGCGCAAAGGGGCGGCCCTGAACGCGGTGCAGATCGCCGAGGTGCTGGTTCGGGACCATCTGTAGGAGGGGGGCCGGCGGATGCCGGACAACCTGTAAAAATTTTTTTCCTCCCCCGGTCCGGCTTGAAATTCCGGGCCGGGGGGGCGATTGATTTCACAGGGATGTGGGAATGTGTACGATTTTTGCATGAGACCCAGGGCTGTCTCTTGTTTCCCACCCTCGCAACCTTGGAACATCAATCATGGGTCGACTATTTGGCAAAAACCCCGCTCAAAACCCCGGCCGGACCGGCAAGAAAAGGGTCGTCCTGGCCTTGGCCGCCCTGCTGGCCGTTCCCGGGACCGCTTCCGCCTTCTATCTGGGCAACATCAAGGTGCTCAGCAACCTCGGCGAACCGTTCAAGGCGGAAATTCCCTTTGGACTTCGGGGGGATGAAGAGACCAAAGGGATACACACCACCATCGGTGGGGTCAGTGAATATGCGTTCCTGGACCTGCACCGAACGGCGGCCGTGAGCGGCCTGAAGACCGAGGTGGTGCGTAATGAAACCGGCAATCGCATCCTCATCTCCGGCCAGTCGCCGGTGGACAAACCGTTTTTCAATCTGTTGCTGAAAACCTCTCTGGGGCGCGGCTCCCATTTTCGCAACTATCCGGTTTTTATCGAACTTTCCAAGAAAGACAAGGTTCTGGCCACCCCGGGGGCGGTCCCCGGTCTGCCGCCGCCGCGGTTTTTGCCCGCCTCTCCCATTCCGGCGCCGCCCGCATCCCGTCCCCTCCTCGAAGGCAAACGGTATGGACCCATCGTCCAGGGCGAGACCTTGGCTTCCATCGCCGCCAAGCTCAAACGGGCCGATGGCCGGACACTCTCCCAATGGATGGTGGCGATCTGGAAATACAACCGCGATCGGTTCCTGCAGGGCAACATCAACGGACTGCCGGTTGGGATGACGCTGGATATCCCGAATGATCTGAGCGGGTATGCGGTCGAACGGGCCGAGGCCCTGGCCACCTTGAAACGGCAATGGCGCATGTGGCGGGGGTTGATCCCGTCGGATTATACGCCGCCGGCCCGAACCATCGATCCCGTCTCCGGGCCGGAGGCGAGAGGTCCCCTGGTCGGCCGGGCCGATCCCTTGGCCGATGCGCCGTTGGCCATCGAGGGAACATTGCCGGAACCGCCGGTCATCGACGAACCGGCCATGGCCGTTGAAGAGATCGTCCGACCACTGATCCCGGCGTCGGCGAAGGAGCCGGCGGCCCCCGGGGAAAAATCGGTCCCGGTGGAGAAAAAAGCGGTCGCCACCCGAAAAAAACAACCATCGGCGGGCACTGCCGAGGAAAGCTATGATCTGCGTCTGACGGTCGCCCCCCAAGGTGCCGACGGGGCTGGAGAGGCCGGATCGTCGGCCGTGGAACCGGAACGGACCGCCGAAGCGCCGGTCATTCCCGCCGAGTCGCGTATCATCCAAAAAGAGGACCTGGATCCCGGTCTGGTATTGAAACTGGATCAAAGTTTCAAGCAGATCGAGGCCCTGACGGCCAAACTGGCCGAGGTTTCCGCGCAACTGTCGGAGAAAAAAGAGGCGCCCGCTCAACTGGAGAGCCAGTTGAGCGTGATGCAAAAGCGGATTAGCGCCATGGAGGCCGATTTACGCAAGGCCCGGCAAAATATCGTTCATCAACGAAAAGAGGCGGACACCGACGACGGTTGGATGCTCTATGCGGCCGCGGCCGCCCTGGTCGTCCTGCTGGCCGGACTCCTGGCCCTGTACAACCGCCGTAAGACCATGGCCCAGCGGTTGGAGTCCGAACTGGCCATGGCCGCCGCCTCATCGGCGGCGGGGGTGACGGCTGTAGCCGCCGTTGCCGCTGCGGATGAAGGGGGGGCCGAAGAGCCGCCGCCCCCGGCCGGGGAACCGGAAGCGGCCGTTCCTTCCTGGAGCCCCGAAACCGGAGAAGGGGGGGAAGGAGCGGGCGCCGACGAGGTCGAGTCCATACCCCGTTGGAACCCGCCCAGCGGTGACTTGGTTGTGGCCAGTGATGAAACCGGTGACGAAAGCATTCCACTGTGGACCCCCGAGAACGACCTGGAGATCGGCGACGGCGTGGAGATTCCCGATCTGGGTGACGGCGGAGTCGAGGAGACGGCCCTGGCGGTGGATGATGCCGGCGCTGCCGTCGCTTCCGACAGCAGCGACACCAGCGTTCGCATTCCCGATCTGACCGATTCGGTCATGGAACCAAGCGGGGTGGAGGACATCTCCCTGCCCAGCGGACAGGAAACCCTGTTCGAGGATGGGACGGGGGTTGAGGAGATGGATGCGTCGGCGCTGGATGCCCTGGGTGTCGAAGAGGACGGAGTCGACGGTCTGTTCCTGTCCGGGGAGGGGGATGACGATGAAGCGGTGGCCGAAACCGTGCTCGCCGATGACGATGATACCGGTTTGGACCCGCTGCCGGCCCCGGGCACGGAAGCCGCCCCGGCCGCGGCGGTAACCGGGGTGACCAAGGCCCCCGCCTCCGCCGATGAGGCCTTGGAGTCGTTGGAGTTCGCCCTGCCCGATGAAACGCCCGATGCGGTGGCGGAAACGGTGCTGGCCGATGACGGGGAAGAGATCGAAAGTGTGGAGTTCGCCCCGCCGGATGAACCGATCGGTGAACCGGAACCGGCGGCTCCGCTGGTCGATGAACCCCTGGAGAGCGTCGAATTTTCCCCGGTGACCCCTCCGGCTGAAAAGAAGGCGGTGGTTGCCGAATCGGTCCTGGAGACGGCGGCGGGGTCCGGGGAGGAGGATTCCGACGCGGAAATGGAGGAAATTCCCGACGATCTGCTGGATGAAATCGGCGTGGTGGATGCCGAGGAGACCCTGCCGTTGGGGTCCACCCTGGCCACCATGGCCCTGGATGTGGATGACCGGGAGATCGCCACGGAGGAGGGGGACGATGACGGCATCGGCGTCATCGATGCCGAGGAGCCCCAGCCATTGGGTTCCACCCTGGCGGCTTTGCAGATGGATGGTGATGAGGACGGGGACATCGACGGGATCGTCACCGATGCGGATGATACCGGGGATGAGGCCCCGGATGAAACCCTGCCGTTGGGTTCCACCCTGGCACTTGGAAAAAATGGCAAGGATTTGACGGTGGATACCAGCCCGGGGTCTTCCCTCCTGGACGATCCGGAGGAGGAAGAGGAGGATATCCTGGAACTGGATGACACCTTCCAACTGGATGAAAGGGATGAACCGGAGGAGAAGCCGAAAAAATCCAAAGGGGGGAAGAAAAGCGGCGGGAAAAAGGCCGGCAAGGATGCGGATGATGAGGATGATTTCGCCTTCGATCTCGACCTCGATCTGGTGCTGGATGAGAACGACGGGGAGAAAAAATAACCGTTTCGCGTCCCTTTCCCGCCAGCGGTTCCCGTTCGTTGGGGTGCGGTGGTGATCATGAGCCCGACCCCATCGCCTTCGCACCGGTTTTTACAACGGTGTGACCCACGGGCCAAGCTCGGTTTTTTTTTGTTGTTGCTGCCGGTTTTCCTGGCGCAACCGCCTTTTTCCGCGGCTTGGCTGGCCGCGGCCCTCCTGGTGGCGCTGGCCTGGATCGGCGCCGCCGCGCCGCCGCTCCGTCCCTCTGATTTCACCCGTTCCCTGTGGCGGTTGCGTTGGCTGTTTTTGGCCTTGCTCCTCACCCATGGCTATCTGACCCCCGGCGAACCCCTCTGGCCGGGGCCCCTGGCGCCGGCCCGGGAGGGATTGTCGGCCGGTTTGCATCAATCCCTGCGCTTGATCCTCCTGGTCGCCCTGGCCTGGAGTTTGATGCGGACCACCACGCCCTTGCAACTGGTGACCGCCTTTCGCCGTCTGTTCCGCTGGCTGGAGGGAACCCCCTTTTCCCCACAACGGACCTGGGCGCTGCTGGCCTTCACCCTGGAGCGGATTCCACGCCTGATGCACATCGCCCGGGGGGTGCGCACCGCCATGGGGCTGCGCCTGCCACCCGGGTCCCCATCGGCACGCCTGACCCGGTTGGTCATGGCCGCTGAAGCCCTGCTGTACCGTCTGTCGCGGGATGTGAGCCGCCAGGAGGAGGCCCTGCTGGCCCGGGGATTCAGCCATGGTTTGCCGCAACCGCCGTTGCCGAACGATCCATTGGGCTGGCGGGATCTCCTGCTGTTGGTACCGCCGGGGGGGGTGCTGTTGTCGATCTGGTTGGGATGAGGGGGGAACGGTCATCCAAAACGGGATGCCTGGGATCCGATTGGTGCCGGTTTGGGCTTTGGCTTTGTTTTTCATGCCCCTTTCGGGGGGCTTTCCCATACCGGGGGCGTGCGGGTGGTCAGTAGCGTTTTTTGCACTTTGGACATCTGTTCACATGACAGGCACGGCAAAAAGGTTTACCGCACTCCGTACACTCCGAGTGGGCCCCGGGAGTGACCAGGTGCAAGGCATCGTCACAGACCATCCGTTCCGGGGTCTGGGTAAAACTGTATTCACAGGGCGGCGTCTCCAGTTTGCGGACCAACGGATTCCAGTCCAAATGGAAACGACGCTCGCCTTTCCGCCGTTTGATCAACAATTCAAAACGATGGACGGGCATTTCCAGAAGCAGTCCTTGAACGAACGTGGTCTCAACGTTCAAAGCATATTTTTGCCGTAGATCGATCACCTTGCTCCGATATTCCCGTTCGATGGATTCCAGTCGTGTTCGATGACGCGCCTGACCATCGTTCCGTGTCTGGATGTCCGCTCCCGGTGTGTCTTTGGCCATCCGTTCCAAAGTTTCCCGGCGCATGTCTGAAAAATAGTCATGCAACCGGTCCAGGTCCCGTTCCTGTCGTCGGGCCAACCCTTGAATGAACCTCTCCAACCGGAGTTCCACCCGTCTTGAGAGAGTTCGTTGGAGAATGTCGAGTAATTTTTTTCGATCCCAGACCGCCGGCAGGTCCTCTTCCAACGGTAAATCGAATGATTCATGAAGAAGGTCCATCGTCTCTCCCGAAAACAGGGCGGGCCACAACGCCTCCAACAGGCCATCCATGGTGGCGCCATTCGACAGATTGAAACCGATTCGAACGATTCCCTCCCTTTTTTCCTCGGAAAGTGCCGTATAGCGGAAAACCAGCAGCAGATAACGGGTACGAGTCCGATTGGCCTTCACAAAACGGTAGGTGGCGTTTTGCAGCGACATCACATGTTCCAGGGTCCGCTCGGGATTCGATGGCGGCGAAAATCCGGAATTCAGGTTGAGACCGGTCCATTGTCCTTTTTCACCGAGCAATTCCTGAAAATGGTCCAGCCAGTTCGATTCCAGACCGACCTGTTCGGCATTCGGCGGCAGTTCCGGTGAAAATCCGAGACGAGCCAATTCCGGCAGGGGAAGTACTTTCCGAACCTCTGGTGGAGAGAGCACTTCCAACCCGTTGGGCTCGATCCGCTCGATGACCGCGCCGGAATGTTCCAGCAGGTCGGCTGCAAAATTTCGTAACCGTTCGCTCATCCGGTTTCAAACTCCTGGCCGAACAGTTGATCATCCAGGGCTTTGACCGCCTCATAGCGATCCTTGGCAGCGGCCATCCGCTCTCCCAGGTCGGCGAAGGCCGAAATTCTCTCCTGCTCGGTGGTTTCCACCCAGGCTGAAAAGATCATCTCGGAGAATTCCCGCTGGTCGTCCACCTCTCCCAGGATGGAGTCCACCTCACCCACCACCAGTTCGAACATGTTGATTTTTTCGTCGAGGATCGTCAGCACGTGATCCTCAACCGTGCCGCGGACCGCCAGATTGAAGATGAATACTTCCCGGGTTTGGCCGATGCGATGGATGCGACCGATCCGCTGCTCGATGATCATGGGGTTCCACGGCAGATCGAAATTGATCATGGTATTGCAAAACTGGATATTCCGACCTTCTCCGCCGGATTCGGTACACAACAATACCGGAACCCGCTCCCGGAAGTCGATGATGGCGGCATCCTTGGCCGGACCGCTCATGCCGCCCTCAAAAGTGACGAATTCAATTTTCCGTTCCCGCAATGCCCTGTCCAGGCGTGCCAGGGTATCCCGGTGATGGACGAACACCATTTTTTTTTCGGCGGGATTGCGGCGCAGCAGATCCAGCAGGGCCTTCTCCTTGGCCCCCTCGCCCAAAGACCGATAGCGGTCATGAAGCCCTTGCCAACGGGCGTCATCCCGACATTTGGCGGCAAAGCGTCCCGTCGCCCCGGCTCCGGCCGCCGGTGAGGAACCGGCGGCGCTCAAGAGATTGTGCAACGCCAGTCGATGTTTGGTTTTCCCCTTCTCATGGGCATCGCGAACCAGAGCGGTCAACGCTTCATAACAGGCCTTCTCCTCCCCCTTCGTCTCCAATCGCAGGGTTATCGCCTGACGCGGCGGCAGGCGTACATCCACCAGGGATCGGGTGTTGCGGACCATGACCTCGCGCATGAGATCCCGGAGCCGTTGCCGATTGAGCGGGACCCGGGGTTTGCGCGGGGTCATGTAGGCACTGCGAAATTCCTTCTCGGTCTTGAAAATGCCGGGCTTGAGCAGGGTCAGGAGGTTGTAGAGTTCCAGCAGATTGTTTTGGACCGGGGTGGCGGAGAGCAGGATCAAAAACCGTTTCTGGAGGGCATCCACCAGTTTCCAATTTTGAGTGGTGCGGTTTTTCAGATGGTGGGCCTCGTCGACGACGACCAGATCGAAGTTTTGTTCGGCGAGGATGGAAAAATGTGGTTTGCGGCGGGCGGCGGCAATGGAGGCGATAATCCGTTTTTGCTTCCAGAAACTCTCGGGTTCCTTGCGCATCAAGGGGTCATAACTGGTGGAAAAGGAGACGTCGAACTTGCTCTCCATCTCCTCATGCCACTGTCCCACCAGGGAGGCCGGGGTCAGGATCAGGATACGTTCCGCCATGCCCCTGAGGAGATACTCCTTGAGCGCCATCCCCGCCTCGATGGTTTTTCCCAGTCCCACCTCATCCGCCAGCAGCACCCGGCCCCGAAACTGCCTGAGCACCTTGCGCACCGTCTCCACCTGATACCAATAGGTGTCCACCTGTTGAAGAAGGGGCAGGCAGAGGAGCTCATCAAAACCTTGCAGGAGGCCCAGATGGGTCAGTTCCTCGCGCAGCCGGAACCAGATGATCGATTCCTGGCCGGGAACGGCCCGTGGCGGGGAGACGACATCCTTGCCGGACCACTCGAAGCGGACGGGAATGTCCGGATTGAAGCGGGGAAGATCGGAAACCTCGGGTGTGGAAACCGAAGCCGGTTGCTGATCGTCGGTCGTCGGTGCTGGAGATGTTTCTTTGGTCGAGGTGTTTTTTCCGGTCGTTTTCCCATTGCCCCGTCCAACAGTGGATTTCTTCTTCTCCGGCGATCGTTTTTTCGGTTCTGGCCACTGTTTTTTGTTTATTTTTCTTATCCAGCCCGCTACCCAGCGTCCCAGGTTCGGACAGCCGTGATAATAGGTGCTGGGCATCCAGTTGTTCAGATTCTCCTTGATAGCGATCTGTTGGGCGCCACCCCAGCGGCCCTTTTGAGCCGAAGCAATGGCTCGGAGGAGGTGGTCTCTCGCGTTTGGAATGAAACGCTTCGCCAGCCGTTTCTGGTAACGGAGACAGGCGTCGGGTTTTTCCTCCAACAATGCGGCCAGCGCGGTCAGGTTGAGAATTTCGCCATCGGTTGGGTGAGACTTCAACGCCTCTTCGGCCAGGCTGAGCGGATTCGCCTCGCGGGCTTCGAAAGCATTGAGAAGGCGTTCCGCCCATTCCCGGGCATCTTCCGGTTCTTCGTTGGCGTGCCCGCCATGAATATTGGTTGACCGTACGACCATTTTTTTTCCGCTTTTTGGGTTTTCCTTTGGATTCCGGGGGCGATTATTTCGAAAGCTATCGATGTTCCCGAAACATCGGGGCTTTCCCGGTTAATGCCGTTTTTGTGGAAAATGATGCATGTTGGCCGTCTGATCCCCCGGGGCCGCCGGGCCGTCATCATATCCGAACTCCTCCATGGCCGGTTTCAACAACCGCAGATGGGGAAGGAAATGTTGACGATAGTGGTGCCAGCGGAAGAGGGCGCGTTGATAGATCGGTTCGGCCACTTGACGGTAACTGGGGGTGGTCATGGTCTTTCCGGCCGTCAATCCCTCCCGGTAACGCAAGACCGAATCATTCCACGGCAGGCCGAGAAAGTCGATCAGGCGGCGCGCCTCTCCCTCCAGGTCGGCGACCACCCGTTCATAGTGAATTTTGTGGACCCGCAAGGGCAACCGGTTGCTGGCTAGGCGCCACAACTCCATGATGCGCGCATAGAGGCGGGCGCTGCCCTCCAGGGTGTGGAAGTGGATCATCGATTCATTGGCGCCGAACCCCTGCATGAAGGCGCTCAACACCGTGTCGCAGGGGTGGCGCAGGGCGAGGATGATCGGCGCACCCGGGAACAGGCGGTTGATCAGGACCAGGTTGCGCAGGTTCAAGGGCATCTTGTCGAGCAGTATTTCCCCCGGCCGCCGGTCGACATGCTGGGCGGCGTTTTCGAAATAGAGTTTTCTCAACGGTTCCAACTCCGCTTCGCCAAGGTCGGTCAGTTTTTGCGGATAGGGGGCCTCTTCGGTTTCCAGGTGGGCCTCCAGGCTTTCCAGGATCGGTCTCTCTTCGAGGATGCGAATAGCCGGGTGGCTGTCGAGCATCTGTCCCAACAGGGAGGTGCCGGAGCGGGGGAAACCGACCAGAAAGATGGGAGTGGTTCGTGGATCGATGATGTTGGCCACCGTTGCCGGCGGCCGGGGTTCCAGGTTTGACAGGTGGAGCCGCATCCGTTCCAGACGTTGCAGATAGGTTTCCGGTTTCAACCCCTGGGCATCGGAAATTTGCCGTGCCAGACGGTTGGCCCGTTGAAAATGTTCGAAGGCGGTATCGGTGTTGCGGAAACGGTCGTAAAGCTGTCCCAGTTCATAGTGTGCCGCCATCACCAGTTCGGGTTGGGAACCATCTTTCAACACCCGCTCCAACCGGCCCATGGCCGCCTGCCGTTGGCCGGCCCGTTGATCCACCTTGGCGGCGGCGAAATTGAGCGCCGGGTCACCGGGATGGCGTTTCAACCCGGCCTCGATCACCTGCCGGGCCTGCCGCAGTTGGTTTTTTCCCTCCAGCAGCAGCGTCATGTGAAAACAGAGGGCGAGATTTTGCGGATCCCGTTCCAGTCCCAGGCTGAACACCCGCTGGGCGGCATCATGTTGTTGCATATCGACCAGGGAACAGCCCAGTTTTTCGTAGCCGGGCGGCCACTCCGGTTTCAACCGCACCACCTTCGTGAACTGGGCGATGGCCGGTTGAACCTGATTCAACCGCAAGAGGATTTTGCCCAGTTCGAACGGGTGGGCGGCCTCTTCCGGCTCCAATGCCGACAGGGTTTCAAGGGCTTCAATGGCATCGGCCGGGGTCCCGTTTTTCAGGGCGTCAGCGGTTTTTTGCCGCCATATTGCAAGGGTTCGTGTTCGGTCTTCCATGATTGTCAGAATCGATCCTTTCTTTGGCGTATTTCCGCAAACACCCGTTCCGGCGGTTGCCCGCTCATGCCGAGGCATCGTTGCAGGGCCGGGTCGTCGGCGCGTAAAAAGGGATTGAGCCGTTTTTCCCGTTTCAGGGAGCTCGGCAGGGTCGGGTGGTCCTGGTCGGTCAGTTCGGAAAGTTCCTCGTGCAGGGCCGCCAGTCCGGGATGGTCCGGCTCCAGTGAACGGGCGAAATCAAGGTTGCCCAGGGTGTATTCATGGGCCGGGAACAGACGGGTGCCATCGTCCAGCACCCGCAGTTTCAGCAGGCTGGTCCACATCTGCGCCGCCGTGCCCTCGAACAGCCGGCCACAACCGAGACTGAACAGACAGTCACCGGAGAAAAGGACATTCTCCAGCAGATAGGCGACATGGCCGCTGGTGTGACCGGGTACCTCCAGCACCGTGACCCGCCGATCACCCAATTCGATCCGATCGCCGTCGGCCACGGTGAAATCCAGTGGCGGCAGCCGGTGTTGATCCCCTTGGAAACCGATCACCACCGCGTCATACCGTTCTTTCAGCATCTCGACGCCATCGATGTGGTCATGATGGTGATGGGTGATGAGAATGTGCGACAACCGTTTGCCGCGCCGGTCCAATTTACGCATCACCGGCGCCGCATCGGCGGGGTCCACCGCCGCCAGATCATCCTCGCTGGTGGGGAAAAGCCAAACATAGTTGTCATGGAGCACCGGCACGGGCTCGACCGGGAGGGGCGGTTGGGGCATAATCCAGACTCCGGTAAACTGTTCAGACGGGCGTTGATCCGAGAGTCCTACATATGACCATGGAAGCGGCACGATTGCAAAGGTGGTATGCCACCCCCCAGGGGCGCATGGTGGTGCGTCTGGTGGGATCGGTGATGGCCCGTTGGTTGCGAAACAACCCCTCTCGGATCACCCTCGGTTTCGGTTTTTCCCAACCCTATCTGGACCGGGTGGGCGAGTGGACCGGCCGGACCCTGGGTGCGGCCCCCGCCGAAATGGGGGTCTCCCCCTGGCCGATCTCCGGCGCCAGGAACCGCATCGCCCAGGTCCGGCCCGACGCCCTGCCGTTTCCCGATGCCCATTTCGACCGGGTGATCATGACCCACCTGCTTGAAGGCAGCGTGGCGCCGCGCGCCTCCCTGCGTGAAACCTGGCGGGTATTGCGCTCCGGTGGCCGTCTGCTGGTGATGGTACCCAACCGCGGTGGGTTGTGGGCGCGCAGTGATATCACCCCCTTCGGTTGGGGACGCCCGTATTCTCCGGGACAGATCGAGGGCCAATTGACCGATTCCCTGTTCATTTTGCGTCAATCCCGTTTCGCCCTGTTTTTGCCGCCCCTGAAAAACAGCCGGTTCCTCGGTTCGGCGGCCACCTGGGAAAAGGTCGGCAACCGTTGGTTCGCCCGCCTGGGTGGCGTCATCCTCTGTGAAGCGGAAAAACGGGTGTATGCCGGTACGCCGTTGAGTCCGGTTGCCGCCGGCCTGACTCAACCGCGCAAACTGGTCTTGCCGGTGGCGGAAAAACGCGGTATTCGCTCCGTCAACCGGGAACGGACATGAGTGGGCGGGGCGCGGAATGAAAGACATGACGTTGATTCGGGATTTTCTCGACGATTTGATGGTGGAGCACGGTCTGGCCGTCAACACCCTGGAGGCCTACCGGAACGACCTGGAGGGGGTGTCCCAGTTTTTGCAACGACGCAAGCGCACCCTGATCGATGCCCGGCGCGAAGACCTGGCCGGTTTTCTGGACCAACTGTTCCAGCAGGGGCTCTCTTCGGCCTCGGTATCGCGCAAACTGTCGGCCTTGCGCCGTTTTTACCGGTACCTGGCCCTCCTGGAACTGCGGGTCAACGATCCCACCCGTCTGCTGGACGGTCCCAAACGGTGGCGGCATCTGCCGGACATCCTCAGCGAGTCCGAGGTGGCGGACCTGTTGGCCGCCCCGGAACGGGGCACCGAGCTGGGGATGCGGGACGCGGCGATGCTGGAAATCCTCTATGCCACCGGTCTGCGCGTTTCGGAACTGGTCGGCCTGACCACCGACAGCGTCGATGACGCCTTCGGATTTTTGCGGGTGGTGGGCAAGGGGGACAAGGAGCGCATCGTGCCGGTGGGGGAGGTGGCCCTGGACCTGGTGTCCCGCTATCGGCGCGAGGCGCGGTTGGTGTTGCTCAAGGGCAAAAACAGTCCGGCGCTGTTCGTGACCAATCGCGGTGGTCCCATGACCCGGCAAAATTTTTGGTACATCATCCGCCGTCACGCCCGCGATGCCGGTATCGGCAAACCGATTTCACCCCACCTGCTGCGCCACTCCTTCGCTTCGCACCTGTTGAACCATGATGCCGATTTACGGGCGGTACAGATGATGCTCGGTCATGCCGATATTTCGACGACGGAAATCTATACCCACGTCGCCAAGGCGCGCATCAAGCGGATTCACAACCAGTACCATCCTCGGGCCTGACAAGGGGGGACGATGAGCGGACAGGGGGAAGAACCGGGTGGCGGCAGACGTTTGATCAACGGGTTCAAGGCCGGAGTCGGTCTGGTCCTGGCCCTGCCGTTCGTCATCATCCTGCTGCCCTTGTGGTATGTGCATCGATGGAACGAGGTGCGCAGTGGCCGACCGGCGCCCGAGGCGCCCTGGGCGGTGTTGATGCCCGGATACGGAAAACGGTCATCGATCCCTGGACCGGTCGGTCGGCGTCCGCTGGCTGCCCATGATCCGGCCCCGACCTTCGATGCCGATTCAGCGGCGGTCTCCCTGGTCGATCGTCCCCCGCCGGGGGGGGTGGCCCTGGTCACCGGTGGCGGTCAGCGTCTGGGGGCGGCCATCTGCCGGGATTTGGCGGCGCTCGGATATCGGGTGGCGGTGGTCTATCATCAATCGGCGCAAGCGGCGGAAAAACTGCTGGCCGATATCCGCCGGCAGGGGGGCGACGGGGCCTGTTTTCCGGTGAACCTGGCCAATCCGGCCGAAATCATCCAGCTGTTGAACGAAGTTGATCGGCAGTTGGGACCACCGGAGTTGGTGATCAACAATGCCGGTCGTTTGTTGCCCACCCACCTTCGGGAGGGGACCTGGGAGGGGATGGAACAACTGTTCAAGGTCAACCTCCAGGGACCCTTGTGGCTCTCCCTGCGGGCGGCGGAGCGGATGGCGGGCGGAGGCGGCCAGATCATCAACATCTGTGACATCTGGGGAGAACGGCCGCTGCGGGACCATGCCGCCTACAGCGCTTCCAAGGCCGGGTTGATCATGGCCACCCGCTCCCTGGCCCGGGATTTGGCGCCGTCGGTGCGGGTCAATGCCATCGCTCCCGGCGCCGTGCTGCCACCCGAGGAGGGGGGGCGGGAGGATCCGGGGTTTCGAAAAATTCTCTCCCGCACCCCCTTGACCCGGCATGCCGGACCGGCCGCCGTGCTCCAGGCGGTACGGTATCTGCTTACCGCCCGCTATGTCACCGGTGAGGTGTTGCATGTGGATGGCGGCCGCCATCTGGTGTAGCGGGGGAGGGGAAGTGTTCGGGGGACCGTCGAAACGCGGTAAAAATTTTCTTTTTCGCAAGGATGCGGATATCCTGAAACGGCACGGACCGTCTCAAGGGGCTGTCGAAAACCGTTCGGCAACCACGGGCGGCCCATGGCGTTTCCGGACGAGTTCCAATCCACGTTCAACAAGAAGATAGACGATGCTGAAAATCCGTAAAGTGGCGGTTACCACAGGTGTTTACTGGGTGGAGATTCCGGAGGCGGGTTGTCATATCCTCTGCGGTTGTCCGGCCGATAGTGTCAAACACCTGATGAAACGGGGTTTGATCGTCACCCGGGAAGACAACGGGGTCGTTTTTGAAACCGGTCCCAATGCCATCCTGCTCTCCGACGTGATGTTGCAAAACGGTCAGTTCGCCAATCTGGCCGAATTTCCCGTTTTGCAAATGTTGTATCGCCAGGGAATGATCCTGCCGAACCATCCGAACAATACCGGCAAAAAACCGATGTTGATCGGTTCGCGGGAACAGGTCGAGGCGCAGATGCGTTACATCTATCGCGGCAATTATGGCCTGGTCAGCAAGGAGGAGATCCTGGAACAGGGGGTCTCCCGGGCCCAGGCCGACGAGATGATGCGCATGAAATTGAAATTCGCCTTCGGCGCCATTCGCGAAACCAGTGAACTCCTGGACGCCCGGGTCGTCGAATCCGAGGCGGTGGAAATTCACAGCAGCGTTTTCGTCCGCCGCCGGGAAGTGAACATTTTCGAGATTCTCTACCAGGGCGAGTCGGTGACAGTCAATCTCAACCTGGACCTGACCCAAAAATATGAATCCCCCTATCCGCTGGGTTTCTACGAGATCCCTCGCGAATTTTTCGGCGTCATCCACTCCGGGGAGGGGGATGGTTGGGACCCCGACCGTCCCAGCATGTCCAGTATCCTCATGTATCAGGGCAAACTCTACCTGATCGATGCCGGTCCCAACCTGCTCTCCAGCCTCATGGCCCTGGGCATCGGCATCGGCGAAGTGGAGGGACTGTTTCACACCCATGCCCACGATGACCATTTCGCCGGTATCACCACCCTGATTCGGGCCGGGCACCGGATCAAATATTATGCCACCCCCCTGGTTCGCGCCTCGGTGGCGAAAAAACTGTCGGCCCTGCTCTCTTTCGATGAGGATGAGTTCGACGCCTATTTCGATACCCGGGATCTCAAGTTCGACAGTTGGAACGATGTGGAAGGATTGGAGGTGAAACCGCTCTTTTCACCCCACCCGCTGGAGACCAATATTTTTCTCTTCCGTACCCCCTCCAGCGAGGGATACACCACCTATGCCCATCTGGCGGATATCGTCTCCCTGGGGGTGTTGAAAAAGATGGTCGGCACCACCGACGGCGATGGCGGCATCTCCCGGGTTTTCTACGACCGGACCGTCAAACGATATCTTCAGATGGCGGACCTGAAAAAAATCGATATCGGCGGCGGCTTGATCCATGGCGAGCCGGAAGATTTTCGCGATGACCAATCCAAAAAGATCGTCATGGCCCACACCTCCCAGCCATTGACCGGCCGTCAACGGGAGATCGGTTCCAGCGCCGCCTTCGGTACCAGCGATGTGCTGATCCCGGACCGGACCGATCTGTTGCGTCGCAATGCCTTCGAATATGTCCGCTCCTATTTTGCCGACTCCCCCCGGGATCAACTGCGCAATCTGCTCAACAATGAGATCGTCACCTTCAATCCCGGCAGCATCATCATCAAGGAAGGGGACAAAAACCGCGATATTCTGTTGATCCTCACCGGAACCGTCGAATGCATCCAGACGAAGATGGAACTGTTCACCAGTCTGTCCGCCGGCGGCATGGTGGGGGAGATGTCCTGCCTGTACCATCTGCCCTCGGCGATGACCTACCGCGCCGCCAGCTTCGTCCGTGCCCTGCGCATTCCCGGCAAGCTCTATTACGGTTTCGTCAAAAAGAACAATTTTTATGCACAAATCGAGCGGTTGCAGGAGGGGCGGGCCTTTCTGGACCAGACCTGTCTGTTCGGGGAGGCGATTCCCTACGTCAAACAGACCGCCATCGCCGATGCCATGCGGGTTCAACAGTTGGAAGAGGGCGAGGTGGCCCTTGCCGACGGCGATCCAACCTTGAATCTGGTCAAATTGGGCAGCCTGGAACGCATTTTCGGCAACGACGTGTTCGACCGTCTCGCCGAACGGGATTTTTTTGGCGAGGAGTCGGCCATTTTCCAAATGCCCACGCCCTATGATATCCGGGCCCTGGAACCGACCCTCATCTATCGCATACCCAGTGAACTGCTCCTGGATATTCCCATTGTCCGCTGGAAACTGTTCGAAGTCGCCGAACGCCGGCGTCGGATGATGCAACAGTTCATCGATCGGCGAAAAACCGGATAGCGGGCGAAAAAACGGTTTTCAATCAACCCGGTCACTGCCGGCTTTCGATCCAGGTGTTTCGTCATGAAAAATCGTGTTGCCCACGTGGTGACTTTTCTGATCGTCCTGCTCGGTACGTATATTTTTTCCATCAGTCCCTCCCTTTTCCACCCCAAGGCCAGGATCACCGCGCTGGTAGTCGCCGACAACCGGGCGACGGTGCATGCTCGGGTTTGTCCCCCGCATTTCCTGTACGATCCCCACCCCGCCGACGGGACCTTGCGCGGCCTGGTGCGCAACACCATTCACGATGCCATTCTGGAAGAGGAACGGCTGTCCGGTCGGCATTGGCGGGTAGGACCGTTCAATCTCGATTCGGAGTTGCTGCCGGATGACAAATATCTGCCCGATGGCCGTTGCCGCGATGTGACCGCCGAACTGCGGGCCTTGGCGGCGGACGATGGAGACCTGTTCCAGGAAAAAACGGTATTGCGGGTCGGGGTGCGGGATGGACAATCCTTCATCAGTCGTTTGGACCCGGCCACCGGTGAATGGCGCGGGGCGGCCATCGACTTTGCCCACATGCTGGCGACCGCCATGGGCCGCCAGGCACGATTCACCCGGATTCGACACCTGAACGCCCGATTCACCGCCATCCAGTACGGGGTGGTGGACCTGACCATCAGTCTGATCAGCCATACCCCCGAGCGGGAGGAACTGGCCTTTCTCTCCCTTCCCTATTTTGAAACCGGCCTGGTATTGGGGGATTTTTCCGGTCGGGGCAAACGGATCATCCGTACCCAGCAATTGAACAACGCCTATGTCACCATTGTCGCGGCAGCCGGCTCGGTCGGGGAAAAGTCCATCCGTAAAAATTTTCCCCGGGCCGGGTTGGTCCTGGTCGAGAGTGCCGATATGATCCCGGATCGGGTGCGCGCCCTGGCGGTCGCCTCTCCCAAGGTGGCCCACTATTTCGTCACCGATGAAGCCATCGCCCATCGCTGGCCCGGTGCCCGGGTGTTGCTGGTGGATGGGGAAAAGTTGTTGACCCGGGATGACAACTATGTGGTGGCTATGGGCCGGGCCGATCTCGTACCGGTGGTCAACCGGGTCATTCGCCAACAGCGCATCGCCCAACTCTATTCCCAGCGGGCCGCCGCCTGGCAGGCGCTGCACCAAACGAACGAATAAATCAACGGAGCCGGAAACCGCTGTCAGCCCGTTTGAATGCCGCCGGTGGCGGGATCATGCGGACCGACCGTGGGTCCATTACTGTGGACTGGTGTTGTCCACCATGATTGGGTAGAATAACGTCCCTTCGATGAGGCCGCGGCTCCCCCCGGTTTCGGTATTGAAAATCTGGTCGGGATCGGCTCAAAGCCGATTTCCCAGGCAACAGGAGAAAAAGCGATGAAACTGAATTTGGAACGTATGGACTGGGCAATCTGGTTATTGGTCATCCTGCCCGTCTTTGCCGTCGCCGGTTGGATGCTGGGTACCGAGGAGAGTTTGCTGTTGCTGCTGGTGTTGCCGTTGGTCGTCCTGATCAAAAACGCCTTTCTGGAAGAAAAGCTGGCTTGGCGCGATGAATACAGCGTCGGTGTCGAGGCCTTCGACAACGATCATAAGAAACTCCTCGAACTGATCGTGCGCATGTTCCGGGTCTGGCAAAAACAGAGTGAAAAAAGCCGGCGTGAGGGCGGCAAAACCATCGCTGAATTGTTGGAATATACCGAGAGTCACTTCAGCCGGGAGGAAGGGCTGATGAAAAAACATGGCTATCCGGGACTGGAGGCCCACCGCCGGGAGCACGAGGAGATGAAGACCAAGGTCAAGGAGTTTCATGCCAGATATGAAACCGACAGCACCGAAACCTGTCTGGATGTGCTGCGATATCTCCAATACTGGTTGATCAACCACATCAACAATACCGATAAACAGTACACCGAGTTTTTGAACGAAAAGGGTGTGCGGTAGCTGACCGAACGACGAATCCCGCCGTTTCCGCTCGACCAATGAGCGGAAACGGTTGCTGGTCAAGAAGGCCACTCGAACCGGTTGCCCGACCGGGGTGGTCCCGGTGTCATTCCTGTGGCCGGCCGAGGGCATCCAAAACGGCGTTGGGATCGTTGCGCAGTACGCACAACAGGGTGCGCGCGGTCCCAGCCGGGGTGCGGCGGCCATTTTCCCAATGCCGTACCGCATGGACGCTGGCGCCGATATGATCCGCGAACTGCTGTTGGGTCAGATTCATGGCGGTGCGGATCTGTTTGACATCCACCGTTGCCGGTACGGGAGCCATCCTCTCCGGCTTGGCCGGTGACGGCTCCGGAGCGGGTTCTTGAGTGGCGTCACGTCCATCCGCCGGCAACGCTTCCCGGGTACGATCACGCATCTCCCCGGTGGCGGTCAAATCCTGACCGGATTGAGTGGCCTTTTTTTCCTTGTTGCTTTTTTTGTTTTTTTTCTTTTCTTTCTTTTCTTTCTTTTTTTTTGATTGAGACATGGTCTCCCCTCTTTCCTGGTAAATGTTTGACGGGGCCGTTTGATATTGAAAACGGCGATATCGGTTATTTTCCCATGGAATGATCGCTCCCTGGAACCATGCCATTGGCATGACCGGGCTGTCAATGATAAACTATGCCAGTGTAGCGGTTTGGTTGCCTTGTGAGCGAATGAACACACTCATTCGTCGAATATTCCCCCCAGTTCCCGCAACGCCGCCAACAGGTTTGAAAAATCCTCCGGTGGCGCGGTCTTGAAATGCATGGTTCGTTTTTCGTGCGGATGTTCGAAGGTCAGTTCGGCGGCGTGCAGGGCTTGCCGTTTGAAACCGGCCACCAGCGAGCGGATCCTCTCCGGCCAGTGGCCGGGGGGGCTGAAGGGACGGGCGTAGAGCGGATCCCCCAACAGGGGGTGGCCCAGATGGGCCATATGGACACGGATCTGGTGGGTGCGTCCGGTCTCCAGATGGCAGGCGATCAGGGAAAAGGGCGGGAGCCGGTTCAACACCGAGTAGTGGGTGACGGCGTGGCGGCCCCGTTGGTGGGGCGGGGGGATGACGGCCATTTTTTTCCGCGCCTTCGGGTGGCGACCGATGGCGGCGGTGATGGTTCCCCGTTGCCGACCGGGTACCCCCTTGACCAAAGCCAGATAACCGCGCCGGGCGCTGTGGGCCTTGAACTGGGCGGCCAGATGGCGGTGGGCTTCATCGTTTTTCGCCGCCACCAGCAGACCGCTGGTCTCCTTGTCGAGACGGTGGACGATGCCGGGACGAATGACGCCGCCAATGCCCGACAGACTGCCCCGGCAGTGATGGAGGAGGGCGTTGACCAGGGTGCCGTTGGCGCAACCGGCCCCGGGATGGACGGTCAGGCCGGCCGGTTTGTCGATGACGATCAGATGATCATCTTCATACGGGATCCGCAGCGGGATCGCTTCCGGCAAGGTTGCCGCCGCCACCGGTTCCGGTCGGAGGAGGGTGAAGGTGGCGGCGCCCTGAAGGCGTTCCTTGGCCGAGTCCACTGGTTCTCCGTCACGGACGATGGCGCCGGCCTTGATCAATCGTTGCACCTCGGCGCGGCTGGTATCCGTCAAGGACGCGGCCAAGGCCTTGTCGAGACGCTCCCCGGTGCGGCTTTCATCGATATGGATGGTCCGGATCCGGTCCCGGCTCATTCGCGGCGACCATACCCCAGATAGTTGACGTTGGGGTTGTTGCTCAATTTCCACTCATCGGCCAGCGGGTTGTAGGAGAGTCCGCGCAGGTCCCGCATTTGTACCCCGGCCTGACGCAGGTCCCGGTTCAGTTCGGAGGGACGGATGAATTTTTCATACTGGTGGGTGCCCCTGGGCAGCCAACCGAGGAGATATTCGGCGCCGGCGATGGCCAGCAACCAAGCCTGGGGGGTGCGGTTGAGGGTGGCGAAAAACAGATGGCCGCCGGGTTTGATCAAAGCTGCGCACTCCTGAAGAAATTTTGGCACGTCCGGGACATGCTCCAGGACCTCCATGGCCAGGACCGCATCGAAGGATCGGGCCCGGGTCTCTCCCAACTCCCGGGCCGACTGCAGGCGATAGTCGACCTGGGAGCCGCTTTCCCGTTGATGCGCCTTGGCGACGCCGATGATCTGCTCCGACCGGTCGATGGCCGTGACCCGGGCGCCATACTGGTCCAGGGATTCGGAAAGAATGCCGCCGCCACAGCCGATATCCAGCACCTTCAATCCCTCCAGGTCCCGATCGTCCGCTCCGGTCAATTGCCGGCGGATATAGTCCACCCGAATGGGATTGATCTGGTGCAGGGGTTTGAACTTGCCATCCGGGTCCCACCACTCGTCGGCAATTTTTTCAAACTTGGCGATTTCCGCCACATCCTCCGTGGACATCGTCGGTTTCCTCCGCTTTTGGGAACGCATCGTTGTTAGCGAAACGCAGGATAACATGCAACTTTTTGACGGTATAGCGTGCAGGGGAAAAAAATGTGCGAGGCAGCTATGATTATGAAAAGTATAGAAAAATAAAAAAGTTCCCTGTTTTCAAGGTGTTTTTGATGTTTTTGCCAAAAGTGGGACGCTTTGGACCGAATTTTGAAATGTTCGCCGGCAGGATGGCTCGGTAAAATTCAATTTAGTTTCGGATCCGTGTGATCATGCAGCGGATGGAGGTATGTACGAGATGAATCGGCGACATCTATTACAAGCCATGGCACTTTCAGCCACCGGTCTGTGGTTGCCCGGTACCGCCTTTTCAAAGCAGTCCTGGGACCCTTCCGGTTCCCGTTTGACCCGCATCCTCGATGTTCGTGTCTGGACCGCCCCGGACCATACCCGTGTGGTGTATGATCTGGATGGCCGCGTCGATCATACCCTGTTTCACCTGCCCCGGCCCGACCGCATGGTGGTCGACCTCAAACACTCCCGTTGGCAGGTGGATCCGGCCCGGTTGAATTTGTCCGATGCGGTGATCCGTCGTTTTCGCACCGGTTCTCCCGCCAAGGGAACCATTCGTACCGTGTTTGAACTGACGCAGGAGGTCCGGGCCAACTCGTTCGTGCTGCCGGCCGCCGGCAACAAGGGGCCACGGTTGGTGGTGGACCTGATTCGCAAGAGTGGCGACGGCGCCCCGGCAAGGACGGCAAAATCCACATCCGGACGGAGACACGGTCGCAGCCGTCGGGATGCCGTGGTGGTGATCGATCCCGGTCATGGGGGCGAAGACCCGGGCGCCGTCGGCGCCGGGGGTACCATGGAGAAGGATATCGCCCTGGCCGTGGGACGCCGTTTGAAACGGCACATCGATCGACTGCCCGGGTTCAAGGCCCATCTCACCCGGGACGGGGACTATTTCGTCTCCCTGCGCAAACGGGTTTCATCGGCCAGAAAACATGATGCCGATCTGTTCGTCAGTCTGCATGCCGACGCCTTTCACATCCCTTCGGCCAAAGGGGCGTCGGTCTATACCCTGTCGGAGCGGGGAAAACCCTCACCGGACCGCGCCATTCGCAATCTGGTACGGCGGGAAAACAGCGCCGATCTGATCGGAGGGGTCAATCTGCAACAGTTTTCAGACCCCGAAGTACAGGGCATCCTCATGGATCTGTCCCAACGCGATTCCCTGAACCGGGCCTTGAAATATGGGCACAAACTGCTGACCTCCCTGAAAAAGGTGCCATCACTGGATCTCCATTTCAGAGAGGTCAAACAGGCCGGTTTCGCGGTATTGAAGGCGCCGGACATGCCGTCGGTCCTGGTGGAGATGGCCTTTCTCACCAATCGTGAAGAGGAGCGACTGTTGGGACGCCGGTCCTATCAGGAGGCGTTGGCCAAAGCCCTGGCCAAAGGCACCGAGCATTTCGTGCGTTCCTCCAGGCTGGCTTGACAGGTGGGAACCGAAAAAAATCCGATCACCATCGGAAAGATCGGTAGTGGTCATGGATTTCCTCAGAGGCTGTCGAAAATCCTTTCGATAGCTTCTGAGAAGGATATGACAAAGCAGGTTGAGTCGATCTTGGAGAACAAGAGGAGTGTTCAGTAAAGTTTCGGTGGATTGCCTTTGTTTTCAGAGACAGCACGAACAAAATCTTCCCGCTTGCCGATGATATCATTCCACTCTGTTGTACCCAGATAGTCTTCTTCACCGGATTCAAGTGAAAACTCTGGCATATAGGTTCCAAGAACTCCCTTTTCGAAAAGCCCACCTTCAATGACTCCGGCTTCACGAAGGATCAAGACGGGCAGACCCAATTGAAAAGCCATGGCTGGTTCGATCTGACAGTAGGCACTGGTAAACCAGACGTCTTGCAGCTCTTTTTCCGTCATTCTGGGGATATCCGCCAGATGCTTCTGTTTGCCGGCAAGGACCAATGTTCGTCTCAAGGCAATGGTGATGATTCCGTTTGATTCAAGCATCAACCGCCGAATGGCCTTCAAAGGCGCATTCATATCATAATCGGTAACACCGAGGGTCCTGGGCTCGAATCCTCTTGACAAGAGGTATTTCTTGAGCCGATCAATGAACAGCTTCTGAGACATCATGTGAGGTTGAGGATAGCTCAGGAATACCGGTATTTTCATTGAAGGTCCTCTTTTTGGATCGTAACAATCCAACCACTCGCTCAGAGCGGTCCTTCAAGGATTTCGTTCCGGGTTCAATGTTTCATCCCCGAACCAGGCCAGAACCGATCGATAGTTGACCACCTCACCGATGATGATCACCGCCGGCGGCGTCAAGCCGACGGCGGTCACGTCGCGTACCGCATGTTCCAAGGTGGTGACCAGGGTTTGTTGTTGGGGGGTCGTCGCCCAGCGGATGAGTGCCACCGGGGTATCGGGGGGGCGGCCGGCATTCATGATGCGCTGGGTGACCGGTTGCAAATTTTTGATGGCCATGTACAACACCAGCACCGGGAAGGTCCGGGCCATGTTTTCCCAATCCATGCGCGAGGCGGCGGGGCTCTCCTCGTCGGGATTGTTTTCCGGTGACTCCTGGCCGGTGATGAAGGCGACGTTGGCGTTGACATGCCGGTGGGTGATGGGGATGCCGGCATAGGCGGGACCGGCGATACCGGCGGTCAATCCCGGAATGACCCGAAACGAAACCCCCTCTTCGACCAGGCGACCGGCCTCTTCGCCGCCACGCCCGAAAACGAAGGGATCCCCCCCTTTCAAACGGACCACCCGTTTGTTTTGTTTGGCCAGGGAAATCAGGGTATCGCTGATATCGGCCTGACAGGCGGAGGGGCTGCCGCCCCGCTTGCCGGCGAAAAGAATCTCCCGTTCCGGCGGGATCATCGCCAAAATTTCCGGGGAGACCAGGGCGTCGTGAACCACCACATCGGCGGCCTTCAGGGCCTTGACCGCCGCCAGGGTCATCAGGTCGGGATCTCCGGGGCCGGCACCGACCAGGGCGACGGTACCGGGCGGCAGAAAATCCCGGTTTTCAAGGGAATCGTTCACACATCATCTCCAGTGGCCCGCTCCGTTCCGGCCGGGAGGCCGGTGCGGGGGGGCGGGAACCGGTCATCCGGGCTCCCCCCCTTTGACGGGGGTGTCCAGGAGGCCGCGTACCACCTTGCACCATCCTTTGCCAATGTTGTCGGGATTATAACCACCACCGCCGACGGCCAGCACCCGTCCGTGTCCCAGGTTTTCCGCCAGTTGCGAAAGCCGTGAGGCGACATGGTGGAAGGCGGTGGGGGAGAGGCGCAACTGGGTGATCGGATCGCCGGCGATGGAATCGGCGCCGCATTGGAGAATGATGAACTCCGGCTCCGCTTCTTCGAGAAACCGGGCGATTTTTGGCCAAACCTTGAAAAAATGGTCATCTCCGGCCCCGGGGGGCAGAGAAAAATTGAGTTTGGTCCCCTCCGCCGCCCCCTTGCCGGTCTCCCAGGAGTGGCCGGTACCGGGGTAGAGGGTGCGTCCGTCCTGGTGGGTATCGGCAATGATCAGGTCGGGGTCCGACTCGAAGGCGTAGAACACGCCATCGCCATGATGGGCGTCGATATCGACATAGGCGATGCGTTTGATGCCGTGCCGGGCGCGCAGGACGTGGATGGCGACCCCGGCATCGTTGAACACGCAAAATCCCCCGGCCCGCTCCGGTCGGGCGTGGTGCAGACCGGCGATGGGGACGAAGGCGCGGCGGCACTCGCCGCGCATGATGCGTTCCATGGCGTCCAGGGTGGAACCGACCACATGGGCGGCGGCCTGATAGACCCCGGGAAAGGCGGGGGTGTCACCATAGTCGAGGGCGCCCTCACCGGTCAACGACCGTTCCGCCACCAGGGAGACATATTCGGGATTGTGGAACAGTTGAATGTCCCGGCGCGAAGCGATCACCGGCGGCATGACCGTCACATCCTTGTCCAACCCCTGATTTTTCGCCTCGTTCCAGAAGGCGTCCATCCGATGGGGACCGAACGGATGTCCGTCCGGGAAGCCATAACTGGCGATCTCTTCTCCAATGTAGACACAGACGGTACAGGCCATGATGGTTTCCGTTTCAGGGTCACTGTGGCGAGTCGCCCCGGCGAGGCGCGGTGGTGCCGTTCCCGGTTCCAAGGGCTGGGGTTCTCAGGGGGTCAACACGACCTTTTGGTACAATCCACCGAAATGGGTACTCTTGTGGGAGGCCTGGATGGTGGTCCCGGCCGGCAGCCACTCCTCGATCTCATGTTGCCACAGGTCCATGGCAAAGGGTTCCAGGGTGCGGAGGATCGGGATCATGACATAGCGGAAAGGGTTGTACCAGGCCGGTCGGTGATAATCGACGAATACCACTTTGCCGCCCGGTTTGGTAACCCGTAACGCTTCGGCGATGGTCCGCTCCCGAACCCCGGCCGGCTGTTCGTGCAACAGGAAAAAGAGGATCGATTGATCGAAACTGTCGTCTTCGAACGCCAGGTTGGTGGAGTCCTGATGGTGCAGATGGACCTTGCCGTGGCCATTGAGCTTGCGGCTGAGGTTGTCCAGTTGCACCGGCGCGACATCCACTACGTCCAGGTGGGCGCCGTCGGTCATGCGGTTGGCGACCCGGGGCGTGAAATCCCCATAGACACAGGCCACCTGCAGGGTGCGGCCGTTGATGGTCCGTCCCATTTCATCCAGGGCCATGTCGCGCAGATGGGAAAAATTACCCCACAGAATCAGGTTGACCAGCCATTGCCGTTCGAAAAACCGCACCCCCTTGGGATGGATATAGGCCCACCAGTAGGTTTCCTGAAGGTAGGCCGGCAGCGGCAGCTTGTCGGAAACATGGTAGTTTTTGAACAATTTGGATGAGGAATCGGGCAAGGCCATATACGGGGCTGGCGCTTCCACAACGGATAGTTTGTCCATAAGCCGCTGTCTCGGTTTTTGTTGTTATTGAATGAATCCGGAGCAGGTATCCAAAACTGGCCGTGATTCATTCGGAAATGCCGGTTTTCGTAGTGGGTGGCTGACTGGTTTCGACGGTCCGTCGGATTGGACGGCTACGACCGGCTTCTCGGGGTTCCGCGGGTTGGTTCGTGATTTCCGTGGCTGGTGGAGGTGACCGGGATCGAACCGATGACCCCCTGCTTGCAAAGCAGGCGCTCTCCCAACTGAGCTACACCCCCTTGTACGGAGTTTCCGCTGGTCGTCGGCAGCGCCTCCGGCCATCAACTCGTGGCATTTCAGGCAAGATGAAATGCCGCCCCTCCGCCAATTTTCAGCGGGGGGAAAATGGTGGGCCTAGGTGGATTTGAACCACCGACCTCACGCTTATCAGGCGTGCGCTCTAACCAACTGAGCTATAGGCCCACAAAAATGAACCCGTTCTTCTACCCCGTTTTTTCCCTTCAGGTCAAGGACTGAAAAAGACCGTTCCGGTCAAAACCCGGGGGTCCCGGCTTTCCGGGGTCAGGTGGGAGGGGAATTTTTTCTCATTTTTCATTTGGTTTGGCGGGGCTCTTGTTCTTCGCGGCGGCCGTTTTGTCCGGCGGGTTTTTTTTGCCGGTGGCGCTCTTGTCTTCCGGCGGAATGACGAATCCCATCTCCGCCATGCCGGCGACGATGATGCGCACCATCTGTTCCGGGGTGAACTGATCGCTGTTGAGGACCAGATCATAGCGGTTTTCACAGGCGGGGTACCGTTTGGCGACCTCCTTGACGAAATGGTCGCGGTCGCGGTTGGTCTTTTCGACCAGTTTGGCCGCCTTGGATTTTTTGATGTCGCGATTTTTCGCCACCCGCTTGGCGCATACTTTCGGGGAACCCTCCAGGCGGACACGGAAAACCCGGCCCGCCGGCAGCAGCAGATGGGCGCCCCGGCCCACCACCACGCCGCCCGAGGGGCCGATGTTGAGGATCACCTTGGCCATGAACCGGAAAAAGGCGTCCTTGTTGGTGCTTTTTTTGGAAAAAAAGGCATGAACCAGGTCATCCACCAGGGAGGTGGCCCGTTCATCGAGCCGTTCCAGGAGGTGTTTGTCCTCTTTGGCCTGTTTGACGATGGCCTTGAGCAGTGCCTTGTCATACAGCACCACGCCCAGGCGTTGGGAGAGCAGTTCGGCGGTGACGCCGCCGTGGGCCCCCATCTGTCTGGAAATGGTCACCAGTGGCGGACCGAGGGGGACGGTGCCCCCTTTTCGTGGATCATCGACGGTGTAAAGTTCGGAACCGACGATGGACTGTATCGCTTTCAGGGAATCTTTCTTGGCCATGTTTTTTTTCCTGGTTTATGAGATCAAACCCTCTGGATGTGAACCTTGAGAATGCTCCGTTCGTCGGCATCCTGAACGGTGAAACGGAAATCGTCTTCAACGATGCTGGCGCCGCTCCGTGGGATGGTGCGCAGACGATTGAGTATCAAGCCGGCGATCGTATGGGCCTCTCCCAGGGGAAAATGGGTGTGCAGGACATCGTTGATCTGTGACATGGGGGTACGCCCGTCAACGATGAACTCATCGTCGCCTTCCTGATGTATGTGCGTCGCCCGGCTCCGTTTCGGGTGATACTCCTCGAAATCATACCCCACGTCGATTTCTCCCACCACCTCTTCCAGCACATCCTCCATGGTGAGAATGCCGGTGGCGGAGCCGAATTCATCGACGACGATGGCCATATGGTCATCGCGGGCCCGCATCATCGGCAGGGTTTGGTCGATGGTTTGACGCGGAGATATGTATAACGGATTGTGGATGAATTCCTCCAGCGATTTTTTCTCCAGGTCCGGTTCCATCAGGTCCCAGGTGTCGAGGGTCAGGACGCCGATGACGTTGGTCAGGTTGCCCCGGAAGACCGGCAGACGGTTGAAACCGTATTTCCAGACCATTTCCATGGCCTCGGGCATCGTCGCCTCTTCGTTGATGCCCACCACCTCGGCCAGGGGGATCATGGTTTCGCCGACCGTGGTTTCGGCGAAACGGATGATGCGTCCCACCCGTTTTTTGTCGAAACGGCGCGAGACGCTGGTCGATGTTTCCGACATCTCCAGGAGCATGCGGATCTCCTCCCGGGTGATGAAATCGCCGTGTTGTCCGCTGTTGCCGCCCACCAGTCGGGTGGCAATGCGGGCCACGCGGCTGAAAATGAAAATGACCGGATAGAACAGCAGCGAAAAAAAACGCAGGCCATAGATGATGATCGGGGCGATGGCGTCGGCCTTTTGCTGATAGACGCTTTTGGGGACGATCTCGCCCAGTATCAGGAGAAACGGGGTGAAGACCAACACCGAGATCAAGTCGCCGCGCGGCCCGAAGAAGCCGATGAACATCAGCGCCGCCAGGGTGGAGATGGTGACGGTGGCGATGTTGGTGCCGACCAGCGTTGTCCCCAGGATCACATCGGGCGTTTTGAACAGTTTCAATACCAGTTTCGCGCCGGCATTGCCCATTTTGGCCTGGTGGCGCATTTTCAACTTGTCACAGTTGACCATGGCGATTTCCGAGCCCGAGAAAAATCCTTTCAGGATCAGAAAGACCAGAATCAACAGCAACTCCAGGATCAACTCCATGGTGTCCATTGGCTCATCCTTTCTCCGCCGGGCCGTCACCGGTGGCCGGGGAATCCTGCGGATCACTCTCCGAACCGGTCATTTGGGAGTGGACGAGGGGGGTCACCGGTACCGGGGAAACCGCCACCTCCGGCCGGTCGGGATCCAATGCCTCCAAATGGGCTTCGGTGGAGGGGGCCACCGTTTCCGCCCGTTCCTGTCCGGCCAGACAGACCTGCAGGGTTTTGATGCGCAGGCCGTCCATGGCGGTGACGGTGATCTGCAACCCTTCGTGGACGGTGGTCTCCCCGACCTTGGGCAGATGGTCGAACATACGGAAGGCCACGCCGCCGATGGTGGTCATCATCGGATCCTCCACGGAAAAACCGGTCAAATTGTTGAAATCGGTCAAGCGCATGTCGCCGGGAATGCTGTAGGCGTTGTCATCCTCCTCCTGGTACAGCTCCTGCCCCCGGACGCTGCCGGAAATTTCCCCGAAGATGAACATCAATACATCTTTCATGGTGACGATGCCGGAGACACCGCCGAACTCACCGAGGATGATCGCCGCCCGGGTGTTGTGTATTTGAAAATAGTCGAACATTTCGTCCACTTTTTTGGTGGGCGGCACGAAATGGGCCGGGCGCATGATCTCTTCAATGGTTTTGTTGGAAAAATCGGTGTCTTTGCGGATCAGGCGCAAGACGTCCTCGGAGTGGAGGAACCCGATGATGTTGTCCGGATTTTTTCGGGTGACCGGCACCCGGGGGTGCCGAAAACGGCGAAACTCCTTGACGATATCTTCGACGGGCTGATCGGCATCGATGAAAGTGATGCGGGTGCGTGGTGTCATGATATTGAAAATTTCCGTTTCCGACGCCTCGATCATATTGTCGATGAGTACCCGTTCGGTGGCTTCGATCACGCCGGTGGCCGCCCCTTCTTCCACCAGGGTGCGAAATTCGTCGGCCTGGAGAATATTGTCCTGTTTGACCGCCTCGCCGACGATGAAGGTGGTGATGCGGTCGGCGATGAAACGGACGATGGCCCGCAACGGCGTGATGAGGGCGATCCATCGTGGCAGCAGGGGAGCCGACAGGTTGGCGGAAAATTTGATCGGAAAGGTGACGGCGAAGGTTTTCGGGGTGACCTCGCCCACCAGGAGCAGAATGGGTACCATCACCAGAATGTTGATCCAACCGGCGTCGCTCTCGCTGAAAAAGGTGACGAGAATACCGGCCATGTTGGCGGAGGAGGCGATATTGACCAGTTCGTTGCCGCACAGGATGGAGATGATCAACCGCCTGGGTTCGTCGAGCATTTCGTGAATGCTGTCGGACCGGTTGTTGCGGCTGGTGCGCAGTTTTTGCAGGTCCAGGCGGCTCAGGGAGAACAGGGCCGTTTCCGAGCCGGAAAAAAAGGCCGAGGAGACCAGCAACATGATTTGCAACAGGATCCGGAACACCAGTTCCAGGTCCGCCGCGGCCATGGAATCCCAAATGAAATGGATTACTTCCATAAGCGCTATCCGTGAAAAAAAGATGGTTTATCTATAAATACCCCGTTTGTCCCGACTGTTTTCCGTTCCGTCCATCCCTTGATGGAAGGGTACGGGTCCGGCGGGAGGCCTTTTTTTTCCGGTATCTTTCATTCTGGCCGGAATCCCGGATGTTCCGCGCATGTTGTTGACGGATCGCCAATGAGCGAAGTTTTTTTCCGGTCCCTGTCAAACCGTGTTGCGACCGGGCACCCCCCAAAGGGGCCGAGTCCGGCTTTTGGGAGGCTCATCAAGGAAAACAAGGTTGCCGGATGATCATCCCGGCAACCTTGTTCGAAAGGTGCTGCGAGGTGGGAGCCGGCCTCAGTCGATGCCGATCTCTTCCTGGACGGTACGGATGATTTTTTTGTCGTATTGCAGCACTTTTTTGTCTTTCCCGTCGTAGTTCAACTGGCTCAACATGAAACGGATGCTGTTGATGCGCGCCTGTTTTTTGCAGTCGGACTTGACGATGGTCCAGGGGCACTCGGCGGTGGAGGAGTAGAAGAACATGTCCTCTTTGGCCTTGGTGTAGTCTTCCCATTTGTCCTGGGATTCCTTGTCCACCGGGCTGAGTTTCCACTGTTTGAGCGGGTCGGTGCGGCGTTTGTTGAAGCGGCGCAGCTGCTCCTGTTTGCTCACCGAAAAATAGAACTTGAAGAGGATGATGCCGGAGTTGACCAGCATGCGCTCGAACTCGGGTACCGAGCGCAGATATTCGCGGACTTCATCCTTGCTGCAAAATCCCATGACCCGCTCGACGCCGGAGCGGTTGTACCAACTGCGGTCGAAAAGGCAGATTTCACCGGCGGAGGGCAGATGCTGGACGTAGCGTTGGAAATACCACTGGCTGCGTTCCTTGTCGGTGGGTTTGTCCAGGGCGACGATGCGGCAGCCACGGGGGTTGAGGTGTTCCACGAACCGTTTGATGGTTCCGCCCTTGCCCGAGGCGTCCCGTCCCTCGAAGAGGGCGACGATGCGCAACCCGTTGTCCTTGACCCAGGTTTGCATCTTCAACAGTTCGATGTGCAGGGGGGCCATCTGTTCCAGATAGATGCCCTCTTTCATTTTTTTGATTTTCGGTGGGGCCGACCGCTGGGCCTGTTGATGTCCCTTGCCCAGAATGATTTTGTCGGCCGTTTTGCCTTTTTTATCTTTCGCCATTGCCTTTTCTCTCCAGTTGCTAAGAGTGGTTTTCCAAGTGTTTCAGGATGGCGCCGAGTGCCGGGCGGCCCTCCACGCATGTTCCGGGCGTAAACTTCCTACCAGGACAAAAACCCGGTGACCCTACTTGATTGGCGGCTGAATGTCCACGGTAAAGGTGACATGAACGGCGGGATCGGGGGTGGTGGTGGACTTTTGCCGATTTTTCGTGCCATACTCCGGCTGTTTTCCAAACGAATCTTTCTCAATTGAAGGAGTGAGCGTCCATCATGAGCATGCCCACCATCAGCAAGAGTACGCCCATCCGTGAGGATCAGAGCACCAGTGAGGCGTTCGGGGCGATTTTGCGGCACAATTTCGATTATATGCGCAGCTGGGCTCCCATCGCCTACAGCCGTGAGGATATCGAGGGGGTTCATCAGGCGCGGGTGGCTTTTCGCCGCATGCGTTCGGCGTTGACCCTGTTCCGCAAGGCCATTCCCCGGCACATCACCGATCCCGTGGGGACGGAGATGCGGTGGATCGCCAGTGAAATGGGGCCGGCCCGGGATCTCGATGTGTTCATCGACGAGGGGCTGGAGGAGATGGCCGGGAAAATTCCCATCGCCGATGGCGAAAAAAAGTTGCTGGAGATCGCCATCAACCACCGGGACCGTGCCTATGAGCGGTTGCGGGAGATGATGGACAGCGACCGCTATAAAAAATTTCTGGAGGATTTCGACAAATGGTTGACCGACAACGGCTGGTTCCAGGAGGAGATGCCGGCTGAAACCCGTGTGGCCCTGGGTCGGAACATCCGTCCCTATGCGGCCAAGGTGATGGATAAACGGCTGGCCAAGGTGACCATCGCCGGTTCCAACATCATGGAATTGCCCGACGTGCAGTTGCACGAGTTGCGCATCGAGTGCAAAAAACTGCGCTATGCCACGGAATTTTTCTCACCGCTGTTCGACCGTAAGGGCATGGCCGAATTCACCGCCCTGTTGAAGGGCATCCAGGGATTGCTCGGGGTCCTGAACGATGTGGCGGTGATGCCGGGCCTGGTGGAAAAACTGCTGGAAGGGGTCGAGGATCGCCACACCATCCAATACGCCGGCGCCCTGGTCGGTTGGCGCGCTCGCCAATACGAAGAGATCCGCGGCCAACTGCAGGGCGCCTGGACCAACTTCGCCAACGCGCCGTTGCCCTGGTCGGAAAAATAGGTTTTTGACGGTCTGTTCGGCACATATGAAAAAAAACGGTGAGGCCATTGGCCTCACCGTTTTTTTGTGGAGTGGGAACGATTTCCTCCCGTTATGGTTCATTGGTGGTTCGGTCGGTCCGGTGATCCACCAACGAATCCCGCAACGCCGGCAACACCTCGAACAGATCCCCCTGCAAGGCGATATCCGCCACCGCCAACAACGGCGCGCCGGGATCCTTGTTGATGGCGACGATGGTCTTGGCATCCTTGATGCCGGCCAGGTGTTGGATGGCGCCGGAGATGCCGACGCCGAGGTAGAGGTCCGGGGCGATCACCTTGCCGGTTTGGCCGATTTGCCAGTCGTTGGGCAGCAGGCCGGCATCGACGGCGCCGCGGCTGGCGCCGATGGCGGCGTTTAACCGATCGGCCAGTTCCGTCAATAGAGTGAGCCCCGATTTTTCATCGGTGGTCCCCATCTCCAGGCCGCGGCCACCGGCCACCACCACCGTGGCCGTGGTTAAATCCGGGCGTTCGTCGGGGGAGTGGCTGAAATCGAGGAAAGTGGCCAGACCGCTCTCTTCAATCATGGGCAGGTTTTCGATAACGGCCGGTTCCCGCCCGGCCGGGCGGGGTTTGGCGGCGGTGAAGGCGTGGGGGCGCAGGGTCAGGAGCAACGGTGTGCCCGGGGCATGGACCGTGGCCAGGACGTTGCCGGCGTGGATGGGGCGGACGAAGGTTCGTGAATCGAGAATGTCGACCACATCGGTGACCGGGGCGCTGTCCAGCAAGGCCGCCAGACGGGGAATGAGACTGAAACCGGTGCTGGAGTTGGCGGCGATGATATGGCTGAACGGTGCGGCCCGTTCCCGGATGGCCGTGGTCAGGTCTTCGATGGACGGAACCCTGTTCGGAACGGGATGAGGACGCCAGACGGTGTTGACCCCTTGCAACCGGGAGGCTTCGGCGGCGGCTTGACCCTCATCGTCGTTCAGTACCCATATGGTGACCGGGCCGAGATGGCTGACGGCGGTCAGCAGGTGGGCCGCCGAGGGGTGCAGGGCCTTTTTTCTGCATTCAGCGAGGACGAGAACGGTCATGGCATCGGTATGATCAGGGGACCAGGCCCCGTGCGTGCAGCTCGGTCGCCAGGGCGGCGGCATCCGGCACCTGGATGCCGGGGGGACGTCGGGGTGGTTCGGCAATGGTGCGCAGGGTCAACTGGGGTTCCAGGGGCGCCCCCAGGGCCTCTGGTTGCACGGTTTCGATGGGTTTGCGCCTTGCTTTCATGATGTTGGGCAGGCTGGCATAGCGCGGGGTGTTGAGCCGCAGGTCGACGGTGATGACCGCCGGGAGCCGCAATGACCACCGTTCCAGCCCGCCATCCACCTCCCGGGTGACGATGATCCGTGGGTTGCCCGGTTCGAGATCGATTTTCGACGCACAGGTGGCCTGTGCCCAACCCAACAACGCCGCCGTCATCTGACCGGTCTGGTTGTGATCGCCATCCACCGATTGCCGGCCGGTGAGCAGCAACCGGGGTGTCTCCCGTCGTGCCAGGGCCGCCAGACATTTGGCCACCGACAAGGGTTCCGGGTCGGCATCGGCCTCGATACGAACCGCCCGGTCGGCGCCCAGGGCCAGGGCGGTGCGCAGACCGGCTTCCCAGGTGGGGGGGCCGACGCTGACGGCCAGGACCCGTTCGGCCAAACCCGCCTCCCGCAAGCGGATGGCCGCTTCCAGGGCGATTTCATCGAAGGGGTTCAGCTCCCGTTTCACCCCGTCCAGGTCCACTCCCGATCCGTCCGGGAGGTGTCGAACGGGGGTGGTCGGGTCTGGTACGATCTTGACCGCGACCAGGATGTTCATCGACTGGCCAGGGCCTCGATGATCCGGAACAGCAGTTGGTCGTCGCCACGGGCATGTTTGCCGGGGGTGATCTTGTATTGACCGTTGATGACCAGGGTCGGCGTTGAGTGGACGCCGAAGTCGCGTTGCAGGGCCCTGGCCTGGGTCACCTTGGCGGAGACGCCGAAGGATTTCAGATAGGATTGAAACTTGCCGCCGTCCAACCCCATGTCTTCGGCCAAAAAGACCAGATCACCGGGATTTTCGATGTCGGCGCCCTGTTTGAACTGGGCGTCGAAAATGGCCGCCTTCATCGCCTCGCCCTTGCCGAGAAAATCAGCGGCGAAATAGGCGCGCAGGGGCATGTCGGTCTGTTTGCCCCAAAAGATGGGCAGGGCCTTGTATTGATAGCGGTCGCCATTTTTTTTCATCCAGGCCACCATCTTCGGAAACAGATGGTAACAGTGTGGACATTTGAAATTGAACACCTCCACCACCTCCGGCTTGGTGCCGGAGCGGGGAACCGGCGGGGTCAAGACGTCATAGTGGGTGCCCTTGATCGGTTCAAAAGCCTTATTGGCGGCCTTGGCGGCGGTTTCGGTGACGGCCGGTTCCGTGGCCGCGGTCGGGAGTGGCCAGCCGAGGAGGGTGGTCAGCAGCACGGCCAGCGTCAAAAGGGAAAACAGGGTTGAACGGGACATCTTCTTCACGGCTCCACGATTTCGAAGGTTGAGGTGATTTTGGCGGTTTTGCCCAACATGGCCGAAGCCGAGCAATATTTTTCTTCGGATAGCTTGATGGCCCGTTCCACGGCTTTTTCCGGGATATTGACGCCCACCACCTTGAAGTGGGTATGGATGTCCACATAGACCTTGGGTTCGGTTTCGGCCCGGATTCCCCGCAGTTCGGCAATACAGTCGTTGACGCTGTGGCGGCCTTTGCGCAGTATGTTGAGAACATCGATCGAAGCACAGCCGCCCATGCCGATGAGGAGCAGCTCCATGGGGCGAATACCCATGTTCCGCCCGCCCACCGCCGGACCTCCGTCCATGACCAGGGCGTGTCCGGAACCGGATTCCCCCAACATTTGTATCCCTTCGATCAACTTGATGCGTGCAGTGACTTCCGACATGACAGGCTCCCGGCATGAATCCATTCAGTGGTGTGGGCGAATTAATGATACCCAATCTCGGTATGGTGCAAAGGTATCTCCCGTTTGGCAAGGCACGTCGAGCAAATTTGGAGCGTAATTATGAAAACCGAAATCCAGGAAAAGAATGCCGCGGCCCTGGCAGCCCTGCTTCAGGGGCGTGAGGGGGAGCGTCATGCGGTGGTGTTGCAGGATTTTCCGGATCCCGATGCCATCTCCTGCGGGCTCGCCTACCGCCGCATCGCCGAAGCCATGGGCGTGGAAGCCGATCTGATCTATGGCGGCCGCATCAGCCATCAGGAAAACATCGCCATGAGCAATCTGCTGGACATCCAACTGGAGTCCTTCAACGACAAGCCGATTCCCAAGGACTATTATCAGGGCAGTGTTTTCGTCGATAACCAGGGCACCACCTCCAATCTCACCGATCAACTGGCCGAGCTCGGTGTGCCGGTACTGGCCGTGGTCGATCACCACACCCGGCAAAACCGCCTGGAACCCCTGCTGTGCGATCTGCGCCCGGAGGTGGGGGCCTGTGCCACTATTTTCGCCCATTACCTGAAAGATGGATTGCTGCCGATGTTGTCCGGACCCCGGCATCGTCAACTGGCGACGGCCCTGACCTTCGGCATCATCTCCGACACCCGGTCGATGATCCATGCCCATGCCGCCGACTTCAATGCCGCCGCTTATCTGCGCCCGTTTTGCGACAGCGATCTGCTGGTGGAAATTGTTCATCAGCAGCGCAGCCACCGGGTCATGGAGGTGATCCGTCTCTCCCTGGACAACCGGGTGGTGCGTGAAGGGTTCTGTCTTTCCGGTGTCGGTACCCTGCGTGCCAACGACCGCGACGCCATCCCCCAGGCGGCGGATTTTCTACTGTCCGAGGAGACGGTCCACACCGCCATCGTCTATGGCATGGTCGTCCATGATGACGGCGCCGAATCGATCCACGGTTCCCTGCGGACCACCAAACACTCCCTGATTCCCGATCTGTTCCTGAAGGAGGCCCTGGGGCGCATGAACAACGGGCTGTTCTATGGCGGCGGCAAGAGCAACGCCGGGGGCTTTGAAATTCCCCTGGGCTTTCTCTCAGGCGAAGACAGTCCGGAATTGAATAAATTGAAATGGGACGCCTTCCGCGCCAAGATTCAACGTAAAATATTCGTTCACATCGGTGTCGAGGCCGGTTGAATGGGCCTTTCCCATCGACGCAAGCCGGCCTGGCTCAAAGTGCCGGCGCCGGTGACACCCGGTTATCTGGCCCTGCGTTCGCTGATGCGGGAGCAGGGGCTCCATACCGTTTGTGAGTCCGCCTCCTGTCCCAACATGGGGCGGTGTTGGCAGGAGGGGGGGGCGGCCTTCATGATCCTGGGCAACATCTGTACCCGGCGGTGTGCCTTTTGTGATGTCGCCACCGGCCGTCCCGGACCGGTGGATGCCGATGAACCGCGGCGTCTGGCCGGGGCGGTGGCGCGGATGGGGTTGAACTATGTGGTCATTACCTCGGTGGACCGGGATGATCTGGCCGACGGCGGCGCCGGCCAGTTCGCCGCCTGCATCGAAGCCCTGACCGCTGGCGGTTCCGATATCCTGGTGGAGGTGCTGACCCCCGATTTCCGTGGCAAGCCGGGGGCGTTGGAACGGGTGCTGGCGGCGGGTCCCCGGGTGTTCAATCACAATATCGAGACGGTGCCCCGTTTATATGCCAGTGTACGACCAGCGGCCGATTACCGGTTTTCCCTGGCCCAGTTGGCCCGGGCCGGGGAGTGGGGGCGAGGGGTGCTCACCAAATCGGGTATCATGGTCGGTTTGGGCGAACGGCCCGAAGAGGTGCATGCGGTCCTGGCCGACCTGCGCCGGTCGGGGGTGACGATGTTGACCATCGGTCAATATCTTCAGCCGGGCCGGGATCACCATCCGGTGGTGGATTACTGGCCGCCGGAGAGGTTCGAGCTCTGGAAACGGGAGGCGTTGGCCATGGGGTTCACCCATGTGGAGAGCCATCCCCTGGCGCGTTCCTCGTTTCACGCCGAACGGTTGTATGCCACTCCCGCAGGCCGTTCCACGAACTGCGAAAGTTGAGTGTTCAAGTATCGGAATGAACCGTCCGGGAAAACGCCATGAGTAGTCTGTTAAACGCTCCGGGATCCTCCATATGGGGGCAATGGCCAACGTCAGCGATCCGTTGGACACCACCGCGCCAAAGATCCCCAAGGGGCAGGTTGTCGATATAGGCGCCGTTGATCATCTCCTCCTTTGTCCCGTGGAGGATGGCGACCGGCGCAGCCAGCCGGCGAATGGCAGCGCATTCATCCTTCAACTCTCCCCGGGCCACGGAGGCACCCAGACTGCTACGAAAACGGGGATCGGTGGCTTTGAAGGTGCGGCGCAGATAATTGGCGATCTCCGAGTTCTTTTTATACAGTTGTCCCCTGGCGAAGGCATCGACCTCGGCGTCGCTGAGTTCCTCTTTGAAAATACCGGGCGTACTGGGATGGGGTAGAAATCCCTGTTGCATGTAGGCGGGATCCGGCAGGGGCGGTGTGCCGAAGATCATCAACCCCGCAAGATTGGGAAGGCCGGATGCCGATTGGATCAACAGATGACCACCGAGGCTATGACCGACATAAAGGGTTGGACCGAGATCCAACCGTTCCGCAACCCGTTGGATGGTCTCGGCCAGTTTGGGAATGGCATAGGCGGCGATTGCGTCCGAGGCTCGAAAGGAGTTGCAATGACCGGGCAGATCCATGGTCACCAAATGGAACCGGTAGCCCGGTTCTCCCTCCAATTGAGCCGCATAAGCCTGGCCACTCTGGGAGTTGCCGTGGAGACAAAAAATCGCCGGCCCCGGTGCGGGACTCTCGTAAACGGCAATATCCAGACCGGGGATACGTTTTGCGGTTGGCATCGTCTTAACCATGAATCCGGGAAGAGTCCGTCTGGAATTTCGATTCCCGAAGATGGGTGAAACGGCTCAGAAGCATTCGGATCAGTTCCGCCTGGCGGTTGACGCCGGTCTTGGCAAAAATGCTCTTGAGTTGGGTACGGACGGTGTTTTGGGAAACCTGGAGCTGCTCGGCGCTTTCTTGCAGGGAAAACCCCTGCACCAACAGAGCGGCAAGACGCCCCTCGGCGCGGGTCAAGCCGTAGAGTTTGGCCAGCAGTTCTTCAGTTGGGGCCTGACTGCGCTGGGGATCGAATACAAAGAGAGCCACGGCCGGGTGACGATCATGGCGCAGGGCAACCCGTCTGAAAATGGGGGCGATCTGAACCGTATAGGCTTGTTCGGAGACGTTTCGGGAGAGGGAAACGAACCCATCTGGCCGCCCCCCTTTCCCTTGTCCGATGTGGATGGCCCGGGCAATGCAGCGTCGCAGTTCCCGGGTTTCGTGGGCGCTGTTGGCCCGGCAGAGCCCTTCTCGACTGAGGTACAGCCCATCCTTGCGTCGGAGAATCTCTTCAGCGGCATCATTAAACTCCAGTACCCGTCCTGATTCGTCCAGGAAAAAAAGACCGAAAGGGAGTCGGTTGGTCATCCAGTCGAGCGTCCGCTTGAATCCTTCATATTTCTGGAGTAGCCGGTGGGTTTGAAAGGCGCGCTGCAGATGAGGAATAAGAACACCAATCTGATCACATATCTTAAAATCGTAACGGCCCTGGTTCTTTCCGCGCCGTAGTACCAGATCGGCGGCGCGACCGTCATCTCGCATGAATTGCGACAAGGCCATGTGCTCTGTCCGGGTGGGCACGAAAAAATCGTTGTATACCTCACATTTTTTTAATGATTCGTAATCCCGGAACATTTGATCCAGGTATATTTCACCTGAAGGATGATGAACAATCTCATCATTCATGATGCTTCTTGAGGCATAGTACTCTTCATATTCCTGGATCTGGCGCCCATCCCAGCCCAGATTTGCGATCATTTCCGCGTGACCGGATTCCAAATGTTGGGTATAGATCGCACCATGGGTGCTGCCGGTCAAATCACGTAGCCGAATAAGGACTCGTTGCCACCCGTCATCCTCAAGTGGAGCTGAATGGATCAACTCAATCAGATTCAATAACGCTTTGAAATCATCGCTCTTCCATTCCATCACTCAACTTTCGCCGTGCGCACAGCCGCCTGACAGCCTGATTTTCACCAGAAAACCGGGGAGGAGCCGGCTCTCTTTCTTTATGTCATTGTTTGATGATTTGATATGTTGTCAATGATAGGCAACGATCTCATGAGCTGACATACAGAATCCAGTCAGCCTTGATTATGGCTTAAGAGGGCGTGGGGGGGGATTCCTCTCGTCCAATTTATCCGCTCCCTGTTTTCGTTCATTAATAAAATAATGGTCGATTTGGAAGGTGTTAATGAGAATGAGACACAATGATGCGAATTCCGGATGGTGTCTCCAACTGATACGATGTCCGACAACTCACTTCAGGCCGGAAAAAATGCCAAAAAACCGGGAACCACGGATGGACACGGATAGACACGGATAGTAACCGTTCAGCCCCCCTTGCCAAAACCCTCCTCTGTAGGAGCCAACTTGCTGGCGAACCTTTGGAAAACAGACCGTTACACATCTCTCGTTCGCGAGCAGGCTCGCTCCTGCAAGAGGGTGTCTGAACGGTTACCCTCCAGGAGCCTGTAAGCATGAAAAGCTTTAAAATTTCGAGCAGATATCAAAGTTCACAACAATGATATGAATTTCATTGACGAACCTATGGCCATTGCAGGTCGATACCAAAAAATCCATTGAAAACCAACAGGATTATGGTCGTTAGGTCATTGTGAAGCACCACCGGTAAATCCGCAGGTCCTGCTTCCCCGATCGCTCACGTTGCAAATCATTAAATCCCGGGGGCCTTTCGGCCCCCAACTCCCCCCACCTCTGGCACCAGAAGCCGAACAGCAACTGGACTTTGGTCCCTGGTCTCGCCTGGTTACGATCTACTGCTGTTTTGCATGGTTGAACATATAGTTTCCCGATGAACCGGAAATGGTGTATGACTTGTTCCCATGAGAAATATTCATCTTTCCACTATTGACGCTCCAGGAAAAATCATAGGAACTGCCGGCGGAAACCTCCGCGCTTCTGCTGCAATGCCAACCATAACCGCTACTGGGATTGTTCCAATCATTGAGGGTCTGCTCACAATAGCTGCCGGAACAACCGCTGGTGCTCAACTTATATCGCCAGGACCAGGCTCCAGCACTTTGCAGATAGGTTCCCGCATATTTGCTGGGACAGGAGCCTCCATTGCTGTTTGAACCGCTGCTGCTCGAACTGCCGCTACTGCCCGAACTACCTCTGGAGGATTTGCAGCTCGGATGAATATTTGTGGTAGCGCCGCTTTTACTGCAGTTGGGTTTGGTGGAGCTGGAGCCGGTCGATCCGGATTTGGTTGACGAAGTGGTGGTGCCCTCCGCCTTGTAGCTGCTGTTTTTGGCCCACAATTTATACTGGTTTTGGCACATGGTCGTGCCGACGGTGCCGTCCGGATGCCGGAATTTGTTTTTTCCCATTGATTTACACCGGGCCTGACAGCTTGCTGCCGATGCGAACAGCCCATCCTCATAAACGGACTGGTTCTCCCCACCTTTGGCGATGGCAACGGCACCACCGTCCAACTGGGCACAGATGGTCGGCGAGGGTACGCAGGCGACCTCCCGGTCTGGATAGCTGTTCGACGTAAATTCCCTGGTATAGTGATAACAGAGATAGACATTGTCCGAGATGGATATGTTGCGTTTCTTCAAGGAGGACTTCATGTGGGTTCTGGCTACATCGGAGCCCTTCAGCTGACCGGTGGTTGTGTAGCTGGAGTCCGAGGTCAGCGCGGGAATCAGGTTTGCGGCAAATCCGTCCGAATCGAACGAGGAGTCGGTCAACTTGATGTTTTGCACATAAACGCCGACATTGGCGTCGCCCTTGACCGCTGCCTTACGCACCGAGCCCGGGATGGTAATCTTGTCGTCATCCGGGTCTGAATCCAAAGACTGTAAAAACCGAGCGATATTGAGTGCGTAAACATTGTCAATATCCGTTGTCTGGGCAATGGAATAGGGGGTGACCTCCTTTTGACCGGTCACACTCCCCACAACGATGTCGCCAACCGCGAACGTGCAGACATCGCCCGCATCGAAGACAAACCTGCCGGAATCATCCGTAACCCCCGTATGGCTTCCGCATGTATAGTCCAAACCAGCGACCGGGCTGTCGATAAAGGTGCCTTCCAGGGATGATTGGGAAGCGGCCGAAATAGTGGAGGATGCGGAGGAGGTCGTGGTGGGAGAGATGGCGGAGCTGTCGGAAGAGCCTCCCCCACCACTTCCGCATGAAACCGTAAAAAGAGAGAACAGGGTTGCAAAGAGCAGCAGTACACGGGTCAGAGTCATCGTTTTCACCTATTAAGAACAGAGTATTCACTATCACACAAAAATATATTTGTTACATGCCGATTCGAAATGTGTCAGAGGCTGTCGAAAAATCTTTCGACAGCCTCGCGAGGTCCATCCATGGACTGCCAAAAAAATCATAGTTTTTTGATGGTCAGATTTGAGTTTATTTGGAGTTGTGCGACATCAAAAACACCATTGAAGAATTTGCTTGCACCCGCGAGTTGTTATATCGCTGTTGTTTCAAATCAGAAACAACCAGCCAACCGACTCGCTTTTCACAAGAACCCGTGCAAAATAGGATCAGTTTGCGGATAAAGCATCACCCGTTTGGGTGAGAGGATGGTTTTTTTTTGGGGTTTTTCTTTTTTTGATTTTTCGGTGAATGTGCCGGATCGACTCAAACGGACGGCCGGCCTGGTCATGGCCGGAGGGCGGCATGGTTCCGGGAGCCTGCGCAAGGGCGAATCGCCGGTTGTCGGTCGACATGTTGGTGTGGCCACCCGGTTTCAGCAACGAGTGGGATATCCTGGTAAGCGATCGGGTGAGTACGTCCTGCTGGTTCACCCGATCAGCATGCGAGACCGATTGATATTCATGGGCGGGAGGGCTTCAAAATCCGCCACGGTTTGGCATTTGGGCAGTTCTGTGAAGATGAGGCGCAGGTAGGCGTAGGGCTCGAGGGCGTTGGCCATGGCTTTGGCGGTTTCGATGAGGCTATAGAGATTGGTCGAAGCGTTGGCGCCGCGGGTGGAAGAGGAAAAGAGTCATCCTCTGCGACCGACAACGAAAGGCCGGGCGGCGTTTTCCACAAGATTGGCATCGATTTCCGGTCGGCCGTCTTCCATTTTCATGGGCATCCAGCGAATCAAGTGCCACTTGGACTGCGCCAAAGACCTGCCCGGTGAAATGGACAAAGTCGAACTCAGCGGCCGTCGAAGAGGGCTGCGGATTGAAAACCGGGTTCCCGGAGTTGTTCGAAATAACCGGGTGGATTCAAACCGGTATCCCGTATGGCCGCTTTTCCCAGATCCATGGCCACCAGACACAGCAGGGTCAATCCCAGCAGACCCACCATGAACTCTTCTCCGTTATTCATGTTTTTTTCCCATCAAGACGTTACGGCCAAACCAGCCGGAACCCGTACCGATTTCTGACGGTGGTGGATAAATGAGTTACATTAAGCAATTATCGGGCCGTAGAATGAAAAACAAGGATTTGTTGATAAAAAACCGTTGATGGAGGCCGGGCGCAAGGGCCGGCAGCACTATTTTTTTCTTCATGTTTGCTTGAAAAAACCGATCCATTTCAATGAAGAAGCGGAAAGTGGCGGGCTGGTCCGTCGATGTCGTTGCTGTGGGAGTCGTTGATATGACGGTGAAAAAAAATGTGGTCTCGACCCGGGCCACGGCGGCGGTGGAGGTCGTGCCGGAGGTCGGGCGGAAGGATTGGCGTCACAATCCGGTTTTTTTGATCGGCGTGATCAACGCCCTGTTGATCGTCCTGTTCGGGGTCTATCTGACCTATCGCAGCCATGCCCTGGACGCCTCCGCCGTCGAACGGCACGAGGTACTGGAAAAACGGCTCAAAATGTTGGAACGGTCGGTCTGGACCGTGCGCCGGACCCAGGTTGGCGCCGGAATCGATGTGTTCGACCGGCTGGATGGTAGCATGCGGCAGCCCTGATCGCGCGGGGGTGGGGGGATCATTTGCCGGTTCCGCCGCCCCCGACCGGATTCCACGACGATCCAAACCTTTCACGATCCACCTGAAAATGGGATACTCGCAAAATACCCCCGGAAAGCCGGGTGGTGGGTGCGGGATGCTTGAACGGCCGTCGATCATACCGGGCAGGGGATGATCGGGCTTGCGGGAGGGTTTTTCGACCGTCTCCAAGGGGCCGCCGGCGTTCTTGGCCCGAGCAGGGATTGCGAGGTGGATATGTCGATATCGGATCATGAGCGGGAGACCCCCTATCGAAATTTGAAGCCCAACACCATTCTCGATGCCGTGGAGGGCGTGGGGTATCATTGCAACGGTCATCAACTGGCCTTGAACAGTTTTGAAAACCGGGTCTATCAGGTCGGGGTGGAGCCCGGCAGCGGTCCCGGGGCGGAGACGGGATTTTTGGTGGCCAAATTTTACCGGGCCGACCGTTGGAGCGACGCGGCGATCCTGGAGGAACATGAATTTTGCCGGGAGTTGGCCGAGCTGGAAATTCCGGTGGTACCCCCCCTGACGACCGGGGATGGCATCACCCTGCATCGGCACGGTCCCTTTCGCTTCAGTCTCTATCCCCGGCGCGGGGGGCGGGCGCCGGACCTGGAGTCGCTGGACAACCTGAAACAACTGGGGCGCTGTCTGGCCCGCATCCACGCCGCCGGCGCCACCCGACCGTTCACCGTTCGGCCGGCCTTGAACGTGGAATCGTTCGGTGTCGAATCCCGGCGGTATTTGCTGGAGGGCGGTTTCGTGCCCGCGGACCTGCAACCGGCCTATAAAAGTTTGACCGATGATCTGATCCATCGCATTCGCGCCTGTTTCGACAGCGCCGGTGAGGTGGTCACCATCCGTTTGCACGGGGATTGCCATCCCGGCAATATTCTCTGGACCGATGACGGTCCCCACTTCGTCGATTTCGATGATGCCCGCAGTGGGCCGGCCATCCAGGATTTGTGGATGTGCCTCTCCGGGGAACGGGCCGACTGTACCGCACAGCTTTCAGCCCTGCTGTCGGGATATCAGGATTTTTATGAGTTCGACGCCCGGCAGTTGCGGTTGATCGAGGCCTTGCGAACCTTGCGCATGATGCATTATGTGGCCTGGGTGGCCAAACGGTGGAACGATCCCGCCTTTCCCGTCGCCTTTCCCTGGTTCGATGGTACCCGGTTCTGGGATGAACATGTGCTTTCCCTCCGGGAGCAGGCGGCGATGATGGATGAACCGCCCTTGCTGTGGATGGCTTGATTCCGCTTCCCGGTGAGCCGCTTGAGGACATGGATAACAAACGATCTGAATGATTATTCGAAAAAACAGACTGGTGATTACCCCTCCCCGGCGGCGATGGACACCGCTGCACAAGGGGGTTCTCCTCATTTTCATGCTGTTGATGGCCTTTATCCTCTACAGATACAGCCGGCCCCCGGAGTATCGGGCTTACGGTACCCATCATGACCGGTGGGCCGACCCGGCCCTCGTCGATCGTCTTGGCCACATCCCCCATGAATACAAAACCGGTTTGGAACTGTTCGAGGAACACTGTTCCGGGTGCCATGGCAAATGGGGGGAGGGGAGCAAAACCGGTCCACCGTTGATTCACTTTTATTATACCTCCAAACGGGTGTCCGATGCCGATATCCACCGGGCCATCCGCAGTGGCGTTCCGGCCCACCATTGGGGTTTCGGCCGCATGCCGCCGATAACCGACATCCCGACCGGAAAGGTGCGCGATGTCATCGGGTTCGTGCGCTGGTTGCAGCGGGAAAACGGCATCCACTGAGACCGTTCGGGCCAACGGCGGATTGCTTTTTTAATGATATATATTTTAGCGCGTGCTTGATTTAAAGACGATTGAACAAGCTGGAACAACTGTTCAGGTAACCGGAAGTCCCGGGCTTGGATCATCGTGCCGATGGGGGCGGCCTGCCCGGTCGATAGGGGGGGGATGATGAAACGGTTTGAAGTGGCAGTGATTTTTTTGGTTTTAGCGTTGTTTTGGTACTGGACCACCACGCCGGGTTATTATCTGGCGGCGGTTCAACTCATGGAAAAAAAGGGCGAGGAGAGCGGGATTTGGTTGTGGAAAGGGTTGGTGGCCTGTGGCGAGCGGTCCATCGATCCGGTCATCGAGGCCATCACCGTCCATTCACCGTGGACCAGAAATTATGCGTATCTGCCACGGGTGCTGGCGGATTTGGGGGAAGTGGCCAAAACCCGGCTGGAGGCGGCCATTCGCCGGGAAAACCGGCCTATGCAAAAACTCTATTTGATTTATGCCCTGTTTCATGGTTTTGGTGATAATTCATTCAATGAGGTGGCTTTTGAAATAATTGACACCATGGAAAGCCCCTCACTTAAACACCGGTTCAGTCAGTGATCGTGGCGGTGACCGGTTTTTTTACCGGCTTATGATGGCCAAATCTGTTTTGGGGGAACAGTTATGGGGCGTGGTTTTCGATATGAATGGATGAAAGGTCTGTCGTTTGTTTTTTTGCTGGTTTTCACCATAATTCCCGGTGCCCAAGCTTGTTTGTGGGATGAGGACAGCTTGCGCATGGAGGCCCAGGGGTTGCCGGAGACGGCGGCGGTTCTCACCGGCTGGTTCGAGCGCAATCCACCCCGATATTATGAAATGCGCCTGACACGGTCGGCGGCGGAGATCGAAAAAAATCCGGACCACCTGGAAGCCTATGACAACGCCGGTGTCGCCGCCGATCGTCTCGGGCGGGGGGAGGAGGCGTTGGCCTGGATGGATCGCAAACATCAACGCCTGGAGCGGATGGACCCGGCAGCCGAGCGCACCCGGGAACACCGTTATCGCTATCTGGCCAATCGGGGCACCTTCCTGGTACATCACTGGTTGCGCCAGGGCGCCAAAGTGGAAAACTTATCCACATTGGCACAGTCCCGTGACATGATCGCCGAGGCCGTGGCCCTCAATCCCGATGCCCATTTTGGTCGTGAACGGTATCAACTGGCGGCCATGACCTGGCTGTTGATGGCCCTGGAAGGGAAAACGGAGGCCGCAGAGACCCCACCAGAATATCGTTCTCTGCTGACATTTGTCGAAAATTATCCAAAGCAGACAAGCAGCAAATGGAACCAGGTCCAAAATGGTTGTTCGACCATTTCTGCCTGGTTTGCAATGGCGGTTTGACCAGTTCCCGGGTTTTGGCCTGTCCCCATTGCCAGGCTCGGTTGGATCCGGCTCATTGGATTTTTTTTGACGCCGCTCGGGATGAGATGGACTTCAAACGGATGACCGGCGCCCGTCACACGGTCCGGATCATCTTCTGGGTGGTGGTTCTGTCAGCGGTTGCCTGGGGTAGCAGACCGTATTGGCCGGAGTGGTATGAACAGTCTGTTTCACCGCCTGACCATTTTCAGGTTTTGGTCCGGAATGATGATGGTACGGTTCATACCGTGGAGTGGCATCTTTTTCAGAATGCTTGGCGGAAATACTCCAAAAAATGGTCTCTTTTTGAGCGACTGGGAAACGGTGGCCATGATTATCTCGCCATCGGTGGCGATCGTTTGAGCTATACCATTCATTCTTCTTCAGCGGCGGTGAAAAAAGTGGATTTATCCGTCTTCGATCGAAACGGTACGATCGGGTTCATGGGTGCTTACGAAATTCGGGATGGCGCCGTTGTGCCCCGTTTTGCCTGGAATCTCAATTTCGATGCCGGAATCGTGATTTTTCTGCTGGTTGCCGGATTCATCTGGTCTTCGGTTTCCAAACTGATCATTCCACTGGTCTATTTCCCCTGGCATTGGATTCGGGGTCGATCCGAGTCGATACCGTCGTCCCGGACTTGATGTTTTTCGATACCCTCAAGGGAGGATGCGATCGTTCGAATCGCCACTGACTTGTGTTCATGGCCGTCAGTCCGACATAAAAAAATCCTGGGGAAACCGATGGGGTTTGCGGCATGGTTCCTGCTGAATGGGGAGCATGTCTTTTACCGCAACAATCCGTCGAGCACCATTTGGAGAACTATGATGAATAATTTTTCAGTCCGGTTTTCGGAAGAGGGATACTCCGTTCACTTTCAAGATGTTACAGTCATGGACGGCCTCACCAGAATCGAAGCCAGGGAGGCCGCCAAGCTGTTGGAGGAGCGGTGGCTCTTATCGGAAGGCAACAATCTGACACACGGTTGAGGCCGGTGTCGAAAGGCTGAACGACGATAAACGCCTTCTCGTCGATCCCCCCGGTCAGGCCGGGATGAACTTCAAAGCCAATCCGTTGTTGCACCACCGTTTGTGGGTGGGCGGCGGTCCATCATCGAACACATGTCCCTGATGGCCGCCGCAACGGGCACAATGATACTCCGTTCGTGGATAGATCAACCGGTAGTCGGTCTTGGTTTGCAGATGGCCGGGGATGGCTTCGAAAAAGCTCGGCCAACCGGTGCCGCTGTCATATTTCATCGCCGAGGTGAACAGATCGAGATCACAACCGGCGCACACATAGAGACCTTTTCGTTTTTCCTCGTTCAATGGGCTGCTGAACGCTCGTTCCGTCCCTTCCTGACGCAAAATATGATATTGCGCCGGTGTCAACCGTGCCTGCCACTCCCGCGGCGTCCGCTCGATGCGGATGATTTTTCCACCGCGGCCGTTTTCCGCATGGCTCCGTCCGATGATGGCGCTGGCGGCCAAGATCGTTGATCCCCCCAGTGTCACCGCTCCCAGTATGAATTGACGTCGATTCATCGTCTGCTCCGTGTAATAGAGTGCCATTTATCCAATGTTTGTTTGGATATATCCGTCGGGGTTTGGTTCCCGGGGCGACTATTTCAGTTTTGCGAAGGCCTCGGCCATGGCAGTGCTCGCTTTGGGGGCGGTTGGTTTTTTCCGGGAGGTTCGGGCTTGGGAGGAGGGGGGTGGCTTTTTATTGCCCGGAGTGGCTGGATCATCATCCAGGCGCATGCTCAGGGCGATGCGCCGGCGGTCGACATCCACCGACATCACCCGCACCGTCACCACCGCCCCGGTACGGGTGATATCATGGGGGTTTTTGACGAAACGGTCGGCCATGGCGGAAATGTGGACCAGACCATCCTGATGGACGCCGATATCGACGAAGGCGCCAAAATTGGTGACGTTGCTCACCACCCCTTCCAGGACCATGCCCGGTTGCAGATCGGTTATTTTTTCCACCCCTTCCTGAAAGCTGGCGGTGCGGAAGGCGGGTCGGGGGTCACGGCCCGGTTTTTCCAATTCGGCGAAGATATCGCGCACCGTCGGTTCACCGAAACGGTCATCGATGAAATCGGTGACCCGCAAGGTGCGCAATACGGCCTGGTTGCCGATCAACCCGTTCAGGTCCAGACCGGTTTTTTTCAGGATGCGTTGCACCAGCGGGTAGGCCTCCGGGTGGACGGCGGAGCGGTCCAGGGGGGTGTCGCCATTTTGAATGCGTAAAAATCCCGCTGCCAGTTCGAAGGTTTTGGCGCCGAAACGGGGGACCCGGTTGAGGGTTTTGCGATTGGGGTAGGGGCCGTTTTCATTGCGGTAGGCGACGATGTTCGCCGCCAGGGTGGTGTTGAGGCCGGAAACCCGTTCCAATAACGGTGGCGAGGCGGTGTTGACATCGACGCCGACACCGTTGACGGCATCCTCCACCACCCCGTCCAGGGATTGGGCCAGCTGTTTGGGTGCCACATCGTGTTGATATTGGCCGACGCCGATGGATTTCGGGTCGATTTTCACCAGTTCCGCCAACGGATCCTGCAGACGGCGGGCGATGGAAACGGCGCCGCGCAGGGAGACATCCAACTCCGGTAGCTCCCGGGCGGCATATTCCGACGCCGAATAGACCGACGCCCCGGCCTCGCTGACCAGTACGCCGGTCAGTTTCAGTTCCGGGTGATTTTTTTTCAGTTCCGTCACCAGCCGGTCGGTCTCCCGGGAGCCGGTGCCGTTGCCGATGGCGATCAGATGAACCTGTGCTTTTTTGGCCAGGTCGGCGATGGTTTTTTGCGCCTCCCGCCAGCGGTTTTGCGGTGGGTGCGGATAGATGGTGGTGGTGTGCCGCACCCGACCGGTGCCATCCACTACCGCCACCTTGACGCCGGTGCGCAAACCGGGATCCAGGCCCATCACCGGCACCATGCCGGCCGGGGCGGTGAGGAGCAGATCGCGCAGATTGGCGGAAAACACCCGTACCGCTTCGCTTTTGGCCTTTTCCGCAAGCTGGTTGCTCACATCGCCGTCGAGCTGTGGTTTCAATTTTTTTTGCCAGGCGTGATGCACCGTCTCCAACAACCAGCCATCGCCGGGCCGTCCCCGATCGTCGATGGAGAGATGGCGGCGAATGAGGATTTCGCACCAGGGGGCCGTTTTGGCGGCGGCCTTCAGGTCCTGGTCATGGACCAGGCTCAAACGCAGGATTCCCAGATTTTTTCCTCGCAACAGCGCCAATATTCGGTGGGAGGGAAGTTTTTGGAGGGTCTGTTCAAGATTGAAATAGTCGGAAAATTTTTCGCCTTCGCGTTCCTTGCCCTTGACCGGCTTGGATTGGATGACCCCTTGTCGCCACAGGGTGTCGCGCAACCGGCCGACCAGGGTAGCATCCTCGGCGATCCGCTCGGCGAGGATGTACCGGGCGCCCTCCAGGGCATCGTCGATTGTCGGAATGCCTTTTTTCACATCGACGAACGACGCCGCCGTCCGTTCCGGTTCCCGAGTGGGATTTTTCAACAGTTCCAGGGCCAGCGGCTCCAACCCCGCCTCCCGGGCCACGGCGGCCTTGGTGCGGCGTTTGGGGCGATAGGGCAGATAGAGATCCTCCAGGGCGGTGCGATTTTCCGCCGCGCGGATGGCCGCCTCCAGGGGCGGGGTGAGTTTCTCCTGTTCGCGGATGCTCTTCAGGATCACCTCCCGCCGCTCTTCCAACTCGCGCAGGCTGGCCAGCCGTTGTTCCAGGGTACGCAAATGGGTATCGGTCAATCCCCCGGTCGCCTCCTTGCGATAGCGGGCGATGAACGGCACCGTCGCCCCGTCGTCGAGTAGTTGAATGGCGGAATTGATTTGATCTTCACGGACATCGAGCTCTTCGGCGATACGCTGAGGAATGGATTTCATGGTGATCCTGAAAACGGGTAGCGGAAAAAACGGACATCGGCAACCCACGAAATGACCGGTCCGGGCTGGCCACTGGACAACCGGGCATGAAACCGCCATGGGTATGCCACTGGCCGACCGGTACGATCTTTCGCGCAGGCTTCGACGAGTATAACGGAGAAGAGGACGCAAGAAAAACGTGATCAGGTGGCCTGGGACGGTTTTGTATCCGGTGTCATGTCTCTTGTCTGCCTATCAATGTTGCAAGGAAACTTCGCTTACAGCTCCTTATGGAAAGCAACAATGTGGATCATACGGCCGGAGTGGCCCTGTCTTTTCTTGATTTTGTACGTATAAAAGTGTATGTACATCGTATCATGTCTTCACATCTTGACTTCGAGTGGGATCCGCAAAAAAACAGACGGAACCTGAAAGATCACAAAATCAGCTTTGAAATCGCCAAGCTGGCCTTTGATGATCCGAACCACTTGACCAAGTTTGATCGATGCAAAGATGGTGAAGAGCGATGGCATACGCTTGGGTATATCGGACCCGTACTGATCATTGTCGTCCATACCTATCGGATGACGAGCAACAAAGAGATCGTTCGTTTGATATCAGCCAGAAAGGCGACCGCTCATGAAAAAAACCTATACCGAACAGGCACGCGCTGAACTGATGGCCCTGGAAGAGATGTCAGAGTCGGATATCAATCTGGATGATGTTCCGGAACAGACGGACTGGAGCCATGCGGAAAGAGGAAAGTTTTTCCGACCGATCAAGGAGAAGGTCACCACCCGGATCGATGCCGATGTTTTGGCTTGGCTCAAGCGTGATGGGAAGGGGTATCAGACCCGGATCAATGCCATTTTACGCAAAGAGATGCAGCAGCAGGGGGTGGGACCGTCTTCTTCATGATGGTCACCGGGAATTCCGGGGACAGTCCCTTAATCGTTGAGATCCGCTATTGATTTCCTTTAGCCTTCGGTTTTTAATTGGGTTTCAACGAATTAAGCGACTGTCCCAGGAGTTTGATTAAAGCGGTTTCAGATGGAAAAGAGCCGCCAATATCTGTGCCACTGGCCAACCAAAACTATCGTTCGCGCAGGCTTTGCTGAGAATAGCGGAGAAGGGGACTCAAAAAAAACTCGATCAACCGGCGTTGACCGATTTTGATTTCGGTGCTGACGTTCATTCCAGGTGAAAGATTGACCGGGTGGTCGTTCACCAGCATGGTGGATTTTTCCATGCGCACCAGCACTTTGAAAGCGAGCCCCAGCTGTTCATGGGGCAGGGCGTCGGCCGATATGCCGATAATGTGACCGGGAATCACGCCATATTTGGTGAAGGGGAAAGTTTCCAGTTTGATTTCAGCGGTTTGATCGTTTTTCACGAAACCCACATCCTTGTTTTCCAACCACGCTTCCACCTCAAGGGTATCGTTTCGGGGAACGATCCGCATCAACTCCTGGGCCGGCGTAACCACACCGCCCACCGTATGTACGGCCAAGGCTTGCACCCGCCCGTCGATCGGCGCATCGAGACGGGTCAGGGTCTGACGTTTGTCGGCTTTCGACAACTCTTTGTTCAAAATGTTGGCATGGGTCCGGGCTTCCACCAGTTCGGTCAGGAGGTCGCGGTGAAATTCGGACTGGACGGCTTCCCGTTCCCGGGTTGTCAAGGAAAGTTCCGCTGAGATTTCCTGTAGACGGGCTTCCTGAAATGCCAAATCCCCGGCGATTTCCATGCGTTCCTGTTGAAGCCGCAAATATTCGTTTTGCGGGGCATAATCCTCCTTGGCCAATGTCCGGATGGCCTCGCTTCGTTGTGAGATCAGGGGCAGGGTCGATCGCCATTTCTCCACCAGGCGTTGAATGGCGGCTCGTTCCCAGGTTTTGCGGTCGATCTGTCCGGCCAACACCGCCATTCGTTGCCGGTAGGCGCGTAGTTGCTGTTCAAACAGATGCCGTTGAATCTTGATTTCCTGGGATGGCAGTTCCGACGGAAAGGAGATCTCGGCGGGATGTTCCGACCTTTCATCCGCAATCGCTCCGAGCAATGTTTCGACCCGGGTAATCCGCGCCCTGGTGGTTGACAACTCTTCGGCGATGCGCTGCCGGTTGGCTTGGGCTTCGGTCAGGTCCAGATGGATCAAGGGTTCCCCGGTTTTGACTTCCTGTCCCTCTTTGACGTGAATTTTTCGGATGATGCCGATTTCGAAAGGTTGGATCACTTTGACCCGGGCATCGGGTACGATACGGCCCTGGGCCACCGCCACCATGTCCACCTGCCCAACGATCGACCAAACCAGGGCGAAGGAGAAAAACAGGGTGATGGTCAAGGAGACGATCCGGCTCAAGGGGTGGGGGGGACAGTCCAAAACTTCCAGAACGGCGGGTAGAAACTCCGTTTCGAAGCCGATATGCCGCTCCGTGGTTCTTTGTATCTGGTTTTGATCGGTTTTGCCGGGTACCCGCATATCCATGGTTTTGTCCTCAACCATTTTTCCCAACCGTTTGATGGGTATGCAGGGAGGCGAACCAGCCATTGTTTTTCAACAACTCCTGGTAGCTCCCCTGTTCGGTGATCCGTCCTTGATCGAGTACGATGATTCGGTCGCAATGGCGGATGGCGCTCAGGCGATGTGCGATGATCAACACCGTACGTCCCAGGCGCATGGCGGCCATGTTTTCCTGGATGATTCGTTCCGATTCATAATCGAGAGCACTGGTGGCCTCATCGAAAATCAATACTCGGGGATTGGTGACCAGGGCACGGGCGATGGCGATTCGTTGGCGTTGACCACCGGAAAGGTTGCCGCCATGTTCTTCCACCCTTGAGTCATATCCGTGCGGTAGCTCCAAAATGAAATCATGGCAACCGGCCAGTCTGGCCGCCTTTTCCACCGCGGTCATGGGCAGTCCGGGATTGGCCAGGGCGATGTTTTCCCGGACCGTACGATTGAAGAGATGGTTTTCCTGCAACACCACCCCCACCTGCCGGCGTAGCCAGGACGGGTCCATTTGCGCCAGGTCCATGCCGTCCATATCGATCCGGCCCCGCTCCGGCAAATAGAGTCGTTGCACGAGTTTGGCCAATGTGCTTTTTCCGGATCCGGATCGACCGGCGATACCGATCATTTCTCCCGGATTGATGTACAAATTGATATCGGTCAAAATTTCCGGACCATCGGGACGGTAGCGGAAGACGATGTTTTCAAGTTTCAGTTTTCCTTTGATCCGCTCCGGGGTGCTGTGGCTGGGTGTGTGGCTGGGTTCCGTCGGAACATTCAGGATGTCCCCGAGGCGGGCGATGGAGACACCGGTCTGCTGGTAGTCCTGCCACAACTGCACCAGTCGTAACACCGGCGTACTCACCCGTCCGGCGATCATGTTGAATGCCACCAGTTGGCCGACGCTCAGATGGCCATCGATCACCGCATGGGCGCCGACCCAGAGGATCAACAATGTCGTGACTTTATTGATGAAAGCGGCAATCTGGCCGGATATGTTGCCCAGATTCGAGACGCGAAAGGCAGAGCGCACATAACCGGCCAGTTGCTCTTCCCAGCGGCGCATCATCTGCGGTTCCACGGCCAGGGTTTTGACCGTTTCGATACCGGTAATCGATTCTACCAGGAAGGCTTGGTTTTCCGCTCCCCGATTGAATTTTTCTTCCAATCGTCGCCGAAGTATGGGGATGACCAGAACCGAGAGCAAAATGTAAAATGGAATCGCCCCGGCTACCACCATCGTCAATATGGGGCTGTAATAATAGAGCACAACGAAAAAAACCGCGGTAAAAGGAATATCGATGGCGATGGTCAGGGCTGAACCGGTAATGAAATTGCGCACGTTTTCCAACTCCCGCACCCGAGCCACCGAATCGCCCACCCGGCGGTTACCGAAATAGGCCAGGGGCAGCGCCGTCAGATGGGCGTAGAGGCGGGCGCCCAACTCAACATCAATGCGATTGGTGGTATGGGAAAACAGAAAGGTGCGCAATCCGCCCAGGATAACTTCGAACAAAAATACCAGCAACATGCCCACGGCCAGCACATCCAGAGTGGTCAATCCTTTGTGGACCAGTACCTTGTCGATGACAACCTGAAAAAACAGCGGTGTGATCAGGGCGAACAGCTGCAAAAAAAAGGAGGCGGCCAGGACATCCATGAACAGCCGTTTGTACTTCAAGGCCGCGGAGACGAACCAGGAGATGCCGAAACGGCCATTGCCGTTGATCGCCGGGGCCCGCCTGGTTGCCAATATCAGTGAGCCGGACCAATCCTCGGCGAATGTTTCGAGGCTCACGGTACGGCTGCGCCGGGAGATTGGCGACATGACCAGGACCCGGGTTCGTTCCACTTGAGCGAGGATGCAAAAACCACCCTGTTTCAAACCGGCAATGGCGGGAAGGGCCACTTTTTCCAGTCTGTCCCGGGAGGGACGCACCTCCCGGGCTTTGAGACCGATGGCTTTGAGGGCACGGAGAATTTCGAGAGCTTCGAATGGTTTGTCGGAGTCCCCGAACCGGTGGCGCAAACCGTCCAGGTTGACCGGTACCTGATGAAACCGCGCCAGCAATCCCAGGCAGGCCAGCCCGGGATCGAAAACGCTGGTCGAGTCGCGATCCGGTTCCATTCAGACCGTTGCCGGCTGCCAGTGGACTGCGAGAACCGCCCGCGTTTCATCGGGCATTTGCGTCAAAGCATCCTCCCAGGCGATGCCGCCGTTGTTTTGGGAAAAGGTGGCCATGTCCTGGATCAGTAGGTCCACTTGGCTGCTGAGCAGAATACGGCCATCTCCGGCCAAGATGGATTCCACCTGATATTGGGTGCCACTGTCCCAATTGTCCACCTGGACGCGATCGCCCAATCCGTAAGAGAGGTTCAGTCCGCCGTTTTCTTTGGTTGGAATGATATTTTCAGGGTTGATTCCAGATTCGAAAATGATTCGATCGTTGTTCTGGGAAGTGGATGTGGCGGTGGAGTATTCTTGAATCAGGTCCTGCCCATCTCCGTTATTGAAAAGGTAGGTAGTGCTTGACCGAAAATCATTTTATCTTTATGAAACAACGTGATACGATGACA
>CAYFNE010000020.1:0-65619 GCA_964344355.1 uncultured Magnetococcales bacterium
TTGGCCCGCGGTATGCATATGCAGCATCGCAACGGGAACTCAAGCGACGGAACAGGAGACGATACCATGAAAATTCTCATTGTCGATGATCAGTACCAAAATCGCAAACTGTTGAAAGATATACTTAAACATTATGGTGAGTGCGATCTGGTCAGCAATGGTGAGGAAGCCGTGGACCTGTTTTCGGGGCAGCTTCAGGAGGAGGAGCCCTACGATCTGGTGTTCCTCGATATCATGATGCCGGGCATGGATGGCCTGACGGCCCTGAAATACATGCGTGAAGAGGAAGAGGAAGCGGGCGTGCCGGGCGCGACCGAAGCGGTGATCGTCATGGTGACGGCCCTCAATTCACCGCAACAGGTGATCTACGCCTATTTTACCGGCCGCTGTACCGACTACATGCACAAACCCATCACCTGCCAGCGGGTCATCGACCTCCTGCACAAGTATGACCTGATCCCGGAAGAGATGCCGCAAAGACTGTCGGCCTGAAAAGGGGCCGGTTCCGGCCGTCGAACCCGGCCGGACTCCCCTGAAAAAGGCCCCCCGGGCGACCACGAAATGGCGCGGCCGACCATGATCCCATACCGATTCAAACCGTTGCGCCGACGCTTCCGGAAAGATATTCAGTCATACCTTGACACGCACCCGCCAATCCTCGACCTTGTTTCCACGTCCGTGCGCGAAACGGGACCATCCATGGCCATGGGCACACCATTTCAATAACTTGAACCTGGCAGGACGGTTTTCCCCCGTTTTCAATTCACTGGACATGCCACCACTTCCGCCTTGACCGGGAAATAGAGACGATGACTTCAGATTCGAGCCTGGCCGCCTCGGCCGGGATGGAACTCAACCAGGATATCAGCGGCCTGAACACCGAGCTCGCCCAGGTCCGAAATCTCGTCCAGGATGCCATCGTCAAACTGACCGACAGCTTCAACGGCCTGCGCGACCAGACCGACTCGCAACAGAAGATCCTCCAGGGCCTCACCGAATCCATGGAAAACGAGATGGATGCCGGCATGGATGAACGGGGCCAGGAATCGACCATCAACATCCGTCAGTTCGTCGCCGAGACGGATAAGATCATGAACCACTTCCTGGAATATCTGCTCGAAGTCAGCAAGCAGAACATGAACATCGTCCACCGCGTCGAAAATCTTTCCGAACAGATGGATGAGATCACCTCGCTGCTGGAAGAGGTCAAGGACATCTCCGATCAGACCAACATTCTGGCCCTGAACGCCGGCATCGTCGCCGCCCAGGCGGGAGATGCCGGCAAAAAATTTGCCGTCGTCGCCACCGAAGTGCGCAAGCTGGCCCGCGACTCGGCCACCTTCAGCGACCGCATCGACTCGGTGGTCAACACTTCGGCGGAAACCCTGGAGGATGTGCGCATGGTCATCACCCGCATGGCCACCAAGGACATGAATTTCGCCATCCACGCCAAATCCCGCGTCAACCACATGAGCGATGAAATCCGGGAGTTGGACCGGGTGATGGGTGAAAGCCTGGTCAAGGTCTCCAAGACCTCCGATGACATCGGCGAAAAGGTCAGCGTGGCGGTGATGTCCCTGCAGTTCGAGGACATGGTGACCCAGATCACCCACAGCATGGAATCGAAAGTGTCGTTGGTCTCGGAATTTTTCCAACGCATAAGCGCCCTGCCCTTGAACGACGAGGCCGAACCCACGGAGCGGCTCCAGGCCCTGAACAACGATGTCCTGATACTCAAGGAGCAGTATGACGCCATCAACAAACCGGTCGATCAAACCTCCCTCGATGAAGGGGATATCGAGCTGTTTTGAGGAAAGGCATCACCGGGGGAGGGATCAGACCGGATGGCGGTAGATGGCCGGCGCCACCCGCACCAGGGGCGTGTGAAAACCGTTCAGGCTTTCCGATCGGTCGAGGAACAGATAACCGCCGGGCATCAGATAGCGGAGAAACTTGCCGATCAGGGTCTCCTGGGTGGCCCGGTCGAAATAGACCATGACATTGCGACAAAAGATGATGTCCATCCGCTCGCGCAGGGCGAAATCGTCATCCATGAAGTTCAATCGCCGAAATCGCACCATGTCCCGCACTTCCGGAATGACCCGGATTTCCCGCCGGCCGCGGTCCTTGCTTTTCAGCAGATATTTTTTTTTCAGTTCCACCGGCATGGCACTGATTTTTTCCATCGGATAGATGGCGTGGGCAGCCCCCTCCAACACCCGGCTGGAGATGTCGGTGGCCAATATCTGCGAGCGCAGACCGATGCCGGGAAACCGTTCCGTGAACTCCCTGAGGACGATGGCCAGGGTATAGGGCTCCTCGCCGGCGGCACAGCCGGCACTCCAGACCGACAACGGCCGGCGCACCCCGGCGCCCAGATTTTTGATCAGGTCCGGTATCGCCTCCTGGACCAGATATTCCAGTTGGGTCTGTTCGCGAAAAAATTCGCTCTTGTTGGTGGTGACGATATCGATGAAATGGATCAGTTCATCGCTCTCCGAGCGGGTGTCCATCACCTGGTCGACATAATCGCCGGCGGAGCGCAACCCCAGGCTGCGCAACCGTTTTTGGATACGGGCCGCCAACATGGGCCGTTTGGAGTCGGGCACCATGATGCCGCACTGTTCGTTGATGAAACGGCTCAACCGCCTGAAATCCCTTTCCGACAGCGTGGCTTCCCGCCCAAACCCGTCGGCGGTGCTCATTCCCGGCGGCTCCACATGATATCGACACCCCTCATTGACAGAGACTCAACACCTCGGCGGCGATTTTGTTCAGCGGCAGGACCCGGTCGACGGCATCGTGTTTGATGGCCTCCTTGGGCATGCCGAAGACGACACAGGAGGCCTCATCCTGGGCGATGTTGGTGGCGCCGGCATCGCGCATCTCCTTCATGCCGCGCGCCCCGTCATCGCCCATGCCGGTCATGATGACGCCCACGGCGTTTTTGCCCGCATAACGGGCGGCGGAACGGAACAGCACATCGACCGATGGCCGATGACGGCTGACCAGCGGCCCATCCTTGACTTCGACGAAATAGCGGGCGCCGCTGCGCTTGAGCAGGGCGTGCCGGCTGCCGGGGGCGATCAGGGCGCGCCCCTTCATCACCGTATCGTTGTCCTCGGCCTCCTTGACGGTGATCCGGCACAGGGTGTTCAACCGTTGGGCGAAGGCGGAGGTGAATTTTTCCGGCATGTGCTGGACGATGACGATACCGGGTGCATCGACCGGCATGGCCTCCAGAAAGACCCGCAACGCCTCGGTGCCACCGGTGGAGGCGCCGACGATCACCACCTTTTCGGTGGTTTTGATCATGGCCCCGGACTGTTTCCGGGGGGCGCTCAACACGGCGTCGGCGGTCAGTTTGGGGGCCACCTTCGGCGGCGCCGCCTTGACCGCCCGCCTCGCCCCGGCGCCGGGCCGCACCCGCGCCTGGGCGGCGGCCTTGATGGCGTCACAAATGTTGATCCGCGACTCTTCGAGGAACTGTTTGGTGCCCAGTTTCGGTTTGGTGATGATCTCCACCGCCCCATACTCCAAAGCCTTGATGGCGGTTTCGGAGCCGGCCTCGGTCAAGGTCGAACACATCACCACCGGAATGGGGTGTTGGCTCATGATTTTCCGGAGAAAGGTGATGCCGTCCATACGCGGCATCTCCACGTCCAGGGTGATGACGTCCGGAACCATCTGTTTGATGCGTTCCGCGGCCACATAGGGGTCCGGCGCATGGCCGACCACCTCGATCATCGGGTCCATCGCCATGATCTTCTGCAGCGTTTGCCGAACCACTGCCGAATCATCGACAATCAGAACCCGAACGCGATTCCCTTTTGTCATTTGCTGAGCCTGAACATTCAATCGTTGGGAGAAAAAAACGGACGTTAACGGACGTCTGCGAGTCAAAATAGTAAAAAAAAAGAGGGGGATTTGCAACAGGGTCTCTGGTCTTTCCGGTCAAGAAAGGGGAAAATGCCCCCTCATCGATGGTGAGCGAAACCCATCCGGGAGCAAAATCCCACCCATTCCGACAACGGGGCACCACTGCGGACCAACGGGGAGTTGCCGTGAAAGAGATCAGTGACGAACAACTGCTTGCCGAACTGAAACGCCGGTTCAATCAAACCAAGGAGGCCCTGCACGACATCCGGGCCATCACCAAAAAACTGGAAGAGATGAACCGGAGACTGCAAGCCTCCGAACAGGTGAAAAGTACCTTTGTCTCCCTGGTGAAAAATGAGATCAACAATCCCCTGGGCGCCATCCTGGGATTGTCCGAACAGCTCAACAAGGGCTATGTCGATGCCGAGTCGGTGCCTTCGGTGGCGGCGATGATCCACAAAGAGGCCTTCGGTCTCGACTTTCAACTGCGCAATATTTTCGCCGCCGGTGAAATCGAGGCCGGGGACACGGAACTGGAAGTATCGTTGGTGGACATCCCCAGCATCATCAGCAGCACCGTCGACACCTTCAAACATCTCATCGACGCCAAAAAACTCAAGGTCACCACGCCCGACGGCGAAAAAATTCTTTTCAAGACCGACGCCGCCAAGCTGACATTGATCATCACCAACCTGATTGACAACGCCATCGAATTCAACCGGGAAGGCGGTGGCATCACCATCGAGGCCAGCGTTGCGGATGAAATACTGACCGTCGCCATCGCCGATACCGGCATCGGCGTCGATCTCACCCGCACCGGCCGCCTGTTCGACGCCTTCCACCAGATGGATCACGGCCTGAGAAAATCCTACAAGGGCCACGGCCTGGGACTCTCCATCATCAAGGCCCTGCTCGACATCCTGGAAGGTGAAATCAAAATTTCCGGCGCCGACCAGGGCGGCACCGTCTTCACCATCACCATCCCCGAATCCGCCGCCACCACCGGTTCGGACTCCTTCGCCGTTGAAGGCAATGAGTTCTTCTTCGATGACGACGATCAGGAAGAGGCTTTCTGAACATGAATGACCAGGCCAAAGGTGACGACACCTTCCTGTTGCCGGGCGCCCTCTTCGCCAAAGACGGACACTACACCATCACCACCGTTCTCGGTTCCTGCATCGCCGTCTGCCTGTGGGACTCGAACAAAAAAAAGGGCGGCATGAACCACTACAAGCTGCCCCTTTGGAACGGCGAAGGGTTGCCATCGCCCAAATATGGCAACATCGCCATTGAAAAACTCCTGGAAAACATGCTGGACATGGAATGCAAGCAAGCCAACCTCCAGGCCAAGGTGTTCGGTGGCGGCGCGGTGATCAAAAATACCCGCGGCACCTTCAACGTCGGTGAACGCAATATCGAAGTGGCGCACGATTTCCTGGAAAAATATCGCATCCCCATCACCGCCATTCACGTCGGCGGTGATTTCAGCCGCAAGGTGATTTTTGACACCTATACCGGCAAAGTGTTGATGAAAAAGGCCAGATCGGGATAAACTCCCTCAACCGCACTCTCCATGTACTCCGCACGACACGGGCGCTGAAGAATGGACAAAAAAAAGAGATCATCAACCGCAAAACTCCTCTCCCTGCTGAACAAACAGATCGAACAACTGGAAGAGACGCCGCTCTGGTGCAAAACCGGCTTTCTCAACGTCGGCGGCCACATGGGCGACCTCTCTTCGGGGTTCGCCTCCGGCGCCGGTCGGGCGGTCTCCATCCAGGAACGCATCACCACCAGCGGCGCCCTCGGCCTGACGCCGCTGCTCCAGGACCTGCGCAAGATCAACCGCGAGATGACCACCCTGTTCCGGGTGGTGGAAAATGTGCTCACCAACAAGAGCAACGTCACCGGATACATGGACTCGGTGACCGATTGGGCGCTGCTGGTGGAGCAGGACGCCTTTCTGCCCTCCCTGGTCAATCAGGTGAAAAACACCGATACCGACACCCTGGAGTTGCAGACCCATGGCGCCATGATCGACAGCCTGATGCGGCAGATCCGGCTGTTGATCCAGGAGATCATCTCCGCCAGTCAGGAGTCCTCCATCCGCATCAACAACCTCTCACGACGCATCACCGCTGACCTGGAAACCTGCCGCCATGGCCGGCTGGCCCTCAAGGAAAATGTCAACGCCACCCTGCGCAACATGACCAAATCGGTCAAGCGGATCGAAAAATCGTGCAAAGAGATGGAAGCCAACGTCGAACCGGTGAACGCGGTGTTGTTCGAAATGGTCGGCGCCATGCAGTATGACGACATCACCAGCCAACGTACCGAACACGTCATCGAAATCCTGCGGCAGACGGCGGAAAAAATCGCCGACGGGGAAAATCCGGAAAAATCCCGCCGTTGGGCCGCCGTCGCCATGCGCATCACCATCGATCAGATGAAGGAGATCGACAACGATCTCTCCAAGGCGGTCAAAGGGTTGCGGGAAAATCTCAACAGCGTCACCAAACATTCCGAATCCCAGCGGAAAAACATCACCAAGACCCGCCGTGCCGGCATGTCCTTCCGCAAGGACAGCGCCGACATCGCCTATCATCTTTCCACCCTGCTGCGGCTGCCGATCTTCGAAGATGGTCTTTCCAGCGAGGTGTTGCGCTCCCTCTCCCAGGCCGAAAACGCCGTGTTCCAGAGCAAACGCGCCCTGGAAATGCTGGGCATGACCGCCGACCGGCTGGAAAAATTGACCGGCAACCTGGATGCCCGCGGCAATGAACGGGCCAAACTGCTCAACGAGCGCATCCACGAGTTGGCCAAACGCATCCACAAAGAGAGCAAGACCCAGAACCGGGAAGCCGATCAGGCGGCCGACCACCTGCAAAAAATCAATGAGGAACATGCGGAAAAGGTCACCCCGCGCCTGATGCAGACCAACAGCCTGCTGCGGCGCTTCCCGCTGGCGACCGGGCGCATGGATACCGGCAACAACACCGTCCTGGAATTGATGAACGAAAGCCTGCGTGAAGTCCAGGCCACCTCCATCCAGATCGTCCTGCTCATCACCGAACTCACCTTCCATAAACGGGTCCACGAGGTTTTCAAACCGGCCACCGAGGCCCTGCAGCAGATCATCCATGAAATCGCCGGCGATCTGGGAAAAGAGCTGGAAGGGGATCTGGGCGCCCTGCTGGAAGAGTTCGCCGATCTCAACAACCTCTACACCATGGACAGCGAACGGCGGGTCCAGGACGCGGCCCTGGGCATCGACAGCGGCGACGGGGAAGAGGAGGACGACGGCATCGAGTTGTTCTGACCGTTGCCAACCCGGTCGGGCCGTCCCCATCCGGGTTCGGACAACCGGGTGTCCGGATGGAACCCGGCTATTCTTTCGATGGATCGCCCGGTTGGGGATTTACCGGATCGGCGGCGGTCCCCGACTCCCCGGACCGTTCACCGGCCTTCAGTTGATGGAGTTGCCGGTATTTGCCCATCGACCAAAACCCGAAACCGATGATGGCGAGGATGGCGATGATGCCGAGGATGGCCATGATGGGATTGGCCGCCATGGTGATCACCGATGCCCCCCGGGAGAACACGACGGCCACGGCGATCAAACCGAACAGCAGCGACACCAGACCCTGCAACAAAAAGCGCGCCCCCAGGGTTCGTTTGACCCGTCTGCTGGCCGCTTCGCTCCGGGGCAGGATCACCTCCCCGTCCGGATTCATGCCGCCGATCCAGTCACAACGGGCGGTGAGGTGCTCGATACAGGCCCGGGCATCCTCCGGACTGAGTAAAATCCGGATGTCCCCGGCCCAACTGCGCTCGATGGTCAGTGGAACGCTTGCCGAACGCCGGCCATCATCCTGCATCTCCACCCGGGTTCCGGCGTGGACCAGATGGATCTTTTCCAGCGGCACCTTTTTCCGGTAGATGTTTTTGAACACCACGTGGCTGTCGGTGCATTCGATCCACCACCAGGGGAGGCGCACCAATCGAAACAGCACCACCACCAGGGCGAACGCGAACAGATGCTCCATCCAGCGCAGCGTTTCCGCATCGCGCTCCGGAAAAAGCGCCCCCTCGAACAGCAACATCCCGATCAGGAACCAAAATCCGTAAAACAGGGGTAACAGGAGAGCGAACATCAACAGATCGCCGGCCTTTTGCGAGCCGGAAACCTGGAAGGAAAGTGTCGTTCGATCGGTCATAACCTCGATCCCTGAGGATATCTGCCGTAGCCCCCCTTGAAAACCGGGTCAGGCGGCGTTTTCGGTTTCGTCGGTGGTGAACTGGACCATTTTACCCAGGTCCAGGATCAGGGCCACGGAACCGTTGCCGAGAATGGTGGCCCCGGAAAATTCCTCCGAATGGGCGAAATGCTTGCCAAGATTTTTGATCACCGTCTGATGTTGACCGATCACCGAATCGACGACGAATCCGACCCGTTTGTCGTTCACCTCGGAGATGACCACCTGTTCGATTTCCGGTTTGTCGGCATGCAGGTCGAAACGATCGCGGATGCGGATATAGGGGACGATTTCGTTGCGGACGTTGATGATGTGGCGGCCTTTGGCATTTTCAACATCCTCCGGCGACAACTCCACACACTCTTCGACCGCCACCAGCGGCAGGATGAAATATTCATTGGCGACCCGCACCAGGAGTCCCTCGATGATGGCCAGGGTCAACGGCAGTTTGAGGGTGATGATGGTGCCACGCCCCAGTTGGCTCTGCACGTCGATGGTGCCACGCAGCGCATCGATGGCCTTGCGTACCACATCCATGCCGACGCCACGGCCGGAAACATTGGTGATTTTGGCGGCGGTGGAAAATCCGGCCCCGAAAATCAACTGGTAGGCCTCATGATCCGACAGGACCGTATCCGGCGAAACGGTTCCCTTTTCGATGGCCTTGGTCCGTAATTTATCCGCATCCAGGCCTTTGCCGTCGTCCTCCACCCGGATCAGCACGTTGGCCCCGGAGTGGATGGCCGAGAGCAAAATTTTGCCCTCTTCCGGTTTGCCGTTGGCCTTGCGCTCTTCGGGCAACTCGACACCATGGTCGATGCTGTTGCGGATGATGTGGACCAGGGGATCGTTCAACTGGTCGATGACCGTCTTGTCCAGCTCGGTTTCGGCGCCGGCGGTGACCAATTCGATCTTTTTGCCGAGTTCCGTCGACAGGTCGCGCACCAACCGCTTGAACTTGTTGAACGTGGCGCCGATGGCGAGCATGCGGATGCTCATGGTGTTATCCCGCAGTTCGCCGGTGAGACGATCCACCTCTTCGGAAATCAACTGCAGATCGTGGTCACTCAGGGAGGTGGCGGTCTGCGAGAGTCGCGCCTGTACGGTGACCAGTTCGCCGACCAGGTTGACCAGGGTGTCCAGGCGATCGGAGGGCACGCGGACGCTGGTGGTGGGACGGGCGGTCTCCTTCTGTTTTTCCTTTTTGTTGCGGGCCAGCTCCTGCTCCGCCAGGGCCGCCTTGACCGATGCCTGGGAAGCGGCGCCCGAGGCCACCAGCCGTTCACCCAGGGGTTGCAACACCCGGGTCAGCTGTTCCGATTTCACATCCCCCCGCTCCACCAGGATTTCACCGAGTTTTTTCTCGGTATCCCCGGCCACCATCTCCTGTTCCTGATCCAGACGGCGGATGTTGAGATCGCAGGCGTCCTCGACGAAGATGAATACGTCACGGATGGTATTTTCATCCTCGGAGGTGGTCAGGAAGACCTCCCAGTGGGCGTAACATTTTTCCGGATCCAACTCCGCCGGTTCCGGCAGATCGTCGGTGAAGGCCACCACCCGGAACTCGCCCATGTCCCGCAGTTCACCAAGCAGCAACAGCGGATTGGCGCCCATCTCGAAAATGTCGGCGGCGAGCTTGAAACGGACCCGATAGTTGTGTTGATCGTCCCCTTGTTCCTCCGCCGGGGCGGCTTCGGCGCTGGCGGCGGCCGGCGCCTCCCCTCCCCCCTCCCCGGGGATGAGAGCCTTCAAGCCGGCGGTGATGGTTTTGGCCTTTTCGGGATCGGCCGGCGCCCCGCCGGTGGCGGCGTCCAGCATGGAGCGGATCTGATCCCGGGCGGCCAGGGTCAGATCGATCAGTTCCTTGGTGACCGGTATGGTGTTGTTGCGGGCCAGATCGAACACCGTTTCCACATCGTGGGTGAATGCGGCCACGTCGTCAAAACCGAACATGGCCCCGGACCCTTTGATCGTGTGCATGGCCCGGAACACACGCCCGACCAGGTCGGCATCATCCGGAGACTCCTCCAGCTCCAACAACAAGTCCTCCAACTCCGACAGGAGTTCGTAGGCCTCTTCGGTGAATACGCTGGTATCGATCTCCATACTCATGGCATTTTCCCCCGTGGATTCAACCCAATACTTTCTTGATCACACCCAGGAGCTGGGGTGGCTTGAATGGTTTGACGATCCAACCGGTGGCGCCCGCCGATTTGCCTTCCGCCTTGCGGGAGGCCTGGGATTCGGTGGTCAGCATGATCAAGGGGGTAAATTTGTATTGCGGCATTCCCCGCAAATTTTTGATCAGGGTGATGCCGTCCATGACCGGCATGTTCAAGTCGATGATCAACATGTCGACCGGTGTTTTCGCCAATTTGTCCAGGGCATCCTGGCCATGTTCGGCCTCCACCACCTGATAACCGGCGCCTTTCAGCGTCATTCCGACCATTTGCCGCATGCTGGAAGAATCATCGACGGTCATGATTTTTTTGGCCATCTGTATAACTGCCTCCCTTCCTGGAAATTCATTGTCGTCTTTGGCGCCGTACAACGAGGACCCGCTGGCGCGGAAAACATCTGTGACGGAAAACGGAACCCGCCGTTCAACCGTCATTTTCTCCGCCCCCCCGATATCGCGGATACCCATCCGCATAAAGAGGGGGCCACCCTGGCCGTTCGCCCTTCGGGGATCCCCCGTCACGAACCGGACCGGTCGGCGTGGACGCCGCCGGCCCCGATCGTTGGGTGCTGAAAACGGCACCGGAGTCACGGTGAAACCGGCTTCAACGATTGGTAAAGCCGGCCTCAATATTGCCGACAATCACCCATCAAACCGCCAATAATAACCAAAACACCCGGAATGATCAACATGAAAAGCCCGGCGTTCCCTGTATCATAATACACCACCCATCAACTTTTCACACTCTTTTCAATCAGATCCAAAACCACCGAAACAATATTGTCTGGTTTGAATTTGGAGATGAAATCGTCCGCGCCCACCCGTTTGGCCCGATCCAGATTGGATTTATTGCTCAAGGAACTGTGTACGACCAGGTGGATATCGGCCAGTTGTGGATTGGCCTTCACCTTGCGAGTAAAGGTGAACCCGTCCATACCCGGCATCTCCAGATCGGTGAGAATCAGGGTGAAGTGGCTTTTCCCGCCCCCTTTAGCAACGGAATCCTCCAATGTTTTCAATGCTTTTCTCGCATCATTAAAAACGGCGTGACGGATCCCCAGTTGATCGAGGGTTTTTTCGATCAACCGACAGGCGGCCATTGAATCATCCACGGCCAGCACGTGGTGTTCCCTCATGGTCAAACCGGAGCGGCGTTGCAGGAGATTATCCGAAACGGAAAAATCGACGCCGATGATCTCCACCAATATTTTTTCCACATCCAGGATTTGAATCGCCTTGCCCCGGTGATAGGTGAAGGCGGTCAAACAGCTGTTTTGGTAGAGGGGATTTTCGGGACGGATGATCTCCTCCCAGTTTTTGGTGATCAACACATCGGGCTGCGACACCAAAAATCCCTGGGTGGTACCGCTGTATTCGCAGACCAGAACATAACTGATTTCCTCGCCGAGGGCCACCGGTTGCAACCCCAGATATTGCGCCAGGTCGATCAGGGTGATGGCGTGCCCGCGGAAAGCGATCTCCCCCTTGATGGTCGGGTGGGAGTGCGGTATCCGGGTAATGTGCTCGGGTGTTTCCAGGATTTCGATGATTTTGAATACGTTGAGCCCGTAGGTCTGCCCGTCCGTCAGGTGGAAGGTCAGCATCTCCATCTCATTGCTCATGGCGAGATTGGTTCGCTGTTCCACCTCATTGAGTAGCTCGTCCATACCTCTCACCCCTGAAAAAGAGCATCGTTTACCGAGCCGAACGGATCATCCCACCGGTTTAAAACGATTCGAAATCATCGTCACCGCCACCCATGTCCAGGTCGACCCCACCCGAGGCGGGAGCGGACTTTTGTGGTTGTGGCAACCGCTTGGCGGGCGCGGTCGCCGGACGGGGCGCCGGTCCCGCCTGTTGCGCAGCGGGCCGCCGCACCGCCGGACGGGCCGCCGGCGCCGACGTGCGCCGCTGGGGCTGGCCGCCGCCCTCGATCTTGAAAAAGGCCACCGCCCGGGACATCCGCGCCGATTGGCTGGCCAACTCCTCGGCGGTCGCCGACATCTCCTCGGAAGAGGAGGCGTTTTCCTGGATCACCTTGTCCAACTGTTGGATGGCCTGGTTGACCTGTTCCGAGCCGGTCTGCTGTTCCAGGGAGGCGGTGGAAATTTCCTGGACCAGTTGCGCGGTTTTTTGAATGTCCGGCACCAGTTTGTTCAACAGTTCGCCGGCCTCTTCCGCCACCTTGACGCTGGAACCGGACAGACCGGTGATTTCACCGGCGGCGGTCTGACTGCGTTCGGCCAGTTTGCGCACCTCGGCCGCCACCACGGCGAAACCCTTGCCGTGTTCCCCGGCCCGGGCCGCCTCGATGGCGGCGTTCAGGGCCAAGAGGTTGGTCTGGCGGGCGATCTCCTCGACGATGGAAATTTTACTGGCGATCTCGCCCATGGCCGATACCGCCTGGGCCACCGATTCACCGCTTCGCTGGGCATCGGCCGCCGCCTTGCGGGCCATCTGTTCGGTAACCCGGGCATTTTCGGTGTTTTGCTGAATGTTGGCGGTCATCTGCTCCATGGCCGAGGAGGTCTCCTCCACCGAGGCCGCCTGTTCGGTGGCCCCTTCCGAAACCCGATGGGAGCCGCTGTTGACGGTATCACTGCCGGCCACCACATCGGCCGCCACCACGGTCAGGGTACTGATGGTCTGGCTGAGATTTTCCACCATCATCTTCATGGCGCCGAAGATACCGGTGGCCGTGCAACCGGTATCGAAAGAGACGGTCAGGTCGCCGGTGGCCACCTTATCGGCGATGGCCTTGACCTCATGGGGTTCACAGCCGAGTTGATTGAGGATCTCCCGAGCGATGAAAAACCCCAGGGCCAATGCCACGAGGACCAGGAGCAGGGTGACGATCAGGTAGATCCAGAAGGCCTGATCCGCCGCCGCCTTGAACTGGGCCGCCTGTTTGAGCAGATCGTCGGACAGACGGTCGTCCACGGCCTTCAACAGGTTGATCTTGCTGGTAATGGAACTGAACCAGTGGTTGGGATCCTCTTCGAGCTTACCGGCGCCGACACCACCCTTGAAGCCCACCTCACGCATCCGCTGCACCTCCGCCACCACCGGCGCCGACATTTTGTCCTGGAAAAAACGGATCTGTTCGGCCGGGGCCAACGCCTTGAACACCCTGAAATAGGTATCCTGCTCGGTGACCAGGGTGCCGAACTTGCGGAACGTGCCCGGCCCGAAATTTTTCCGGGCGAAGGTGTTGGTCATCACCGCCCGCTCGATGCCGGCGCGCTCCTTGCCCAGGAGAAAGTTGGAGTAGGCGGCGGTCAGGGCCGCCATGTCGACATTGGCCGACAGGGCGGTCAGACTGCCGGTGGTATCGAGAAAGGAGGCGTTCATCTTGGTGTAATAACCGATGGCCTCCTTGGTGACGATGTTGAGACCGTCCACCTTGCGGCGGACGTTATCCCGCCGGTCCAACCGTTGCAGGCCGTCGCGCAACAGGGAGCCGACCTTGGAACCGTAGGCGGAAACGTCGAAGGTTTTCAGATAATCGTGCAGTTTATTGGCCCGATCATCGGTCAAGCCGCGCTGTTTGGGCAGTTCGGAGCGAAATTTTTTCCCCTTGCTGCCCAGGTAGCCGGCGGTCATGCCGCGCTCTTTCTGGGTTTCATGAACCAGGGCGCTGATGCGCACCGCCAGACCGGCCAATTGCGTCATATCGTCCATTTTGTCGGCCACGACCTGTTTGTCGGTGGCCATCTGGAAACCATAAATGACGAAACCCACCAAAGGTGGGAGCAGCATGATGAGCAGCCGGGTGCGCAGCCGCAGATGACTTAGAAAGCCCATGAAAGTATTCCCCATCGGTTGATTTTCTGGAACGGACCCATCCCTGGGGGCCAAGCGGGATCATCGTCCCATCCCGCCCCCGCCAACGGGAGCGGGACGAAAATACGGCCCCTGCGTCCGCAACGATGATCACCCCCCCGGGACGATTGGTCAAGCGGCGGCGGCGCTTTCAGCGGCGGCCGTTTCCGAACCACCCTTCATGACGTTCAACTCTTCGCTGGAAAACACCTTGTTGCTGTCGAGGATGATGATGAACTGTTCATCATGTTTGCCCATGCCGCGGATGAAATCGGTGCGCAGTTTGGTACCGATGCGGGGCGGCGGTTCGATCTGATCCCCGTCCAGGGTCATCACCTCCTTGACCGAATCGGCCATGGCGCCGAGGACGGTGGTACCGTCATCGGTGGCCACTTCGACGATGATGATGCAGGTGTTGACGGTTTTTTCGCTCTTCTCCATGCCGAACTTCAAGCGCATGTCCACCACCGGCACCACATGCCCGCGCAGGTTGATCACCCCGCACATGAATTCCGGCGTGCGTGGCACCCGGGTCATTTCGGTATATTCCAGGACCTCGCGAACCTGGGAAATATCCACGGCAAAAATTTCATCGGCCAGGGTAAAGGTCAAAAATTGTGTTGCGTCTGACGTGCTCATGGCTTCATACCCCATTCAAGTGGGTGGTACGGGTGACGTTTATCGAACGACCGGGCGGCCGGTCAGAGAGCGGCCACCCGGTTCAGTTTATCAAAATTTTTCGAAAGCGTCATCGGAAACACCACCACCGTCATTCATATCCAAAAGGACGCCGTTGCCACCGCCTCCGGAAGCGGCGACCGGAGCGGCCCGTTTCGGGGCCGGGGCGTTGCTGCGCACGGCGACGGCCTTCGAGGTGCTGCCAGCCGCCTGCCGGCGCGCCGGCGCCCGGGAAGCGGGGGCGCCACCGCCACTCTGGCCGACCCTGAAGAAACCGATGGCCTCGGCGAGCATGTCCGCCTGTGAAGAAAGTTCCTCGGCGGTGGCCGCCATCTCCTCGGAGGCGCCGGCATTTTGTTGGATCACCTGATCCAGTTGCTGGATGGCCTTGTTGATTTGATCGGCGCCGCTGTTCTGTTCGCGGCTGGAGGCGGCGATCTCCTGCACCAGTTCGGCGGTTTTCTGGATATCCGGCACCAATTTGGCCAGCATGCCGCCGGCCTGTTCGGCGACGCTGACGCTGGAGGCCGACAGACCGCCGATCTCGCCGGCGGCGGTCTGGCTCCGCTCCGCCAGCTTGCGCACCTCGGCGGCCACCACGGCGAACCCCTTGCCGTGTTCCCCGGCCCGGGCCGCCTCGATGGCGGCGTTGAGGGCCAGCAGGTTGGTCTGCCGGGCGATCTCCTCGATGATGGAAATTTTTTCGGCGATCTCCTTCATGGCCGTCACCGCCTGATTGACCGCCTTGCCGCTCTCGGCGGCATCCGTGGCCGCCTTTTGCGAAATCTGTTCGGTGGTCTGGGCGTTGTCGGTGTTTTGTTGAATGTTGGAGGCCATCTCCTCCATGGCCGACGAGGTCTCCTCGATGGAAGCGGCCTGCTCGGTGGAACCCTGGGAGAGACCCTGGGAAGCGGAGGAAAGTTCATTGCTGCCGGCAGCCACGTTGTCGGAGGCGGTCCGCACCTCGCCGACCACCCCGGACAGCCGGCTGACCATATTGCGCATGGCGGTGGCCAACTGGCCCAGTTCATCCTTCTGATTCACGTCAATATTGGCGGTAAGATCGCCTTCGGAAACCAGCCTGGCAAAATTGACCCCCTTGACCAGCGGCGAGGTGATGGCGCCGGCGATGAACAGGGCGATCAACACGACAATAACGGCGATACCCACGGCCCAGGCGAAGATGGTCATGATCAGGGCTTGGATGGGCTCCTCCACCTCGGCCAGATCGATTTCGGCGATGATCGCCCAGTTGGCGCCGTCGATTCCCACCGGCGCGAAAGCGGAAAGCACCGAATTGCCATTATAGTCCATGATCACCTTGGCGCCGGACTTGCCGGCGAGCGCCTCGCGGGCCGCCTCGGTATCGACGCCATTGGCGGCGACGGTGCCGGCGAAGGAGGCCTTCACCGAACGGCCGCTTTGATCCAGAAAGGAATCCGAACGCATCCGTTTGTCGTCACCGACCAGATAGGTTTCACCGGTATCGCCCATGCCCTCCCGCTGTTGCATGATGCCGTTGATGGCCTCCAGCGGCAGTTGCAGGGCCACGACCAACTCCACCTCGCCCTCATGCACCACCGGTTGGGCGACGAAGGCCGCCGGAGCGCCGTTGCTGGGGGCATAGGGGGCGAAATCGGCCATGCCGAACCGTTTATCCCGGATCACCCGCCGGGTCAATTCACCCAGGTTGGAATCGGCATATTTACCGTTGACCATGTTGGTCATATAGTCCGCCTCCCGGGTGGCGGTGTAAAAGACGAACCCGTCGGGATTCATCAGGAACACATCATAATAACCATACATTTCCTGATATTTTTTGAAATATTCCCCGCCCTTGTCATCCACCGGGCTGAAGGCCTCGGCGACATCGATCTCGGATAGGATCGCCCAGCGCACGCCGAGGAAATCCACCGGCGCATAGGCCGAAAGGACCGGGTTGCCGTTGTAATCCTGAATCACATCGGCGCCGCTTTTCCCTTCCAGGGCCAGACGGACCGCCTCGGTATCGGCCTTGCCTTTTCCCGGATTGGCGAAACTGGCGGCGACGGTGTGATGTTTCGGATCCAGGAAGGAATCGGAACGCATCAGTTTGTCCGGTCCCACCAGATAGGATTCACCACTTTTCCCCATGCCGGTGCGCTCTTTCATGATGGCATTGATGCGATCCATGGGCATCTGGAAGATCAACATGCCGTGTTGCTCGCCATCATAATCGAAAATCGGCGCGGCGATGAAACTGGCCGGGGCGCCGGCGCTGGGGGCATAGGGCGCAACATCGGTGAAGCCCACATACCCTTTGCGAAAATTTTGTTTGACGCTGCGAAAGACCTTGGCCAGATCGGTATCGCGCCAGCGACCGCTGCTCAGATCGGTACCGTAATCGGCCTCTTTGAAGACCGAATAGACCACCTTGCCCTCATGGTTGATCAGGAAGATGTCATAATAACCACGGGACTCCAACAACCCCCGCAGCCAGGGATGGAACTGGGCGTGGGCCTCGTTGTAGAGGTTCTCCCCCTTGGCCACGTCCAGCCTGTGTTTCTGCCCGGCCGGATTGGGATTGTCATGGATGTACATTTTTTGCAGCTTGGCGGTCACATTGCTGCCCTGTTGATTCCAACCGGCCTCGAACGCCTCCAACCCGTCGATCATCATGTGGTTTTCGGCCAGCAGTTGCACATCCTCCTTGATGGAATCGAGGTATCCACCGATCTGGGTCCGTTTGATGCTGCTGATGGCCGTCAACTTGCGAAACGCCTCCTGACGCAGGGTGTTGACGGTTTCCACCAGGACCCCCATATCCCCTTGGCGCTCCTCGAAATATTTTTGGATCTGAACCTTTTTGATCTCACGAACCGATCTGAGCTGGTTGAAAGCTTGTCCCAGCAACGCCTCTCCGGAGTTCTGACTGGCTACCCAACCGACGATGGCCAGCGGGATCAAACCCACCAATAAAAACAGACCGATCAACTTCGGTCGCATGCGAATGTCAGCCAACTTGATCATCTCATTCTCTCCTCAACGGTTCTCATCATCATCGTCACAAAGTTGGACAGGTCCCCATTTTCTGTGTACTTCAAATGGGATGCCCCCTTCTGGACACCAGGATGGCCAAAAAAATTTACAACAAAAAAACACCCTCTGGAGTCGCAAAATTTCAGTCAGCAGATGCCCTCCGAACCAAAAACAACACTCATCCACATGGCGTATCGATGACATCCTTTCGTTTTGATGATCGATAAAAAGCACCAAGCGGTTGCCGCCCGTTGGCCATGCGGGCCGCCCCCCCATTGCCAGAGCCCTGGTAATCAACGAATTTTACAAGATGGATTCAGAACCCGAACCAACGATGCCCCATCCGAAAGGACGGTATCGAATCGAGGTTCACCGATCCGGACCGGTCGGTCCGATGGCGGTGAACCCGTTTTGGAAATATGGAAATCAACACTGGTTCCCCCTGTCTCATGAGGGGCCCTGTCATCATCCGCGGCGGATGATTCCATCCCTGGTTTCAAGGCCCACTATTTACAACACACAAAGACCCCACCACTTACACACAAAGACCCCACCACTTTTTCATTTTGTAAACAAAAACTCACAACCTGAAATCCCCAGATGATGGAATCTCCCAACATGACCGAAAACCGCTATTTTACAATAGAGATTTACACTTCAGGTCATGAAAAGTATGTATGCTCATTCTACTGCCCGTCAATTTTTTTTCACCAATAAATTTTTAAATGGCCGAAAAAAAAACGATTAAAAAAAATTTCACCCAATAAACAGACAGTTGTGCAAACGACCGCCGGTTCGGGACCGAACGGGCGCCGATGGGAAAATCAGGGCAGGAGATGATGTGATTTCAGTTTCGCCAGCAGTTCCCCCTCCTCCACCGGCTTGGTGATATAACCATTGCATTTGCCCTCGACGAAGGCCTCCCGAAACTGTTTCGGGTCCTCCACCGAGGTTTGCATGATGATGACGGCATAATTTTTATTGTCCAGGGTGATGCCGTAAACGGCCTTTTCCAGCCGGCGGATCCGTTTGAGCGCCTCCTGGCCGTCCATGTGCGGCATTTGAATGTCCATCAACACCAGATCATACGGTTTCCCGGCGTCGAGCGCCGTCTTGAACCGTTCCACCGCCTCCCGACCATCCTCGGCCAGGGTGCATTCCCCATGGGGCTCCAGCATCACCTCCAACAAATCGCGATAGCCGGCATCATCATCCACGATCAATATTTTCATCATCGACTCCAATCAACGACACCGTCACCGTGGTCCCTTCCGCCTCCGAGGTGTGCATGCGAATTTCCCCGCCCTGGGTTTCGACCATCAGTTTGGCCGAGTAGGTGCCCAAGCCGGTGCCCGATCTTTTCGAAGAGACATATTTTTCAAAAAAATGGTCCCGAACCGACGCCGGTACCGCTCCCGGATTGTGAATTTCAATAACCGCACGCTGCTGCCGCCGCCACAGGGAAATGGTGACCAATCCCCCTGCCGTGGCCGCCTCCAGGGCGTTGACGATCAGGTTGGACAATAAATTGTAACAGAGACTTTCCTCACCCCGCACCCCGAAACGGTCCCGTTCCGTCAACGGCCGGCCGGCGAAGCGAATTTCCGTGTGTAAATTTTTGCGGACGATGATTTTGTCGTTGGCGTGAACGATGAAGTCGAGGATGACCAACAGATCCACCGGAGCGGCGGTGACCTGATAGGTCCCCCGTTCCATTTTGATCAGGTCCAGTGATTTATTGACCGTATCCCGGAGACGGGTGGCGAACAGATGGATATGTCTCAAAAATTTATTGACCTGCCGCTCGGTCAATTTTTTATTGGACAGCAATAGCTCCGAAAAGCCGATCAGGCCGTTGATCGGCGATTTCAGGTCATGGCGGGTGATGACATCCAGGTCCTCCTGGGATCGTTCGCGCTTTTTTTGCACCGCCAGTTGCCGGGCCAACTCCAGATAGGCCATGCGCAGGGAGAGATGGGTATGCACCCGCGCCCGGACCACGGCGGTCTGGAACGGTTTGTTGATATAATCGACGGCGCCGAGCTCCAGGCCACGAACTTCATCCTCGGCCTCGCCGCGGGCGGTCAAAAAGATGATCGGGATATCCCGGGTTTTTTCATCGGCCTTCAAACGCCGGCAAACCTCGAAACCATCCATGCCGGGCATCATCACATCGAGCAATATCAAATCCGGCGCGGCATCCGACCGCACCATCTCCAGGGCCTGCTCGCCGATGGTGGCGTGAACCGTTTCATAGCTGGAGAGGATTCCCCGCAAGACCTCGATGCTGTTGGTCTGGTCATCGACAATGAGAATTTTTTTGCCGTCCGTCTTTTGAACCATCATTCATGCACCGCAACCCGGCCCCCTGGGGAAAGGAATGTATCAAGAGGGTTCGATCAAATCAAATTCCACCAGTTTGTCGATGATGGTCCGGGGCAGGACCGGTTTGCTGATATAATCATCACATCCCCCCTCGGCATAGGCGCGGACCATGCTGTCGGGCGAATCCACCGCCGTGATCATGAAAATGATCGATGCCTCCCCGACTGGAACCCCATTTTCCCGTTCGATGCGCCGCATCGCTTCGAGCACCTCATGACCATTCATCACCGGCATCATGATATCCAGCATCACCAGATCGAACGGATTGTCCTCCAACAACGATGCCTCGAACAGTTCGACCGCCCCCTGGCCGGTACTGGCCATGCTCAGGTCGCCATACGGTTGCAGGATGGAACCGAGCAGTTTGCGGTTTTCGGCCATGTCATCGATGATCAAAATATTCATGCGCTCCCTCCCCGTTGCAACAGGGCCCGTTCGACCCGTTGCAGCTCGTCCTTGAATGAATCGAACAGTTTATGCGACTCCGGCCAATCCGTCACCTGAACGGCCCCTTTCAAACGGAGAACGATCACCTTCAACCGATTGGCCCCGAGACCGGCAGCGGTATCCTTGAACCAGGCCACCTCCCGTTCGGCCCGCTGCACCCTTTTGGCCGTCAACGACTCTTCGAGCCATCGCCGATGCAGGCCCGCCTCTTCCAGAAACCGCCGCCGCATCTCCTGGAAACGGGCCGGATCATCGACCGGTTTCAGGACCGGTTTTTGACCGCCTTTTTTGGCGATCCTCCTGCCGGTCCCGCGTTTATTGGCATAAGGGAGCAGCGCCTCCAGCAGGGTGTCGATCTGATAGGGTTTGCGGATGAAACCATCCATCCCCCACTCCAGGCAACGATTTTTCTCCTCGGGCGACACATGGGCGGTGACGGCGATGATCGGAATGGTGACATGGGCCGCCTTGACCCCTTGCCCCCGGCGAATGCGCCGGGTGGTCTCATAGCCATCCATTCCCGGCATCTGCAGGTCCATCAGCAGCAGGTCGAACGACTCCCGGTCCAACAGATCCAGGGCCATCCGACCGTTATCCGCCACCCGGACCCGATGGCCGGCGCCCACCAGAATGTCGGTCGCCAACCGTTGATTGTTGACCACATCCTCGACCAGAAGAATGTTCAGGGACCGCATCCGCACACGGGGCTTCCCCGCCGCCACGGTGTCCTTCAATACCCTTCCCAGCCGTTTGCCAAGGCTTTTCAGTAAAATGAAGGTCTTGACCGGTTTACGCAGATATGAAACCCCCGTCACCCCTCCGGCGCCGAACAGGCTCTCCACCCCCATCTGGGTCGGCAACAGGACGATGATCCTGTCCGCGACCCGTTCCAACCATTGCCGGGTATCCTCCCCGAGCCCACCGGTGAACAGGCCGTGGTCCAAAATCAGCACATCCTCGACATCATCCGCTTCGAGACCGGTGGCGAGCCGCGCCAACAATGCCGGCAGGTCGCCCACCTCGGTCAGCGAAGCGCCGAAGCGGGTCAACGTTTCACGGAGGACCAGGCGACCGGTCGCCTGGGAGTCGGCCAGCAGGATGCGCGCCCCCTGCAACAAATCGGCGGGAATCCCCCCCCGCCTCGACTCTTTTTTGCGTTCCCCGACCGTATCCAGCCGATGGGCGGTGCCGAACCGGGCCAACAGATGGAAGGTGCTGCCGCGGCCGACCACACTCTCCACCCAGATGTCGCCGCCCATCAGTTCCGCCATGTGTTTACTGATCGTCAACCCCAGGCCGGAACCGCCGAACTCGCGGGTGGTGGAGGCATCGGCCTGGGTGAACCGGTCAAAGATGAGCCGAATCTTCTCCTCGGCAATGCCGATGCCGGTGTCGATGATGGAAAAATGGAGTTCGACGAACGAACCGTCGACCCGATACCGTTCCACCCGCACCAGCACATGCCCCTCTTCGGTAAATTTGATGGCATTGCTGACCAGGTTGGTCAAGACCTGATTGAGCCGGATGGGATCGCCCATCAGGGTTTCGTTCACATCGAAACCGATTTGACAGTAGAGTTCCAACCCCTTGTGGTGCGCCTGCGCCGCCAGGGCCTCGACCACGTTTTCGATCTGACCCCGGCAATCAAAGGGGATCGACTCCAGGCGGAACCGGCCCGACTCGATCTTCGACAGATCAAGGATATCATTGATCAACATCAACAAAACCTGCGACGACCGCCGGGCGATCTCCAAATGTTCCCGCTGTTCCTCCGTCAACTCGGAGTTCAACACCAGGTCGGTCATGCCCATGATGGCATTCATCGGCGTGCGGATTTCGTGGCTCATGTTGGCCAGAAAATCGCTCTTGGCCTGGTTGGCCGACTCCGCCACCTCCAGGGTTTCGCTGAGGGTGCGCAACAGTTGTTTGCGCTCGGTGATATCCTGCAAAAAGGCGGTATAGTGGGGTTTTCCGTCCCTGGACATGGCCATCAACCCCACCGACAGGTCCACCTGGCGGCCATCGGCGTGGTTGCCGCTGACCTCCACCCGGCGCTGGACCACCGGCAGGTCGCCGGTGGCGGCGAAATGGCGGGCATGCCGGGCCAACGCCGCCCGATGCGCCGGGCGGTACTGATCGGGAACGATCAACTCGGCGACATCGCGACCGATCACATCCGCCCGCCGGTGACCGAACAACACCTCCGCCGCCGGATTGAATTCGGTGGTCCGCCCCTCCTGGTCGGCGCTGATGATGGCATCCAGGGCGTTTTCGAGAATGGAACTGACATGCGCCTCCCGGTTTCTGAGCTGAAAAAAGGCCTCACTCAACTTGTCTTCCGCCTCGGCGCGATGAAAAATCAGGGCCAGGGTGTCGGCGTAGGTGGCTAAAAAATCCTGCTCCTTCTCCAACTGTCGATGCCCGTCCGGCAGATAGAGGAGAATCACCCCCAACAACCGATCATCCAGTAAAATCGGCACCACATAGTGACCATGGGGTTCCATGCCCTCATAGGTGATCTGATGCCGGTCATCAATACCGGAAGCGAAGATGATTTGCCGTTTTTCCGCGGACATCCCACAGAGACAGCGCCCTTTGGGGATGCGGGTGCAGGTGTTCCGGGACCGTTTATCGAACCCCACCTCCTCGAACAGCAGCAGATCGCCGCTCTTTTCATCGACCATAAAAATGGCCCCTTTTTTCAATATGGAGAGCCAGGGGATGGAAAAGAGCAGCCACAGGGCATTTTTCATCTGCTCCTTCAAGGACATGGACAAAAGGGAGGTATGGAGCAGGGTGCTGATGGCCTGTTGATAGCGCAACAGGGCGCGGGTCTCCTCCGCCGATTGCACCAGGTCGGCGGTACGGGCCTCGACCAACCGTTCCAGATCCTCCCGTTGCCGTTTGATGGTCAGGTGGGTCTCCACCCGCGCCTGGACCACCGGTTTGCTGAACGGTTTGGCGATAAAATCGACGGCGCCCCGGGAAAACCCCTTGGCCTCGACCTGGCGATCGTTTTTACCGGTGATGAAAATGACCGGAATGGGGAGGGTCTCCCCATCGGCCTTCAATCGCCGGCACACCTCATAGCCATCCATCCCCGGCATGAGGATATCGAGCAAAATCAAGTCCGGATGCCGGGAAACGGCCGCATCCAGGGCCGTCTTCCCGTCGTTGGCCAGCAGATATTCATACGGATCCCCGAGGATCTCCACCAGAAATTCGGCGATGAGGGGATCATCATCGACAATCAGCAGCAGCGGTCTGTTTTCATCCATCATACCACCGTCACCCCCCGCTGATCGATCCCCGTGCATCCGGATCAACCGTTGCGTTCATCTCCCGGAGCCAGATGGAACACCCCCTGGCTCTTCCACGCTTCGAATACCCGCGTCACCGATTGGCTCTCGACCCGATTCCACCCCTGGCGCGACACCCAGCCCTCGATTTCCCGGACCAACATGCCACGCACGGTAACGGGAACGACCTCCAACATGGCACGGGCATCATCGGACCAGGGCAGGGATTCCTTCACCCGGGCGGAGCCCTTTTTGAAAGTCTCCAGCACCCCCTGGAAAAAGGGGGCGTCGATCCGCGCCAACCCCTGGCGCCGGGCGATGCTTTCCACCGCCCGCCGGCTCATTTGCCGGGACATGCCGGCCGGTATGTTTTCCAACAACCGCTGCGCGTCCGCATCCCAGGGCATGGCGTCCGATACTGCCATCTCTTCCGCCGGTCGGGAGGGTGGTGGACCACCCGGATGGCCGTCCCCCCGGGCCATTTTCGCCGCCATGTGCCGGCGCGCCCGGTCGATGCCGGCCTCGGCCACCGCCAGGGTGATCCGTTCCGCGCCCTCCTCACGGGCATGGGCGAGGATGCTTTTGCGCGTCGCATCGCGCATGAACCCCTCCGGCACCCGCTGCAAACGGGCCTCCGCCTCCGGGGACCAGACCGGTTCCGGCGCCTCCTCCCGGTTCAAAAAGGGCGTGACATGGGCCGGCGTCACCACCTCGGACTTTTCCCGACGGGCCGATTTTTCGGACCGCCGACGGACGTTGGCGCGCAGCGATTCATCGCTCAGGGCGGCCACCATCTCCTCGGCATCCCGGCTCCAGGTGGGGGCGGATTCCTCGGCCCGGCGCACCACCGCCTCCATGGTCTTGTGGGCATGGTTCGGCATCAGGGCGGCGGTGGCCTCCTCGACGATGCGTTCGGTGATCACCGTGTGGCCCCGATCCTGGGCATAGCGCAAAATGGCCATGCGCGCCATCTTGCGGGCGAACACCGGCACCCGCTCCATGCGCGCCTCCGCCTCCCGGCTCCAGGTGGTGGTGAACCCCGCCACCCGGTCCACCTCCGGCGTATGTTCCCGGCACGAAATCAACAGATCACAGGGGGCCGCGCGCAACAGATTTTCCGTCACCCAGCCGATATCGAGACCGTCATCGGCATGAATGCCGGTTTTTCCCAGGGTCACCAGAGAGGGTTTGCGTTCCTCCAGGAAACGGGCGATGGAGACGGTCGGTTTACCGGCCAACAACACGCACTCCACCGTCATCCCCCGTTCCCGGGCGATGCTCTCCCCCACGTCCAGATGGGCCTGATAAATTTTCGCCAACCCCGAATCGATGATCTCCTCATGCAGTTTTTCCTGCTCTTCGAACTTGAACACCTCGGCCCCCTCCTCGGAGAGCACCCGGGTGATGTTGTTGAAGACCACATAATGATAATAGGGATCGAAGGCGGCCACCAGGATTACCGGCCGTTGCCAACGCCGGCCCAGCTCCAAGGCCGTGAGCAGCCCCCCGTAGGACCGTTCCGAACCGTCCAGGGTGGCGACGATGGATCCGTCGGCCGCTTCACCCGCGTCCGGTTTCACCACCAGGGTGTCGATGGTGGTACGCCGCACCACCCGTTCACAGACCCCCCCGATGGATTCCCCGGGCACCGCCCCCACGCCCCGGGCGCCCAGGATCAACAAATCATGATCGCCACGCCGCACGGCATCGGCCAGAACCCGATAGTTCTTGCCCTCCAGGGAGAGCCGGTCATAAGGAATACCGGCGGCATCGGCCGCCTTCTGTCCCACGTCCAGATAGGATTCACTGATCAGGTTCAACCCCTTGGTAATCAGGGTGTCATGGGTTTCCCGCTGTTCTTCCAGGATTTTTTCCTGGCGGTACTGTTCCGGCAAGCCGCCTTCCATCTGCCGGAACCGATCATCGTGCAGCCGGGCGGCAAAGGCATGGATACCGGTGATCCGCGCCCCGGCGGTCAACGCCGCCAACGCCAAACCCCGGTTCAATCCCTGGTTGGCCGGCTCCGAAGAGTCCAGGGCCACCAACAACCGCGAATAGAGGGGGTGGGTTTCCGGGAGTGATGAAGCCGCATTGTCCGGTTCGCGCATCATGATTCGACCCCTTCCGCCCGTCTGCCGCCGTAACGCCCGCGCAGGGCGCCGATGGCGAAAAACAGGACGCCGGTCAGAAAAATGGTCACATGCACCCGGCTCACCGGCATGCTGCCCCGCCAGAACAGCATCAGGTCCAACGTCCCGAGAAACATCAGGATAACGCCGAACACCTTGAAAATGACCCCCTTGCGCGAGGGTTCAGGGTTTTCTTCCTCCGACACGGCTACGCATCTCCATCATCAATTCCGGGGTTATGGCGGCCAACCCCTTTTGCCGGGCATACCGCTCCACACCACTTTTTACCATACTTCGCAGGAAAAAGGGCACCTGTTGCAATCGCTCCCGGGCCTCGGGGCTCCATTCGGCGACGACCGGCGGCGATGGCGCCGGGGATGTTTCCGGTTTTTTTCCCGGATCGTACTCACACCAGGGGTCGGCCCCCATCAGGTCGCCGGTGGCCGACAAGGCCCGGGCGCGGCAACCGCCACAGACGGCATGGTGCTCACAATCGGCACAGGCGCCGTGATAAACGGGTGCGCGAAGCGAACTCAGGGTATCATCGCGATTCCAGATCTCCGCCAGCGGCCGTTCCAGGAGATTGCCCAGGGAGCCGGGCATATAGGGGCAGGGGGTCACGTCCCCTTCGGGGGTGATGCGAAAATAACCGGTGCCGGCGATGCAACCGCTGGTGGCGCCGCGCATCAATTCGGAATCGGGATCGGCATCGGCCACCAGGCGCAAAAAATGGGGCGCACAGCGGGCCCGCACCATGGTGCGCCCCTTGTAGGTCTCCTCGGCGCGCACCAGGTATTGCAACATCTCCTCATATTGCCGGGGGGTGATGTCGCTCATCCTCTGACCACGGCCGGTGCAAACCAGGAAAAACACATTGGCCGCCCGCGCCCCGCGGTCGGCGGCCAGTTCGATCAACCGCGGTATTTCCTCATAATTGCCCCGGGTAACGGTGAACTGCATCTGGAATTCCATCCCCTGACGCCGCATTTCATCCACCGCCGCCAAGGTCCGCTCCCAGGCCCCGGGCAGACCGCGAAACCGATCATGGGTTTGCGGATCGATGGAATCGAGACTGACCCCGACTCCCTGGAAACCACTGGTTTTCAAACGGGGAATCAGTTCGGCGTTCAACAGGGTGCCATTGCTGCCCAGCACCACCATCAAACCCCGTTGTTCGGCGGCGGCGGCGACCTGCCAGATATCCTCGCGCAACAACGGTTCCCCGCCGGTGAGGATCAACATCGCCCCCGGACAGAAGTCTCCCAGTTGCGCCACCACCGCCAGGGCTTGCGCCGTGGAGAGATCTCCCCGACCGCCATCCAGTTGATCGGCATCGAGATAACAGTGGGGACAGCGCAGATTGCAGCGGCGGGTGAGGTTCCAGGAGATCAAAAAGGGTGGCGCCACCGGGATATCGGCTTGAGTCATGAGCGTCCTGACGGGATGGGCGGAAAAACCCGGGAAACCGGGGTGTTCGATTTCAACCCGAACGGCGGTCCCCGGACGAATGGAACACCGACGAGCGACCGAAAGGATACGCCGACCGGTTCATCAAGGTTGCCATTTTTTTCGCGGTTTCGCCACCGCGGGCGATACAGGCGCGCACCGAGACGCCATCCAGATAGTTGCCGGTCAAAAAAACCCCGGGCAACAGTTTCATCTGTTCGGCCACCCCTTCGACGAACAGACGGTGACCGATGGGATACTGGGGCAGGGCCCGATCATGACGCACCACCCGCGCCATGCGCGGTTCGCCCTTCAATCCGGTCAAGCGCCCCAGGTCGGTCAGGGAGCGGTCGATCAACGCCTCATCGGCCTCGTCGACCCTATCCGGCTGACGGGCGCCACCGAGATAGTTCATGAACAGCGCCTCGCCCTCCGGGGCACGGCCGGCGAACAGGGTCGAGGGCCACAGGGAACCGAGCAGGTCGAAACCGGGCTCCCGTTTGGGAACCAGGCAGCCGATGCCATCGAGATCATGGGTTATTTGCCGGCGTTCGAAGCCGAGATGGGTGATGGCCATCGGTGAATATTGCACACCGGCCAACAACAGGCCGAGATTGGGCGACAGTTCCTCCAACAATCGCGCCGCCTCCCAGGCCGGGGTGGCCACCAACACCGCGTCGGCCTCATACCGTTCCAGGCCATCCCCGGGTCCCCGGGCGGTCACCCGCCACCGGGTTCCCTGACGTTCCAACCCCTCTACGGTACGCCCGGGCCGGAATCCCTCCCCCAGATGACCGGCGATGGCATCGGGCAGGGCGGCCATACCCTGACGGAAGGAAAAGACCCGCGCCCCGCAGGAGGCGGTGCGGATGCCGCGAATTTTTCGGAGGAAGGCCCCTTTCAGGATACTGCCGTATTCCTCTTCCAGGGCGGCGAACTGGGTGAAGGTACTGCGCAGGCAGGCGCGTTCGCCATCCCCGGCCAGGGTGCCGGAGACATAGGGTTCGATGGCGCGCTCATAGATTTCCCGCCCGAACCGGCGGCTGATGAACTGGGCGACGGTCTCCTGCCCCTCCGCCACCGGTCCGCGGGGGATGAACGGTTCCAGCAACAAGCGCATCTTGCCCTTGAGGCTGACCAATGGCGTGCCGATGAACCCCCCGGCATGGAGTGGCACCGGCGTCGGTCGGCCATCACGCACCAGGTAGCGCCGTTTGGCCACCTCCTGACGAAAGACCATTTCCCGGTCCAGGCCGAGATTGCGGCAGAAAAAATCGACTTCGGGCAGAAAATTGAAGATGCAGGTGGCGGCCCACTCCAACAGATAGCCGTCCACCCACTGGCTGTGGATCAGGCCGCCGGGCCGGTCGTTGCGCTCCAGGACCCGGACCCGTATGCCGAGGCGTTGCAGTTCGAAGGCTGCGGCCAGGCCGGAGATGCCGCCGCCGATGACGACGGCGCTTCGACCGGGCCGCAGGGTGATCACGTCACGCCTGCTGTTGCCGTTTGGCGGCAGCGCTGCGCACCCACCAGAACTCACCGGCGAACAGGAGCAGGGCGATCAAGATGCCGATCATCAACGGTTTGTTGCTGGGCGGCGGTTCGAGCAACAACCAGTACCAGGTGGTCATGGTGTGTTTGGAGCCGCTCTCGCTGTTGCTGCCGTCCCAGGCGGCAAAGGCGATGGGGATGAAACGGCCCTCTTCGAACTGAAGATCGTTTTCAGCATCTCCGGTCTTCAAGGAACGACGCATCACCACTTTCCAGACGCCATCGGCATAGCCGCCCTTGACCGTCAAACCACCGCTGGCGGCATCCCGGGGTTCGATGGCGCCGAATCCCTTGGCATTCATCAGCACGGCGCTCTCGGTGCCATCTTTGGCGCCGCTTTTCCACTGCCAGATGTTGACCGGATGGGAGGTGTCGCCCATGCCGAAATAGGGCTTTTTCATCCCCTTGGGAATGACCACCGGCAGTTGCACGGCGACGGCGTCCTCATACAGTTCCTCGTCGGCGATGCTGGCGGCGGTCTCGTCTCCGGGGATGCTCCGGGTGCGGTCATCCCACTCCAGTTGAATGGCGATCTCCTTGTCGTTATAGAGCGCCCGGGCGGAAATGGTGTCGTTGGAAGGGGTGAAAAACCGTTCCTTGCCGATGATCTGCGGGATCAAATAGAAGGTGGAAGGGGCGGCACCGTTCCAGGCGGCGTCATCCGGACCCTCCGGCAGGGCGCCTTCGACGCGCGTGGCCTTGATGACGGTGTTTTCCGCCTTGACCTTTTTACTGTTGGCGGCCAGGGAGACGACATAGTTGGCGACGTGCCAACGCTCCTCGACGGAGAGCTTTTTCTTGCTCACCGGATCGGCGAAGGAGGGCATCTGCGTACCGGGGATGCCGACGGAGATGCGGGCGTAAATGTCCTTGGCGCTGTTGCTGCCGCGAAACGTCCAGGGCTTGGTCAGGTTGCGCGGCCAGGTGCGCTCTTCGAGGTCCCCCTTGAGCTTTTTGATGGCGACACCATTACCGGCCTTGCCGTGACACTCGGCGCAACGGTCGATGAACAACTCCTTGCCCTTGGCGAGACTTTCGGGGGAGGACGGCACCGGGGTACCGAAATCGACCTGGGTTTCGGCCTTTTCCTCGATTTCCGTGAACACCTTGATCTGCGCCACCAGGTCCCATATCTCCTGTTCCTTGAGGATATCGGCCCAGCCCGGCATGGCGGTCCCCGGCATGCCGTCGCGGATCATCCGGAAAATGTCCTCATCGTTGGGAATGAAATCCTCGAAACCGGTGGTCTTGATCTTGTACACGCCGCTGGTGAAATCCCGGGGCGGCGGGTTCATGAACGCCTGTCCCGGCCCGTCGCCGGCGCCCTCGGCGCCATGGCACCAGACACACCGTTTATTGTAAATCTCCAGCCCCTTGGCGGCATCGCCGCTCTTGGCCGCGGCCGGAGTGGCGAGGACGGTGAAAAACATCACGGCCAGTACCCGTCCCAGGGTCGAAGCCGATAGAAATCGTTTGTTCATAGCGCTCATTTCCATCTTATTCGTGCCCCCAGGACCGCGGACGGTGGCCGGTGTAATCATAAAGGAAGAGAATCACCTTCCAGATCTCATCCTCGGTCAGAAAATCCTGCCAGATGGGCATGGAGGAGATCCACGGCGCCGCCTCCTCGGGCAGGCCCGGACCACCGGTGGCGATACGCCAGAACAGGAATCCCTCCTGCAACTGGGCGATGGTGCCGACATCCTGGAAGTTCAGGGGCACCGGATTGAGACCGGGGGCGTAGGGTCCTTTGCCATCCAGTTTGTCGCCATGGCAATATTGGCAGTTTTGGATATAAACCGCGCCGCCCTCTTTGACCAACTCCTTGAACTTGGCCGGATCCTCTTTTTCGAACTTGCGGTAGGGATTTTCCAGCTTGCTCAGGTTGTACCGTTTGCCAAAGGCCTTGATCGAAGCCGGCGGGGCCGGGTGGATGCTGCGCAGTTCCAACGGCGCTTCATATTTGGGCTGCATCTTGACGAAACCGTAATAGCCGGCCGCCAACGGCACGACCAGGAACACGATGTTGCGCAACCATTTTTTCTTCGGGTCCTCCACCAGGGCGACGATCGGCCCGACCAGCTCCCGGGTACGCTCCTCGGAGAAGGTGAAGACGCAGAAGACGCCGGCGATGGAAAAAAACATGTACATGGTCAACAGACTGGCCGGGATCAACTGCCCCAACCAGACATCGAAGACCAGGATGAACCCGTAATAGATGGCCAGTATCGTCAGGGCCGCTTGCAGAAGTCTTGGAATTTTCATCGTTCTCGCCTCAGCGCCCCCTATTTCGAACCCGCCAGATAGTCCACGAGCATTTCAAGCTCCTTGGCATACAGTTGTTCTCCGAGCCCCTCCGGCATCATGCCGGCATCGAACCCTTCCGCCACATCGGCGTTGGGGTCGAGCAGGGCCCGGCGCAGATAGTCCTTGTCCTTGGCGGCGCCGATTTTGGTCAAATCGGGACCCAACTCTCCCACCTCGTCGCCGATCTTGTGACAGGCGCCGCAGGTATTGGCGGCGATGATCTCCTCGACCGTCGCATAGAGGGCCCGGGCGCCGCCGCCGTCACCGCTGTCTTCCTCCTCGGCCGCCGCCGCGGCGTCACCGGCATCGGAGGGGATCTCAACGGTGTTTTCCAGACCATTGGAGTCCAGCATGTAGGCGATCACCGCCTTGATCTCGACATTGGACAGGCTGATGCCGCCACCGGAAACATCGGGCATCGGACTTTCGGTGTCGTTGGAACCGGCCTTGCCGAATCCCGCCACCACATAGGCGGAGGGTTGCACCAGGGACTCTTCCAGATAGGCCGCCGGTTCCTTGTTTTCACCGCTGTAGCGGGAATCGGCGAACCGTTTGGGCACGTTTTCCCCCAACTTGTCGAGCATCGGCGCCCGGCCCAGGGAGTTGTGACAGAGGGTGCAGGTCCCCTTGCCGTTGACGATGCGCTCACCCAGGGCGATGAACTGGTCCATGTCCATGGCGCTCAGGTCGATCTTTTCCGGCTTGGGCGGCGCCGCCGGGGTGATCTGGGGAATGCCGAAGGAGGAATAACCGGCAAAGGCGAAGATGACCAGCAGGCTGAATACCGCGACTTTCAAAAAATTCTTCATGATCGCTCCCCTACTCCTTCCAATAACCGGACGGCGCGGTCTTCTTGCCGCTGACCGTGCTCAGCCAGAAGACGAAGATGACCATGGCCATGAAGATGATGGTTCCGGCCGAAACGACGTTGGCGGCATAACCCAGGGTCGGCGTGAAGGCGTCGGGTGAGTTGTCACGCATGATGTCGACCACGTGCCAGTGCTGACGGATACCGGAGCGGATGTAACCCATGAGTCCCATCAACCAGGTGAAGGAGACCGCCAGCAGGAACAGGGCATACTGGGATTGGGTCGGCATCCGTCCCCAACGCAACGGGGCCACCTCCTTGGCGCCCTTGTACATCAACGAGTCCAACACGCCACTGGCGATGATGATCACCAACGTCGTCAGCACCTGGGGAATGGAGGCCGCCACCTTGTAGACGGTGTTGGTGAAATAGCCGTAGAAAACACCGAGAATGAGGATGTTGATGATACCGGTGGTGAACAGGGCCACCTGGGCGGCGTTGCCGGCCTTGACCCAGGGCACCACCGGTACCTTGTTGGCCCGCCGATAGTAGAGAAAACTCAGGGCGGTGAAGAGAATCATGATGTTCACGGCGGTGTTCTTGGCCGGCATGATGCCCAACGGTCCCAGATATTTGTGATAGGGTCCGCCCAGGGCCTGAAGCTCCTGGTTGGTCAACACCAGGGTGTGCGGGGTGAACCAGACCAGGAAGGCGCCGACGATGACGAAGGCCAACCATTTGATGCGCCCGGTGTAACGGTGCGCCCCCTCGCTGCGGCCCATGCCGCACCAGAGGTAATAGTTGGCCGACAGGAACAGGGTGCCGATCAACACCGCCTGGATGATGAACAACCAGGCGAAGACGCCACCCATGAGGGTGATACCCATCTGTTGGCTGTAGGCATAGATTTCGGCGGTCAGATAATATCCGGCGAAGGGCAGCGGCAGCAGGGCGGAGATGGCGACGAAATTGGCGTTGTAACCCATCCAGTCATAATGGGCCCGATCCTCGGCCTTGGTGGCGCTGAGAAACTTGAAGGCGGCATAGGCGCCGACCACCGAACCACCGTAGGCGACGTTGGCCACCACGCGGTGCAGGTTGATCGGGTTCCAGAGGAAGTTGTGCATGGCGGCCCAGGTGTCGCCGGAGAAGGTGCCGGCGGCATCGACGCCGGCCGGGCTCATCATGAAGGTGAGCCAGGCGTTGGCCAGCAACATCAACACGGTGCCGACGGCGTTCAACATCAGGCCCAGGGTCAGATGCACCCATTTCCGGAAACCACCCTGGAGCCAGTGCCAACCGTAATAATAGATGTACAGACAGGCGCTCTCCGCGAAGAACAGGAGCGCATAGTAGAACATCGACTCCTTGAATATGGTGGAGAGATAGAAGAACAGGTCGGGATAGAAGACGATGAGGCCGAACGCCAGCAGACCGCCGAGGATGGCCGTCAGGGAGTAGGCGGTGATGCTGACCTTGATGAACTCATAGGCCATGTTGTCATAACGCCGATCCCGGGTGCGCATGCCGATGGCTTCGATGATGAACACGAAGATCGGCACCGCCAGGACGAAGGCGGCGAACCAGAGATGCAGTTGCGCCACCAGCCAGACGAAGACCCGGCTGTTGATGCCGGCGATCTGCGGATAGTCCTTTTCGGTCAGCTCGGGGGCCGGCCCGTACAGCGGTTTTTCGGCCTCGGCGGCCCCATCCCCGGCGGCGGACTCAGGGGCGGCCTCTTCGGCCCAGGCGGTGGAGAATCCCAGATGCTCCGAGGAGAACTCCGCCAGGGGAGCCCCCCACTGCAACAGCATCACTGTCAGGAGGGTGATGGTGAAAAACCATCCCGGTTTCAGAAAAAAGCGCGGCCTCATGTTCGCTCCTGTGGCAACGGATGGTTCCGTGGATTATTGGTGAAAAAACAGTGAGAGACCCTGGAGATTCATCATGATGAAATCCAGAAGGAAAAAAATGCCTGCGCAAACCACGAAGGCGGCGCCGAACGCCATGAGCGCATTTTCCTGCAATTGCTTGAGGTTCACATCGGCCTCCCTTACAAAAACCAGATGAAGAAAATGATGATGGCCACCAGGACCGTGGTAAACAGCGCGGGCCCGGCCCAGGTGGGAAGTTCTTTCGGAGTTCCCGCTTCACTCATGATATCACCTGCCGTGTCGTCCGAATGGAGTGATGGAAAAACGGCGCACCCCGGGGCACGAACCGTCAACCGCTACAAAAATGTTCAAGAAGCACTCAATCTATAAAACAAAAAAATAGAGAATGGCGACGATCACCAGTACGTTGGTGGCCATGCCGGCAAAGATGACGATATCGGATATTTTGGCTTTCGAAAAAAAACTTTTTGCCACGCTCCCCTCCATCGGCGACTAAACGGGCCGGGGCTCCGAACGGATACCCCGGCCCGATCGACCGGGCAATCTGGCGCTATTGTTTGCCCTTGCAATTACAGAGTTGGCGCAAGTAGGCGACCATCGCCTCGACTTCATCCTTGGCCAGGGTTTTCGACCAGGGGGGCATGACCGGGGATTTGCTCAGGGCCGGACCGCCGGACAGGATGACGTTGCGGAGGTCTTCATCGGAGAGCTTGTTCATATCCGCGGCCTTGGTAAAGTTTCGTGGCGTGACCGGCATGCTCTTGGTGACGTTGGGGCCATCGCCCTTACCGGTGATGCCGTGGCACTGGGCACAGTAAAAATCGTAGACCTCCTTGCCATCCGCCGCCCGGGCATCGAGGCCCGTCAACACGCCGGAAGCGAGAAACAGTGCCCCGACCACCATGGATCCTTTTATTTTCAACATGGTCTGACTCTCTCTCCAATTATTTGAAATGGGCGACGTGACCGGCCACTTTTTTCATGTCCTTGTCTCTGATCAACCCCGTGAAGTTGGGCATCATTTTCACCGGTTTGAACACCTTGGGCTGGCTCAGATAGGCGTAGATCCAATCCGGGTTGAGCCGTTTGCTGGCACCGACCAGGGACGGGGCGCTGAGACCGCCGACGATTTTCTTTTTGCGGTTGGGATAGAGATGACAACCGCTGCAGGGCATCTTTTTGGTGAAAATCCGCTTGCCCTTAATGTTCTTCTTGGCCTTGACGACACCGGCCTTGACCTTGCCGGATTTCAGGCCCATCAGATAACCGGTCACCGCCTTGGCGTCACCGGCGCCCAACTTGGGATGATCCCCGGCATTTTTCTCGGTCAGCGAATTATACTTCAAGGGCCGGATCGGCTCCGGGTTGACCAGCCAGGTGGCCAGCCATTTTTCCTGGAACTTGTCGCCGGCGTACCAGAGTTCCGGACCCTTCTGGGCCAGTTTGTCGGCGATGGTTTTTTCCCGGGCCGGCCCTTGGGTGTAGTGACAGGCGTCACACTTGTTGTCCTTGAACACCTGTTCCCCCGATGCATCCGCCCGACCGGGAAGCGCCGCCAGGATCAGAAACGCCAATCCCAGGGTCAGCGTGACCGTTTGTCTCATTTTTTCCTCTCCTTCAGTTAAGCCGGTTATGAGATGACACTAATGCGTAAATGCGGCCATGGCGCCGTTTCGCACCCGGGCCGGACGGGATGGATGGATACCAACCGCCGATAAGGATCGATCATGATGGGTCAGTCACCTCCCCCATTCCTGCAAACCAGGAAATGCTAACACGGACCTGACCCGAAACCAAGAGATTACCAACGCTGGGATCGTATTGGTTGATATTTGACAAACCATTGAAACCAATACACTTTCATATTCCCGAAAGAGCGTTTTTGATATTTCGCAAATTATTCTCCCCGCTCGAGCCGGTATTTTTTTACCGATGTACGCCACTGATGGCAAATGATAGAAGAAGATCAATTGACCTATATCAATTAACTTCAATTGCCGGCCAGCTCGTTTATAAATGGCCGTCTCCCCGGCCGGCCAAACCGGGGGCCGGAAACGAGGATCGAAAATCATCCCCATGGCCGCCCCTCCCAACCGGTCGCAACCGCCGCCGCCACTCCGGAACACCGCGGTACGATCCGACCGCATCCCTTGCGGGATCGGAGCTCCGCCCCCTATACTTGACCCGGATCAATAACCGGCCAACGGTTAATTGACCTAGGTCAATCGAGAGACGCTTTTTTTGGAATATTGCTTGAAACTCCTCTACAGCATGGGCAAGAATCACTGCGCTCGACGTGCGGTGACGGATCAGGGACGTAATCCGATCACCGTCGATAATGGTACTCATGCGAGCGTTCATTAACTCAATTTATTCACCGAAAACGGGTCAACTTCCAATTCACTGTAAATCACGTCCAACAATGCACATTAAAGTCCAACGTGGTCTTTGAAAGGTGTGGGGGTAAATATGGGAAACAAAAGGTTGAAAAGAATGGCGGGCGCCGTGATTCCGGGGATGATTCTCTCCCTGATGGCTTTCGCCCCAACGAAGGCGGAGGCCGTCACGGCCTCGAACGTGGCGCCCTGGCAACACGGCACCGAGGTGCCGGCGGGTAGCCCGACCAAGGATCCGATGCTCCTCTACGGGGCGGGCGGTCTCGACGGCAAGGTTTCGGTGATCGGTCTGCCGAGCATGCGCACCTTCCGTCACATCGATGTCGGCGTGGATCTGCACGAACCGGTGTTCAGCGGCACCAACCAGGGCAACAAGAACGGCACCCCGGACGGTAAATATCTGTACGTCAACGACAAGGGCGCCAACACCGTCGGCGTCATCAATCTGCAGACCGGCTTCCTGGAGCGGCTGATCGCCCTGCCCTTCCCCTTCGGCGTGCATCACATCTCCCTGGACGACACCGGTAAAATTCTCTACGCCACCGGTGAGTTGACCGGCAAGATGGCCAAGATCGACATCGCCTCCGGCAAGACCCAGGTGATCGACTGGGGTCCGGCCCCCAGCGCCCCGGACTATCTGGACGTGGACAAAAAAGGCCGTTATGTCTTCTCCGGCAACTACTACCACTCCACCGTCGGTGTGTTCTCGACCAATCCTTTCAAGTACATCAAGGAGATCCCGGTCGGCAAGAACCCCCACGGCACCGATGTCATCCCGGAAAGCACCATGGTGATCGTCAGCGACAAGCTGTCCGCCACCATGACCGTGATCGATGTGGAAAAGCTGGCGGTCAAGAAGGTTCTGCCCACCTGCGCCGGTCCGCTGCACTCGGTGATGGACGTTTACGACAAGGATGGCGGCACCTATGAGCCCGGCAAGGACAGCCCCGAGGGACTGACCTCCAAATATGCCTATGAGAGCTGCTTCGTCTCCGACAGTAACGTCAAGATCGATCTGAAAAAACTGGAAGTGGTCGACGAAATCCCGACCCACTACCGTACCGGTCACATCGCCATCAGCGCCGACAACAAGTATGTCATCGCCCTGAACAAGTTTTCCACCGGTCTGTTCAGCCCCACCGGCGTCGTCTTCCCGGTCAACTTCGAGTTGTGGGACGCCCGCGAGGACAGCCCGACCTACGGCAAGACCCTGCGCATCACCCCGGTGGACGGCGAGCCGCACAACGCCAAATCCATCCATGCCTATCAGATCAAACGGTGGAACACCGGACAGGCTGAAAAGGGCGGGCTGATCAAAGGCAACACCCGTCTCATTCATCCGGCCCACCGCGCCAAGGCCAAGGTCTCCTTCCTGCCCAAATCCAAGGAGCGCCCCGGCGTGCGCATGGTTGACGGCGTGAAAGAGGTTCACTTCAAGGCCTTCAGCTACGGCTACATCCCCCGTCAGGTGCGCGTCAACAAGGGTGACAAGGTTCGCATGTTCGTCACCAACATCGACCGCGCGTCGGGTATCACCAAAAACCCCGACGTCACCATGGGCCTGACCGTCTACGGTCCCTATGGTCTGCGCACCAACCTCAGCGCCCCGCGTGGCGTGACCGCGGTTACCGAGTTCGAAGCTGATATCGCTGGCGAATATGCCATCTACTGTCAGCATTTCTGCGGTCCGCTGCATCTGGAGATGCGCGGAACGTTCTTCGTCGATGATCCCGACAAGGATGATTCCAACCTGGCCGTCGGTGACTATGACAAGGCCCAGAAACTGCCCGGCCTGGTCGAACACGAAGACGAGCTGGAAATCGCCCCCCGGGCTCAGGAACTCTGATACCGCCCGGACGGGTAACGGCAACACATCCCCCCTGCATTTCAGGGGGGATCGTATCCGGATCGATGCATGACCCCGTTTCCCCGCCCTCCCCGCGATGGCGGGGAAACGGCCCGGAACCATAAATTTTATCGATTGGAACAGACGACCCGTGATCGACAAAGCGTTATGGATGGCGACCCGCCTGGCAACCCTGGTTTTTTCGACCATGATCCTGCTGGGTGGTTGTGGGGAGGGTCCACAGGAGAGCCATAAACCGTTGCCGACGGAAAAACCGGAAGCGGTGGTCAGTAAATTTTACGAATATATTTCGGAGGCGGGTATTCGCGGCGGCACCATCCCCATCAAGGAAGCCTACAAGATGGTCAGCCCGGCGACACGGATGAGCCAGCAACGGTTCGTCGGCATCGTCAAAAAATATCCACCCGGTTTCAAGGCCGAAATCGTCGACAGCCGAATCAAGGAAAAGGAGCGTCAGGCGGTGGTCACCATCGAATACCGGATGGCCTCCATGTTCGGCAAAGGTTACAAGGTCAGCACCAGACTGCCATTGGTGGTGGATGAGGAAAAAGGGGTTTGGCTGATCGATTTCACCGGTGAATCAGACGATCAGGATGCGGCGGCCATGAAAAAAAATACGGCGAAGGTGAAATAGATGGCCATGGGACTCATCGACTGGCTGGAGCAGCGCACCGGCCTGGTGACCTGGCGGAAAAACAAGGGTGACCAGGCCATCCCGGCCCACATGGGTTTTTTGCGTTGTTTCGGTGGCATCTCCCTGCTGTTCATCATCCTGCAGGTGATTTCCGGCACCTTCATGCTCTTCCATTATCAGCCGCAGCCGCAGGAGGCGCTGAGGAGCATCGAACAGATGAGCAACGAAGTACCTTTCGGGGCGCTGTTCCGCAACCTGCACCGTTGGGGGGCGACGCTGTTGATGGCGACCATCTTTTCACACATGGTCAGCGTCGGTTTTCAAAAGGCCTATCGCAACCCGCGTGAATTGAACTGGGTTTCCGGGGTCCTGCAGCTCATCGTCGTTTTTCTGCTGTTGGCCACCGGTCTGTTGTTGCCGTGGGATTGGCGTTCCTACTGGTCGTTCGCCCTGTGGGTGGACTATCTGGAGACCTGGCCGTTGATCGGTGGTTGGCTGAAAGAGGCCCTGTTGGACAATTTCACCATCAACCGGGGATTCGTGATCCACATCCTGGTCCTTCCCCTGGTGTTGTTGATCCTGCTCCGGTTCCACTTTGGCATGGTGCGGCGTCACGGCATCGCCGAGCCGCTGTAGGAGTCGGATCGATATGGACAGTGACAAAACGTCGCCGGATATGAAGATCGATCCCAAATACGCCGAGCCGTATCCCCAGGCGTTCTACCGGTTCTGGCCGCGGCACGTGATCATGGTGGTGATCATCGCCGGCGCCTTCATGGGATTGTTGTTTTGGTTGGCCAACCAGTATCCATTGCCGACCGATCAAAACATGCCGCCGATGCCCGATGAAGGGGCCTATATCCCGGCGCCGGAATGGTATCTGTTCATGCTGTTCCAGCCATTCTGGTATCTGACCGGCGACAACGCCTGGTTGCGGCCGCTGGGCACCTTCTGGCTGCCGCTGTTGATCCTGATCGGACTGGTGGCGCTGCCGTTCGTTTTCGGCAGGAAGCGCGCCGCCGGCGGTCGGATGAAATTGTTGAAACGGTTGGGCATCGGCCTGATCGGCCTGGTGGTCTGGACCGCCGGCATGGCGGCGGTCGGCGGCAGTGGTTATCCGGCCAAGACCAACGGCTGCATCTCCTGCCACAACCCGATGATGGGGGTCCGGCAGGCGCTGCCGCCGAGCGACATGGGCAAGTTTTACCGGGAAAAGCGGCAACAGCAGATCGAGGTCGGCCGCTACCGGATTGGCAACACCATGGGAATGGGCGACTCCTACAAGGATGCCAACTGGCAACTGCGGCATTTTTACGAGCCGACGATGACATGGTAGTTCCAAGGAGTGGCGGGACATTCGGCGCTGGAAGCCGGCGGTCCGGGTACGGGCCGATGATGGTCCTGGCGCTATTGGCGGTCGTGGTGGTCACCCGGGTGACCCCGGTAGAGGCCACGGCGGCGAAAAAGGGGGATTCGATCATCACCGAATATCGGTTGCCCGAGGCGGTCAGTGCCCCATCGGGCATTGTGGTCGACGTCCCGGGACGGGTCTGGTTCACGGAAAAGATCGGAAAAAGTTTGACTATGTTCGATCCGGAGGGAAAACAATTCGAGGTTCACACCCTCCCCGATACCTGGAAAGGGATCGGGCCGTTGCGCATCGCCCTGGCCCCGGACGGTTCCATCTGGTTCACGGTCCGTCGTTGGGCCGACACCGAAACGCCGACCAACCTGTTGGGCCGGTACACGCCGGCCAGCAACCGGTTTGACCGTTTCGACCTGCCCGATGGCATGGTGCCGGAAGATCTGGTGGTGGCTGATGATGGCAGCGTCTGGTTTCTGGATCCGGACAGCAACCGGTTGCACCGGTTCCAACCGGAGACGGCGGCCTTGGAGAGTCATGCCATTCCCACCGCCAACGGCTATCCGCGGCGCCTGGTACTGGATGGCCAGGGGGCGCTCTGGTTCGCCCAGTCCAATATCAACGGCATCGCCCATTTCGATCCGGTCGGCAAACGGTTTCAGGAGTACCGGATCCCGACCCCCTTCGCCAATCCGGGGGCGGTGGCGGTCGATGGCGCCGACAATGTCTGGTTCGTGGAGATGACCGCCAACCGTATCGGGGTGTTCTACCCGTCGATGCAACGGTTCGACGAGGCCATGGTACCGACGGCGCGCGGTCTGCCCAACGCCATCGCCGCCGACGCCGGCGGCAACATCTGGTTTCTGGAGTACCGCGGCAACAAGGTGGGACTGTTCCTGCCCAAGGCCGCCGCTTTCCACGAGTTCACCATTCCCACCTATGACAGTCAACCGGGTGAGATGGCCCTGGATCGTTCGCGCAACCGGCTGTGGTTTTCCCAGGCCAGCACCGAATCGAAAAAGCTGGGACTGCTCGACATCGAGCGGGCGCTGGCGGCCAGCGCGCATCCACAACCGGAGCTTGACAAGAGCGCCGGAGGGATCGCCCAACGGGCCGCCGACGGCAAACGGTCGCGGGATATGGTCCGCATCCTGATCACCATCATGATGGTCATCGTCTTCGTCGCCGGTTATCTCTACTACCGGCGTTTCAACAAGGTGTCACCGTGAGGGCGGCGGTCCCCTTCCGGGCCTTGATTGCCGCCTCGCTGTTGGCCGGGGCGTTGATGAGCACCGCGGTGGTCCATGCGGCCGCCATCGTTTCCCATCCGCTGCCAACCGCCGTGGCCATGGCGTCGCAGATCGCCATCGACAAGGCCGGGGATGTTTGGTTCATCGAAGGCAACGCCAATCAGATCGGCCGGTTCCGGTTGGCCGATGGCACGTTCCGTGAGTTCAAGATTCCGACCCTGGGCAGTCAACCGGCGGACATCACCATCGATGGGACGGGGCACATCTGGTTCACCGAGTCGGACGCCAACCAGTTGGGTCGTTTCGACCCGGCCACGGAGGCCTTCACCGAATATGACATCCCCACCATCGACAGCATGCCGACCCGGTTGGTCGCCGCTGGTGGCGCGGTCTGGTTCACCGAATTCTATGGTAACCGGATCGGTCGTCTGGATACGGCCAGCGGCGCCATCCGCGAATATCCACTGCCGACCGCCGACGCCCAGCCCACCGGCATCACCGTCGATGATGCGGGCATCGTCTGGTTCCTGGAAACGCGCGGCAACAAGCTGGGACGCCTGGATCCCGCCGATGGCGGCATCGTCGAGTTCGAGTTGCCCACCCCTTTTTCGGTGCCGCGCGATTTGATCGCCGCCGGTACCGGCAAGCTTTGGTTCGGGGCGCGCAGCCGGCAACAACTGCTCTCCTTCGACCCGGCCACCAGGCGATTCGATACCTTCCCCATTCCCGGCGGCGGCGCCATCGAGGGGTTGGCGGTCAATGATGAGGGGCAGATTCTTTTTTCACTGGGACGCTCTGGCAAACTGGGACTGTTCGATCCGGTCGGCCAGGCGTTTGCGGCGTTCGACGCCTTGTCCGGGGACAGCCGTCCTTTCGGGATCGATCTCGATCCCCGCGGGAACATCTGGTTCTCCGACATCGCCAAGAACGCCTTGGTGCGTGTTGATGGTAAAACGGTTTCTCAACTATTAATCCGATAAATTCTTGCAGCTTTCTTTTGCACGGGGGCGATACGATGAAACAAAGCAAAAAAATGTTGGTACTTGGAGCCATGAGTCTCGCGGTCTCTTTCACCCTGGCCGGCAGCGCCGAGGCTGCGGACAAGCGTTGTGTGCTCATGGACAACACCCGGGTCGAGTGCCCGGTCCGGAGCGATGCCGAGTTGGCCAAGGCGGCGGCCGCCTATGAAGCCGAGGCTGATGCCATGGCCAATGGCCAGTCGGGAAGCACCTACGGCATCGCGCCTTTCGACTACCTGACCGGTGTCGGCAAGCGGGCGAAGGTCGCCGATGGCTACAAGACCGCCAGCGGTTATGGCCATGATACCGGCAAGGTGGGCACCGAACTGTGGGATCGCGTGAAAAAGCCGGGCTCCGGCGAGACGGTCTACAACCAGTGGACCAACAACTGGTCGCCGACCTTCAAGGACACCCTGGTTCCGGGTGCCGATCCCAACGAAGGCAAACAGTGGTACTATGTCTACTGCATCGGCTGCCACGGTTGGCTGCTCAATGGTGACGGACCCAACGCCGCCGAGTTGGATCCCAAACCGCGCGTCCTGACCGATGGTTCCTACATGAACAAAAAGTCCAACCTGCAACTGTTCCAGGTCATCAAGGGTGGTGGTGAAGCGGTCAGCCTCTCCCCGGTCATGCCCTCCTGGGGCAACTATCTGCAGGATCAGGACATCTGGAACATCGTCGCCTGGCTCCGCGCCATGGCCGATGTCAAACCGCCCACATCCGTCGAAGAGTACCTGAGCCCGAAATCCTCCTTCAAGCCGATCGCCGGTGACATCACGCCGCTGACCGCCGCCAAGAACGATGATTTCCAAGAGGCCCAGGAGATGATGGAAGCCGGTGTCGCCGGCCGTGGCGGAGCCATCAAGGGCGCCGGTTATGTGGAAGGCGGCATGCGCAAGCCCCCGACCCACGTCAAATCCAAGGTCAAACAGGGATACTGAGTTCCAGGCCTTGTTGAAACACCGTTTTCAGCCGTCATCGGGCACCCCCTCCCCCGGGAAGGGGTGCCCTTTTTTCATTTTTTTTCTGCTATTACCCCTATTTTCCGGATTGATCCAGGGCTGTTCGGATGAGACCGGCAACGACCGCCTGGCCGGTAATGAACCGGGATTGAATCTCAACGATCCCAACCAACGGCCAGATTGGATGGCGGCGCCGGTGGAAGAACCGGCCGATCCCGCCCGGGCCATGCCCGCTGCCGACGAAGAGCGCCAACTGTTGATCGGCGTCATCGGTCCGGAGAGCGGTGCCGAGGCCCATTTCGGTCTGCAAACCCTGGACGGGGTGCAGCGGGCGGCGAAACGGTTCAACGCCGCCGGCGGCATCGGCGGCAAACCGATCGAAATCATCCACGCGGACAATCAGGATGATTTGACCGCCACCGAAACCATCATCAACGATTTTATTCAAAAACGGGTGGTGGCCATCATCGCCGCCCCGACCGGCTGGTCGACCTTCGGTCCCACGCGGCTGGCCAACCGCTCCCACACCCTGTTCATGGCCGTCGGTTCCCGGCGGCGCATCGCCCACAGCGGTGATTATGTTTTCCATCTCGCCCTGCCGGTGGAAGCGGCGACCGGGCAGGTCATCGCCCGGGCCGCCAGCGGGTTGACCGATCGCCATTTCGCCCTGGTCAGCTCGTCGGTGCATGTCCACTCCCTGAAAACCGCTTCAGCCTTCAAACAGGCCATCGGCAAACAGGAGGGCCGGGTGGTCCTGGAGGCCGATCTGTATGACAGCTATTCGGGTACGATCAACATCGACACCGTGATCCAGGCGTTGCGCGGCAGCGCCACCCCCTTCGAAGCGGTGGTATTCACCGGTGGCGCCGAAGAGGGAGCGCTGCTGGCCAAGGCCATGCGTGGGGCCGGACTCCGACAACCGTTGATCGGCGGTGAAGACCTGTTTTCGGAAACCTTTCTGAAAACCGGCGCCGAGGCGGTGACCGGTACCCTGCTCTATGGTTCCTTCGACCCGAAACAGCCCTACGCGACCGGTGACGGCGACACGCCGACCAACCGGTTTTCGGCCCTGGCCCACGATGCTTTTTCAATAATCGCCACCGCCATCGGAACTTCCGGCAACACGAAACCCTCAAAGGTGCGCGAAACGCTCCTGGCCACCACCGGTTTTTCCGGAGTTACCGGAAAAACCCGCTTCACCGAGGCGGGCGAACCGATCAAACGACCGTTTCTGTACCGTGTCGAACGCAACGCCGATGGCCTCGTCTTCACCCGTTTAATGGACTAAACGTATCGACCGTCTGAAAGCCGGACCGGTTGGTGAAAAAGCCGCTACACGCCCAAAATGAATGACTACGCCGCTTTTTTTCCGTTGACCACCCGGTCCCGATCGGGCCAAAACAACCCCCGAAATCGGCCGACCCATGAATACGGCAACGACCTGCCGATGATGACGACGATCGACGCCCCACCCGTAACAGCCTGCAAGGAGTTGAAAGAATGATGAAACTTGAAAAATATCATTGGCGCCATTTTTTCGGTGGCGTCGCCTTCGTGCTGCTCGTCCTGCAACTGCTGACCGGGGTGTTCCTGACACTGTTTTATCAACCGCACCTGAAAGAGGCCTACGACAGCGTCCGCTGGCTGTACAACGAATTTCCCACCGGCGCCTACATCCGCGACGGCCACCGCTGGATCGCCATGTTCCTGATGATCACCGTGATCATCCACTCCATCCGCAGCCTCTACCGCAAGGATTTCCACAATCCCGACGGCAAGGTCCTCTGGGTGACCGGCGCCCTGCTGCTGTTGCCGTTGCTGGCCTTCCTGGCCACCGGTTTCATCCTGCCCTGGGAGTGGCGGGCCTACTGGTACATGGAAATGATCCCCAACATGTTCCAACACATCCCCCTGGCCGGCCCCACCATCAAACAGTTCCTGCTCGACGCCTTCACCATGAACCGGGCCTTCGTCGCCCATGTGGTGATCCTGCCGTTCCTCACCTTCATTCTGGTGGATTATCACATTCTCACCAAAACCCGGAAAAAAAAGCGCGGCCTGCTCGGCTATCTCATGCGTCACAGCCTGTTGGCCCTGCCGTTTTTCATCGCCATCGGCTACCTGGTGGCCACCATTCCCACCCCCACCCAGGACCCGGAGATCATTCCCATGCCCCTGGAAGGGACCGACATTCCCACCGTCGACTGGTTCCTGCTGGTCTTCTGGATCCCGTTGCTGCACTTCAAGGCCAACATCGCCCCGATCTTCGGCCTCTATCTTCCCATCGCCGTTTTTGTCATACTGGCCCTGTTGCCGTTTTATCTGAAGGCCAAAAAGCGGGAACCGGGCGAGGAGCGGAAGTTCGGCAAGACCATCGTCGCCTCCGGCACCATCCTCACCGTCGCGGCGCTGTTCGGGCTGATGTTCATGGGCACGCGTGTTTCGCCGACCCTGGGCTGCAACTCCTGTCACAACACCATGCTCGGCATGCGCATGGGAGTGCCGCCGGACGCCTTCAAGGACCATAAAATCGTGCCACTGCTTGAAGATGAAGAGTGGATGACCCTACACTGGTTCTACCCGCAACGGATGTGGTGATTCGGAGGACGGAGGACAGAGGACGGAGAACAAAAACCAGAACTCTGGCTTGGCAAGTAAGGTAGGCAGGATACGGGTGGGTCCGCCTTTTCACCTGTTTGATGATATTTTCGGCTGGCCGTGTTGTTCCAGGTCCGTTGGTGAAAACAACGACCTGCTACCTGGTTCGGGGTTTTTCCCCTTTTGCCACCGATGAGAAAGTGGTCATGGTTAATGTGCTGACTTAGAAAACGGAAGACAGAATTCGGACTGATGAAAAAAATCGGGTTGATCATGATGGGGCTGCTGTTGGCCGCGGTATTGGGACTCGGTGGTCTCTTGTTGGTGCCCAACTCCATCGGCGAGGAGGTGTTGCGCAATGCCAAGGCGCGGGGTTATCTGCCCTATGATCCGGATGAAGCGGTGGCCATGGCCTATGAGCGGTGCGGGGGGTGTCATGAGGATGAAAAAATTCTCAAATATTGCGCCCGCTGCGGTCCACCCTTTATCGTTGTCGCCAATTTCATGCAAAAATATATCGACGTCGCCAACAGTCAGGGGGCGTCGATCCCGCCCTTCACCCAAGCGGAGTTGATCGCCATCATCCAGGTTTGGAACGGGCTGGTCGGCAACTGGGAGAAGGATTGGCGGCGGGAAGACCTGAAACATCTGCTGCGCGGCAATCAAGTCATGATCGACCTGCTGGAGACGCCGGTGGAACAACGGCCCATCGAGTCGGCCTTGAAGGACAGAAGCGCCCCCGGTTCCTACAAGGAAGTGGATCAATCGGGTGGCTGAACGGGGATCGGGGAGCGTTTAGATGATCGAAGTGGAAAAGCTGACCAAGATGTTCGGTCCGCACAAGGCGGTGGAAGAGGTGACCTTCAGCGCCGGAAAAGGGGAAATTTTGGGATTTCTCGGCCCCAACGGCGCCGGAAAGACCACCACCATGCGGATTCTCACCTGTTTTTTCCCGCCCAGCGGCGGCAAGGCCATGGTCGCCGGCCATGACTGTTTCGAAGAGTCCCTGGAGGTGCGCAAACGGATCGGCTATCTGCCGGAGAGCGTGCCGCTCTACCGGGAGATGACGGTTCAGGCCTATCTCTCCTTCGTGGCCGGGGCCAAGGGGATGCTGGCCAGGGATGTCAAACAGGGGGTAACCCGGGTCATGGGGGATTGCGGCCTGGAACACGTGGCCAAACGCCCCATCGGCAATCTTTCCAAAGGCTATCGCCAGCGGGTGGGACTGGCACAGGCCCTGGTCAACGACCCGGAGGTGCTGATCCTCGATGAACCGACCGTCGGCCTGGATCCCCGGCAAATCCGCGAGATCCGCAAACTGATCAAGGATCTGGCCGGACGGCGCACGGTGATCCTCAGCACCCACATCCTGCCCGAAGTGAGCATGGTCTGCAGCCGCATCGTCATCATCAACAATGGCCGGGTGGTGGCGGTGGACACACCGGAAAACCTCACCGCCCACCTGCGCGCCTCCACCCGCATGTTGTTGCGGGTCGGTATCGGCGATCCGGAAACGGTGGTCAAGGCGTTGCGGGCGGTGTCCGGGGTCCGCGAGGTCACCCACAATCCGGAAGCGACCCTGGACGGCGTACACGGTTATACGGTGGAACTCGACGAGGGGGCCGACGCCCGGCGCACCCTGCCACCGGTGGTCATCCAAAACAGCTGGGATCTGATCGAAATGCGCGCCCTGGAAATGAGCCTGGAGGAAATTTTCATCAAACTGGTGACGCGGGAGGACGGGGTATGAACCTGCGCAACGTCGGTTTGATCGTCCGCAAGGAGTTGCACGCCTATTTCAACTCCTTCATCGCCTATGCGGTGATCGCCATGTTCCTGGTGATCACCGGCTATTTTTTCTACAACCTGCTCTCCAGCTTTTCGGTGATCAGTTTTCAGGCGCAAGCCAACCCGATGCTGGCCAAACAGTATAACCTGCTCAACATCAATGAAACGGTGGTGCGGCCGTTGTTCGGCAACATCAGCATGATCATGCTGTTGATGACGCCATTGTTGACCATGCGCCTGATCGCCGAAGAGCGCAAATCCGGCACCATGGAGCTGTTGTTAACCTTTCCCCTGCGCGACGTGGAGGTGGTGATCGGCAAGTTTCTCGCCTGTTTCACCGTGTTCGCCACCATGATCACCGCCACCGCCAGCTTTCCGATCCTGCTGATCGTGCTGGGGGAACCGGAGGTGATGCCGATCCTCACCGGCTACCTGGGACTGTTGCTGCTGGGCGGGGCCTTCATCTCCCTGGGCATCTTCACCTCCTCCCTGACCGAAAACCAGATCATCGCCGCGTCGGTCTCCTTCGCCATCCTGTTCATCTTCTGGCTGATGAGCTACTCCACGGTGTTCCTCTCCGCCGACCTCGGCCGCATCATCAGCTACATCGCCATCACCGAACATCTGGAAAGTCTGGCCAAGGGCGTGTTGGATACCGCCGATTTGATCTACTATTTCAACTTTATCGTTCTGTTCCTGTTTCTCACGCTGAGAAGCCTGGAATCCAAAAGGTGGCGGGGATGAAAAATTTTGGCACTTCCCTTCTGATCGGCATCGCCGCGCTGGTCTGCATCGCCGCCGGCGGCATCATTCAATCGATCACCGGCGAGTTGGGCAACCTGCCCCTGTCGCTGATCTGGATCGGCATCCTCGGGCTGCTGCTGCTGTTCTACGTCAACTTCGGCCGCATCCGCGAGCTGCTGGCCACCCGTTCCACCCGCTATGGCGCCAACATGATCGTGATGATCACCATTTTCGTGGTCATCCTCGGCATGATCAGCACCATGTCGGTCAAATACAAGATACGCGCCGATCTCACCGCCAACCAGCGGTACTCGCTGTCCAAACAGACGGTCAAACTGTTGCGCTCCCTGGACCGGGAGGTGGAGGCCATCGCCTTCTACCGCACCGATGAGCGCACCCGTCAGGCGATGGTGGACCTGCTGGGCGAGTACGCCTATCACTCGCCGCATTTCAAGTTCTGGTTCGTCGATCCCGACAAACGGCCGGCCGAGGCGGCCAAGTATGGCGTCACCTCCTACCGGACCACCCTGTTGCGCAGCAAGGGCAAACAGGAGGTGGTCTCCTTCGAAAGCGAATCCAAGGTCACCAACGCCCTGATGAAGGTGCTGCGCGACAAGGTGAAAACGGTCTATCTCACCCGGGGCCACGGTGAAAACAGCATCGGTGACCAGGCGGAGTACGGGTACGCCCTGGCGAAAAAGTTCATGGAACAGGAGAGCTACCGGGTCAAGGAGTTGTTGCTGGTGGGTGAAAAAACCATCCCCGAGGATGCCTCGGTGGTGGTGGTCAGCGGTCCGCGCAAGGATTTGCAACCGGAAGAGTTGGAAAAACTGGACCTGTTCCTCAAGGATGGCGGCAGCGTCCTGTTCATGCTCGATCCCGCCCCCCTCCCCCACACCCTGGATTATCTGGAACGGCTCGATTTCAAGGTCGGCAACGATATCGTCGTCGACAAGTTGATCCGCATCATGGGCACCAACTATCTGACGCCGGTAGTGATGGATTACAACAAGGAACACCCCCTGACCCGGGACATGGAGAACATCTACACCTTTTTCCCCATCGCCCGATCGGTGGAGATCGACGACGATCCCGGCAAGGGCCGTTACACCCTGGCGCGCAGCAGCTCCAGCAGTTGGGCGCGCAGCAAGGGTCAGCTCAAGGATGACAACGTTCAGTTCGACCCCGAGCTGGATCGGCGCGGTCCGGTGGGCATCATCTCGGTGGCCGCGGTCAAGGTGGCTGAATCCGGTGACGGCAAAAAGGCCGAACCCACCGCCGATGGTGGCGACGCAGCGGCGAAAAAGGGCGAAAAAAGCGGTGATGAAATCAACCGTTGGGGGAAGATCATCGTCACCGGTGATTCCAACTTCGCCAGCAACACCCACATCAAACTGGCCGGCAATCGCGATCTGTTCCTCAATACCATCAACTGGCTGGCGGCCGAGGCGGCGCTCATTTCGGTGCGGGGCAAACAACCGGGCCTGAGCCCGTTGACCCTCACCTCCTCGGAAGGACGCCTGGTCTTTTGGGTATCGGTGATCATCATGCCGTCGCTGTTCCTGGTCATCGGCGCCGGCGTCCTGCTCAGGCGTAAGAACGAAGCATGAACTTTACCCGCAAAACCCTGTTCTGGGTCATCACCCTGGTCTTTCTCGCCGGCACCTTCCACCTGATGGACCGCAAGGTGGAAGAGACCAAAAAGATCGAGGAGGTCAAACAACGGCTGTTCCCCTTCGAGCCGGAGCGGATCGACAGCTTTGAAATCAGCAGCCGGGGCCGTCTGCGCGCCCGGGTGGTGCGTGACGACGCCGGCTGGCAACTGGACAAACCGTTGACCGCCAAGGGCGACAAGGAGGCCATCGACAAATTTTTGGTCAATGTCCTCAAGGCCAAACGGGACGCGGTGCTGTTTGAAACGCCGGAGCCGGACAAACTGAAAGAGTTGGGGTTGGACGATCCCGAACTGGAGATGCATTTTACCGTTCAGGGACGGACCACCACCATCCAGTTCGGCGACAAAGGACCGACCAACAATGTCGCCTATGCCCGTTTCAAGGGCGAAACCCGGGTGTTGCGCATCCATTCGGATGTCAAACAGGAGGCGGACAGGAGCGTTTATCAACTTCGGGACAAGACGGTTCTGGACTTCGAACCATTGGAAACGGTGCGCATGGAGCTGATCCGCCAGGATAAAAAACCGGTGGTGGTGCGCCATGACCGCGGCATGTGGGACATGATCGAACCGGTGGTGGCCCGGGCCAACATGGCCAATGTCCTGGAGACCATGTATACGATCAAAAATGGTGAAATCAAGGCTTTCATCCATGAAAACCCGGAGGACCCGGCCCTTTACGGCCTGGATGAGCCCAAAATCATCGTCGCCCTGCTGCACAAGGAAGCCAAGAAGCCGCAACGGTTGTTGATCGGCAAAAAAGACCGGTCGCGCCGGGGTTATTTCGCCAAACGCGAAGGAGAAGCACCGGTATTTTTACTGGAGGAGCCGCTGGTACACAACCTGATGGCCGACGACGGCAAATGGCGGGAGGGATGATCGATGCATGAAGAGAAAAAAGGTTTTTTCACCCCCTGGCGGAACGTCGTCCTCGGTTTGCTGGCGGTGGCCGTCATCGGTGGTCTGGTCGCCTGGGTCGGAAAAGGGCTGGTGAGCCCGCCCACCGGGCCGAAATTTCCGCTGGAACTGTCGGATGTCATCCTGCCATCGCCAAAAATCATCAAACCGTTCCAATTGGTCGATCAGGATCGGAACCCTTTCGGCCTGGAACAACTCAAAGGGAACTGGACCTTCCTGTTTTTCGGCTATACCCACTGTCCGGATGTTTGCCCCCTGGCCCTGGGCATGTTGGCGGAACTGTTCGAACGGTTGAAAACGAGCGCCCCGGACGCCCTGGAACGGACCAGGGTGGCGTTCATCTCCGTGGATCCCAAACGGGACACCACGGAACGGTTGAAACAGTATGTGCTCTATTTCAACCCGGCCTTCAAAGGGGTGACCGGCACTGAAAAGGCCATCAAGGCCTTTTCCCGGCAACTGGGGGCGCTCTATTTCATGCCCGGGGATTTCAAGGGTGCCGATGGCAAACCGGTGAAGAGCGGCCTGGTCGACCCCAACGCCAAGACGCCGGAAGAGGATGAGGGGTATCAGGTCAGTCACACCAGCGCCTTTTTCCTGGTGGACCCCCTGGGACGGTTGGTGGCGATCTTCCCGGAATACAACAACACCGACATCATTCAGGAAGAATATGTCCGCATTCGCAAGTTCGTCAAAATTCGCAACATCTATGGAGACGCCGAGCGGGCCGAAACGGGTGAACAGGGTTGACAAAACATGTTGAAACGGCTGATTCCCCTACTGTTGCCGCTGCTCCTGTGGAGCGGTTGGGCCGGCGCCGATGATCTGGTCATCGGTCGCATGCGCGTGGCGGTATGGCCCGAATATGACGATCCCGGCGCCCTGGTCACCTACGATGGCCGGTTCGCCGACCCGACCGCTTTCCCCACCAAGACCCATTTTTATCTGCCAAAAAATGTCGTGGTCAGCGATGCCTGCAGCCTGTCGCCGGATGGGCAACATTTTTGCCAGATATTCAAGATTGAAGAGGGGGACGAGACGTGGAATGAAATCGAACTGTGGCTGCCGTTCCCCAATTTTTATCTCAGCTTTCATCTACCGCAACTGGACCTGAGTTCGGACCGGCGTCGATTGGACTATCGGTTCCTGTCCAACCACACCATTCAAATCCTCGAACTGGATATTCAACAACCGTTGCGCTCCAGCGATTTTCGCATCACCCCCACCGGTGGGAAGTCGAGTGTGCAGAAGGATTTCAACCATTTCGCCTATCGTCTGGAAAACATTGAAGCGGATGATGAGCAAGTGTTCGAAATCACCTATGTGAAAGCCGACCATAAACCCTCGGTGGACATCAAATATTCATCGATGTCCGGCCCCAAGGTTTGGGGCTCCCCGTATGAAACCCAGAAAAAGGTCGGTGTTTTCATCTATCTCCTGGTCGGCTCCGGTGTGGTGGTCCTGCTGGGCATCCTCTGGTATCTGTTGCGAAAAAAACGGCCGGCGCCGTCATGACCATTTTCAGACAGTTGTTGCTGCCGTTGCTGTTTTTGGCCGTGCTGTCGCCGACCGCCGCCCGGGCGTTGACCGTCGGCGAGGTGGCCCGTGATCTGGCCTGCCCCTGTGAATGTCCCCTGATCCTGGAAGATTGCAACATGAGTTGCGGCCTGGACTGGAAAAATCAGGTGGGGGAGATGATTCGCCAGGGCAAGAGCAAACAGGAGATCATGGATTATTTTTATGAAAAACATGGCGAGGCGGCGCACCTGACCACCCTGCAGCGCATCGAGGGAAAAATTTTTCAGTACACCCGCGGATTTGGCGATCGGGAGTGGTTGTTGCTCTGGAGCGGTCTCGGCCTGTGGGTGTTGATCCTGTTCCTGGGCATTTTCGTCGGTGTCCGAAAATTCCTCTCCCGAACCAAAACCCCTTAGATCGGTGCGTACCCTGTTGCTCACCCTGGCGGTTTTCCTGGCGCTCGCCCTCACCGCCGCCAGCATCGGTTTTCTGGTATTGATCGATCCGGGTCCGCAAGGACGTCTCGCCTATCTGGAACGTTCAGCACGCCTGTTGTTGCACCGGCACGGATTGGTGAGCGATTTGAGCCAGGCGGAGATCGAAGCGGTTTACCGATCGACCTGCACGCGCAAATGCCATGGCCGGGATGTGATTGAAAAAACCCCGCGCACGGCCATGGAGTGGGAGATGATCGTGCAGCGGATGAAACAGGCCGTTCGCGCCGGGGTGCGCGCCGACATCACCGAACCGGAGGCGCGGACGGTGGTCACCCATCTGCAGCGAAACTTTTTGAGCAACGTGCCGACGGTGATGCCGCCAAAGATCATGGCCTTTATGAAAAAACATCTGTGGCGTATCGATTTCGGCGAGCGGGACATCTATCTGGATGTCATCTACATGCCGCTCCGGCAACGGTATCTGGCCCCTTATATCGCCCGGACCCAATCGCCGTTGACCGGCGCCGATACCCAGTTCGTTCTCTATATCAACACCCACCAGGGGGTTTTGCCCGGCTGGGACCTGACCCACCTGGCCACCCTGGATGATGGCCGGGGCGCCCCTTTGAACTCGCACCGGTGGCAGGTGCTCTATGAAGACAATGACAAACACCACCGTCAGGGCATTCTCAGTTTCCCGCCCCTGCGCGGCCAGGGTGAAAAACCACGAACCCTGGAGATGACCCTGAAACTGCCCAACATGCGCAAACGGGTGTTTCAATGGTTTTTGCCGATTCCGGAACTGGAGGAAAACGTCGAATGAACCGTGCCGCGAGATCACGACCCGGATTTTCCCGGCCCCTGCTGGGCCTGCTGGCGGTCTGCGCCCTGCTTTTGTCCGGCTGTGAGGAGGAGTCGCCGCCGACCAGCAAGAGCCCGGCGCCCGATTTCACCCTCGACCTGTTCACCGGTGGACAGTTCAAGATGGCCGAGCACAAGGGCCAACCGGTGGTGATCAATTTTTTCGCCTCCTGGTGTGTGCCCTGTGGCGAAGAGGCGCCGGTTTTTGAGACCGGTTATCATGAATATCGGCAAAAGGGGGTGCGCTTCGTCGGCGTCGCCAGCCAGGATACCGAGAGCAAGGCCAAGGGGTTCGTCAAAAAACATGGACTCACCTTTCCCACCGGTCTCGACCACACGGGAAAAATTCGCGAAGCCTATGGGGTGTTCGGCATGCCCACCACCTTTTTCGTCGATCGCAACGGCATCATCAACGAACTCCACGTCGGCGGCGTCACCAAGGATTTGATGAAATATGAACTGGACAAAATTCTTTAACCCCCGTCTGGCCTTCCTGCTGGCGCTGCTCCTGCCGCTGTCCGGCTGTCTGGATGGCAAACCATTGGAGCCATTGCGCACCGGTGACCCGGCGCCGCCCTTCTCCCTGACCCTGACCAACGGCAAGACGGTCCGCACCCTGGCGGACTATCGCGGCAAGGGACTGGTGGTCACCTTCATGTCCTCCTGGTGCCCCTGCTCCAACGACTCGCTGCCGATGTTCGCCGCCCAACACGCCCGCCACAAAGAACATATCGAATTTTTGATGGTCGGCATCCAGGAGGCGGAGAGCAAATTCAACCAATTCGTCAAAAACAAAAAAATCCCCTACGCCACCGCCTACGACACCGCCGGCATGGCCCGTGAATATGGGGTCAACGCCCCGCCGACCACGGTGTTCATCGATGCGGACGGCATGGTAAAACGGTTTTTCTACGGCAACATCAAGGATCACCAGGCCGATTTCCCACGCTGGGTCGAGGAGGTGCTGTAATGGGTTTTCCGGAAGCGGTCTGGGGGGGATTTTCCTCTTTTTACTCCATCTGGCAGGTTTGTATTCTACAAATCAGCCCTTTTTTCCTCGTCTATCTGACCGGTCTGTTCCTCGCCGCCCGCAGTGTCGGCCTCGATCCCGGCGTCGGCCGCTGGGTACTGGTGCCCGGCGCGGCCTATACGGTGGGATTTTCCATCCTTTTCGCCATTAAATCCTCCACCGGTTTTTACATCGGTCGCTATTTGAACTATCACATCGAGGCGTTGAGTGCCGGTGCCGGTTTCATCTTTCTCCTGTTGGCCGTGCATCTGTTGTTGAGCGGCCGTCCGGCCTGGATGGCGCGGTTAAACACCCTGCCGTTGGCGGCGGTATACGGTCTGTTGATCGGCCTCACCTTCGCCCTCATCTACTCCCCCTGCATCACCCCGACCCTCTCCACCATTCTCGGCATGTCGGTGCGTCCGGAGTTGGCATCCAAAGGCAGTGTGTTGGCCTTGGCCTATGGTCTGGGCATGAGTTTGGCCTTCCTCCTCGCCGGCGCCATTTTAATCACGGTTTTGAACCGTTGGCCGGCGGTGCGAAACCGGCAACGGTGGATACTGGATGGTTGTGGCGTGGTGATGTTGATCCTGGCCGGCATGAACATCAGCGGTGTGATGGTCTACTACAAGGCCTTTTTCCTCGGTCTGCTGGTACAATGAACCGCGGACCGGTCAGACTGCCGCCGGGGTTGAAAAAACAGATATTCGGCACGGTACTGCTGGCCATCGGTCTGTTCAACATCACCCTGGACAACGCCCTGGGCCGGAATCCGGACCTGTTTCATTCGTTGCTGGTGGTGGTCGGGCTGCCGTTGTTCATTTTCGGTGGTTGGCAAAAAAAACAGTCCGGGAGAGAAACGCCCCCGGAAACCAACGGCCTCCGCCCGCCACCCCCGGAAACAGGATGAAGGAACGGACGCCGCTGGTGGCTTTTCGCCGCTTTAGCGGGGAAATTGTGGCATGATGCCGGTGCGCATCGCCTCGACATCGCGCACGCCGCGATTGCCGACCTGACGATACCAGAGGGAATCCTTCATCTGCGCCGCCGCCTCCGGCCAATCCCGCCGCTCGACGGCGGCGATCATGTTCTTGAACTTCGACAGACCGGCCTTGCCAAGGTTGAACACCATATCGATCAAAACGATCTGCCGGGTTTGATCGAGTTCATCGAAATTGTTGATGATCGACCGGGCCCCGGCCTCGGCCACCTCGATCTCCTCGTCGAGCAGGGTATCGATCTGGGCATCGGTCAATTCAATCTTTCCGGCCACCAGGGCGTCATAATCGATGCCCATGGATTCAATCTTTTCCCGGGCGCCGCTCTTTTCCAGATTATAACCGACACCGACGGTCCAGATGCCCCGGGAGTCCTTGTAGGCCTGTTTCCGACGCCCTTCGTTAAAAGATATATAATCTCGCAGCAACTTCTGAAAATTTTCAGTCGACAATTTTTCAGGCATGACCCCATATCCTTTCTTCTTTTGATTTGATTGAATTTTTCCCAAGGACGTCACAAGGTCAGCCGGCACATTCTCGATTGCTCACCCGGTGATTCGCCCGCAGTAGACGCTTTTTAAACACTTTTTATTGTCAATACTCTGGCACATTAATCTTATTGTTGTCAAGCGGCAACCATACCCCGCAACGATTCCATATCCCCGTCCGAGCACGTTTTTTGATGATATATCGAGAGCTATCGATCATTTCCCGCCTCAACTTCGGCCAGCCAACCACACCGGCCCATGGCAAGGCCCTGCCGGCCACCCGTTGCATTTGCCAGAGGTCTTAACCGTTGCAATGGAAAGATGTCCCAATGGATGGAAGGCACTCTGGAAGCTGAAAAAATTGTTTTTACTTTCATTAATTTGGGTCCAGGGGTTGGCCCCCTGGCGGGTGTGGGCGGCGCCCACGGTTTTGACTTTGATTCTGACTTTGCGCGTTTTTCACAATAGCGCCTTTTGCGCTTCTCAGCAAAAGGCGCGCAAACGCGAATCAGACAGTCACCGGCGCTTTTACCGGCGAGCCTCGGAATGCCATGTTGCGCGGTTTTTTCGCAACATGGCATTCGCTTTGCCCGTCGTCGGAACAGGTCGCTGACATCAGGCCATTGTTAAATTGATACGGTATTACCGTTCAGGCCTTTTTCAGCCGAACCGGCGTCACCTTGTATTCCGGGCAGGCGGTATATTCATCGGCGGCCTCCCCGACCAACAGATTGGTACGGGTTTCCGGAAAATGGAACGCCATGAACAGCAGGCCGGGATTGGTCAGATCGCTGACCTCGGCCGGCACCGATACGCTGCCCTGGCGGGAGGTGAGCGTCTCCCGGTCACCGCTACGAATGGCCAATGCCGCCGCATCGGCCGGATGGATGCGCACCCGCTCCTCCCCGGCGCCGTCCAGTTGGATGATGGGCGTGCGGCGGGTCATGGTGCCGACGTTGTAGTGGAACAGGATGCGACCGGTGGTGAGCATGAACGGATAGTCGGCATCCCGGGCCGGCATCACTCCCCGCCACGGGGTCGGCGTCAACCGGGCGCGGCCGCGTAAAAACTTTCCATCACGGTGGACGATATCGGTGCCCGGATGGTCCGGATGCGGACAGGGCCATTGCAGAAAGCCCAAGGTTTCCAACCGTTGATAATCGACACCACCCCAGTTGGGCGTGAGGGTGGCGATTTCACTCATGATTTTTGCCGGATCGGCCGGCGTGCCGGGGCCGGCGTCGAAACCGAGGTCGACACCCATGGCCCGGGCCAGGCGGTTGCCGATATCCCCATCGGTCAAGGCCGCCGCCGGCGGCTCCAGTGCCGGCCGCAGCCGTTGAATGCGCCGGTCGCTGTTGACGAAGGTCCCCGATTTTTCCAAAAAGGAGGCGGCCGGCAACACCACATCGGCCAAACGGGCCGATTCTGTCATAAACAGTTCCTGGACCACCAAAAAATCCAACCCCTTCAGGGCCGCGACCACACCACCGCTGTCGGGATCGGACTGGGCCGGATCCTGGGCGACCAGATAAAGACCCTTGAGCCGGTCGGCGCGGGCGGCGGTCAACATTTCCGGCATTTTCAAACCGACCGCCGCCGGTGGTTCCTCCCCCCAAACCCGCCGATGGCGTTGGCGGATCGATTCATCGGTCACCGGTTGATAATCACTGAACACATTGGGCAGGGCGCCCATGTCACAGGCGCCCTGGACATTGTTTTGACCACGGATGGGACTGGCCCCGGTCCCCTCCCGGCCCAGGTTGCCGGTCATGACGGCCAGATTGATCAAACCGAAGGCGGCCACCGTGCCCTGGCAGGCTTCGGTAATGCCCAACCCCCAGAGGATCTGCGCCCGCGCCCCGGCGGCGTACAGGCGGACCGCCCGGCGGATCTCCCCGGCCGGCACCCCGGAAATATCGGCGGCCCAATCGACCGTAGAGCCCCGCAACGATGTTTTCAGCGTTTCGAACCCCTCGGCATGATCCCGAATGAACGCCGCATCCTGGAGCCCTTCTTCGATCAACAGGGATTGCATGGCGTTGATGACGGCGACATTGCTGCCGGGTCGCAACGGCAAGTGGATGTCGGCCAGGCGGGCCAGTTCGGTGTTGCGCGGATCGATGACGATGAGCCGGCAACCGTTGCCGACCGCCCGTTTGATGCGCGCCCCCAGGACCGGATGCGCCTCGGTGGGGTTGGCGCCCACCACCATCAGCACATCCGACCGGTCGATGTCTTCGAAACTGTTGGTGCCGGCGCCGGTGCCCAGGGCCGCGCCCAGGGCGAAGGCCGATGGGGAGTGGCAAACCCGGGCGCAGTTGTCGATGTTGTTGCTGCGGAACACCACCCGCGCCAGCTTTTGCAGCAAAAAATTTTCCTCATTGGTGCAGCGGGCCGAACTCACCACCCCCAGGGCGGCGCCACCATGACGATCGCGAATCTCCCCGAACCGCCGGGCGATCAGCGTGATGGCCTCCTCCCAGCCGCTTTCCCGGAAACGGCCATCCACCCCCCGGATCAACGGCGCCCGCAACCGGTCCGGGGCGTTGATGAAATGAAAACCGAACCGGCCCTTGACGCAGGCGTGGCCACGGTTGGCCGACCCGGTCGGGTCCGGTTCCATGCGGACGATACGGTCGTCTTTCACGCCGACCCGCAGTTTGCAACCGACGGCACAATATCCGCAGACGGTTTCGACGCTGCGGTCGACGGCGCCGGCATGGCCATCCCGCAACGCCCCGGTGGGACATTCGAAAACACATTGACCACAGGCAACGCAACCGGCCGCCGCCAGGGAGCCGTCGATGCCGGCGGTCAACCGTTGCCGCCCACCGCGTCCGGTGAAGCCCAGCACGTTCTGCCCCTGCAGGTCCCGGCAGGCGCGCACGCAAAGGCCGCATTGAATGCACAGGTCGGTACGGAGGTGAATGAACGGATGACGATCATCGACCGGCAGCGGCGGGAGCGGTAGTGACGTTGTCGACGGCGAAAATCCCATCCCTTCCGCCACCCGTTGCAATCGGCAATCATCCTCGGCCACGCACCCCCGGCAGTTCAGGGGATGGGTACGCAGGATCATGGCCATGTTGGCGCGGCGGATGCGCCGCAACCGGTCCGAATCGGTGACATAGACCGCCCCCTCCCGAACCGGCGCCGCACAGGCGGGCACCAGAGCGGCGTCCCCCTCCTCGACCAGACAGATACGGCAGCCGGCACCGGGTTGCAACCGTTCGGAATGGCACAGGGTCGGCAGGTCCCGGCCCAAACCATGCAGCGCCATCAAGACGGTAGCGGTGGCGGCCACGGTCACCCGTTCACCATCGATGGTGGCGGTGACGCTCCCTGTTTGATCATTGCCCACGGATTTCATCATGGAACCAGTTTAATCGACCGAACCGGTCCGGTCATGGATCGATCTTCCCGGAGGACGTTTCGTTTTTTTTCTTTTCGCCGATATGTTTGGCGACAATGATGGAAAGATTGGCCGTGAACCGGTCGGGTGGATACGGTCGGTAGCGACACGAACTCGATATCTCGATGTACGAATGGTTTTTCAGTCAACGGCGATCACATTCCACTCAACCGTGTCAAACCGTGGTTTCCATGGATGATATGAATGACCCGAAAGATCCGAACCGGCTTTCCGGAGAGGGTGTGATTCCAGGACAAAATACCGCCAGGTAACCGCCGAACACTTCAGGATCGCCCCCCCTGTGTAACGATCGATAAAGGATGCATAAAGAGCGGTGGGGCGTTTGTGGAGAGGAGAGCAATACTCGGTCATTGCAGGGCGAGCGGCAGAGCAATGACAGGAAAAGGTATCAATCACCCCCTCCGGGCTGGATATTTTTTTCATCCAGCCCGGGAGGAGAAAGGGGGAAACCGATCGGCGGACAACGACCGGTAGGGTTCAATCTTCCTGTTCGATCAGCAGATCGTCGCGTTTTTTGCCTTTTTTCCTTTCATAGTCCAGGACCCACTGTGGGGCACGGCCTTTTCCGGACCAGGTTTTGTCGGGATCTTCGGGGTTGCGATATTTCGGCGGCAGCTTTATGCCTTTGTCAGCCCTGGGTTTTCTGCCGCTGCCCTCTACCACATCGGCAACGCTGCTATACCCGGCTTCCTTGGCCAAAGCATTCATTTTTTTGAGAATATCACTCTTTTTTACCCGTTGTATTTTGGAAATTTGCTTCTCGACGTCACCCTTGAGAGCGACCAGCTCTTCCAATGAGAGCTCATTAAGATCGATGGTATTTTTTTTCGTAGTCATTTTTCCCGCGTTTCCTCTTGAGTTATTTGATAATGAAAGAGACACAACACTATCTACTAGCAATTTTCCCCTCTGTCAATAAACAAAGCCGTTCAAAAAACGTTTTTTTATGATTTTTCCCAGTGGCATAGTGCAAACTCGTCCTGGTTGGTAAAAAATTCACCGAGGTGAACAGATGGTGCCGTACTCGACAATCAACATGATTGCCGGTCATTCATGGCCAAAATAGACCGGAAATGAGGTAAACTATTTTTTACCATTTCCACAACCGGACCCGCCCGGAAACCGACAATTCATGCCGCCATGAATGATATTTCGCCACACATCGTCAAGCCGGACAACGATTACGATACCGGCCATATACCGAAGCGGGCACATCGGCCAAGTAACGAATGGCATCACCGGTAACAAGGCCCGACAAAACCACGATCATTCCCCGAATCGGGAGGCAATGGATTACGATAAAACCGTCAAGGGACGACGATATTCATGGCAGTTGCCGGCTGTGTGGCGAATGGGTAACGGGGGGTATGGGGTTTCCCCATGAAAAGACCGTTGGGCGGATGCCGGGCGGTCGACGATGACAGGCGGTGCATGGATGGGTAGCCGCTGAAAGGCGGCGCTTTTCAAGAGACCGATGCAAAAAAAGGTCCCTTGGTGACCATTCGGCGGCAGAGCCGGAAACGGCAATCATCCGCCGAAGGTCCTGAATGGTCAGAGCAGGTTTTCAAAATAGGGAATGGTTTTTTTCAGTCCGTTCTCCAGATCGGTTTCCGGCTGCCAACCCAGTGTTTTTTGGGCCAGGGTGATATCGGGCTGACGTTGTTTGGGGTCGTCCATCGGCAGCGGTTGGTGAACCAATGGGGAGCGGGAACCGGTCAGCTCGATCACCTTTTCCGCCAATTCACGGATGGTGAACTCATCGGGATTGCCGATGTTGATCGGCCCGGTAAAACCATCCGGGGTGTTCATGATGCGGATGATGGCCTCGATCAGATCATCGACATAACAGAAGGAGCGGGTCTGGCGGCCGTCGCCGAACAGGGTGATCGGTTCGTTGCGCAACGCCTGGAGAATAAAATTGGAGACCACCCGGCCATCGTTTGGGTGCATGCGGGGCCCATAGGTATTGAATATCCGCGCCACCTTGATCAGCAGATGGTGTTGACGGCCATAATCGAAAAACAGGGTTTCGGCGCACCGTTTGCCTTCATCATAGCAGGCCCGGGGACCGATGGGATTGACATGTCCCCAATATGCCTCACGCTGGGGATGCTCCCTGGGATCACCATAAACCTCACTGGTGGAGGCCTGGAAAATTTTCGCCCGAACCCGCTTGGCCAACCCCAACATGTTGATGGCGCCGTGGACGCTGGTTTTGGTGGTCTGAACCGGGTTCCACTGATAGTGGATGGGAGAGGCGGGACAGGCCAGATTGTAGATTTCATCCACTTCCACATAGAGTGGAAAGGTCACATCGTGGCGCAACAACTCAAAACGGTGATAATCCATGAGATGCCGCACATTATCCTTGGTGCCGGTAAAATAATTATCCAGGCAGATGATGTCATGGCCCTCTTTCAGAAGACGTTCACAGAGATGAGAACCGAGAAATCCGGCGCCCCCGGTCACCAAAATACGTTTGCATGGCAGGTCGCGCATGGAAATTCGGTCCTCGGTTTCAGGTTCAGGGTCCACCCGTTTCATGGAATTCCGACAAATCGGGCCACTCATTCAGAATAGCAACAGTTCCCCCAGCCCGCCAGAACCTTGCGCTGCCGCCACCCGTTGCCGATAGCGGATCGATGAAACGAATCCCGCCGCCAGATCATCATCGGAACGTTTGAGAATCGCTCCCCGGATTGATCCAATCCATTGAATGGAATAACGTGTATAATTTCTTTTTTTTCAGCATATGCGGAATTCCATATCGATCCCCCTTCTCCGGCCGAGGCATCGAACATCCGCGGAAAGAAGGAAACCATGGAAAAATATTTCGGTTTTTCAAAATACGGCACCGATTTGCGAACCGAATCGATGGCCGGCGTCACCACCTTTTTGGCCACCATGTATATCGTCGTCGTCAATCCGGCCATCATCAGCCAGGCCGGACCGCCCTTCGACGGGGTGTTGACGGCCACGGTGCTGGTGAGCGCCATCAGCAGCATCGCCATGGGGGTGTTCGCCAACAATCCCATCGTTGTCGCCCCGGGCATGGGTCTGAACGCCTTTTTCACCTTTTCGGTGGTTATCGGCATGAACATTCCCTGGCCCACCGCCCTGGGGGCGGTGTTCTGGTCGGGGGTGGTGTTCATCCTGCTGTCGGTCTTCAACCTGCGCGCCCAGATATTGAAGGCCATTCCCCGGCAATTGCGCTATGCCATCGCCGCCGGCATCGGCCTGTTCATCACCCTGATCGGCTTGAGCAACGCCGGTTTCGTGGTCGCCAACAAGGCCACCATCATCGGCCGTGGCGCCCTGGACCCGGCCACACTGACCTTTTTGGCCGGTTTTTTCCTCACCGCCGCCCTGGTGGTGCGCCGGTTCAAGGGGGCCCTGATCACCGGCATCGTCTTCACCACCCTGGCCGCCATCCCCCTGGGCCGCTGGTGGGGCGGCGAAACGATGGTGCATTGGAACGGTCTGCAGGCGGCGCCCAACTTTGAACTGCTGGGGCGGCTGGATTTGACCGGTTCCCTGCACTTGGCCATCTGGCCGGTGATTTTCGGATTTTTGTTCACCGACATGTTCGACAGCCTCTCCACCTTCGTCGGCGTTGCCGAGGCCGGAAACATCAAGGATACGAATGGCAATCCACGCAACATTCGCGCCTCGTTGACCATCGACGGCCTGGCCACCGCCCTGTCCGGCCTGGCCGGCACCAGCCCCGGCACCAGTTACATCGAATCCGCCGCCGGCATCGAGGAAGGGGGACGCAGCGGTTTCACCGCCGTCGTCGCCGGTCTTTGTTTCCTGCCGTTGATGTTTTTTTCGCCCCTGCTCTCCATGGTGCCGAGCATCGCCACCGCCCCGGTCCTGATCATCGTCGGTGTCTTCATGATCAAACCGGTCACCACCATCCATTGGCACGATCTGGACGATGCCATTCCGGCCTTTCTGGCCATGTTTCTCACCCCGGTCACCTACTCCATCACCCAGGGAATCGTCTGGGGCTTTTTGAGTTGGACCTTTTTGAAAGTGATCGCCGGCAAATCGGAGGAGGTGCCGACCAGTCTGTATGTGATCGATTTTTTCGCCATCCTGGCCCTGGCGACGATCTGATCGCCGGCCAACCGTCAAGGGCGGTCAGGTCCCTGCCCTTCTGAACAGGGACACGACCCGTTTTTCAACCAGCCCCCCTTCTGCCGTTTGATCGAACCACCGGGCGGATCTGCGGCCCGTTGCCGGCCGAGGCGCTCATCGGCCAGGTCCTGTAAAGATGCGGTCGGCCATTTTGCGCCGCTTGATGAGGACACGGATCCCGAACCCGCCAACGATAGACCAAATCCATACCGGTGCCTTTGATGTTCTGCAACACCATGATGCGAAAAAACCCGCAGCCGACCATTGATGTCCCATTCATCAACAAACAGGAACGATTCATGCATTAAAAACGGTATCCGGCATGCCGTGATCCCTTATCCAGTGGAGGCATCATGTTCCATCAACATTCCCTGCCCGTTTCCAAACCCCATGAACAGGCCCGATCCATCCTGAAAACGGCCCTGTCGGCGGAAATGATCTCTGTTGAACAGCTCCACGGCATTCTCACCGCCGGTTTCGAGGAGTTGGTCCTGCTCGACATCCGCACCACCGTTGAGCAACGGGAAATGCTCATTCCCGGCTCCACCCTCTATCCCTGCCCCCATGACCTGGAAAACCGGGCCAATTTGACGCCGTTCCGAACCCATTTCACCCGCACCTTCAACCGTCATCTGTTCGATGGCGATACCGCTCACATCCTCATCTGCCGCACCGGACCCCGGGCGGGAATCGCCCTGGAGTGGATGTTGAAAAACGGTTTTCGCGCCTGTGAACTACTCGGCGGCATCCAGGAGTGGCAATGGAAAGGATTGCCGTTACAGCGCCCTTCAACCGTGGGAACCCTCCACTGAAACCCGCCGGTCGCCAGAGAACGGATCAATTTCCGGCAAAGGGAAATTTTTCATAAAAATTTAATTGAATCCGTCCCCATTGAAGCGTAGGATTTCATTTAAACCTGCGGTGTGCGTGAGGCATCGTTCCCTTGGCCCATCTCTTGAGATTATTGGAACCGTTGGTTGGGTGTGTGTGGACATCAATCAGTTGGTGGCATCGCCACCGGATGTACAGACCGGCCACCTCGGCTCCACCTTATAAAAGGGGCTCTTGAGGTGCCATGCCCACGGCACTCGCGGGGATTAACCCGCCGGGCCGCCCATTTGGACCATCCCCGTTCCGCGTCCCCTCGCGAAACCCCATTCCCGATCCAAGCCGGTGTCAATTCCGGACCCGGCATGATGCCGCCAAGGACCCGGTTTGTCCGGCCTCCTCACCAATGAGTCCCCCGAAAAAACCCGCTCGCCTTTCGGGACGATTACCCATCCGCAGTCACAGCCAAACCGACATGAGCCGGCTTTGGCGCCTTTGGGCGATTGACAGACCAAATTTCACCAAAAAAAGGGACATTGGTATCCGGTTGCCTCAGGCTTGACAACCATATAACATAAAGAGTCC
>CAYFNE010000021.1:0-61151 GCA_964344355.1 uncultured Magnetococcales bacterium
GGTAGAGCACTTCCTTGGTAAGGAAGAGGTCACCGGTTCAATCCCGGTCATGGGCTCCATTTGAACCCATCGCCCGCGGCGCCGTCGTCAGGCCCGCGGGCCTTGCGTATTTGTTCGGGCCGTTTTCTGAACGGCGTGGATTGGGTGCCTGAAGTGGCCGCGGGGTCGTTCGGGTGCGCTCGGCGCTTTCGCCAAACACACGGCAGTCTTAAATCGGGGAGGGTATTCGGAATGTCCAAGGCCAAATTCGAACGTACCAAGCCGCATGTGAACATCGGCACCATCGGCCATGTGGACCACGGCAAGACCACCTTGACCGCGGCCATCACCAAGCTGCTGGCGGAGAAGGGCGGCGCCGAGTTCATGGCCTATGACAAGATCGACGCGGCCCCGGAGGAGCGGGAGCGCGGCATCACCATCTCCACGGCCCATGTCGAGTATGAGACCGATACCCGTCACTACGCCCATGTCGACTGCCCCGGTCACGCCGACTACATCAAGAACATGATCACCGGTGCGGCGCAGATGGACGGCGCCATCCTGGTGGTTTCGGCGGCCGATGGTCCCATGCCCCAGACCCGGGAGCACATCCTGCTGGCCCGTCAGGTGGGCGTGCCGGCCCTGGTGGTCTACATGAACAAGGCCGACCAGGTGGACGATCCGGAATTGCTGGAACTGGTCGAACTGGAGGTCCGGGAGTTGCTCTCCCAATATGATTTCCCCGGTGATGACATCCCGGTGGTGGTCGGTTCCGCCCTGCAGGCCCTGGAAGGGGCTGGCGGCGAGATCGGCGCCGAATCGATCACCAAGCTGATGGACGCGGTGGACAGCTACATCCCGCAGCCCGACCGGCCGCTGGACGGGGCCTTCCTGATGCCCATCGAGGACGTGTTCACCATATCCGGCCGCGGTACGGTGGTGACCGGTCGTGTGGAGCGTGGCGTCATCAAGGTCGGCGAGTCCATCGAGGTGGTCGGCATCAAGGATACGGCGACCACCACCTGCACCGGTGTGGAGATGTTCCGCAAGCTGTTGGATCAGGGCCAGGCCGGTGATAATGTCGGGGTGTTGTTGCGCGGCATCAAGCGCGAGGACGTGCAGCGTGGCCAGGTGTTGGCGAAGCCCGGTTCGATTACGCCGCATACCAAATTCAAGGCCGAGTGTTACATCCTGACCAAGGAAGAGGGTGGGCGGCACACGGCGTTTTTCAGTAACTACCGGCCGCAGTTTTATTTCCGGACCACGGATGTGACCGGTGTGTTGACGTTGCCCGAGGGGACCGAGATGGTGATGCCCGGTGACAACGTGTCCATGGAGGTGGAGTTGATTTCGCCGATCGCCATGGAAAAAGGGTTGCGGTTCGCCATCCGTGAAGGTGGCCGTACCGTGGGCGCCGGGGTTGTTGCGGATGTCATCTCCTGATTTGAAATCGGCGGTGTTGTTGGTGGAAAGGCAAGGAGTTCGTTGGGATGCGTGATTTGATCAGTCTGTGTTGTGAGGCGTGCAAACGCCGGAACTATACCACCGACAAAAACAAGCGGACGAAGCCGGAAAAGTTGGCTCTGAAAAAATATTGTCCCTCTTGCCGTAAGCATACCCTTCACAAGGAAGGGAAAATCAAGTAGCATCACCCGTTTCCCGTGGGCGTCCACAGGACAGTAGCTCAACTGGCAGAGCATCGGTCTCCAAAACCGACGGTTGTGGGTTCGAGTCCCTCCTGTCCTGCCAACTGTTTGGATGTCAAGGGTGTTGGTGAATGGGAGCCGTGGCCGGTCGGCGCAGCGGAACCCGTCGCCGCCATCTGCTGCAGGGGAGACGGGTTTTTGCGGTTTTTTGCAATGAATGGTCGTGGTGACGGTCGGGCCGGCCGATTGATCACCGGGTATCGCGGGTAAGGTGGTAACGGACGATGATGGGACGTGTTTCCCAATTCAAGAAATATATGGCGGATGTGCGGGCCGAGACGAAGAAGGTGGTCTGGCCGACGCGGAAGGATACCACACAGACGACCATCGTCGTTTTCGGGATGGTGATCATCGTCTCCCTGTTCCTGTGGATCGTCGATGCGATTCTGGCGCTGTTGGTGCGGAGCGTCATCGGTTGACTTTCCATTCGCAAAAGGGATGTTCCCGTCATGTCGGACGGAACCGCATGGACCGTGCATCCACCGAAAAGTGAAAATACAGTGATCGTCATATGGAAGTCATGACCGGATCAATCAGTGAGAAACCCCATGGCTAAGAAGTGGTACGTCATTCACGCCTATTCCGGGTTCGAAAAAAAGGTCAAGGTTGCCATCGAGGAGCGGGTGCGGCTCGCCGGTGTCGGCGATCTGTTCGAGGAAATCCTGGTCCCTTCCGAAGAGGTGGTGGAGTTGCGGCAGGGCAAGAAGGTCACTTCCGATCGTAAATTTTTCCCCGGCTACGTCCTGGTCAAAATGGAATTGAACGACCATACGTGGCATCTGGTCAACGAAATCCCCAAGGTTTCCGGTTTTCTGGGCGGCGGTGGCCGTCCCCAGGCCCTCTCCGACCGCGAGGTGGACAAAATTCTCCAGCAGGTCGAGATGGGTATGGAAAAACCCAAGCCCAAGGTGACCTTTTCCGTCGGCGAGAGCGTGCGTGTCACCGACGGTCCCTTCGTCTCCTTCAATGGTCTGGTGGAAGAGGTGGACGAGGACAAGACACGCCTGAAGGTATCGGTCTCCATCTTCGGTCGAGCCACCCCGGTGGAGCTGGATTTCGTCCAGGTTGAAAAACTGTAACGTTCGACCCCATGGCGCCGTGAACGGCAACGATCCGTCCCTCGGGCGGACCCCGCCGGTCGCCGGGTGGTGATGATCGGTTAAACGCGTAATTGGCAGCGATAAGGGAAGTAAGGCGAAATGGCAAAAAAAATCACGGCATACATCAAGCTGGAGGTGCCGGCCGGCGCCGCCAAACCCAGTCCTCCCGTCGGCCCGGCCCTGGGGCAACACGGCCTGAACATCATGGAGTTTTGCAAATCCTTCAATGCCAAAACCCAGAAGATGGAGTCCGGCTCGCCGATTCCGGTGGTGATCACGGTCTACAACGACCGGACCTTCACCTTCGAAATGAAAACCCCGCCGGCTTCCTACCTGTTGCGCAAGGCGGCCGGCATCGCCAAAGGCGGACAGACCCCGGGCAAGGGGGAAGCGGCCGGAAAGGTGACCTGGGGACAGGTGGAGGAGATCGCCCGGACCAAGCTGGTGGATCTCAATGCCATGGACATTGAAGGGGCCAAGAAGATCATCGCCGGTTCCGCCCGTTCCATGGGCCTGAAGGTGGTGGACTGAGCGCCGGTCAACGGCAAATCAGATCGGTGGCGGCCCGTACGGACGGTTTGGTGACGCCGGAAGGGCGTTCACCCCGGTTCGGGATGGATTGAACAGTGTCGTGGTGTTGAACGGGAAATGCCGCGCTGCAGTTGGTTTCAGAGGTGATTTCGATGGCAAAACAGGGCAAACGTACAAAAAAGATCCGGGAAAGCCTGGAGCCGGGGGCGGTGCATGCGCTGCCGGAGGCGGTCGAGCTGGTCAAAACCAATGCCAACGCCAAATTTGACGAAACGGTGGAGATCGCCGTCAACCTCGGGGTCGACCCCCGGCACGCCGACCAGATGGTACGGGGTTCCGTCGCCCTGCCGCACGGTACCGGCAAGACGGTGCGCGTGCTGGTTTTCGCCAAGGCCGAAAAGGCCGCCGAGGCCCAGGAAGCCGGGGCCGACTATGTCGGATCCGACGATCTGGTGGCCAAGATCCAGGGCGGCTGGCTGGATTTCGACCGGGTGGTGGTCTGTCCCGACGTCATGGGGCTGGTGGGGCGCCTGGGCCGGATCCTCGGACCCCGGGGGCTGATGCCCAACCCGAAACTGGGCACCGTCACCTTCGATGTCGGCCGGGTCATCAAGGAGATCAAGGCCGGTCAGGCCTCCTTCCGGGTGGAAAAGAGCGGTATCATCCACGCCGGCGTCGGCAAGGCCTCTTTTTCGGGCGACCAGTTGTCGGAAAACATCACCGCCCTGATCGAGCAACTGAAAAAAATGCGTCCCCAGGCCGTCAAGGGGACCTATATGAAAAAAATCACGTTGAGCTCCACCATGGGTCCCGGGATTCGGGTGGACGTCCACGCGGTTTGATCAACGAGGAGAGGCCGCTCCTGTCGGAGCTGTTCGGAGTGAAGGAGAAGTTCGGTGGATCTAGCCGGAAAAGAAAAAATTGTCGGGGATGTCCGGCAACGGTTTGAACAATCCAATATCGTTGTCGTCGCCCACTATCGGGGATTGCCGGTCGCCCAAATGACCGATCTGCGTCGGCAGATGCGTCAGGCCGGCGGGGAGATCCGCGTGGTCAAGAACACCCTGGCCCGCCGCGCCGCCCAGGGCACCCCGTTCGAACCGGTGGGGGAACTGTTGACCGGTCCGACCTGCATCGCCCTGTCGCAGGACCCGGTGGCCCCGGCCAAGGTGCTGACGGAATTCTCCAAGAAAAATCCCACCCTGCAGGTCGTCGGTGGGGTCATGGATGGAAATCGCGTCAATACCGGGGAGATCGCCGCCCTGGCCAAACTGCCCTCCAGGGAGGTGCTGCTGGCGCAACTGATGGGGGTGATGATGGGACCGTTGCGTGGTTTCGTCACCGTCCTCTCCGCCCTGCCCGGCGGACTGGTCCGGGTGCTGGATCAGATTCGCGAAGAAAAGGCGAAACGGGAATCGGCCTGACGACCGGTTTCGAATCGATTGGAATCTACTGTCATTACTAGTGACTGCGTAAGCATTTTTTGGAGGAACAACCCATGGGAATTTCGAAAGAGGATCTGATCTCGGCCATTGAAAGCATGACGGTTCTGGAGTTGGCGGATCTGGTCAAGGCGTTGGAGGAGAAGTTTGGCGTTTCCGCGGCCGCCCCCGCCGCCGTGGCCGTGGCCGCGCCGGGCGCCGGTGGCGGTGGTGAAGAGGCCGCCGCCGAGCAGACCGAGTTCACCGTCGTGCTCGCCGATGCCGGCGCCAAGAAGATCCACGTCATCAAGGCCGTTCGCGCCATCACCGGCCTGGGCCTGAAGGATGCCAAGGACCTGGTCGAAGCCGCGCCCAAGCCGGTCAAGGAAGGGGTGTCCAAAGAGGACGCCGACAAGTTCAAGAAAGAGTTGGAGGATGCGGGCGCCAAGGTTGAAATCAAGTAGGTCGGCTTTGACGTAAGGAGTTCTGATGGCTCTGACTTTCACGGAAAAAAAACGGCTGCGCAAAAACTTTGGCCGAATCCCGAGCATCATCGACATCCCCAATCTGATCGCCGTCCAAAAGCGCTCCTTCAGCCGCTTCCTCCAGGAGGATGTGGAAGCGGTCGAACGGGGCGATTTTGGTCTGCACGGGGTGTTTCATTCGGTCTTTCCCATTCACGACTATGCCGGCACGCTGAGTCTGGAATACGTCAGCTACTACTTCGGGGAACCGAAGTATGAGATGGACGAATGCCTGCAGCGTGGCATGACCTTTTCCGCACCGCTCAAGGTGGTGTTCCGGCTGGTCTCCTGGGAAGAGAATGAGGATACCGGCGCCAAGACGGTCCGCGAGATCAAGGAGCAGGAGGTCTATCTGGGCGAGATGCCGCTGATGACCCCCAACGGTACCTTCATCGTCAACGGTACCGAACGGGTGGTCGTGTCGCAGATGCACCGGTCGCCCGGGGTTTTTTTCGACCATGACAAGGGTAAAACCCACTCCAGCGGCAAGCTGCTGTTCAGCGCCCGGGTGATTCCGTATCGGGGCTCCTGGCTCGATTTCGAGTTCGATCCCAAGGATTTCGTCTTCGCCCGCATCGACCGGCGCCGCAAACTGCCGGTGACCACGGTGCTCCGGGCCATGGGTATGTCCTCCGAGGAGATCCTGAACCGGTTTTATGAGGTGGACGCCTATCGACGCAACGGCGTGATATGGGAACGCAAGCTGATTCCGGAACGGTTCATGGGCAGCCGGTTCAACTTCGCCATCGTCGGTCCCGAGTCCGGCGAGGAACTGGTCAAACCCAAAGGACGGATCACCGCCCGTACCATCAAAAAGCTCCAGGCCAAGGGGTTGGAGTGGATTCAGGTTCCCGCCGAGGACCTGGTGGGCCGCTTCCTGGCCGGCAACCTGGTGGGGGATGATGGCGAGGTCCTGCTGGAGGCCGGGGCGGAAATCACCGACGAGGTGATGGCGGTCCTCATCGACTCCGACGCCAAATCCATCGACGTCCTGTTCATCGACAACGTGACGGTCGGTCCCTATCTGCGCAACACCCTGACGGTGGACAAAAACCTCAACAGCGAGGAAGCCCTGATCGACATCTACCGGATGATGCGTCCCGGAGAACCCCCCACCGTCGAGGCGGCCACCAGCCTGTTCAACAATCTGTTCTTCAATGCCGACCGCTATGATCTTTCGGCGGTGGGCCGCATGAAAATGAACAAACGCCTGGGCGTGGAGTGTGATCTCGATATCCGCGTCCTGCGCAAGGAGGATATCCTCGGGGTCATCGATATCCTGCTGAAACTCAAGGATGGCCACGGCAAGATCGATGACATCGATCATCTGGGCAACCGGCGGGTGCGTTCCGTCGGTGAACTGCTGGAAAATCAGGTGCGCATCGGTCTGGTGCGCATGGAGCGGGCCATTCGCGAGCGCATGTCGACGGCGGAAGCGGAAACGTTGATGCCGCACGACATCATGAACTCCAAACCCTTTTCCGCCGTCATCCGCGAATTTTTCGGCTCCTCGCAGCTCTCCCAGTTCATGGATCAAACCAATCCGCTGTCGGAGATCACCCACAAGCGGCGCCTGTCGGCCCTCGGGCCGGGCGGCATGACCCGGGAGCGGGCCGGGTTCGAAGTGCGGGACGTGCATCCGACCCATTATGGCCGCATCTGTCCCATCGAGACCCCGGAGGGTCCCAATATCGGTTTGATCAACAGCCTTTCCACCTTCGCCATGATCAACGAATTCGGGTTCATCGAGAGCCCGTACCGGCGGGTGGAGGATGGGCAGGTGACCGATCAGGTGGACTATCTTTCCGCCATCGAGGAGGAAAATTTCATCATCGCCCAGGCCAATGCCGTACTGGACCGCCAAGGCCGTTTCACCGGCGAATTGATCCAGTGCCGGCACAAGCTGGAATTCACCATGGCGACGCCGGACCGCATCCAGTATATGGACGTTTCGCCGAAGCAGATCGTCTCCGTGGCCGCGGCCCTGATCCCGTTCCTGGAAAACGATGACGCCAACCGCGCCCTCATGGGTTCCAACATGCAGCGCCAGGCGGTGCCGTTGATCAAAACCGAATCGCCCCTGGTCGGCACCGGCATGGAGTCGGTGGTGGCCCGGGATTCCGGGGTGGCCATCGTCAGCCGCCGCACCGGCGTCGTCGAAACGGTGGAAGCGGCGCAAATCGTCATCAAGGCCGATGAGGAGCAGGGTTCCAACGAACCGGGCGTCGATATCTACAACCTGATGAAGTTCTCCCGTTCCAACCAGAACACCTGCATCAACCAACGGCCGCTGGTGCGGGCCGGGGATCGGGTGAAAAAAGGCGACATCATCGCCGACGGTCCCAGTACCCAATGGGGTGAGCTGGCCCTGGGCTGCAACGTCCTGGTCGCCTTCATGCCTTGGAACGGCTACAACTTCGAGGACTCCATTCTCATCTCCGAACGCCTGGTCCAGGACGACGTGTTCACCTCGATCCATATCGAGGAGTTCGAGGTGATGGCCCGGGACACCAAGCTCGGTGCCGAGGAGATCACCCGCGACATGCCCAATGTCGGTGAGGACGCCCTGCGCAACCTCGACGAGTCGGGCATCATCTACGTAGGCGCCGAGGTCAAGGCCGGTGACATCCTGGTGGGCAAGGTGACCCCCAAGGGGGAAACCCAGTTGACCCCCGAGGAAAAACTGTTGCGGGCCATCTTCGGCGAAAAGGCTTCGGATGTGCGCGATACCTCCCTGCGCCTGCCGCCCGGCGTCGCCGGGACCGTGGTCGATGTGCGGGTCTTTTCACGGCGCGGACTGGAGAAGGACGATCGGGCCAAGGAGATCGACCAGGAGGAGATCGCCGGGCTGCGCAAGGACATGATCGCCGAGCGGCGCATCATCGAACGCGATTCCGAGGCCCGTATTCACGATCTGCTGCTGGGCAGGACCGTCCGCAGCGGGCCGCGCCTGAGTGCCGGCGATGTCATCACCGAGGCCTGTCTCCGGGACCTGGGTTCCAAAAAATGGGACACCATCGTCCTGGAGGATGACAACATCACCCATCGCATCGAGGCGATCCGTGAACAGGTTGAGCAGATCGCCGTCCGCCTGAAAAAACGGTTCGACAACAAGGTCGAAAAGCTGGAGCGCGGCGACGATCTGCCCCCGGGCGGCCTGAAGATGGTCAAGGTCTACGTGGCGGTCAAACGCAAGTTGCAGCCCGGGGACAAGATGGCCGGTCGGCATGGCAACAAGGGTGTCATCTCCAAAATCAATCCCCTTGAGGACATGCCCCACCTGGAGGACGGGACGGTGGTGGATATTGTTTTGAATCCCCTCGGCGTGCCCTCGCGGATGAACGTCGGTCAGATCCTGGAAACCCATCTCGGTTGGGCGGCCAAAGGGTTGGGCTATCGTATCGGCGAGGCGTTGGACGCCCATCGCGCCGGCGCCGATATCCAGGGACTGCGGGATTCCCTCTCCCTGGCCTACACCAATCCCAAACAGTCCCGGGCGGTGCGGGCCCTGAGCGATGAGGAGGTGGTGACCCTGGCCGGCAATCTGCGTGGCGGCGTGCCGGTGGCGACACCGGTGTTCGATGGTGCCTCCGAAAAGGAGATCGTCGACCTGTTGCAAAAGGCGGGTCTGCCGGAGTCGGGTCAGGTGCGTTTGATTGACGGTCAGACCGGTGATTATTTTCACCGCCCGGTCACCGTCGGTTATATCTACATCCTCAAACTGCACCACCTGGTGGATGACAAGATCCACGCCCGTTCAATCGGACCGTACTCCCTGGTGACGCAGCAACCCCTGGGCGGCAAGGCCCAGTTCGGCGGACAACGTTTCGGGGAGATGGAGGTTTGGGCGTTGGAGGCTTACGGCGCCGCCTACACCCTCCAGGAGATGTTGACCGTCAAGTCGGACGATGTGGCGGGTCGCACCAAGATCTATGAATCCATCGTCAAAGGCGATGACACCTTCGAGGCCGGTATTCCGGAGTCGTTCAACGTGTTGATCAAGGAGTTGCAATCCCTGGTCCTGGACGTGGAGTTAAAAACCCCGGAGTCAACGGACTGAACGAAACCGTTTCGGAGATTTGATGGTGAATCAGAATTTTTTCAAGATCTTCTCCCGGCCTTCGCTGGGGCAGAACTTCAACGGCATCCGCATCTCCATTGCCTCTCCGGAAAAGGTCCGTTCCTGGTCCTACGGCGAGGTCAAAAAGCCGGAGACCATCAACTACCGGACCTTCAAACCGGAACGGGATGGGCTGTTTTGCGCCAAGATTTTCGGTCCGGTCAAGGATTACGAGTGTCTGTGCGGCAAGTACAAACGGCTCAAACACCGGGGGGTGGTCTGCGAAAAATGCGGCGTCGAAGTCATCCAGTCCAAGGTGCGCCGCGAGCGGATCGGTCACATCGAGTTGGCCTCGCCGGTGGCCCACATCTGGTTCCTGAAATCCCTGCCCAGCCGTATCGGCCTGTTGCTCGACATGACCCTCAAGGACCTGGAGCGGGTCCTCTATTTTGAAAATTTCGTGGTACTCGACGGCGGCATGACGCCGATGAAAAAGGGGGAACTGCTGACCGAGGAGCGCTTCCACCAGGCCATGGATGAATTCGGTGACGAATTCAAGGCCGGCATCGGCGCCGAGGCCATCCGCGAAATGCTGTCCGGCCTCGATCTCGATGAAGAGGTGGAGGCGCTGCGTCTGGAACTGTCGGAGACCAACTCCGAGGCACGGCGCAAAAAGATCGTCAAACGGTTGCACACCCTGGAGGCCTTCCAGATCTCGGGCAATCGGCCCGAGTGGATGATCCTGGAGATCATTCCGGTGATCCCGCCGGAGTTGCGTCCCCTGGTGCCCCTGGATGGTGGTCGTTTCGCCACTTCCGATCTCAACGATCTCTACCGGCGGGTGATCAACCGCAACAACCGCTTGAAACGGCTGCACGAGTTGCGCGCCCCGGACATCATCATCCGCAACGAAAAACGGATGCTGCAGGAGTCGGTGGACGCCCTGTTCGACAACGGTCGCCGGGGTCGCGTCATCACCGGTACCAACAAACGGCCACTGAAATCCCTCTCCGAAATGTTGAAGGGGAAACAAGGGCGGTTCCGTCTCAATCTGCTCGGTAAACGGGTGGACTATTCGGGCCGTTCGGTGATCGTCGTCGGTCCGGAGTTGAAACTCCACGAGTGCGGCCTGCCGAAAAAGATGGCCCTGGAGTTGTTCAAGCCGTTCATCTACAACCGCCTGGAAGAGAAGGGGCTCTCCACCACCATCAAGGCTGCCAAACGGATGGTGGAAAAGGAAAAATCCGAGGTTTGGGACATCCTCGAGGAGGTGATCCGCGAACATCCGGTGTTGCTCAACCGCGCCCCGACCCTGCACCGGCTCGGCATCCAGGCCTTTGAGCCGAAACTGGTCGAGGGCAAGGCCATCCAACTGCATCCACTGGTCTGCACCGCCTTCAACGCCGACTTCGACGGCGACCAGATGGCCGTCCACGTGCCGCTCTCCATCGAGGCGCAGATCGAGGCCCGGGTGTTGATGATGTCCACCAACAACATCCTCTCCCCGGCCAACGGCAAACCGATCATCGTCCCGACCCAGGATATCATTCTCGGTCTGTATTATATGACCTCCGATCGTTTGAGCCAAAAAGGCGAGGGGATGGTTTTCTCTTCCCCCACGGAGGTGCGGCAGGCCTATGATACCGGAGTCGTCGACCTGCATGCGCGCATCCTCTGTCGTTTCCGCGGCAAGCGCGAGGATACCACCGTCGGTCGCATCCTCCTCTCCGAGGTGCTGCCCGAGCAGATCGGGTTTTCCCACATCAACCGGTTGCAGACCAAAAAGGACGTGGCCAAGCTCATCGATCTGGTCTACCGGTCCTGCGGCACCAAGGAGACGGTCATTTTCGCCGACCGTCTGATGAGCACCGGTTTCCGGTTCGCCGCCCGCGCCGGTATCTCCTTCGGCAAGGATGACATGGTGATCCCCCAGGCGAAAAAACGGCTGGTGCGTGAATCCCAGAACCAGGTCAAGGAGATCGAACGTCAGTACATCGAGGGTTTGATCACCGAGGGGGAAAAATACAACAAGGTGGTCGACATCTGGTCGCAATGCACCGAACGGGTGGCGGAAGAGATGATGCGGGCCATCTCCTCGGTGGATGAAGTGGTGGAGGATGGCGTCAAGCGGGAACAGCAATCCTTCAACTCCATCTACATGATGGCCAACTCCGGTGCCCGTGGTTCCGCCGCGCAGATGCGTCAGTTGGCCGGTATGCGCGGTTTGATGGCCAAACCCTCCGGCGAGATCATCGAGGCCCCCATCACCGCCAACTTCCGCGAAGGGTTGACGGTCATCCAGTATTTCATCTCCACCCATGGCGCTCGCAAGGGTCTGGCCGATACCGCCCTGAAAACCGCCAACTCCGGATATCTCACCCGGCGTCTGGTGGACGTGGCCCAGGACTGCATCGTCCGCGAGCAGGATTGCGGCACCGAACGTGGTTTGAGCGCCTCGGCCCTGTTGGAAGGCAACGATCTGGTCGAGTCCCTGGGAGACCGTATCCTGGGACGGACGCCGTTGCAGGATGTGATCGATCCGATCACCGATGAGAAGATCATCGAGAAGGGGCGCATCCTGGATGAAGAGGATATCGAGAGAATTGAAAATTCCAACGTCGAAACGGTGCAAATCCGCTCGCCGTTGACCTGTGAAACCCAGCGTGGCGTCTGTGTGCTCTGTTATGGCCGGGATCTGGCCCGGGGGTCCGCGGTCACCAAGGGAGAAGCGGTGGGGGTGATCGCCGCTCAGAGTATCGGTGAGCCGGGAACCCAGTTGACCATGCGCACCTTCCACATCGGCGGAACCGCCTCGCGGGCCGTCGAACAGGCCTCCATCGAGACCCCCAAGGGCGGCGTGTTGCGATATCATGACGTGATCACGGTGGTGGACCGCAATGGCAAGTTTGTCGCCCTGTCCCGCAACGCCGAAATTTCCGTTCATGAACCGCGTACCGTCAAGGATGACAAGGGGGGCGAACGGGTGGAGGCCGGTCGTGAGCGGGAACGGTATCGTCTCCCCTATGGCGCCCGCCTTTCGGTGAAGGATGGCGGGTTGATGGAACCGAAAACCGTCATCGCCGAGTGGGATCCCTTTGCCACGCCGATCATCAGTGAACGGGAGGGTGTGGTCAAATTTGGCGACTTGGTCGAGGGTGTGACCCTGCGTGAGGTGACGGATGAAACCACCGGTTTGACCTCCCGGGAGGTGACCGAATGGAAAAGCCAGGGCCGCAAGTCCGACATGCGACCGCGATTGTCCCTGAAGGACCCGGTGACCGGCGAAACCATGATCCAACCGGACGGCAAGGGGGTTCGATATTTCCTGCCGGTGGGGGCGGTCATCGTCTCCCAGGAGGGGGATCTGGTGCAGGCCGGCGACATGATCGCCAAGATACCGCGTAAAACCTCCAAAACCCGTGATATCACCGGTGGTCTGCCCCGGGTGGTGGAGCTGTTCGAGGCCCGTCGTCCCAAGGAGTTTGCCCTGATCGCCGAAATCGATGGTGCCGTCTCTTTTGGCAAGGACCTCAAGGGCAAACGGCGTATCATCGTCACTCCGGAGGAGGGAGAAGGGGAGCCGCAGGAGTATTTTCTGCCCAAGGGCAAACAGATGGCGGTCAACGAGGGGGACTGGGTCCGGCGTGGTGAACCATTGATGGAAGGCTCACCGGTACCCCAGGACATTTTGAAGGTGTTGGGACTGGAAGCGTTGTGCCGGTTCATGGTCAACGAGATCCAGGAAGTTTATCGCCTTCAGGGTGTGAAAATCAATGACAAGCACATCGAGGTGATCGTTCGGCAGATGCTGCAGAAGGTCTCCATCGTCACCCCCGGGGACACCACCTTCGTGGTCGGTGAATCGGTCGAAAAGACGGAGTTCATCCTGCAGAACGAGCGGGTGGCGGAGCGTGGCGGTACCCAGGCGGTCGGTTATCCCTTGTTGCAGGGCATCACCAAGGCGTCGCTTTCCACCCCTTCCTTCATCTCGGCGGCCTCTTTCCAGGAGACCACCCGGGTGTTGACCGAGGCGACCATCTCCGGTCGAGTGGATTCCTTGACCGGACTGAAAGAAAATGTCATTGTCGGTCGTTTGGTCCCGGCGGGTACCGGGCAAGCCAAGGAGGACCTCGCCCGGCGGTATCGGGCCGAGTGATCGGTGCGGTCAAAGGCCGGTGTCGATGGATTTTTTCGGGCCGTTTCGGATTTAATGAAAAAAGAATCCAGAATGGTGGTAAAAGCAATTGACAAGGGAATTTTCCAGGTTAATATAAAGGGCTGCTTCGTATGGCCCTCCTGAACGATCCCAAACCCGTCACCGGTGCTGTGGAAAGGATGGAAACGGCCTTTCGGATTATTCCGGAACGGTCCAGCGGAGAGATGAAAACGAACGTCGGTCGCACGGTGCATGTTGCCGGCCGGTGAATGAAAAAAATGGTGTTGAGCCGTCAAACAGGGCTGGAGTGGTAACGATATGCCAACCGTGAATCAGTTGGTCCGCATTGGACGCAAGGTCATCAAGCAAAAGACGAATGTACCGGCGATGGAGGCCTGTCCGCAGCGGCGCGGTGTCTGTACCCGTGTTTACACCACCACACCGAAAAAACCCAACTCGGCCCTGCGCAAGGTGGCCCGTGTGCGGTTGACCAACGGGTACGAGGTGACGGCCTACATCCCCGGTGAAAGCCACAATCTCCAGGAGCACTCCGTGGTCCTGGTCCGCGGCGGTCGTGTGAAGGATCTGCCCGGTGTGCGCTATCACATCGTTCGGGGTTCGCTGGACACCCAGGGTGTGAAAGATCGGAAACAGGGTCGTTCCAAGTACGGGGCCAAACGGCCCAAATAATGGTTTTGGCACCGTCCGCCGCCTGCGATCGGATGGTCGGGGCCCGTGGCCGGTTGAATCGGTTTTTTCAGCGGTATACAACAAGCGTGAATCCAGGAGTCGAGTTCCATGTCCAGGCGTCGTGATGCAGAGAAGCGGCCGGTAATCGGTGATCCCGCCTATGGCGATGAGTTGGTCACCAAGTTCATGAACTGCATTATGCGGGATGGTAAAAAGGCCCTGGCCGAACGGGTGTTCTACGGTGCTCTGGAGATCGTCCAGGAACGGACCAAGAATGAGCCGTTGCAGGTTTTTAAAGATGCGGTCGAAAATGCCCGCCCCATGGTCGAGGTTCGCTCCCGGCGCGTCGGCGGTGCCACCTACCAGGTGCCGGTCGAGGTGCGCCCCAGCCGGCGGCAGACGCTGGCCATTCGCTGGCTGGTCGGTTTCGCCCGCGCCCGCAGCGAAAAAACCATGCGTGAGCGGTTGGCCGCCGAGTTGATGGATGCGGCGGCCGGGCGCGGCGCGACGGTGAAAAAGCGGGATGACACCCATCGGATGGCCGAGGCCAACAAGGTTTTCGCCCACTACCGGTGGTAGGGATTGACGAAAGACGGGAATGGATGCAGTCGTGAACGGTTCGATGGAAAAGAGTGCAGTGAGTGGAATGTGTGAACGATGTCCGGTAGAGGCCGGCGGTTCGTTCGGTGCCGACGGTTCCGGTTCGTTCCGGAAAGTTTTGGGTTAGGGGAAATCGGTGGCCAAACAGATTCCATTGGGGCGGGTGCGGAACATCGGCATCATGGCCCACATCGACGCGGGCAAGACCACGGTGACCGAGCGCATCCTTTACTATACGGGGCGTTCGCACAAGATCGGCGAGGTCCATGATGGTGCCGCCACCATGGACTGGATGGAGCAGGAGCAGGAACGGGGCATCACCATTACCTCGGCCGCCACCACCTGTTTCTGGCACGATCACCGTATCAACATCATCGATACCCCCGGGCATGTCGATTTCACCATCGAGGTGGAACGGTCGTTGCGGGTCCTGGATGGGGCCGTGGCGGTCTTCTGCGCCGTCGGTGGCGTGCAGCCCCAATCGGAGACGGTCTGGCGTCAGGCCAACCGTTACGGGGTGCCCCGAATCGCCTTCGTCAACAAGATGGATCGCATGGGCGCCGATTTCATGCGTGTCGTTGGTATGATCCGCGATCGGCTCGGCGCCAAGGCGGTGCCGATCCAGGTGCCCATCGGCGCCGAGGAAAATTTCAAGGGCATGGTCGATCTGATCACCCGCAAGGCGATGATCTTCAACGATGAGTCGATGGGCGCCAAGTTCGAGGAGGTATCGATTCCGGACGATCTGGCCGATATGGTCGAAGAGTTGCGGGAAAACCTGTTGGAGACCGCCCTCGAACAGGATGACGCCCTCATGGAGACCTACCTGGATGGTGGGGAGGTTTCGGACGAGGATTTCATGGCCTGTATCCGCAAAGGGGTCCTGGCCAGCGCCTTCGTACCGGTGATGTGTGGCTCGGCCTTCAAGAACAAAGGGGTGCAACCATTGCTGGACTCGGTGATCGGATATTTTCCGTCGCCCGAGGATACCCCGGATGTCGAAGGGGAAAAGGTCGACTCCGAGGAGGTGCTCACCCGCAAGGCCGATCCCAAGGAACCTTTCTCGGCCCTGGCCTTCAAGATCATGACCGACCCCTTCGTGGGATCGCTGACCTTTTTCCGGGTCTATTCCGGTGTCCTGGAGACCGGTTCCTACGTCCTCAATCCCGGCAAGGAAAAGAAGGAACGCATCGGTCGTCTCATGCTGATGCACGCCAACAAGCGTGAGGATGTCAAAAAAGTCAGTGCCGGTGAAATTGCCGCTGCTGTGGGCTTGCGTTTTACCACGACTGGTGACACTCTGTGTTCTCCCGAGAAACCGATCGTGTTGGAACGGATGTCTTTCCCGGAACCGGTGATCTCCATCGCCATCGAGCCCAAAACCAAGGCCGATCAGGAAAAGATGGGTGTGGCGTTGGGGCGGTTGGCCCAGGAGGATCCCTCGTTTCGTGTCGAGGTGGATCACGAGACCAACCAGACCATCATCTCCGGCATGGGAGAGTTGCACCTGGAAATTCTCGTCGACCGCATGTTGCGGGAATTCAAGGTGGACGCCAACATCGGCAAGCCGCAGGTGGCCTACCGCGAGACCATCACCAAGGAAGTGGAATCCGAAGGGAAGTTCGTCCGCCAGAGTGGCGGCCGCGGACAGTTCGGGCACGTCTGGCTCAAGATCGAACCCCAGGAGCCCGGTGAAGGGTACGAGTTCGTGGATATGATCAAGGGCGGCGCCGTGCCCCGTGAATATATCCCGGCCGTGGCCAAGGGTGTCGAGGAGGCGTTGGCCGGCGGTGTGCGGGCGGGTTATCCGATGGTCGATCTCAAGGTGACCCTGTACGACGGTTCCTATCATGAAGTCGACTCCAATGAGATGGCCTTCAAGGTGGCCGGCTCCATGGGGGTCAAGGAAGGCTGCAAAAAAGCCAGCCCGGTGATCCTCGAACCGATCATGAGCGTCGAGGTCGAGGTTCCCGAGGAGTACATGGGGGATGTGATCGGCGATCTCAACTCCCGGCGGGGCAATATTCACGGTATGGATGGTGTGGGCATCAACCAATTGGTCAAGTCGATGGTTCCTCTGGCCAACATGTTCGGGTATGCCACGGATCTGCGTTCCATGACGCAGGGACGGGCGACCTTCACCATGCAATTCGATCATTATGAACAGGTACCAGCCGCGATAGCCGAAGAGATCGTGGCAAATGTCAAGGGCTGAGGGAAACGAGAGATGTCCAAAGCAAAATTTGAGCGCACCAAACCACATGTGAACATCGGCACCATCGGCCATGTGGACCACGGCAAGACCACCTTGACCGCGGCCATCACCAAGCTGCTGGCGGAGAAGGGCGGCGCCGAGTTCATGGCCTATGACAAGATCGACGCGGCCCCGGAGGAGCGGGAGCGCGGCATCACCATCTCCACGGCCCATGTCGAGTATGAGACCGATACCCGTCACTACGCCCATGTCGACTGCCCCGGTCACGCCGACTACATCAAGAACATGATCACCGGTGCGGCGCAGATGGACGGCGCCATCCTGGTGGTTTCGGCGGCCGATGGTCCCATGCCCCAGACCCGGGAGCACATCCTGCTGGCCCGTCAGGTGGGCGTGCCGGCCCTGGTGGTCTACATGAACAAGGCCGACCAGGTGGACGATCCGGAATTGCTGGAACTGGTCGAACTGGAGGTCCGGGAGTTGCTCTCCCAATATGATTTCCCCGGTGATGACATCCCGGTGGTGGTCGGTTCCGCCCTGCAGGCCCTGGAAGGGGCTGGCGGCGAGATCGGCGCCGAATCGATCACCAAGCTGATGGACGCGGTGGACAGCTACATCCCGCAGCCCGACCGGCCGCTGGACGGGGCCTTCCTGATGCCCATCGAGGACGTGTTCACCATATCCGGCCGCGGTACGGTGGTGACCGGTCGTGTGGAGCGTGGCGTCATCAAGGTCGGCGAGTCCATCGAGGTGGTCGGCATCAAGGATACGGCGACCACCACCTGCACCGGTGTGGAGATGTTCCGCAAGCTGTTGGATCAGGGCCAGGCCGGTGATAATGTCGGGGTGTTGTTGCGCGGCATCAAGCGCGAGGACGTGCAGCGTGGCCAGGTGTTGGCGAAGCCCGGTTCGATTACGCCGCATACCAAATTCAAGGCCGAGTGTTACATCCTGACCAAGGAAGAGGGTGGGCGGCACACGGCGTTTTTCAGTAACTACCGGCCGCAGTTTTATTTCCGGACCACGGATGTGACCGGTGTGTTGACGTTGCCCGAGGGGACCGAGATGGTGATGCCCGGCGACAACGTGTCCATGGAGGTGGAGTTGATTTCGCCGATCGCCATGGAGAAAGGGTTGCGGTTCGCCATCCGTGAAGGTGGCCGTACCGTGGGCGCCGGCGTTGTCGCGGATGTGATTTCATAAACGGTTCAGTGATTGATGAGACGATGTCCCAGTCAGTGATGGGACGCTCTCCTGGAAATGGTGAGATGAAGGTGGAGTTGGGGAATCTGGATGGATAATCAGAAAATACGGATTCGGTTGAAGGCATTCGACCACCGAATTTTGGACCAGTCCACCGGTGAGATCGTGCAGACTGCCCGGCGCACCGGGGCCGAGATTCGTGGGCCGATTCCGCTGCCCACCAAAATTAATCGTTATACCGTGCTTCGTTCTCCCCATGTGGATAAAAAGTCCAGGGAGCAGTTCGAGATACGTACCCACAAGCGGGTGATTGACATCGTCAATCCCACCCCGCAGACGGTGGACGCCTTGATGAAGTTGGACTTGGCGGCCGGCGTCAACGTGGAAATCAAGCTGTAAACGATGTCGGGTTAAAGAGAAGAGGAAGAATAGGATGCGCGCGGGATTGATAGGCCGGAAGCTCGGCATGACGCGAATGTTTTCTGAGGATGGCAAGAGTGTACCGGTGACGGTCATTCAAGCTGGTCCCTGCGCCGTCGTCGGCATCAAAAATGTGGAAAACTGTGGCTACAACTCGGTGCAGCTCGGCTTCGAAGAGGCCAAACCGTCCCGGATCGGCAAATCGGCGAAAGCGGTGTTCGCCAAGGTCAATATGACCCCCAAGCGGATCCTGCGGGAGTTCCGGGTCGATGCGGTGGATGGTTACGAGGTGGGGCAAACCCTGACGGTCGAGCAGTTCCAGGTCGACCGGGAGGTGGACGTCTCCGGTCGCAGTATCGGCAAGGGATTCCAGGGCGGCATGAAACGCTGGGGATTCCGCGGCGGTCGCGCCTCCCATGGCGCCCACCGCACCCATCGTTCGCCGGGTTCCATCGGTCAGTGCCAGACGCCGGGGCGGGTCTTCAAGAATAAAAAGATGGCCGGGCAGATGGGCAACGTTGCGGTGACCGTGCAAAACCTCCAGGTTTCCGCCGTGGACGTCGAGAACAATCTGTTGATCGTGAAAGGCAGCATTCCCGGCTCCAAAGGGTCGGTGGTCATCATTCGCGATGCGGTCAAGAAAGGGACGGCGGCATCATGAGCAGCGCAACGGAAACCCCGATCGAACATGTCGTCAAGGATACCGGCAATCAGGAGTTGCGCACCGTCACCCTGAACGGCGCCGTATTCGGGCGCCGGGTGCGCAGCGACCTGCTGGCCCGGGTGGTCAATTACCAACTGGCCAAACGGCGCAGTGGCACCGCCTCTACCAAGGGCCGGTCCGATGTGCGCGGCGGTGGCCGCAAACCGTTTCGGCAAAAGGGTACCGGCAATGCCCGCCAGGGGACCACTCGCGCGGTACAATTCCGCACCGGTGGTGTGGTTTTCGGCCCACTGCCCCGGAGTTATGCCGGCAAACTGCCCAAACAGGAACGCAAGCTGGCCCTGCAGACGGCCCTGTCGGCCAAGCGGGAGGCGGGCGAGATGATCCTGATCGACGATTTCGGGCTGGGGGAAGAGATCAAAACGAAACGGATGCGGACCGTTCTGGAGGCCCTGCACGCCAGCGGTTCGGCCATGATCGTCATCCCGGAGGCGGACCGGGCGGTGTCGCTGTCGGCGCGCAACCTGCCCGGTGTTTCGGTGGTTCGTGTCGAAGGGGTCAACGTCTACGATCTTTTGGCCCATCAAAAGCTGATCCTGACCGAGGCGGCTTTGAACAAACTTCAGGAGAGGCTGGCATGAGTGACGCCAACGCCCTATACAAGGTGCTGAATGCCCCCAGGGTGACTGAAAAATCCACCCTCTGTCAGGAGATGGGCAATCAGATCATGTTCGATGTGGCCACCTGGGCCAACAAACAGCAAATCAAGGCGGCTGTGGAAATACTGTTCGATGTCAAGGTGCTCTCCGTGCAGACCAGCAACGTTCAAGGTAAGAACAAACGGTTTGGACGGACGGTGGGACGGCGTAAGGATTGGAAAAAGGCCATCGTGCGGTTGGAAGAGGGCCAGACCATTGATTTTTACGCTCAATCCTGAGACGGATAGTGGAAGAGCAGCCGGAGCGGTAGCATGGCACTGAAAAAATACAAACCGACCTCCAACGGAAAACGCACCCAGGTCTCCGTGGACTACAGCGGCCTCTCCAAGGGTGGTCCGGAGGAGAGCCTGCTTGTCGGGCTGGGGCGCAGCGGCGGTCGCAATCACAATGGCCGCCTGACCATTCGTCATCGGGGAGGCGGCCACAAGAGGCGTTACCGGCTCGTTGATTTTCTGCGCAACAAGGCCGACGTGCCGGCACGGGTCGCTTCCCTGGAGTACGATCCCAATCGGACCGCTTTTATTGCCCTGCTCAACTATGCGGACGGTGAAAAACGGTATATCCTCGCCCCGCAACGGTTGAAGGTGGGGGATGAGGTGGTCTCCGGGCGCAATGTTGAAATCAAACCGGGCAACGCCATGCCCCTGCGCAGCGTTCCGGTGGGAACCATCATCCACAATGTGGAATTGAAACCGGCCAAGGGGGGGCAGATGGCCCGCTCCGCCGGCAGTTACATCCAATTGATGGGTAAAGAGGGCAAGTATGCCCAGTTGAAGATGCCCTCCGGTGAAATGCGCATGGTGCTTCTGGACTGCATGGCCACCATCGGCATGGTCTCCAACCCGGATCATGGCAACGTCAAGATCGGCAAGGCCGGCCGGACGCGCTGGAAGGGCGCGCGTCCATCGGTTCGCGGCGTGGTGATGAACCCGGTCGATCATCCACATGGCGGTGGTGAAGGCCGTTCCTCGGGTGGCCGCCATCCGGTGACCCCCTGGGGTGTGCCGACCAAAGGTAAAAAAACGCGGAAAAAAGGCAAGTCCAGCGACCGTCTGATCATGCGTCGGCGCTAGGCGGGATTTTTTTCGCAACAGACGGATATCGGATCGGAAGACCGGTCCCGAATATATCAGAGTCAAGAGGTGAAGCGTGGGACGTTCAGTCAAAAAAGGTCCTTTCTTCGATGAGTTTCTTCTCAAGCGGGTCGAGAAGATGCGGACGGATGGCCGCAAGGAGTTGATCAAGACCTGGTCGCGTCGTTCGACCATCATTCCGGAGTTCGTCGGTTTCACCTTCGGTGTGCATAATGGGCGCAAGTTCATCCCCGTTCTGGTGACGGAAAACATGGTCGGGCACAAGTTTGGTGAATTTTCGCCGACACGCATCTTTCATGCCCATGGCGGTGACAAAAAGGTTGCGACACGGTAAGGGACGCGAAAGATGGAAGAAGCCGTTGCGAAAATACGGAACCTGCGAGGTTCCCCCATCAAGATCAGGCCCCTTGTGGACCAGATCCGTGGTTTGAAGGTCGAACAGGCGTTGAGTCTCCTGGAGTACTCCGGAAAGCGGGCCGCCGGACCGATCAAAGAGGTCCTCAAATCCGCCATCGCCAATGCGGAGAACAACAAGGGCATGGACGTCGATACCCTGATCGTCTCCCGGGTCCATGTGGACAAGGGTATGGTCATGAAGCGGTTTCGGCCCCGGGCCCGTGGTCGGGCGAGCCGGATTTTGAAAAGCAGTTCACACGTTACGGTAGCGGTCGCATCCGCCGAGTAGGCGTCGCGGCGATTTCTCAACAGGCAGGGTGGAGTAAGCGTTCATGGGTCAAAAGGTACATCCAACTGGATTCCGACTAGGTATCACCAAGACATGGGATACCCGCTGGTATGCTGACAAGACCTATGCGGCCCTTCTTCTTGAGGATATAAAACTGAGAAGGTGGATCAAAAAGCGTTTGGAGCACGCCAGTGTCTCCAAGGTGGTGATCGAACGGCCTGCCAAACTGGCGCGGATCAACATCCACTCGGCGCGGCCCGGCATCATCATCGGCAAAAAAGGCGCCGACATCGAAAAGCTGAAGAATGATCTCAGCAAGGTGGCCAGCACCGATGTGCAACTCAGCATCGTCGAGGTACGCAAGCCGGAAGCGGACGCCCAACTGATCGCCGAAAACGTCGCCCAGCAACTGGTGCGCCGTGTCGCCTTCCGCCGGGCCATGAAACGGGCGGTCACATCGGCCATACGCCTGGGTGCCCAGGGTATCCGAATCAACTGTTCGGGACGCCTGGGCGGCGGCGAGATCGCCCGCACCGAATGGTATCGGGAAGGACGGGTGCCGTTGCACACCTTGCGGGCCGACATTGAATATGGATTCGGTGATGCGTTGACCACCTACGGGCTGATCGGCGTCAAAGTCTGGGTGTTCAAGGGCGAGATCATCGACAAAGAAGAGAAACGTTGAGGCGGAACGGTCATGTTGTTGCAACCTAAAAAGACCAAATATCGCAAGGCCCACAAGGGCCGGGTGCATGGCCTGGCTTATCGAGGGTCGGAGCTGAACTATGGTCAGTACGGCCTGAAGGCCATGCGTGCCGGACGGATCACCGCCCGGCAGATCGAGGCGGCTCGTCGGGCCATGACCCGACACATCAAACGGGGTGGCCGCATCTGGATCCGCATGTTTCCCAACGTGCCGGTCTCCAGCAAACCGGCCGAAGTCCGTCAGGGCAAGGGCAAGGGCAATCCCGAATATTGGATCGCCCGGGTCAAGCAGGGACGTATCCTCTACGAGATGGAGGGTGTCACGGAAGAGCTGGCCCGTGAAGCCATGGCCCTGGCCGGGGCCAAACTGCCGATCCCGACCAAATTTGTCGATCGAGGAAGGGTTGCGTGATGAAAGCATCCGAAGTCAGGGCGCTTTCCGCGGATGATCGCGCCGAAAAATTGAAATCCCTCTACCAGGAGGCCTTCAACCTGCGGTTTCAGAACGCCACCGATCAACTTGAGAACAAGGCGCGGATTCGCCAGGTCCGACGGGACATTGCCCGTATCAAGACCATCGCCGGGGAATCCCCCGCGGTCGGGAAACAGGAGGGATAGAGATGCCGCAGCGGATTTTGCAAGGCGTGGTGGTCAGCGACAAGATGGACAAAACCGTGGTGGTCAAGGTCGAGCGCAAGGTGCGCCACGGGCTCTACGGGAAAATTTTGCGCCGGTCGAAAAAGTACAAAGCCCACGATCCGGAAAACGGATGCCGGACCGGCGACGTGGTGAGGATCAAAGAGTGCCCGCCGATCAGCAAGGATAAACACTGGACCGTGGTTTCGGAGGCGGCATCATGATTCAGGTTGAAACCGTATTGGATGTCGCGGACAACTCCGGGGCGAAAAAAGTCCAATGCATCAAAGTCCTGGGTGGTTCCGGACGCCGTTATGCACGCGTTGGCGACGTGATCACCGTATCGGTCAAGGTGGCGATGCCGCGCGGCAAGGTGAAAAAAGGTGAAATCGCCAAGGCGGTGGTGGTGCGTACCCGCAAACAGGTGATCCGCGATGATGGCAGCTACATCCGCTTTGACGGCAATGCGGCGGTTTTGATCAACAATCAGGGTGAGCCCATCGGTACCCGTATCTTCGGGCCGGTCACTCGTGAGTTGCGGCAGCGCAACTATATGAAAATCATCTCCTTGGCTCCGGAAGTTCTCTAGGTTTCGGAAAAAACCGGACGGCAGCGGACGGGAAAGCGGACAGCCGGGAACAGGTAGGATATTGGCATGAACAGACAGGCTTCGAAGCGGGTCTCCACCAATTTGAAAAAAGGCGACCAGGTGGTGGTCATCGCCGGCAAGGACCGGGGCAAACAAGGGCGCATATTGCAAATCCTGCCCCTGAAGAGCAAGGTCCTGGTCGAAAAGGTCAACATGATCAAGCGGCACACCAAGCAGCAGAAGGAGCAGGAAGGGGGCATCGTCGAGAAGGAGGCGCCAATCCACCTTTCGAACGTCATGTATCTCGACGCGACCAGTGGCAAGGGTGTACGCATCGGCAAAAAAACTCTGGAGGATGGACGCAAGGTCCGAATCGCTCGTGGCTCCGGTGAGGTTTTGGACCGGTAGGGGACCTGAAGGTCCAGCCCCTTCCATCCGCAGACAGGTTTAGCAGACAGGTTTACAGGAAAGAAAAAGAGACATGGCCAGGCTGAAGGAAATTTATCATAACGAGGTCGTTCCCAAACTCAAAGAGGAGTTCAAGTACGACAACGCCATGCAAATTCCGCGTCTGACCAAGGTCGTCGTCAACATGGGGGTTGGTGGGGCCATCAACGACAAGAACCTGTTGACGCACGCGGCGGAGAACATGACCACCATCACCGGGCAAAAAGCGGTCATCACCCGTGCCAAGCGATCCATCGCCGGATTCAAGCTGCGGGCCGGGATGCCGGTCGGCTGCCGGGTCACCCTGCGGCGCGAACGGATGTACGAATTTATGGATCGATTGATCAATGTGGCGCTGCCGCGTGTGCGGGACTTTCGGGGTGTTTCCGGTACCGCCTTCGACGGCCGCGGCAACTATGCCCTGGGGCTGAAGGAACAGATCATCTTCCCCGAGATCGACTATGACAAGGTGGATGCGGTGCGGGGGATGGACATCAACATCGTCACCACGGCGCCGACCGACAAGGAGGCCAAAGCGCTCCTGCGCGGTTTCCGTATGCCCTTTATGAACTGACATTATCAGGAAAAAAGACAGCTCATGGCTAAAAAAGCGTTGATCAATAAATGGAAGCAGAAGCCCAAATACAAGGTGAGGAGCTACAACCGGTGCGCCCACTGTGGGCGTCCCCGGGGCTATCTGCGCAAGTTTTCCTTGTGCCGCATCTGTCTTCGCTTTTTTGCCCTGCGGGGTGAGGTACCCGGGGTGGTCAAGGCCTCCTGGTAGCAGTGGCTGGCGATCGAGCGGAAAAGGACGGGGCGGGCCGTTGGCGGTTCAGGACGGCGGGCCCTTTTTTTCCGAATGCGGCCATCGAACGATATATACTGTAACGTGACTCAGTTGGAGTTTTGAAGTATGGGAATGACCGACCCGATCAGTGACATGCTCACCCGTATCCGCAACGCCCAGGCGGTTGGCAAGGATGCGGTGGACGTGCCCCATTCGAAGATGAAGTTGCGTATCGCCGAAATTCTCCGGGAAGAGGGATTCGTTGGAGAGGTTTCGGTTGGAGAAGAGGAGGGCACGGTTCACAAGACCATTCGCATCGGTCTGAAATATCACAACAACCGTCCGGTCATCGAGGAGATCAAACGCTACTCGCGGCCCGGACGGCGTGAATATGTGGGCGCCGGCTCGATCCCCCGGGTCTATCAGGGGTTGGGCATCTCCATACTGTCCACCAACAAGGGTTTGCTGTCGAACCACCAGGCGCGCAAACAGGGCGTGGGCGGCGAATTGATTTGTACCGTTTTCTGATCCGAGGGAATAAGCGGCGTGTCCAGAATAGGTAAAAAGACGGTCTCCGTCCCGCAGGGAGTGGAGGTGAAGATCACCGGCCAGGCGGTGGAGGTCAAAGGCAAAAAGGGTTCCTTGAGCCGCGCTTTCCATCCCAGTGTCAAGATCGAGAAGGAGGGGGACGGCATCAGCGTCCTCCTGCACAATCCCAAGCGGAGCGGCGATCGGGCCCTCTGGGGGATGTCGCGGACCCTGCTCAACAACATGGTCGTCGGGGTGTCAGAAGGGTTCAGCAAATCCCTGGAGATCACCGGTGTCGGTTACCGCGCGGCGGTCAAGGGCAAGGTGCTGCAATTGAACCTCGGTTTTTCTCACCCGATCAACTATGACATACCCGAAGGGCTGGAGATCAAGGTGGAAAAAAACACCGCCATCCAGGTCTCCGGCGCCGATCTGGAACGGATCGGGCAAACCTGTGCGGAAATTCGTGATTTTCGGCCACCCGAGCCCTACAAGGGCAAAGGGGTGCGCTATGCCGGAGAAGAGATCATCCGCAAGGAAGGCAAGAAGAAGTAACCTGTTACGGCGAGGAAAGTTGGGATGGCAAAGGATCGGCATATTTCAAGACAGACCCGGGGCAAGCGGGTTCGGCATCGAATCCGGCAGGTTCGTGGCGACCGTCTCCGGCTATCGATCTACCGCAGTACGAGTCATATCTATGCCCAGATCATCGATGATGCCCAAGGGCGTACCGTCGTCTCCGCCTCCACCGTTGAAAAAGCGGTCCGCGAAAGTCTCAAGAGTGGCAGCAACAAGGAGGCCGCCGCCAAAGTGGGCTCCCTTCTGGCTGAAAAGGCCCTGAAAGCGGACGTTCGGCAGGTGGTGTTCGATCGGGGAGGTTATCTGTATCACGGTCGCGTCAAGGTATTGGCCGAGGCGGCCCGTGAGGGTGGGCTGGATTTTTGATCCAACCAGCGTTCAGCAGGGGATTTTTTCTGGATGGACGGGTTGATACCCGGTAAGTTACCCTGAAAAAATGGCCATCGGTTCCCGGGTTTCGCCGGTGGCGTGGAACGCCCGGGGCGGGCAACCCATGAAGATCAGCAGTTGTGTGATGAGGAAAATTTGATGTCGAAATCACGGCGTGGAGCACCGGAGGAGAAACGGGCCGAAGGTTGGCAAGGGGACGACCTGATCGAAAAACTGGTCACCATCAAACGGACGGCCAAAGTGGTCAAGGGCGGTAGCCGTTTCAACTTTTCCGCCATTGTCGTCGTCGGGGATGGGCAGGGTAAGGTCGGGTATGGTCTCGGCAAGGCCAAAGAGGTGCCCGAGAGTATCCGCAAGGCCACGGACAAAGCCCGGCAGAACATGGTTGAGATCCCCATCAAGGATGGACGGACCATCCATCATGAAATCATTGGCCGCTACGGTGCCGGGGGCGTCGTCCTGCGACCGGCCTCGGAAGGGACCGGCATCATCGCCGGCGGATCCATGCGGCCGATCTTTGAAGCCCTGGGTATCAGCGATGTGCTGGCCAAATCCACCGGCAGTTCCAACCCGCACAACCTGATCAAGGCCACCTTTACCGCGTTGCAGTCGATCCGGTCGCCCCAGGTGGTTACCGGCAAGCGGGGATTGCCAGAGGATCGTTTCGGACCGCGTTGAGGTGAATCATGGCTAAGACAGTAAAAGTGAAACAGGTCCGTTCGGTCATCGGTCGGCCCGAAGCGCAACGCCGTATTCTGCGTGGTCTCGGACTGAAACGGATCAATCAGGTCAGGGAACTCCCTGACACCCCGGAAACCCACGGTATGGTCGCCAAGATCCAGCATCTGGTTCAGGTTGTCGAATAGAATCCGGTTATCCAGAACGAAGCGATCCACTGAAACACCCACCCGCGGCCGATCGACGTACCGGTCGGGCAAAGGTCCCGGGTCCAAGTGGCAAAAGGGCCGGCGGTGTGAAAAACGGTTCGGCCGCCGCCAACTGTACGGGGCGGAGCGGATATGAAGAATCAAGCAAGAGAGGGAGTCCTCCAGGGATGAAACTGAATCAACTACCCGCAAGTCCGCCGGATCGCAAAGCGGCGAAAAGAAGAGGGCGTGGCATGTCCAGCGGGCTGGGGAAAACCTCGGGCCGCGGACAAAAAGGTCAAAAATCCCGTTCCGGCGGTTACCACATGGTCGGTTTCGAGGGCGGGCAGATGCCGTTGCAGCGCCGCCTGCCGAAGCGGGGATTTAAAAATCCCTTCAAAAAGACGTTCGCCCTGGTCAATGTCAAGGACCTGGAGGTTTTTGAAGCCGGAGCGGAGGTGGACGCCGAGGCTCTGCGTGGCAAAGGGCTGATCGGACGAAACGGGCATGGCGTCAAACTTCTCGCCGACGGGGAGCTGACCAAGGCGCTGAACATTCAAGTGGACCGGGCTTCCAAAAGCGCCCGTGCCAAGGTGGAAGCGGCGGGCGGCAAGGTCATCCTGCCCGGCGAAGGTTCATAAGGTATTTTTTGAATGGCTGCTGATCAACAATCGCCTTTTGCCGGACTGGCCAATTTGGGGAGAATCCCCGAGTTGCGCCGACGCCTGACCTTTACACTGGGCATGTTGATCGTCTATCGCATCGGCGCCCACGTACCGACCCCCGGCATCGATCCCAACGCCCTGGCCGCCTTTTTTGAACAACAGCAGGGCACCCTGCTGGGCATGTTCAACATGTTTTCCGGTGGCGCCCTGTCCCGGCTGACCGTGTTCGCCCTCGGTATCATGCCCTACATCTCCGCCTCCATCATCCTGCAACTGATGACGGCGGTGGTCCCCAAGCTGGAAGCGATCAAAAAAGAGGGGGAGTCCGGGCGCCGCAAGATCAACCAATACACCCGATATGGCACCGTGTTGCTGTCTCTGTTCCAGGGGTTCGGCATCGCCTACGGTCTGGAGTCGATGCAGGCCGGTGGCATGAACGTGGTGGTGGATCCGGGTTGGGGCTTCCGGTTGATGACCGTTCTGACCCTGACCTCCGGCACCGCATTCATCATGTGGGTCGGTGAACAGATCACCGCCCGGGGTATCGGCAACGGCATTTCGCTCATCATCTATGCCGGTATCGTCGCCAACCTGCCCATCGCCCTGGCCAATACCCTGCAGCTGGCGCGTACCGGTGATCTGCAACCCCTGTTCGTGTTGTTGTTGCTGGTGATGGCGGTGGCCGTTACCGCTTTCATCATCTTCATGGAACGGGCGCAACGACGCATCACCGTCCAGTATGCCAAACGTCAGGTCAGCGGTCGCCGTATGGTCGGTGGGGAGAACACCCATTTGCCCTTGAAAGTCAACACCGCCGGGGTCATCCCGCCGATCTTTGCCAGTTCCATCATTCTCTTTCCGGTGACGCTGGCCAATTTCGCACCATGGGACGCCCTGAAGACCGCCGCCGTCTACCTGTCACCGGGACATATCCTCTACATGGTGGTCTATGCCCTGGCGATCATCTTTTTCTGCTTTTTCTACACGGCGATCGTTTTCAATCCCGAGGAAACGGCGGACAACCTGCGCAAGTACGGCGGGTTCGTACCCGGCATTCGTCCCGGCAAACGCACGGCGGAATACCTGGACAGCATTCTCACCCGCCTGACCTTCGTCGGCGCCATCTATGTGGCCGCGGTTTGTCTGTTGCCGGAAATTTTGATCACCAACTATAATGTGCCGTTCTACTTCGGTGGCACTTCCATGCTGATCGTTGTCGGTGTGACCATGGATACCGCCTCGCAAATCCAATCCTTTCTCATCAGCCGGCAGTATGAGGGCCTGATGAAAAAGGCCCGGATCCGGGGCCGTAAAAGTTGATTTTATTTTTTGAGTTGGAGAAAAAAACATGAAAGTCCGGGCGTCCGTCAAGACGATGTGCAAGGATTGCAAGATCATCAAACGCTCAGGGGTGGTCCTGGTCATCTGCAACAAACACCCCAAACACAAACAACGCCAGGGGTGATCGACGGCCCGGGGTGGGTCCGCCCGCCGACGTCGGTCTCCCGTCGTGCATGGGATGGCAACCACTGGGTTGCTTTCGCATCGGCAGGGGGCGGGGCAAGGGCGAAAGCATCTTTTGTGAACAGATTTTGGAGGTTGTAAGGTGGCGCGAATCGCAGGCGTTAACATTCCGGTCAACAAGCGGCTTGAGGTTGCTCTGACCTACATTTTCGGTATCGGACGGCACTCCGCCAAACGGATCCTCAAGGCTGCCGACATTTCACCGGACTTGCGTGGCCGGGATCTGTCCGACGCGGAGGTGGCCCGGATCCGCAGCGTCATCGACAACGACTTCCAGGTGGAAGGAGACCTGCGTCGGCAGGTGGCGATGAACACGAAACGGTTGATGGACCTGGGTACCTATCGCGGCTTGCGGCATCGCAAGGGATTGCCGACCCGGGGTCAGCGCACCAGCACCAATGCGCGCACCCGCAAAGGGCCGAGGCGTTCCCTCACCGGCAAGGCGGGCAAATGATCGAACGAGAGAGAAACAGGGAAATAAGGAAATAACATGGCCAAGGCCCCAGAAAAAACCGTTCGCGGCAAGCGGAAAGAACGGAAAAACATCGCCAGCGGGATCGCGCACATCCGATCCACGTTCAACAACACCCTGGTCACCATCACCGATCCGTCGGGAAACGTCATCTCCTGGGGATCATCGGGGGCGCAGGGGTTCAAGGGGTCACGCAAGTCAACCCCCTTCGCGGCGCAGATGGCGGCGGAGGATGCCGGCCGCAAGGCCATGGAACATGGCATGAGAAACCTGGAAGTGCGTCTTAAAGGACCCGGATCCGGGCGTGAATCGGCGCTTCGGGCCCTGGCCAACATCGGCTTCAACATCGCCTATGTTCAGGACGTCACACCCATTCCACACAATGGCTGCCGCCCACCAAAACGGCGTCGAGTCTGACTTTATTCGAGTTTTCGGAGGATCGCGGAAAAAATGGCCCGTTATTTTGGATCCAAATGCCGCATGTGTCGGCGCGAAGCAACAAAGCTTTTTCTCAAAGGGGAAAAGTGCTTCTCCGACAAGTGCGCCATTGAACGCCGGAACTATGGACCCGGCCACCATGGACAGAGACGGCGTAAGGTTTCCGACTACGGCAACCATTTGCGTGAAAAACAGAAGATCAAACGTACCTACGGTCTGTTGGAACGGCAGTTCCGCAATTATTTCAAAACGGCCGAACGGATGCGTGGTGTGACCGGTGAAAATTTGCTGGTCCTGTTGGAGCGGCGTCTGGACAATGTGGTCTACCGGCTCGGTTTTTCCGCCTCCCGCACCGAGGCGCGGCAGATCGTCAATCATCGGCACATTTTTGTCAATGACCGGCCCGTCAACATCAGTTCGTTCCTGGTCAAGCCGGGGGACAGGATTTCGGTCGCCCCCAAAGGGCGGGAACACCTGCGCATCAAGGGCGCCCTGGATAGCGCCGCTGGTCGGGGTTTTCCCTCCTGGCTGGAAGTGAACCCGAACGAGATGGCCGGTGTTTTCCTCTCCTATCCCGACCGTTCCGACTTGCCCGCGGAGTATAACGAAAACCTCATCGTCGAGTTGTATTCCAAGTAGCGTGACAATTTTGATTGGGGGCACTGGATGTATAGAAATTGGACAGATCTGATTAAGCCCAAAAAAGTCGAGCTGGTTGGAGAGAGTGATACGCGGGTCAAGGCGACCCTGGTCGCCGAACCGCTGGAGCGGGGTTTTGGAACCACACTCGGCAATGCCCTGCGGCGGGTACTGCTCTCCTCCTTGCAGGGTGCCGCCGTCTCCTCGATCCGCATCGAGGGTGTGCTGCACGAGTTTTCCAGCGTTCCCGGCGTGCTGGAGGACGTGACCGATATCATCCTCAATGTCAAGGGACTGGCATTGCGCGTAAAGGCCGGAACCGGTCCCAAGACCATCCGCCTGTTGAGCGAAAAAGAAGGACCGGTGACCGGGGCCATGGTCGATGGCGGCCACGATGTGGAGGTTTTGAATCCCGACCATCACATCGCCACCCTGAACAAAGGTGGCAAGCTGGACATGCAGATGACCGTGACAATTGGCAAGGGCTATGTGCGCGCCGCTCAGAGTGCCGAGGATGAGGTGGCGACCATCGGTGAAATACCGGTGGATTGCAGCTTCAATCCGGTCAAACGGGTGGCCTACAAGGTTGAAAACGCCCGTGTCGGTCAACAGACCGACTTCGACAAGTTGATCATGGAGATTGAAACCAATGGCGTCGTCTCCCCGGAGGACGCCCTGGCCCTGGCGGCGAAAATTCTCCAGGATCAGTTGAGCCTGTTCATCAACTTTGACGATCTGCCGATCCATGAGCCCCTTGAGGAGTCGGCCGGTCCGAAGTGGAATTCGCACCTGTTCCGGAAGGTGGATGAACTGGAACTGTCGGTGCGGTCCGCCAATTGCCTTAAAAACGACGATATCGTCTATATCGGCGATCTGGTGCAGAAAACCGAGGCGGAGATGCTCAAGACCCCCAATTTCGGCCGGAAATCCCTGAACGAGATCAAGGAGGTCCTGGATGAGATGGACCTGAGCCTGGGATTGGCCTTGGAGGGGTGGCCACCGGAAAATATCGAAGAGCTGGCCAAACAGTTCGAGGACGAGAATTTTTAGAGGTACAATTCAATGAGACACCGCAAGAGTGGGCGCACGCTGGGTCGCAGCGCCAGCCATCGCAAGGCGATGACCAGCAACATGTTGGTGAGCCTGCTGCGTCACGAACGGATCGAGACTACGGTAACCCGTGCCAAGGAGTTGCGCAGCATCGCCGATCGGATGATCACCCTGGGTAAAAAGGGCGATCTGCACTCACGGCGCCGGGCGTTGAGCATCTTACGGGACAAGGATGTGGTTCATAAGCTGTTCACCGATCTCGCCGAGCGCAACGAGAACCGAAATGGTGGTTATACCCGCATCCTGAAAACCCGTAACCGTTATGGTGATTGTGCCCCCATGTCCTTCATCGAGCTGGTGGAGCGCGTCGAATAGTAACGCCGCCACCATCAGTCGCCGTCCTCAATCCGCCCTTTTCCGGTCACGAATCGTGAGTCGAAAGGGGCGTTTTTCTTTTCCGGCCCTCCCATTGTGGCGGGCCGGTCGTCGCTGGGCCGTAAAACCGGCCTTTCCCGCCGGTCCCCTTCTCCATCTCGCCTTTATACTTGGATTGTCCGCCGGATTTTTTCTGGCAACGGTCGTGAGAGCCGATGACCTGGAAGGTGCAGAGGTGGCGTCCGGATTGCGATTGACGGAAACCCTCGGTTTATCACCGGCGCAGGTCGAATCCTACCGGGACAAGGGCTATTCGCTTTCGGCCGGTGATGATGTCATCGGCAGTGGATTGCATCATCATCTCATTCGCGAAAAGGATACCCTGGTGGCGTTGGCCCGGTGGTACGGGGTCGGCTTCAACGAGGTGCGGGAGGCGAACCGGCAGATGGAGATTTGGCTGCCGGCCAAGGGAAAGTCGATGACCGTTCCCATGCGTTGGATCCTGCCGGACAGCACCGCACGTATCGTCATCAACCTGCCGGAAATGCGTCTCTACATGAAACGTCATGATGGCATGGTCGGCACCTATCCCATAGGCATCGGCAGACAGGGATTCGCCACTCCGGTGGGGCGGGCGCGTCTGTTGCGCAAAAAGGAAGCCCCCTCGTGGTATGTGCCGGCTTCGATCCGGGAAAGAGACCCGGACCTGCCGGAGGTGGTGCCGCCCGGACCGGAAAACCCCCTGGGCAGCCATGCCCTCTATCTTTCGCTTCCTGGTTATCTGTTGCACGGTACCAACGAACCCTACGGCATCGGCCGGCGTGTCAGTCATGGTTGTATCCGCCTCTATCCGGAGGATGTGGTCCGTTTTTTTGACTTGGCCCGGGTGGGGGATTCCGTCGAGATCGTTCATCAGCCGGTCAAGGCCGGCTGGTTTGGGGATGAACTCCATCTGGAAGTGCATGCCTCCCTGGCCGAACAGGGAGAGGTCGATCTTCAGGTCATCGCCAATGCCGTGATCAACAAGGCCCTGGCCAAACGACCGGGAACGCGGGTGATGTTGAATTGGCGGCAGGTGAGTCGTTTATTGAAAGAGGCGACGGGGGTGCCCGAGGTGGTGTCGGAACCGGTGGCGGCGGATACCCGTGCAAAGACCACCGATTCTTCGGTGCCCGCAGTGGTGCCCTTGGCGTTGGATGAAGGGGAAAATGCCGCTTTGGCCGGTGCATTCGAATCCAGTCAAGGGGCGGTGCCGGGAGAGCGTTCGTCGCCCCTGGAGCCGTTACCGGAGGAGAATTCATCGTTGTCGGTGCCGGAGGATCGGTTGGAATTCGAGGCGTATGAAGGGGAGGGGTTTGACGGGTCTCAGTCTCCCTTCCCATGATCCGCTCCAGGCAATGGTATGGATCAAAAAAAACCGCTCCCGGGGTTTGAACGGACCCCGGGAGCGGTTTTGGTGTGTGATGCGGGTAGGGGTGATTATTTGTTCAGGCTATCCCGGAAGGCCTCCCTGACCCGGCTGGCCTCTTCACGGGCACGCTCGGCTTCCGCCCGGGCCTCGGCCGCTTCCCGCTCGGCCCGCAGACGGGCCTCTTCCGCCTCCTGAATGGCCTGCGTGTTGTCTTGAACCTTGGCTTCCTGTTGTTGGCTGGCGCAGCCGCCGGTGAGGGCCAGAATGCTGGTCGCCAGAAGCAAAGGGATAATGGATTTCATTTTTCCCGTCATGGCTGTGATCTCCTCATGCATAGGTGCTTTTATTAGTGTTCTTTGTCGAGTGGACAGAATGGGTTTGGCAGGTCGAAAACCACCTTTTGAACATATTCCCTCAGAATATCACAGGGGAGCGGAAGGGGCCATTAAAAAATGTGTATCGATCCAGCGTGAACCCCTTTTCATGGCCCATCAACGGCGGCCGAATCCCAGCAGGCTGCGGCGGCTCAGGGTTCGGTTCAGGTGACCGGAAAGGGAGGTTTTCGGCGGGGGGGGCGGCTTCCGGCCCAAGGCCGTGGCCAGGGCCGTTTCCACGTCGTCAAAATCCCATACCGAATGGAGCAGGGTTTCCAAAAAATAATGACCGGTTTCCGGTTCCCAAGCGGTGACCACCGGCACTTGCCGCTCTTCGGTTTCCAGCAGGACGCCGATACCGGCGGCCACCCGGCCTTCGGCGTCGGTTTCCAGTTCGGCGACATGCAATATCGGTGGTGGTCCCCGGTCGGCCGGGGTCCAGTAGATGCGTTCCACGCCCCAGGGGGCGATCAGCAATGCCCGGGTGGGATCGTGGGTATGGGGCGATGGATCCAGGCGCACGGTGATCGGAAGACGGCGGTTGAACCGGGGTTCATCCGCGGGCAGGCCGTTCAAAATGCGTTCGGTGGCCACCTGCAGGGCCATGGTGTCGGGCCAACGGCAATCCCAGATCGGGGCGGACGGATCGTCGCCGGGTATTTCGATCGCTTCGTTCATGGTTTCGAAATCAGAAAAAGGTACCATCCAGCGGGCTGGAGGCGGTGGCATACAGTTTTTTGGCGATGCGACCGGCGAGATAGGCATCCCGTCCCGCCTGCACGGCCCGTTTCATGGCCCGGGCCATGAGGATCGGATCCCGGGCGCCGGCGATGGCGGTATTCATCAAGACACCGTCACAACCCAACTCCATGGCGATGGCGGCATCCGAGGCGGTGCCGACCCCGGCGTCCACCAGGATCGGTTTGGTGGCCTGTTCGACGATGATGCGGATGGTGAACGGGTTGCGAACCCCCAGTCCGGAGCCGATGGGGGCCGCCAGGGGCATGACGGCGACACAGCCCATCTCTTCGAAGGTTTTGCACAGATAGGGGTCATCGGTGGTGTACACCATCACCTTGAACCCATCTTTGATGAGAATTTCCGCCGCCTTGAGGGTCTCCGGGTTGTTGGGCCACAAATATTTCGGGTCGGAAAGCACCTCCAGCTTGACCAGGTCCCAACCGCCGGCCTCCCGGGCCAGGCGCAGGGTGCGAACCGCGTCTTCGGCGGTAAAACAACCGGCGGTATTGGGCAGATAGGTATACCGTTTCGGATCGACGTAATCGGTCAACATCGGCGCTTTCGGATCGCTGACGTTGACCCGCCGCACCGCCACGGTGACGATTTCGGCGCTGGAGGCCTCAATGGCGCGGGCGGTCTCCTCGAAATCCTTGTATTTGCCGGTGCCGATCAGCAGGCGGCTGGAAAATTCAAGACCATCGATGATCAGCGGATCCGGTTTTTTTTCGGCCTGGCCGCCACCGATGAAATGGACCACCTCGATGTCATCGCCATCGGCCAACTCGGTCCGTTCATGGTCGTCCCGGGGCACGACCTCGCGGTTGCGTTCCACCGCCACCCGTTTCGGGTCGAACTCCAGATGGTTCAGCAGTCCGGAAATGGTCGATTTGGCCGGGATCTCACGGGATTCACCGTTGAGTGTGATCTTCATCGTTTTTGTTGTCCGTACAGGGATTGGAATGTTCATGATCGACCGATGGACGACCGCTGTGATCGGCTCGCGTCCCCTCATCGTGGTCGGCGTGTCGAGCCGCTGTTGGTGGAATAGTACCCAAGGATCTGGTCGGGATAAAGTTTTTGTCCTCCTTCAGCGATTCGAAAGGATCGATTCATCGGCGTTGGACCGTCGAAAAACAGGTGGCCGGCACCGGACGGATTCCAGGAAACCCATGATCGCCCATCGGTTGCAATGCCGGTCATTTCAGATGGGGTGGGGAACGGCCCGGGGGATTTTCAGGGTTTGTGGGTAGCGGGTGGGGATTGGGGGAATTATCGCCACTAACCCATTGACACTCCCACTGGCCCATTGTTATGTTGGCAAGATTTTCGGCCGTAGTGTTATCGTATGTCACGGAGTCGTGTCGCCGGCTGATCCGATCACGTGATCCACAACTGGTCTTTCCGATCGACGAATTCCATGTTGAGCAAACGTCATCATGACATCCTCAAGCTGGTCGTCCATGCGCATATAGAGGGTGGGGAGCCGGTCGGCTCCAAGACGGTTTGCGAACGGTCGCGGCTGGGACTCTCCCCGGCGACCATCCGCAATGCCATGGTGGAATTGGAGGAAATGGGATTTTTGTCTCAACCCCACCCCTCCGCCGGCCGGGAACCGACGGACCGGGGATTTCGGCAATATGTGGATACCCTGCTGGATGTTTCCCAGGTTTCCCGGGAAGAGAAAGAGCGTTTGATGAAGGCCTGCGAAATGGGTGGCGCCGATCTGGATGGCATATTGACCGAAGTCAGTCGCGTCCTGTCCAGCCTGACCCCCAACGCCTGCCTGGTGCGCACCCCCGGTTTGAACCATACCGTCTTGCGCCGGGTGCAATTTTTAAAACTTGCTCCGGGAGGCGGTCGTCGTGGTAGCCGTATCCTGGCCTTGGTGGTCTCTGACTCCGGCCAGTTGATGAGTCGCATTTTTTACCTGGAAGAGGTGCTTTCGCAACGGGACCTGGACCGTTTCGGCCGTTCCCTCAGCCGCCACATGGAAGGGATGAACCTGCTTGAAGTGCGCGAGCACCTGCGCCAGGAGGTGGAACGGAGTGAGTCGGAATACCGGACCCTGTGCAACAATCTCCTGGAGAGCGTCACCGGTACCGGCTCGGGCAGCGGTTTGATCGTCAACGGCCGCATGAATATTTTCAGCACCTCCCTCGACCTGGCACGGATCCGGGAGATGCTGACGGTGTTGGAGGAAAAACGGGCCTTGATCCGTCTGATGGACGCCTGTCTGTTTCACGATGGGGTGCAACTGTTCATCGGTTCCGAGTCCCGGTTGGGATCGACCAATGGTTGCACGGTGGTGGCGGCCCATTTCAACGGTCCGGGGCGGATGTTCCCCGGGGCCCTGGGGGTGCTCGGTCCGACACGGCTGGATTATGCCCATGTCATTCCCCTGGTGGACTTTACCGCCAACCTGCTCAGCACCTTCCTGTCGGAGGCGCCGACCTCCCAAACCCTGTGTGCCACGCCGGGCAGCGGCCGGGCGGTCCATATCAGTGAAACAGAAGATGAGGGAACACTATGAGCGGCAACAGTCAGGAACCGGAAACCTCCGCCTCTCCGGAAGAGAACGGGATGGCGGAAGAGACGGTGACCGCCCCGGCAACGGATGACGTGGTCGTGGAGGCGGCGGACACGGCCGCGGAGACCGCCGATACTGAGGCCGCTGCTGGAAATGACGAGGAATCGAACGTCGAAACGACGGCCGAGGAGTTTTTGAATATGGATGGGGAAGAGATGTCCCCGTCAACGCCGCTGGATGCGGAATTGACGGCGGCTCGCAATGAGGCGGAGGAAAACCGCAATGCCTATCTGCGCATGGCGGCGGAGATGCAAAATTTTCGCAAGCGGTCCAGCCGGGATCAACAGCAGGCCCGGCAGTTCGCCATCGAGGGGTTCGCCAAGGATCTGTTGCCGGTGGCGGATAATCTGGACCGGGCCCTGGACGCCATCCGCGAGGGCAGTGGCGGCGAGCTGAAAATTTTGGAAGACGGGGTGCGCATGATTCAGCAGGAGTTGGTGCGCACCTTCGACAAACATGGCGTCAAACGGATCGATTCCCTGAACACCCCTTTTGATCCCAACCTCCATCAGGCGGTGATGCACGTGGAAGACCCGGATGGTCAGCCCGGGGATGTGGTGCAGGAGATGCAATCGGGCTATCTGCTCAACGGCCGGTTGCTGCGCCCGGCCATGGTCAGCGTTGCCAAAGAGTGTTGAAGCGCGGCTTTTTTCGGTTCGGGTGGTTGACATTCTTTGGGCGGATTTCCATATGTACCATGAGGAATTCGTCCGTTCATTCAAAAGGACCATCCGGCGGAACGGATTGGCGATCGATAAAATACACGGATACCGGGCCGCTCACGGTCCCGGTTTGAGAAATCTTGAGTAAGGGGTGAAAGACAATGGGAAAAGTGATCGGTATCGACCTGGGTACCACCAACTCTTGCGTCGCGGTGATGGAAGGTGGGGATCCCAAGGTGATTGAGAACAGCGAGGGTAGCCGGACCACACCCTCCATGGTGGCCTTTACCAGCGGTGATGAACGATTGGTGGGGCAGGCGGCCAAACGGCAGGCGGTGACCAATCCCAAAAACACCCTGTATGCCATCAAACGATTGATCGGTCGTCGTTACGACGATCCCACCACCCGCAGCGACATGGAGCAGGTCACCTTTTCCATCGTCAAGGCCGACAACGGCGATGCCTGGGTGGAGGGGGGTGGCAAAAAAATCAGCCCCTCCGAAGTATCGGCGATGATCCTGCAGAAGATGAAACAGACCGCCGAGGACTATCTGGGGGAGAAGGTGACCGATGCGGTGGTCACCGTGCCGGCCTATTTCAACGATGCCCAGCGCCAGGCGACCAAGGATGCCGGTCGTATCGCCGGGCTCAACGTGTTGCGTATCATCAATGAGCCCACCGCCGCCGCCCTGGCCTATGGCCTGGACAAAAAGGGCGGTCAGACCATCGCCGTCTACGATCTCGGCGGAGGCACCTTCGACGTGTCGATCCTGGAGATCGGCGACGGCGTATTCGAGGTGAAATCCACCAATGGCGACACCTTCCTGGGCGGCGAGGATTTTGACAAGGCCATCATCGATTATCTGGCCGAAGAGTTCCGCAAGGAGTACGCCATCGACCTGCGCAAGGACAACATGGCCCTGCAACGGTTGAAGGAGGCTGGCGAAAAGGCCAAGATCGAACTGTCCAACAGCACCCAGACCGATGTCAACCTGCCCTTCATCACCGCCGACGCCTCAGGTCCCAAACATCTCAATGTCAACATCAGTCGTTCCAAACTGGAGGCGTTGGTGGATGGCCTCATCCAACGGACCCTGGAGCCTTGCCGTATCGCCCTCAATGATGCCGGCGTCAGCGCCCGGGATGTGGATGAGGTGATCCTGGTCGGGGGCATGACGCGGATGCCCAAGGTGCAAAAGGTGGTTTCCGACTTTTTCGGCAAGGAACCGCACAAGGGTGTGAATCCGGACGAAGTGGTGGCCATCGGCGCCGCCATCCAGGGCGGCGTCCTTAAAGGCGATGTTCACGATGTGTTGTTGTTGGATGTGACGCCACTGTCCCTGGGTATCGAAACCCTGGGTGGCGTATTTACCAAACTGATCGAAAAGAACACCACCGTTCCCTCCAAAAAATCCCAGATCTTTTCCACGGCGGCCGACAACCAGTCGGCGGTGACCATCCGCGTCGCCCAGGGTGAGCGGGAAATGTTCAACGACTGCAAATTGTTGGGACAGTTCGACCTGGTTGGCATCCCCCCGACGCCCCGGGGCATGCCGCAGATCGAGGTGACCTTCGACATCGACGCCAACGGTCTGGTGCATGTGTCGGCCAAGGACAAGGGCACCGGCAAGGAGCAGTCCATCAAGATCCAGGCTTCGGGCGGTTTGAGCGATGACGAGATCGAGAAGATGGTCCGCGATGCCGAGGCCCATGCCGAAGAGGACACCAAAAAGCGGCAATTGATCGATGCCCGCAACCAGGCCGACTCCCTGATATACACCACGGAAAAATCCCTCAAGGAACATGGTGACAAGCTGGAAGGGGGTTTGAAGGGCCAGATCGAGGCGGCCATGGCCGATCTCAAAGGGGTTGTTGACAGTGACAATCTGGAAGCCATCAACAGCAAGACCCAGGCTTTGATGGAGGTTTCCATGAAGCTGGGCGAGGCGGTCTACAAGGAGACCGGCGGTCAGCCCGGCGCCGATGGCGCCCCGGGAGCCGATCCCTCCGCTGGCCAGGCCGGTCCTTCCGGTCAGACCTCGGGTGACGGCGATGTGGTGGATGCCGAATATGAAGAAGTGAAAGACGACAAAAAGTAGGTTTCGATGCCGAAAGATTATTACGAAACCCTGGGGGTTGGGCGTGACGCCTCCGAGGGCACCATCAAGAAGGCCTATCGCAAGCTGGCCATGGAGTTGCATCCGGACCGCAATCCGGGCAACAAGGAGGCGGAGTCCCGTTTCAAGGAGGTGAACTCCGCCTACGAGGTGCTCAAGGATCCGAAAAAACGGTCCATCTATGACCAGTTCGGTCATGCCGGCCTGGGGCAGGGGGGTGGTTTTTCCGGCGATCCTTCGGCTTATGGGGGTGGTTTCGGGGATATTTTCGAGGAGTTTTTCGGGGATATCTTCGGTGGTGGCCGTCCTGGCGGCGGTGGGGGCCGTGGCCGTTCGGCCAATCGGCGCGGGGAGGATTTCCGCTATGACCTCACCGTCAGTCTGGAGACGGTGATGCATGGTTCCGAGGAACGTATCCGCATTCCCTCCATCATCCTCTGCAACACCTGCAACGGCAGCGGCGCCCCGCCCGGTTCCAGTCTTGAAACCTGCTCCACCTGTGGTGGCGCCGGACAGGTGCGGACCCAGCAGGGTTTTTTCTCCATCGCCCGTACCTGTCCCGCCTGCCGGGGACAGGGGCAGATCAACCGCAATCCCTGCCGCGATTGTCAGGGTCAGGGTCGTAAACGGTCCGAGAAAACCCTGACCGTTCGCATTCCCCCCGGTGTCGATACCGGCACCCGCATCCGCCTGACGGGGGAGGGGGGGGCCGGCTTGCACGGGGCCACCGCCGGCGATCTGTTCATCATGATCGAGGTGGCGCCGCATCCGATGTTCGAACGATATGACGCCGATCTGCTCTGTCAGGTGCCGATCACCTTTTCCCAGGCCGCCCTGGGTGGCAAGCTGGAGGTACCCACCCTCAGTGGCCGCACCCGGGTCACCCTGCCACCGGGCACCCAGACCGGTCGGCGGCTGGCGTTGCGTGGCAAGGGTTTGCCGCATTTGAATCGACCGGGGGTGTTCGGTGATCTGGTGGTCGAGGTACGGGTGGAAACCCCGGTCAATCTGAGCAAAAGGCAACGGGCGTTGCTGGAGGAGTTGGCGGAAATTTCCAACAACGACACCCAGCCCGAAACCAGCTCATTTTTGGACAAGGTCAAGGATTTTCTCGACAAGATGTCCAGCTGATGGAACGAACCGGAAGGAGTGTACATGGCTGATACACCCATTGGCATCGTCGGTGCCGGCGGACGGATGGGGCGCATGTTGGTTCGGGCGGTGACCGAGCATGAGGGTTGCTATCTGGCCGGCGCCAGCGAACGGCCGGAATCGGAACTGTTGGGCCGTGATGCCGGTGATCTGGCCGGTGTTGGCGACCTGGGCGTGCCGATCGTTTCCGAGTCAGCGGCGGTGATTCAGTCGGGACGGGTACTCATCGATTTTACCGTGCCCGTCGCCACCTTGGCCCATATGGATCAGGCCGTGGGTTCCGGGGTGCCCATGGTGATCGGTACCACCGGTTTTACCACCGGGGAACGGGCGCGTATCGAATCGGCGGCCCGGACCCTGCCCATCGTCCTGGCTCCCAATTACAGCGTCGGCGTCAATCTGATGTTCAAGGTGGCGGCGGAGGTGGCCAAGGTGTTGGGAGAGGCGTTCGACATTGAAATCATTGAGGCCCACCATCGCCACAAGGTGGATGCCCCTTCCGGCACCGCTCTTGGGTTGGGGCGTTCCATTGCCGATGCCGTGGGGAGAAATTTGGATGAGGTGGCCATCTATGGCCGTGAAGGGGTGACCGGCGAGCGGGATCCGAAGACCATCGGTTTTGCCACCGTGCGTGGTGGTGATATCGTCGGTGACCACACCGCCCTGTTCGCCGGCGAGGCGGAACGGTTTGAAATCACCCATCGCGCCGCCAGCCGCATGATTTTCGCCAACGGCGCCGTTCGAGCGGCGATCTGGCTGGCGGGACGGTCACCGGGCCTGTACGATATGGGGGATATTCTCGGGTTCAAGGATTAGTGACTTTTCATTGATAGAGTATGGATGCTGCAAAGGAGATAAGAGCGCGTGGAAAGCATAGAGATCAGCAAACTGAAGCCCGGACAGACCGTCACCCTGGAGTTCGGCAACAAGGAGGCGATCCTCACCAAGCTGGAGGATCCGCGAAAATTCAAGCTGGAAGACTGGTATGAGGATGAGCGGGAGGTTTATCTCCTGGAGGATGTAATCGAGGAGGATGAACCGCTCCACTACAGTCTCGAACCGATGGAAAGCCTGGACTCGGCCCTGCGCGCCGACCGGGGCAAGTTCGGCAAGGATCGCAAGGTTCTCGATTTTCTCGGGCGCACCGTCGATGGCATCGAGATGGAAGAGGAAGAAGAGGAATAAATCGGAATTGAGTTGAACTTCTCCGGGGACATGTGTTCTAATCAAACCAGGGCACGACCCTGTATGGGGGTGAAACGGCTTCGACGGGGTATGGAAAGACTTTTGGAGGCGATCCGGCAAGGCACCGCCGTAATGGACCAACCTTTATAATTGCCAACGACGAGCACTACGCTCCGGCTCTCGCTGCGGCTTAAACCGTAGCTCGAGCGGGGTCTGGATCCGGACCCGTCAACAGAAGCCTTCGGGCGGGATCAACCCGGAATCGTGAAGGCCGGGCCTAAACTCAAAGGGTCACCCAGTTCTCCGAGGCAACGGAGGTCCCAAGGCCAGCCGGTCCTTCAGGCCAAGGGACTACCCGGACCGGCAAATGATCGTACATCTTCCAGGTTGATTACATATTGCGGACGCGGGTTCGACTCCCGCCACCTCCACCATTTATCTAATAAAAACAATAAGTTACGAGATAACCGCCTTCCGGGGCGGTTTTTTTATGTCAGAATTTCTCCAATGTTTTTAATACATAGCGCGACGCCCAAACGGAACGCCTCTTCCCACCTGAAGTCGGCTCCCCTCTCTTTCCGGCCCGTTTTTCTCTCTCTTCGCCGATATTCTCAAAAGGTTGAGGTCGGTTGAAGTCGCCGACCTCACCTGCCGACCTCAACACTATTCTCAAACCAAACATGGTTTTAAATGAAACGCTAATGTTGCGCGGTTCGTCGGGGGCCTTCGTGCTGGCGAAAGGCCCCGGCATCGAGCGTCAATTGCGGAAAACGATTGAATCAACGATACTTCCCGGAATTGTCGACTTCAGTACGGTTGAGGTCGGTTGCCGAATGCCGAACAATACCCGTCCAGGGTCACCATTGCCATCGGAAAAGCGGATGACGAAGAGCCAATTGATACAGGCCATCTCGGCCAGAATGAGGCTGTCCGCCACCGACGCGGAGACCGCCGTCAACGCGGTTCTGGGCGAGATTTCCGAAGCCCTCGGGCGTGGGGACCGCGTGGAGTTGCGAGGATTCGGAAGCTTTGGAACCAAGATCCGAAAGGCTCGGGAGGGACGGAATCCAAAGACCGGTCAGGCCGTCCTGGTTCCGGAAAAGCGGGCGGTCTTTTTTAAGGCCGGGAAGGAGATGAAGGAACGAGTGGATTCTTGAACCCCCACTTCTCCCGCTGCTCTTGCCAGGAGAGAGGTATGGCCTCTCGGAGGTTTTCAAGGCTGAAGGAATCCGGCTTCCGACCGTCCAGAATGGCCTCGATGATGTCCGGGGCCATGTTGTTCAGGCGCATGGTGCGGGCCATCACCGACTTGTCAACCCCCTCCCGTTCCGCCAACTGGCGAACGTTGATGGCGCCGTCGGCTTCCAGCATCCTCTTCCACCGGTGCGCCTTGGCCAGGGCGTTGATCATGGGGTCGTCGGAGGGGCCCTCCATTCTTTTTCTGGCCTGTTCGTGTTCCGGCAACACCACCATGCGGCGACCGCTCCGGCGGTGAAAGCGCATGGGGATCTTGAAAATGATGGTCCTGCCGTCGGGGCTGAGCTTTCCCTTCATGCGGCTCTCCTTTCCGTGTCCTCGTCGGACAGTTCCGCCACCAGGCTGTTGACCCCTTCCACCCGGACCCGGATCTCCAGGGAATCCGTGGACAACACCACGGTCTCCACCAGGAGATGCATGAGCCGGTTCTGCTCGATGGGGAAAAGTTCCCCCCAGATGGGATCGATCTTTTTCAGGGCGTTGACCACCGTCTGCTCCCTGAGACCGGGTTCCTCTCCGGCGGCGTTTTTCCAGATTCTGGTGATCATCTCCGGCGCTCGGATCAACTTGCGGATCCGGCGGAAGACGGCCTCCTCGATCTGGGCGGCCGCCACCGTGCTCAAGGGGCAGTCGGCGTGGCTATTCTTGGAAGCGTTCATGCAGACGTAGTAACGGTAGAGGACGCCGTTTTTCCGGGTATGGCTGGGGCGCATAGCCCTGTTGCAATGGCCGCAGCGTATGATCCCCTTGAGGGGGGACTTGGTCTGGGTTCGGGTTCGATTGGCCCGCTGGCGGTTGTTTTTCGCCAGAATGACGTGGACCTTGTCCCACAGGTCCAGGGGGACGATGGCCTGATGCTCTCCGGGATAGGATTCCCCCTTGTAGACCACCTCGCCGAGGTAAGTGCGGTTGTTGAGAATCTTGTAGAGCGTTCCCTTGTCCAAAGGGCGGCCGGACCGGATCTTTCCGCCAGCGGTGGTGCGGGTTTTTGAGAGGATTCCGGCCTCTCTCAACTCTTTTACCAGCAGGGTGGCGGATCCAACCTGGATGAACCGTTTGAAGATCTTCAGGACCCGTTTCGCTTCTTCTTCGTTGACAACCAGTTTCCGGTCCTGGACATCGTAACCCAACGGCGGATGACCACCCATCCAGATACCTCGTTTCCGGGACTGAGCGAACTTGTCACGGATCCTCTCCGCCGTGGTCTCTCTTTCGAACTGCGCAAACGAAAGCAACACGTTAAGAGTCAATCTTCCCATGGAGGTGGAGGTGTTGAAGGACTGGGTGACGCTGGTGAACGAAACGTCGTGGCGGTCGAAGACCTCCACCAGCTTGGCAAAATCCATCAAAGAACGGGAGAGCCGGTCGATCTTGTAGGTGACGATGCAATTGACCCGGCCCGCCTCGATATCCTGGAGGAGCCGTTGCAGGGCCGGGCGTTCCAGCGTGCCGCCGGAGAACCCGCCGTCGTCGTAGCGGTCCGGAACCAGGATCCACCCCTCCTGTTTCTGGCTGGCGATGTAATTTTCGCAAGCCTCCCGCTGGGCATCCAGGGAGTTGAAATCCTGTTCCAGGCCCTCGTCGGTGGATTTGCGGGTGTAGACCGCGCATCGAATCTTGGGGATCGTGTTTTTCATTTTCCGTTTCCATTCTTCCGGACCCCAAAGAAAACCGGACCTGACCAGTGGGTTCCGGTGATTTCCCTGGCGACGGCGGAGAGGCTGCGGAACTTTCGGCCCTGGTATTCAAAGCCGTCCGTCATGACCATCACTGCGTATTCCCGGCCTTTCCACTCCCGCACCAACCGGGATCCGGGTTCGGGCGTGTTGACTTTTTTCCTCTTCTTTCCGCCGGAGCCATTGGTCTTGGGATCCGTCTTGCCATTGGCCAGGGCATCGAGGCGTTGCTCGGTGGCTTCGGAAAGCCCTCCGAAGGCCAACTCCTGGATGCGGTAGGCCAGCCGCTTCACCAGATAGGGTCTGCCGTGGGCCGGCGGGTCCTGATCGTAGAGTCCCTTCCACATGGCCTTGAGGTCGGCCAGGCTCATTCCCGGCAGGGCCGTCACCCGCTTCAATACGCTTTCCGTCTCCGTCATGGTCTGTCTCCCAAATTCTCAGTCGTTTCAGACACATGAAGCCTCTGTTCTGGTGATAACTCCAGGGAAACATTCGCTTTTCTTCGAGTTTTTTCGACCCGTTTCCGCCGCCAACGCAGGAAGCCTGAAGCGAGAATCTCGGCTGCCTCATCGAGACGCTCCTCGGCGCTCATGAGGTCGGGATCCAAACCGTTCATGCCGACCTCCCGGTCTTCTGGTCGACAGCGTTCTGGGAAACCTCGGGACGCTGAAGCAACCCTGAAGACGACCGGTTTTCTTGTGGCTTTTGGTTGGCGACCTCGCATGTGGCGTAGGCTTGGTTTATCTTTTCCGTATCGGCGGTCATGGGCTTGTCTTCTTGCGGCTTTGGTCAATTGGCGCGGACATGACCTGATTTTCGCCGACCGGGACGATATGCGGGAACGTCGGAAGGATTCAGGGGCGGGTGGTCTGGTCTGCCGTCAAGGGGTGAACCCAGGACGAACCTGTTGAAGTGCAATGTGTTTCAGGGTGGAGTCCTTTTGGTGGATCGGGCCTTCGCTGATGAACGGGTTGAACCCATGGACCGGGGCGGAGGGACCACTGGGTCCAACCCTTCCACCCTGACTTTTTCCGAAGTGGGGTGAAATATCGAATGATTGCTGGAAACGAATTGGTTGTCATAAAGGAGGTTGTATGCCGGCGCGCGTACAGATGATCCAGGACAAGGTCTCCCTCCACGAGGCTATGAACTGGATCGCCTATGACCGGTTGGAGGGACCGGCTGCGGAGCATCTGGAGCGGTTCCGGGCCGATGCGGAAAAGGGCGTGGTCGGGGCCACGTCGTGGCTACGCAAGACCGCCGAACAGATCCAGAACGATTTCGAGCGGTCGGCCCAGGATGATCTGCTGGTGGCCCTGCGGGATGGAGATCTGCGGGCCGAGGGCCGTTTGTCGGATTCCCAGACGCAACCGTGGAGTGCGCCGAACGGCCCCTGGGGACTTCATTCGGGGAAGTTCTCGCCGATTCCGGTGGAGTTCTGGGTCGGTGGACAGACCAACTGGAGGGCCAATCGGCTGACCTATCACGAGGGCGAATACATTGAAGTGCGCCTGCCCCTGTTTTTCCTTCAGTCCATTTGGCCTTTGCCCCAGGACCCACCCCCGGCCTTCGAAATTCCCCAGGGAGGGACGCTCCCCTTCGCGCCGACTCCCTACCTGGAACTGTTGAACCGGGCGGTGGAGAAATTCTGGTCCTCCGGCGCTCCACCCTCGGAAAAGAAGGAAGTCCTGGTCCAATGGTTGATGGAACAGAAGGTAGGTGAAGAGCCTTTGTCGAGGAACCTGGCCGAATGCATGGCAACCATGATCCGGCCACTGGAGGCCAGAACGGGCGGCAATCGGAAGTGGCGGTAACGGGCGTCAGCCCGCGTGGTACAATCATTCCGGGCAGGTCAACCAAGCACCTTTTTTACAATGCCAAGAAGTTGATCGGGCTTGAAGGGCTTGACCATCCAGCCCGTCGCTCCGGCCGCTTTCCCTTCCTGCTTGCGGCTGCCCTGGGATTCGGTGGTGAGCATGAGGATGGGCGTGAACTTGAAGGCCGGCAACGCCCGCAGTTCCTTGATCAGGGTGATCCCGTCCATGTTGGGCATGTTCAGATCAGTCACCACCATATCGATGCCTCCGGCTTTCGCCTTGTCCAGGGCATCCCTTCCATCCACTGCCTCAACGATTTCGTGACCAACGCCTTTGAGCGTCAGCCCCACCATCTGGCGGATGCTGGAGGAGTCGTCCACGATCAGAATTTTTTTCGCCATCATTCCACCTGCACATCAATGTCTGAAGCTGAATCCGGGGTCATATAAAACACCTCGACGAAGAACGGGCCGTTGTCCGTCCGGAAATAGCACTTGGCGCTTTCCAGTGTTTTCGTGTAGCTGATTTCGTCGCCTGCGCCAGTCGCCACCTGAGGTGGCGTCAGAATGATTTGTTCTCCAAGAAGGCCTTTGACCGAGCCGGCGATGATGTTGCCCAGCTCGCCAAAGGCATCCTTGGCCAAGTCATCGAATTCGGACAGGGTTTCTCCGGTGAATGCATCGGCCAATCCGATGGCCGCATGCAATGGCGCGGAGAGATGCACGCCTCCCTGCATCGCGCCGCTGAACCCCACGATAGCCGTGACGTCCGATTGCGGGGGTTCATAAGGTTTATCCCTCGACTTCACGATGGCTGGTCCGGCCTCAATACCGACATCCTTGGCAAAAAACGCCTTGGCCGTTGTGTCGATGGCCTTCCGAATCACGCCTGGAAGGTCTTCATTCATGGAAATCCTGTCCTTTTGGATTCCTGTCAGCCGGAGCATCCTCTTCCCCGGATCCGAGCGACTCTTCTTCCAACATGCAGCTCATGTCCAACAGCAACACATCCTTCATCTGGTCATCGGAACCCTCCTGGTGGCGTCCGATGGCCTGAACCAAATCATTGCCGCCGCCGATCGCGTTGGCTGGGAGGGGATATTGAACCTCCTGCAAGGGGCTGAAGAAGTTGATGTCATCCACCGCAATGGCAAACCGGCGCCCTTCGCAATTGACCACGATGGAATACTCCATGAGATACCTGCGGACCAGATCCTCGACTCCGTCGAACAGGGTCATCAGTCCGGACAGGATGCCCTTCTCCGCCTCGTGAACGATATCCTCGGCTTTGGATTTTTGACCGGCCTGGATCAGCTTCTCCGCATCCACCGCCACCCGGTGGATGCGTTGGTGGGGCTGATCGAAACGCGCCATGTAGGCGCTGAGCTGGGCGTTGTCACTCTGAAACTGGCCATACCATTTTCCGAAGGCGCATTTTGTCGGGACCGTCTGGACAGTGATGGGATGCCCTTCAAGGACCTCCGACTTCAGCTTGTTCAGCCAGTTGATATGATCCTGTTTTCGTTGGGCCATGGTTTCGACCAATTCAGCCGTTTCCATGGTCCTGGCCTTTTCACCGAACCTGACCCGGAGATCGAACAGGGGAATGTTGCCTTCCCTAAAGGGAATGACGCCCCGCATGTCGGGGGGCATGTGGGGAATGCGCGTCGATTGTGGGATGTCGCTCACCGACACCACATCGAAATGGGGCACCCCATAGCGGGTTCCCATGACGGTAAATACCAGGTATTCGATCTCCGATGAAAAGATATCGTTTCTCATCTAGGCCAGCCTCTCCCTCAAGTATTCCACAATGTCGGACCGTCCGGTTTCCGTCAGGGCGGAAACCCCGGTGGAAACCGGACGGAATGCCGTGGCTACTCAAAAATTTTCGAACTCGTCGTCCGCGTCCTCCCCCTTCCCGGCGCGTTTTCCCATGTCCAGGGATGCGCCATGGCTTCCACCGGATTTTCTTGCCGGGAGTTGCGGTTTTGGGGATGGCCCGGGCGCGGGCAGGACTTTGCGAGCCGGTGGTGGGGAGGCCTTTCGAACGGCTTCCCGAGTAGGGATAGCCTGCTGGTGAACCGGTCGATGGCCGGTCTCGGTCCTGAAGAATCCGATGGCTTCCGACAGCATGTCCGCTTGAGAAGAGAGTTCCTCGGCGGTGGCCGCCATCTCCTCGGAAGCGCCGGCATTCTGTTGAATGACCTGATCCAGCTGCTGGATGGCGCTGTTGATCTGCTCAGCGCCCTGGGTCTGTTCCCGGCTTGCGGCGGCGATCTCCTGCACCAGTTCCGCCGTCTTCTTGATATCCGGGACCAGTTTGGAGAGCATACCTCCGGCCCGTTCCGCCACCTCCACGCTGGAGGTGGAGAGGCCGCTGATCTCTCCGGCGGCGGTCTGGGACCGCTCGGCCAGTTTACGCACCTCGGCGGCCACCACCGCGAAGCCCTTGCCGTGCTCCCCGGCCCGTGCCGCCTCGATGGCGGCGTTCAAGGCCAGCAGGTTGGTCTGGCGGGCGATCTCCTCGATGATGGAGATCTTCTCGGCGATCTGCTTCATGGCCGTAACCGACTCGTTCACTGCCGAGCCACTTTCCTCGGCATCCGCCGCCGCTTTCTTGGAGATAGTCTCGGTGGTCGTGGCGTTATCGGTATTTTGCTGGATGTTGGAAGCCATCTCCTCCATGGCCGATGACGTTTCCTCGATGGAGGCGGCCTGTTCGGTGGAACCCTGGGAAAGTCCCTGAGAGGCGTCCGAAAGCTGATTGCTTCCCGAGGCCACCTGCTCGGAGGCCATGGTGACGTTGCCCACCACCTCGCTGAGTTTGCCCACCATGTTGCGGAGCGCGTCGGCAAGCATGCCCAATTCGTCCTTTTGATTCAGATTGATCTGGGCGGTAAGGTCACCTCGAGCGATGCTGCGCGCAAAAGTCACTCCGTCAACCAGTGGCTTGGCGATGGACTGGGCAATGACCAGGGCGATGCCCGCCACCACGGCGGCAATGATGATGCCAGCGATCAGGATGGCCACGACCAGGGCGTTGATGGGGCTTTCGACCTCAGCCAGATCGATTTCCGCCAGCATGGCCCAGGAAATATCGCCGAGTTTGACCGGTGTATATGCGGACAGGACCGGATTGCCGTTGTAGTCCATGATGACCTTGGCATCGGACTTTCCGGACAGGGCATCCCGGGCGCCTTCGGTATCCACGCCATTCCGGTCCACGGAGCCGGCAAAGGAGGCCTTGACCGAGTGCCCCGTTGGATCCAGGAACGAATCGGACCGCATCCGTTTGTCCGGACCGATCAGGTAGGTCTCGCCGGTTTCGCCCATGCCATCCCGTTCCTGCATCATCTTGTTGATGGCGTCCAGGGGCAGTTGCAGGGCAACGACCAGCTCCACCTCGCCGTCATGCACCACCGGCTGGGCCACGAAGGCGGCCGGGTCATCATTGCTGGGGGCATAGGGCGCGAAGTCGGCCACTCCAAACCGCTTGCTCCGCATGACCTCGCGGACCAGTTCGCCCAGATTGGAGGAGGCGTACTTGCCGCTCAGGATATTGGTCTGATAATCCGCTTCTTTGGCGGCGGTATAGAAGATGTAGCCATCCGGATTGATCAGGAAGATGTCGTAGTAACCATACATCTCCTGATATTCCTTGAAGTACTCATGCCCCTCGGCATCCACTGGGCTGAAGGCCTCGGCCACGTCGATCTCGGCCAGCAGGCCCCAGCGCACCCCCAGAAAATCGAATGGGGCGAACGCCGACAGGACCGGGTTGCCGTTGTAGTCGATGATCACGTCGGCTCCGGTCTTGCCATCCAGAACAAGCCGGGCCGCCTCGGTGTCCACCTTGCCCTTCGCAGGATCGGCGAAGCTGGCCGCCACCGTGTGGTGTTTGGGGTCCAGAAAGGAGTCGGACCGCATCAACTTGTCCGGGCCGATCAGGTAGGTCTCCCCGGTCTTGCCCAGGCCGGTCCGTTCACCCATGATGGCGTTGATCCTGTCGATGGGCATCTGAAAGACAAGAACGCCGTGACGCTTGCCCTCATGGTCAAAGATGGGAGCGGCGATGAAGCTGGCTGGAGCCCCGGCGCTGGGGGCATAGGGGGAGAAATCGGTAAAGGCAATATACCCCTGGCGGAAATTCTGGTCCACCATCCGGTAGATCCGGCCGAGGTCCGTGTCCTTCCAGCGTCCGCTTCTCAGATCGGTGCCGAAATCCGCTTCCTTGTAGACCGTGTAGACGACCTTTCCCTCGTGGTTGACCAGGAAAACGTCGTAATAGCCCCGCGCTTCCAACAGGGACCGCAACCAGGGATGGAATTTGGCATGGGCCCGGTTGTAGGGGTTGTCCTCCGGGCTGGCGTCCAGCATGTGTTTCTGGCCTGTGGGATTGGGGTTCTGGTCGATGTACATCCGCTGCAGTTCGGCAGTGACGTTACCGCCCAGGGCATCCCAGCCTTCCTCGAACGCTTCGAGCCCGTCAATCAGCATGTGATTGCCGGCCAGAAGTTGCACTTCCTCCTGAATAGCGCCCAGGTAGCCCTGGATCTGGGTCCGCTTGATGGTGCGGATGGCCTCCAGCTTGCGGAAGGCCTCGCTGCGCAGGGTGTTGACCGTCTTCACCAGGACCCCCATGTCCCCCTGGCGTTCGGCGAAATATCTTTCGATCTGGGATCTCTTGATCTCCCGGACGGCCGTGAGCTGGTTGAATGCCGTCTGCATCAAACTGTCGGTGGCCCGGTTTGATGCGAACCACCCCACCACCGCCAACGGAATCAGCCCCACCAGCAAGAAAAACCCAATGAGCTTGGGACGCATCTTGATATTAGCCAATCTGACCATTTTACCCCCCTTGTCGAAATGCCTTTGAATGCCGTTCACGCTCCTCAGTGGACAGGATAGTGTTTGAGATCTCCAGTCTGAATGGATTGGATTCAAACATGACACTGTAGCAACAATTGGTCCCGTCAGGGGAAAAATGTGACATCACATAACCTTTTGATGTGCAAATTATTTCTATACAACATATCAGGATTGTTCTTTGTGGGCGCAAAAAGGCGAACCCCTGGCCTGCCTGTAATTTAATCGCCCAGCCCAATCATGAGGCATTGAGTGATTAAAGAATACGCAGTTTTATGACGAGGAGTTCAATTTCATGGCCACCCGGGCGGCCGATTCAGCGAAATAGGCATTCTGGGGCCAACGGTTGGCGGCGGCGCGGATTGTCTTCACCGTGTTCCATCTCAGCAGCTTTCCTGGAAAGAGCCGCAGCCCGGGCCCCATGACGAACTTGGTGATGTAGTAGGCGTTGATCTGGTCGTCCTCGTCGGCCAGGGCGCTGACGGCGGTCTCCATGGTGTTGGCATCCTGCGGCCGCAGGCGCAGCATCTGCCAGGTGAGGCTGCGCCGGAGGTCTACGTCATCGGCCCCGGCGAGGAATTTTCTTCGGACCGCTTCGGTCTCCTCCAGGGAGATGCCGGTGTTGATGGGCACGAACGGCACCACGTCGATGATGCACCGCTGTTGAAAGGGTTCCTGTTCCCGGAAAGGACGCATATCCGGCAAAGCCCGCGAAGGCAGCTCCCACAGGCTGGGCAGGAACGTCCGCCGGTACAGATCGGCGTAGCGTTCGGGATCCAGGGCGGTCAGGGCCTCGAAAATGTAGCTGACGTTGCCCCGAAAAAGGTGGCCCTTCCGGATCTGCTCCTCCAGAAAATCCGTGACGGTGGGAATTCTCCCGGCCACCGACCGCAACGCCCAGGTGGCGTTCTGGATGGCCGGGCTGAACCGTGGATGTTCGAACGCTTCCATGAAGCAGGAAAGATCCACGCCGCGCCGCAAGGCCAGCATGGCCGTCTCCCTCATCAGGCCGATGGAAAACCGATGCCGGTTGATCTCCTGGTAGCGCCGTTCTTCGTACCACTTCAGGAACAAACTGGCCGTGACCCTCATCCTGGCCCGTGAGAGCCTTTTGCGGGCTGCTGCGCCCAGCCTCTTTCCGTCACTTCCGCCATCGGATCCCACCTTTTCCAGAATCTTCCGATCTTCCGGCCGGACATTGGGAGATGCGGCCAGGCATATCAAAAATTCCGGGTGGTCGGTGATCTTCGGATCGCGGATTACCCGCAGGGATGTGGGCCTTTCCTGGTCCGTAGAGGCTGGCTATACGCTGTCCGCGCCATGGGCCGTTCATGTCACCCGGGAAACGTCCTCTGCCTGGACGCTTCAAACCACCCGGCAAATCGGTGGGGAGTGGTCGATCCGGATTGGGGCCGGTTTGTCCTCTTCCTGGTCATCCCAACTGACAAGAGCAGTCTCCAGCCCATGGGATCTTGAAGTTTCCCGGGATCTGATCACTCCCTCGTCGATCCAGGTTGGTCGGGAGTTGGTTGGCCCCTGGGGCATCCAGGTTTCCAAGCACAGGAACATCCTCTGGTCTCTGACCACTGCCCGATCCTTGGACGTCCCATGGGGAGTCCATGTCTCCACTGACCATGAGGCGCGCTGGTCCCTGGGCGTTGCCGGGGCTCTGGGCTCCCACCATGACCTGGGAGAGTTCGCCAGAGCGGACCTTGAATCCGTCTGGTCTCTGGGTCTTGCCCGAGGATTGACCTCCTCCTGGGGCGTGCATGCCGGCCAAGTGCTGGACACTCCCTGGGCCGTTCAGGCATCCCGAGAAATTGCCGCTTCATGGGCCGTGGCGGCGACGCGCAGGATCTCCGGGTCCTGGAATCTGGAGTGCGGCCGCAACCTGCGCGCCTCATGGGATCTGGGGGATTTTGCCCGCTCCGGCATCGATGCGCCATGGTCGGTGGATGTGGCTCATGGCTCCACTACGCCTTGGGCGCTGACCGTATCCCATGCCCACGCCGGTTCCTGGTCCATTCGGGTCGAGGGGATCCTTGCGGCGCCCACGGCCATCCAGGTTGCCCAAAACCTCACCGCCTCCTGGCCGATCCAGGTTTCTGCCCGCCTTTCCGGTTTGCCGGCCCTGCTGGTCTCCAATCAGCTTTCCGGAACCTTCGACTACCTGCCACCTGAGCTTTCCTTCGATCAGGACCTGCCCCTGGCCTTTGACGCCAATCTGGCCAAATCCCATCTGCTGACCCAGGAATCAACGTTCTCGTTCGCCTTCCAGGCGGAATTGAACGCCCGGGCCTGGGTGCTCACCCTCGACAGATCCATTCCCCTGACCCTGGACGCCAACCTCCAGGCCGATTCCAGGGAGCTGACCCTCTCCAACACCCTGCCCATCGGATTTGACGGTGATCTCGCTGCCGGTTCCAGGCAGCTGAGCTTCTCCAACACCCTGCCGATCGGGTTGGATGCGGGTCTCGCCGCCGGTTCCCGGGGGATGACGGCGGACAATCCGATCTCTCTGGGGTTCGAGGCCGACATGGCGGCGGGAATCCCACCGGGCCCAAGCCCGCGTCAACCGGGTGGTTGTGCGGGGATATCTTCCCTCCAGCGGCAACCTGTCCGCCGAGATCGACGGGCGCATCGATGGCCTGAACGCGGGGCGCACCGCTTTCTACAGTGGGGAGACGGCCCATCTCCTGGTCCATGCCGGCCCCGAGGTGAGCGATGTCGGCATGGCGGTCTCTACGGGGACGCTTTCCGCCAACGCCGAGCAATCCTACCAAGTCACCCAGGACGTTTCCTTCGACGGGTCCAACAGCGCCTCCCTGAACCAGCCGGCGGTCTCCATCGATTCGGTGATCTGGCTGGGCGCCGATCTGGGGGAGCTTTCCCTGGAGACTGACGGCATGACCGTGACAGCGGCAATCTCCGGCGTCGCCATTGCCCGGATCACCTGCACGGTGCAGGCGATGTCCTGGGGGCTGTCTACGCCGAGCACGGTAGCCGACCTGGATTCCTTCCCGGTTCAGGTCAACGTCAACGGAACCGCCGGCGAAGCGAAAGGCGATGGAGAAATCGTTTGCCAGCGAGGCAACGGGGAGTTCTCCGGAGAGGACATCTCCGATCCACTGCTTTCCACCACCGAGGCCATGCGATCACGGGGCCGCGCCGAAATCGATGCAGGCGAGGAGCTTCAGGAGGTGTCCCTCACCTGCGTCCATCGGCCTGGCATCCTGCCCGGGCAGATCATCGAGGTCCACGATGCCCTCATGGGCCGTTCCTGGCAGGGTAAGATCACCAGCGTCGCCCACGAGGCCATTGGCCCCCGCATAACCACTTCCTTGGAGATTCTTCGTGGCTACTCCACTGCATGACCTGCAACGTCTCGTCACCAGTCGGCGTGCCATCTCCGGACGGGTGGTGGCGATCTCTGGCGGTATGGTCCGCGTGGCCACGGCGCAGGGAGTGGTTGAGGTTTCTGGGAACGGCGCCCTCCAGGTGGGGGATCGGGTTACTATTCGAAATGGAAAGGCTGTACGGGTACAGGGGCAACAGAACGCGTCTATTCATTTCGTGTAAAAGACGACTCCACCCGAACCGCGAGTTCAACCAAACGGGAACTCAAGCGATCCGGGCCGGAGCGTCACACTCAATTGTCAAAGATCGTTATGGGCCCGGGCTTTCGATGAAAACCGGATCCCATCATCTTACAGTCTGCCATCATATCCTTCCTTTCCGCTTTCCACCATCGCAATGTCCCTATTCTTCAGGCGTTCCGCTTTACGGCCCGTTTGGCCGCCGCCATCTCCTCAATGGTCCGGATCTGATCCGGACGTGATTTCCGGAACCGTTTGAAATACAGCGTCTCGATGAATTCCGGCAGCGGGGCCTTCCAGGGCTCCTGCTTGTGATTGGCCAGCTTGCCGAGTTTTTTCGGATTCATACCCAGTTCCCGCGCCATCTGGATCTGGGCATGGGACAGGCCGAAACGTTTTCGCGCCTCGATCCAAGGCAGCAGGTTGGGAGGTATGCGTACAGGCTTATTGGGCACAATAATTTCCAATGAATACCATCAGGCTGATGGCTGTGCTGGCGTGGAACCGTCCTTGTTCTTCGTGAATTGCCCGATCACCGTCAACAGCTTTTCCCGCGTGACGGGCTTGGTAATGTGGCCGTCACAACCAGCGGACAGGGATTGTTGTTCATCGCCAACCATGGCGTGAGCCGTCAAGGCCAGGATAGGAGTCGGTTTCCATCCCTTTTCACTTTCCAAGGACCGTATCCGCCGGGTGGCCTCGTGTCCGTCCATGACCGGCATCTGAATGTCCATCAGTACCAAATCGAATCCGCCTGAGCGAAATTTCCGGAGCGCTTCCGCCCCATCGGCCGCGGTTTCCAATCGGCAGGAGGTTCCCTCAAGGAAGGTCTCGACCAAAAGGCGGTTGTCATCGGCATCTTCCGCCAGAAGAATGGAAATCTTTCCTTGCCCAAGCCAGTCCAGTGTTTCCGTTTGGTCGGTTGAGGCATTGTTCCGGGGCGAGGAATCCAACCTTGGCTTGCCCACAGGAATCCGAAACCGGAAGACGCTTCCCTGTCCCGGCTCACTTTCCGCCAAGATGACTCCCCCCATGGTCTCCACTAATTTTTTGCAGATGGCGAGCCCCAGGCCCGTCCCTCCATACTGACGCGTGGTGGAGGAGTCCGCCTGGATGAACGGATCGAAGATCTTTTCCAACTGTTCATGAGGAATGCCGATACCGGTATCGCTGACGGAAAAAAGAACCATTTCGTGGTCCTCCAAAGTAACCTCCAGGCGGATTTTCCCCTGACCGGTGAATTTGACCGCATTGCCCAGAAGATTGAGCAACACCTGCCGCAGGCGCCGTGGATCGGCCAGGATCCGCGCAGGCAGGGCCGGATCCACGTGAATCTGCAGGCGCAGTTTTTTGCGTTGCGCGTTCAGAGCGTGAATATCCATGGCCTCCTGCGTCAACTCATGCAGATCGACGGGCTGACGCTCCGTCTCCAAGCGGCCCGCTTCGATTTGGGCAAGATCCAGTATGTCGCTGATCAGGGCATACAGGCCGTCGCCCGCACGATGAAGAACCTGTATATAGCGGCGTTGTTCCGCATCAAGTTTCGAATCCTTCAAAATCTCCGCCATACCCAGAATGGCGTTCAACGGGGTGCGTATTTCATGGCTCATGACGGCCAGAAACTCGCTTTTGGCCCTGTTTGCGAGGTCTGCGGCCTGTTTAGCGCGATACAGGCTTTCTTCCGCGCATTTGCGTTGGGTGATGTCATGGATAATGCCGATCATTCGATCCGGTTTGTTTTCCGAACCCTTAAGACAGGAAACCGACAGATAAGCCCAGATGATTTCACCATTCTTGCTCAGATACCTTTTTTCCATGTGATAGACGTCACGCCGACCGGCGATGAGATCCTCATGGAGGCTTCTGTTCAGGGCCAGGTCCTCCGGGTATGTGATATCCATCCACGACATTCGGATCAAATCATCGGAAGCGTAACCGAGCATGGCCGCCAGGCTTGGATTTACCTCCAGAAACCGGCCCTTCAAGTCGGCCAAGGCGATGCCGACTCCGGCGTTATTGATGATGGCGCGGTATTTCTCCTCGCTGTTCCTCAAGGCCTCCGCGATTTGCTTGCGATCCCGAATCTCCTCTTCCATCCTGACGTTGAGCCGGGAAAGCGTCTTTGTTCTTTCCGCAACCCGCTGCTCCAGTGTCCGGGACAACCCCATCAATTGCCGATTCTGGTCCGCGACTTCGTGAATCGAGTTTTTCAGCTTTCGGCGCATGACATCCAAAACGTCCGCCAAGAGCCCCAGCTCGTCCCGATTTGAAAGGGTGATTTCCGTTTCCATGTCGCCTTCGCCGAGGGCGGTGGCTTGCCGGGAGATCCTGTGGACGGGATCCGTCACCAGCTTTTTCAACAAAAACGTCAGAGATAGGGCAAGAATGACGAAGAGCAGGAGGAAGGCCAAACTGAGAAACCGGATGCGGGAAGTGACCAGTTGATCCGAGCGGTGCGTCAACATGCCGATCTCCACCCAACCGATAGGTGGCCGGGAACCGCCATTCATGTGGATTTCCGCTGAGTGGATTCGTAGTTTCACCGAGGAGGCGCTGACTGAAAGTTTAGACGCTTCCGCCGCGACTTTTCCATCGGCCCGTTTAAAGCGAATGAAACCGAGGTTCGGTTTTTCATGGATCAGTTTTTCGGCGTAGGTTCCCAGGACCGGATAATCCAGGATGAGAAGAGGCTCCAGGGCGAAAACGGCCGCAGCCTTGGCCAGCGAGGCGCCATGCGCCTCGACCTGCTTCAGAAGCACCTGCCGTTCGTTGACGATCAGAATCCACCCGGAAAGAATCGTCACCATGCCCAGAATGAACATGATGGCCACGATCATCTTTACGTTCAGACGTAACCGCCGCCAGGTCGTAACCAAAGACGCCAAGTATATCTCCTATCGCTCGAATGTGACGGAAAGCCGTATTTTTTCCCGCAGGGAGTCGAAAGCGGTATCCTCCACCGGCAGGAAACCCGTCACTTTGAGTTCCTTCAGAACGTCCGGCGCTCTGAGTTCAAACAGGGCCTGCCGGATGGCGCGCCCCACCTCGGCATTGAGGCCGGCCCGGGCGATCCAGGGTTTGGTGACGAGTGGAAATCTGTGCAGAATGCGTACGGGGCCGTGGCTGCCGTACCTTTTCAATGTGGTTTCCTTCACGGCCCCGGCATCGTAGTCTCCCATGGCCACCGCCATGAAAACCTTGTCATGCCGTTCCAGAAAGTCATGGGCGGCCAGGTCCCTGGCGCGGATACCCGCCTGGGCCAGTTCCCCCTGGGAGAGGTACCGTCCGATGGTAGAGTTCCGGTTGCCGAAAGCGAAACGTTTCCCCTTCAGATCAGCCAGCGACTGGACCGGGCTGTCGGCGGGTACGATGATGACGCCGTAAAAGAAAGTCTTGCCTTCCCGTTCCTCCAGAGCGAGCAGTTGGAGGCGGGCGTTGCGTTCCTTCGCCCGCACGTAGGAGGCCGCTCCGAAACGGACGAAATCGACATCACCCGCCACGATGGCGTCGTTGGCCTCCTCGTAACCCTTGAAGATTCTCAACCGGATGTCCACCGGCCGTCCCAATCGGCTTTCCATGGCCTCCTGCAGATATTCCAGAACCGGAATGAACTTCCGGTACATCACCGTGGCCTTGTCGGACTGATAAACCCCGAAAGTCAGCGAAACGGTCTCGGAAGAGGCGCTGTGGGCCGGCGTGGTGATCATGGCAAGCGCCATTGTGAACAGAACCGCCGCCCCGATAAATGACACTTGCTTTATGTTTGCCAAGGACATCTTTTTCCTCTATGTCGTCATTTGCAAAATGGCGCTCCGGATTTTCTTTGAAGGAAAACCGGTCTCTCATTCAGCAACGCCTGGCCGCATCGCCTGGATGATGGAATTCCTCCAGTATCGCAGGCACATGCTCCGGCGCCAGCGGCCGTGACAGGAGAAAACCCTGTACGCTGTCGCAACCAAACCGCCGCAAAGGTTCCAGTTGATTCGGTTTTTCCACCCCTTCGGCGATCACCTTCATATTGATGGAATGCCCCATCTGGATGACGGCTTTGGCGATGGCCTGGGCCTCTTTGCGGTGGGCGAGTTCCCGTACGAAGGAGCGATCCATCTTGATCCGGTCCAAGGGCAGGTTTTTCAGGTAGCCCAGCGACGAAAAACCGGTCCCGAAATCGTCCAGGGAAACGGAGATGCCATGGGTCCGGAGTTGACGGAGTACATGCACGGCGTCATCCATGTCTTCCATGACGTGTGATTCCGTGATCTCGATGTCCAGGCTGTCGGGGAGAAGATTGGTCTCCCGAAGAATGCCGGTGACCGTTTGGTCAAAGCGGGGATAAAGGAACTGCTTGGCGGAAACATTGACGGAAACATCCAGCTCCAATCCGGTCTCCTGTCTCAAGTCCCTGATCCAACCACAGGATCTGCGCATGACCCATTCCCCCAACGGCAGAATCAAACCCGTCTCCTCGGCCAGTGGGATGAACTCCAGCGGCGGAATCATGCCGTCGCCGTTTTCCCGGGGCCAGCGGACCAGCGCCTCGAAACCGGTTATCCGTCCCGTGGCCAGGTTTACTCTGGGCTGGAAGTGGATCCGCAACTGTTCCGCCTGCAGGGCGTGGCGCAAAGCCTTCTCTTTTTCCGCCTTGTCCCGCACTTCGGCGTCCATGTCGGATGAATAGAAGGCAAATCGGTTTTCTCCGGTTGTTTTGGAGGAGCGCTTGGCCATGCGCAAAGCGACGTCGGCCGCTTGCAGACATTCAGACGCGGATTGACCGTTTTTTGGAAACAGACTGGTCCCGATACAGATCCGGACGTAAACGTTCGTCCCTTTGATGGCGAGCGGAGAGGAAACCGTCTCAAGCAGGGCATTCCCCAGCCTGACTCCGGAGACCATGCTTTTTTGGTAGTCCGGCAGATCCTTGAGCAATACCGAAAATCTCGAACCAGCTGTCCGGGCCACAACGCTCCCCTCAGGAGAACACCTGCGGATCCGTTTGGCCATCTCCACCAGAAGCAGGTCGCCGGCGTCCTCCCCCAGAGACTGGTTCACCTTTTTCAGTCCCATCAACTCCACAAGCAGCAGCACCGCCCACGTGTCCCTCCATTGGCTCTCCGCCAAGGTATCTTCCAACGTCTCCAGGAAGGAAAGGCGGTGAAAGGTCCGGGTAATGGGATCCAGCAGTTCCCGGCTCCGCAGCACCCGACTTTGACACCTCCTGGTACATGATCCATGCCTGGTCAAGTTAGAACTA